>NZ_JBHMBS010000037.1:0-74043 GCF_042428775.1 Streptosporangium vulgare | reverse complement strand
CCGCAGCAGAAACCCATTCCACAGACACTTACCGCTTAACCTGCAGAAACAGGATCACGCGGAGATCAACTCATACACCACTTCGCTGGACGTGACCCTGGTGGATCCCGACGAGGGCCAGGATCTGCTGGTCTTCATGGCCGAACCCGGATCGCCGAGTGAGGCGAAGCTCCGGCGGCTGATCACCATGGCCGGGGGCGAGGCGTGAGCCGAGCCTGACTCTCTTATCCATGGTCTGTCGTACCGTGGATGACGAGAACATTCACCCGCCTCCCGTTCTGCGCCACGCTTGAGTGGTCGAACCGGGAAGGCGGTGAGCAACATGGATCGGGAAATATTGGCGCACTTTCTCCAGGAACGCCATGACGAGGCGGCACCCGGCCGACCCGGTCACCGAGCCAGCCCGATCCTGGAGCTCATCGTCGAGCACCTGCCGGAGTACCCCGCGACGGTGTTCTCCCGGTTCGGCGAGGTGTTGCTGCAGACCCGTCCGGCGATCGCCCTGTTCGGCGATTACCCCCGGACCGGCGGATCGTCGCATTTTCTGGTCGATCGCTGGTTGAGCGACCCGTCGGCGCGTGAACGCTACCTCGTCGAGGTGGGTGTCCCCGTTCGGCGCCGCCCGAGGTGCTATCGGCATGTCGCACTGGGCGGGTTGGCGCTGTATCGCCACCTGCTGGTCTGTCCGGCGGAGCGCCAGGCGCTGCTGGTCTTCGTGGCTGTCCCCGGCTCCGCCAGCCACGCGAAGCTCCGTGCTCTGGCCGCCGGGAGCAACGAGGAGAGTTCTGCCGACCGGCGGTAACCCTGGCTGGGACGACTGTCACCCGCCGCATCACACTTGCTTCGAATTCGAAGCGTGCTAGTCTCAGAAGTGCTTCGAAATCGAAGCACAACGGATTCAGAAAGACGAGGCTCGTCATGAAGGCAGTGCGTTTCCACGAGTACGGCACCCCCGAGGTCCTGCGCTACGAAGACGTGGACCAGCCGATCCCCGGCGTCGGCGAGGTCCGGATCCGGGTGGCGGCGACGTCGTTCAACCCGGTCGAGGGCAACATCCGCGCCGGTGTCATGCAGGGCCCCATCCCGATCCGGCTGCCGCACACCCCTGGCATCGACATCGCGGGCACGGTCGACGCGCTCGGCGAGGACGTGACCGGCTTCGACATCGGTGACCGGGTGATCGGCGCCCTGCCGCTGACCAGCACCGGCGCGGCCGCCGAGTACGTCATCGCCCCGGCCCGGATTCTGGCGGCAGCCCCCACGAGCGTCCCGCTGGTGGACGCCGCCGGACTACCGCTGGTCGGGCTCACCGCGTGGCAGGCGCTGTTCGACCACGCGAAGCCGACCACCGGCCAGCGGGTGCTGATCAACGGCGCGGGCGGCGTCGTCGGCGGCTACGCGGTGCAGCTGGCCAAGAACGCCGGCGCGTACGTGATCGCCACGACCGGCCCGCGCAGCTCCGAGCAGGCCAAGACGGCCGGCGCCGACGAGATCCACGGCCCCGGGATCCCGGAGCTGTCCGAGCCGGTCGACGTCGTGCTCAACTTCGCCCCGATCGCCCCGGAGCAGATGACCGCCCTGGCCACCGTGATCCGGGACGGCGGCGTGCTGGTCAACACCACCGTGTGGATGCCCGCTGCGTCCGACGAGGCCCGCGGCGTACGGGGAATCAATCTTTTCTTCCGCCCCGACGCCGAACAGCTCGCCCAGCTGGTGACCCTGCTTGACGCCGGCAAGCTGCACCTCGGCGCGACCCGGCGGGTGCCGCTGGCCGGACTGGCGCAGGTGCACGCCGAAGTCGCCACCGCCCCGATCAACGGCAAGATCGTCTTCGTCGCCCCCAGCGCCACCCTCGACTAGAGGAAGGCACTCGGTCCCCACCCCGCGTTCGCCGCAGTGCTCGCCCCCATGGTTGAAGCCATGGCGGGCGGCACCCCCGGTGGCCGGTGACGTCCCCGCACGCCGGCCATCGCGGACCGGATCCGCGTACCTCGACATTCTTGTAGAAAGCGACCCTCCATGACTCTCTGGACCCCCACCCGCGTCGGCGCGATCGACCTGCCGCACCGACTCGCGATGGCGCCGATGACCCGCGACCGCTCCCGGGCGACGGTGTGCCCACCGACCTCAACCGCGAGTACTACACCCAGCGGGCGTCAATGGCTCTGATCATCACCGAGGGCACCCAGCCCTCCGCCGACGGTCAGGGCTACCTGTTGACCCCCGGCATTTACACCGCGGACCACATCGACGGCTGGCATGCGGTCACCGACGCCGTGCACGCCGCCGGCGGGCGGATCGTCGTGCAGCTCATGCACACCGGCCGCATCGCCCACTCGGACAACACCCCGCACCACCGTCAGCCGGTCGCCCCGTCCGCCGTGCGCCCCACCGGCCTCATGTTCACCGCCACGGGCCCGCAGGAGATGCCCACCCCGCGGGCGCTGGAGACCGGTGAGATCGCCGGGGTGGTCGACGAGTTCCGGCACGCGGCGGCGTCGGCCATCGCGGCCGGGTTCGACGGCGTCGAGCTGCACGGCGCCAACGGCTACCTGATCCACCAGTTCCTCTCCGGCAACGCCAACCAGCGCACCGACGGTTACGGCGGCACGATCGCCAACCGCATCCGCTTCGCCGTCGAGGTCGCCACCGCGGTGGCCGGCGAGATCGGCGCCGACCGCACCGGGCTGCGACTCTCACCCGCCAACCCCTACAACGACATCACCGAGAACGACACCCACGACCTGTACCCGGCCCTGATCAACGCCCTGACCCCGCTCAACCTCGCCTACCTGCACCTGATCCACGCGGGCGACGAGGAACTGCTGCGCAGGCTCCGTGCCGGCTGGCCGACGGCGCTGTTGCTCAACCGGGCCGGCCAACCCCTCGACCGCTTCCCTGCCCCCAGCGGCGTGGACCGCCGAAGGACGCCACAGGCCGGGGTGATCTTGACAGCACATCTGGTGCGGCTGAAATAATTTAGCTACTAGATAAATAAACTAACCGTCCCAGAGCTTCGCCCCCCCGGAGGACCGGTGCCCCTCGTCGCCGGGGTCGACTCGTCGACCCAGTCGTGCAAAGTCGTGATCCGTGACGCCGAGACCGGGAGGCTGGTGCGCGAAGGTCGCGCACCGCACCCCGTCGGCACCGCCGTGCCGCCGGCGGCGTGGGAGGCCGCGCTGTCCGACGCGGTCGCACAGGCCGGCGGATTGGACGACGTGGCGGCCGCCTCGATCGCCGGGCAGCAGCAGGGCATGGTGTGCCTGGACGACGGCGGTGCGGTGATCCGGGACGCCGTGCTGTGGAACGACACCCGCTCGGCCGGCGCCGCCGCCGACCTGATCTCGGACCTCGGTGGTGGCGAGACGGGACAGCGAGCATGGGCGGAGGCGGTCGGCCTGGTACCGGTGGCCAGCTTCACCGTCACCAAGCTGCGCTGGCTGGCCTCGGCGGAGCCGGACAACGCCGCCCGTACGGCCGCGGTGTGTCTGCCGCACGACTGGCTCACCTGGCGGCTGTCCGGCGCACCGGGGCTCGACGCGCTGCGCACCGACCGCAGCGAGGCCAGCGGGACCGGATACTGGTCGGCCGCGACCGGTGAGTACCGCCTGGACCTGCTCCGGTTGGCGTTCGGCCGCGACGATGTACTGCTGCCGCAGGTGCTCGGGCCGACCCGTCAGGCCGGGCACCTGCGCACCGGCGCGCCGCTGGGCCCCGGCGCCGGCGACTGCGCCGCGGCGGCGCTGGGTGTCGGTGCCGAGCCGGGCGACGTGATCGTGTCGATCGGCACCTCCGGCATCGTGTCCACCGTTTCCGACGTGCCGGCCGCGGACCCGAGCGGGATCGTGGCCGGGTACGCCGATATGACCGGCCGGTTCCTGCCGCTGGTGTGCACGCTCAACGCCGCCCGGGTGCTGGACGCGGCCGCGACCATGCTGGGAGTGGACCACGCAGGACTGTCGGCGCTGGCGCTGTCCGCACCGCCGGGCGCCGACGGGCTGGTCCTGGTGCCCTACCTGGAGGGCGAGCGCACACCGAACCGCCCGCACGCCACCGGAGCCGTGCACGGCCTGACCCTGCGGACCTCGACCCCCGCACACCTGGCCCGCGCGGCGGTGGAGGGCATGCTGTGCGGACTCGCCGACGGGCTGGACGCGATGATCGCGCAGGGCATGACGGTCAACCGGGTCATCCTGGTCGGCGGCGGTGCCCGCTCGGAGGCGGTGCGCCGGATCGCTCCCACGGTCTTCGGCCGTCCCGTGCTCGTCCCACCGCTGGGGGAGTACGTCGCCGACGGCGCCGCCCGTCAGGCGGCCTGGGTGTTGTCGGGCGGGCAGCGGCCGCCGTCGTGGACGGTCGGGCGGGTCGAGACGCACGAGGCGGACGCCGTGCCGGCGATCCGCGAACGGTACGCCGTGGCCCGCGCGAACATCCTCGACCGCGCCGGCTGACGGCGGCAGAGCCGGTCAGCGGGCGGCACCATTTCGGCGGTAGAAATTCGGGGGGCCAAAGCAGGCCGGTGCCTCGTGGAAACGGCCCCCCGGTTGTGCGAGGTCAGCGCTTTCCTCGTGCGGTGATGCGGTGATGCGTTCACCCAGGTCACCGTTCGCAGAACTCCTCTCGCGACCGGAACGTGTCGAGAGACGGTTCTGAGATGCTCAGGACCTGCGCGAATGTTCTGTCTCGTCCCCGGTGGCGCCGACCCTGAACGGAGCTCCTCGAACGCCGACGGCCGATCACCCCGTTCTCAGCCGCCACCCTTCGATGTGCGTGGGGGCGATGGTGTTCTGCGGGTACCAGCCCCACTCCTCACACCGGTCGCCGGTGACAGGCGTCGCGGAGCCGATCTTCCTGGTCCGCCACGCCTCGACGGCGTAGCTGACGTTGTACCCTTCCACCCCGTACTCGGCGACAAAGCGGGTGCGCGGCGGCACGGTCACACTCAGGGAGACCCCGATGGCGGTGGTGCGGCGCGCCACGATGGTGGAGCTGACATTGGCGGTGAGATAGGCGCCGGCGTTCGCGGTGACGCCGGTCGTCGCCGAGATGGAGTACTCCTGAGACACCGAGGACGAGATGTTGTAGTCGACGGGCAGGTCCGTGTTGTTGTCGAGCACCCGTCCGTCGCTGACGAGGAACTGCGGGGTGACCGACAGCGTCGTGAACCGGTACCCCTCCCAGGTGGCCACCGGCGGGCGGCCCGAGTAAAACAGGCGCCGCCACTCGGTGATGCTCCCAGGGCAGGGGACGATCTGGCCCGCGTACGCGGCGCTCGGGGTGAGCAGCACGGAAAGCAGGACGGCGATCGAGGTGATCAGGCCGGCCCGGCGGCCCGATCGGTGCCACGCCCGTAATCGCCGCCGTCCGGCACGACCCGCTTCGGCATTGTTCACGCTGACCTCCTTGAGGTTGCGGATGACGTTGGCCACCTCATGATCTGGGAGGTCCGCGCTCTCGGCTAGACCCGTTCTCCATACGGGGCGCACGAAATGGGGCGCACGAACGCCACCTCCTGGGCCGTCGCCGGGTCGGTGCCGGCGGACAGCGACGGACACCTGGACACCTGGACGCCTGCGGACGGGGCGGCGGTGTCGACATCGGACGACAGCACTCGAAATCCGGGCCACGATCCCTGCGGTCTGGTCACGGCGGCAGGTCGCGCCAGCGTTCGGCCGACGCCAGAGTGTCCAGGCTGATCCGCTCCAGGAACGCACCACCCCTGGCCAGGCGGCGTCCTACGGGCGTGTCGAGCCCGAGCGTCCGCCCCGCCGCCTTCGTGATCTCCGCCGCCGCGAGCGTCTGCCGCGAGCCGATCACCGTCGAGTGGTACCAGGCGTCGTCGTCGACCACGTAGATGTCGTGCCGTCGCTGCGGATCATGTTCGCGCCTGATCAGTCCCTGCCGGGTCAGGTAGCCCACCGCCATGGAGATCGAGGCGGGACTGACTTTCAACCCGCGCGACAGTTCGGCCGCGGTGAGTCTGCCGTCCTCGCTCGGCCACAGGCCGATGAGCACGCGCGCCACCATTTTCGGCAGGCCCATCCCGATCGCCGTCTCAACGACTCCCTCCTCCACCTCGAAGACCTTGCGGTCCTGGGGTTCGGCCGAACGTGCCGGGGTGTCGCGCCGCGCCCGCCGCACCGCCGCCTGGTGCGCCCACTCGGGGCGGTAGTCGCCGGAGCCGCCGTTGCGGCCGACCTCGCGGCCGACCTCGACGATCAGCCGTGAGGTCGGCCGCCTGGCGATCTCGGCGTAGGAGCGGCCTTCGGCGAGGCCGGTCCCGATGCGCCGGCGGTCCTGCAGGGTCAACCTTCCTTCTGGCATGGCGTCACTATTGCGTTCGGCATCACACAATGCAACGTTTCATTGCATTCGGCTTCAGCGTCAAAACATTAATTTATCGACTTCGACCTGTGCTTATATGCATTGATTGATTGACATAATTTCCGAAAGCAACGTAGCTTTCAATCGTGATGAACACGTACTATCGCGATGAGCCCTTCCGTCTGTCGGGAAATCCTGTCGTCAATCCGAGCTTGAAAGCGACCGCCCGGGGGTGTGCTTTCATTCCTGGTGTCCGGTTTCCTGGGCGGTGCAGGGCGGGTTCGGCGGATGTCGGGAAACCTGCTAATTCCGACACCCCGAGAAGGCGCCACAGCGCGATCAAGCCCCCTTCGGGGCTAGCGATACGTTTGAAACGGAGGACCGCCTTATGGTGGGCACGCAAGGTCCGCATGGGAGGCGCACTCTGATGAACGGGCTTCGCCGTACTGGACGGGGTGCCTGGATGAACCCTCCAGGCCGGTGGCGCGTCCCTTTGGTGTGAAGAGATCGTGTTTGACCGTCATCGCGCTGCTCGGGGTGCCGGTAAGAACGCTGTCATGAGCCCCAAACGGCGTTGATCTTGTCGTGATCTGCGTAGCCGATGCTGAGCGGGCATGACACGCCCCCCGCTTCACATCGACGAACTCGTCGAGCACTGGACGATCCTGGACGAGGAACGCGATCTCATCGCCGGAAAGCGCGGCGCAACACGACTCGCCTTCGGGATCTTGCTGAAGTTCTACACACAGCACGGCCGGTTTCCGCGAGGACGTTCCGAGCTGCCGGACGAGGTGGTCGAGCACGTGGCCAAGCAGGTCAAGGTGTCCGCCTCGGAGCTCGGCTTCTACGAGTGGTCCGGTTCGACGATCGAGTACCACCGCAGCCAGATCCGCAAGCACCTGGGCTTTCGCCTCTGCTCAACCGCCGATGCCACCAAGGTCGCGGTGTGGCTGGCCGAAAACGTCGCGAACGCCGAGCGGCGGCCCGAGCGGGTTCGCGAGGAACTGCTGAAGCATCTACGCGAGAACAGGATCGAGCCCCCAACACCGGGCCGCATCACCCGGATCGTGGGATCAGCCCTGCGGCAAGCCGAGACTGCCTGGTCGCTGCGGATCACCTCGCGGCTGGACGCTGACACGATCGAGCGGATCTGCGCGCTGGCCGACATCACCTTCGAGACCGCGCAGGACCAGGCAGCCAGCGCGGCGGTCCAGGCGCCAGGCGTCGTCGACGCGCCGGCGACTGAGCCGGAAGGCAGCACGCAAGACGACGATGAGGCCGACTTCGCCCTGCTCGCGTTCATCAAGTCGGCGGTGGGCAATGTGAGCCTGGAGTCGATGATGACCGAGATCCGCAAGCTGGTGGCGGTCCGGTCGATCGGATTGCCTCCGGGCCTGTTCGCCGATGTGGCGCCCAAGGTGCTGGCGGCCTGGCGGTCCCGGGCGGCGGTGGAGGCGCCCTCGCACATGCGCACCCATCCGCCGGAGCTGGCGGTGTTGCTGCTGGCGGCTCTGGTGCACGAGCGGGAACGGGAGATCACCGACACGCTGGTGGAGCTGCTCATCGCGACGGTGCACCGGATCAAGGCGCGCGCCGACAGCAAGGTGACCAAGGAGCTGATCAACGCGTTCAAGCGGGTGACCGGTAAGGAGAACATCCTGTTCAAGGTCGCCGACGCCGCTCTCGGCCACCCCGATGAGGCGGTCCGTGCGGTCATCTTCCCCGCCGTGGCCGGCGGCGAGCAGACGCTGAAGGACCTGGTGCACGAGTTCAAGACCAAAGGCCCGGTCTACCGCACCACGGTGCAGACCACGCTGCGCGCCTCCTACACCAACCACTACCGGCGGGGTCTGATCGCGCTGCTGGAGACCTTGGAGTTCAAGAGCACCAACACCGCTTACCAGCCCGTGATCAAGGCGCTGGAGCTGGTGCGCCGCTACGCCAAGGCGGGCAACACCACCTACTACCCGCGCGGCGAGACGGTGCCCGAGCACCGCGGGACGGCCGGCGCGTGGGAAGACCTGGTGTTCAAGACTGACAAGCGTGGACGTCGCCGGGTGGTGCGGATGGTGTATGAGATCGTCACCTTCCAGGCGCTGCGCGAGGCCCTGCGGTGCAAGGAGATCTGGGTCGTCGGCGCGCACTCCTTCCGCGACCCGGAGGAGGACCTGCCCAAGGACTTCCCCGAGCGGCGCGTGGAGAACTACGCCGAGCTGCGCAAGCCGCTGGCCCCCAGGGACTTCATCGCCGAATTGAAGGCCGAGATGCGCGCCGAGCTGGAGGCGCTGGACGCCGCGCTGCCCAAGCTGGACTGGGTGGAGATCGCCGAGCGCAAAGCCGGCGCGATCAAGCTGACGAAGATCGGGCCCGTCGAGGAACCCCGGAACCTGCGGAAGATCAAGAACGAGGTGAGCCGCCGGTGGGGCTCGGTCCCGCTGATCGACATGCTCAAGGAAGCGGTGTTGCGCACCGGCTGTCTGAACGCCGTCACCTCGGTCGCCGGCAACTCAAGCCTCAAGCCGGAGATCCTTGCCGAACGCCTCATGCTGGCGATCTTCGGCTACGGCACCAACACCGGGATTCGGGCGGTGGCCTCCGGTGGTCATGCCCACAGCGAAGACGACATCCGCTACGTTCGGCGCCGCTACCTGACCCCGCAGATCGCCACCGACATCGCGATCGCCATCGCGAACGCGACCTTCGCCGCCCGTGACGCCAGTTTGTGGGGCGAGGGGACGACCACCGTCGCCTCCGACTCCACGCACGTCAGAGCCTACGATCAGAACATTTTCACCGAGTGGCACTCCCGGTACGGCGGCCGCGGCATCCTCATCTACTGGCACGTGGAACGCGGATCCATGGTCGTGCACTCCCAGACGCTTCGCGCCTCTGCCTCCGAGGTGCACGCCATGGTGGAGGGCGCGGTGCGGCACGGCACCACCATGAAGGTGGAGGGCAACTACGTCGACTCGCACGGTCAATCCGAGATCGGGTTCGGGGTGACCAGGCTGTTGGGCTTCGACCTGCTGCCGCGCATCAAGCAGATCAACAAGGTGAAGCTGTACCGGGTGGAGAGCGGCGAGAGCGACCTGTATTCGCGGCTGACCCCGGCGATGACCCGGCCGATCCGCTGGGAGGTGATCGAGCAGAACTACGATCAGATGATCAAATACGCGACGGCCATCAAGCAGGGCACCGCGGCGACGGAGGCGATCTTGCGCCGGTTCACCGACTCCGCCTCCCACCCGACCTACCAGGCCATGCTGGAGGTCGGCCGCGCGCAGAAGACCATCTTCGTCGCCCGCTACCTGCGGCTGCGTGAGCTGCAGCGGGAGATCCAGGAAGGGCTCAACGTCGTGGAGTCCTCCAACGGCGCCAACTCGGTGATCTTCTACGGCAAGGGCGGCGACATCGCCACCAACCGGCGCGAGGAACTGGAGATGACCGTCTTGTGCCTGCGGATCCTTCAGGCGGCGCTCGTCTACATCAACACCCTGATGCTGCAAGACGTCCTGGCCGATCCCGCCATGGCCAAGCTGCTCAAGCCCGCCGATCGGCGCGGGCTGACTCCGCTGTTCTGGCAGCATGTCCAGCCCTACGGCGAGGTACGGCTCGATGTGGCCAAGCGCCTGCCTCTCGGCGACAGCACCGCTCGAGCGCAGGCAGGCGATCAGGCATAGCCCACGGCTTGACCAGCCCCCGCGGGGCGTGGACCGGCAGGCGGTTCGATACCGGGCACCGGTACAGCGGGTTAGCGCTGATGACCTTGGCTTGCGGGCTGGTCAGCGGGTACGGCGGCGAGCGGCGGGGTCGGCTTCGGCGGTGATGCGGGCGGAGGTCTGTTCGCCGAGCTGGACGTAGCGGCCGAGGCTGCCCAGGTGCTGGTGCCGGGACTTGGCCTGGAGCTCGGGGGCGGTGCGCCCGTCGGCGGCCAGGTGCTGCAGGGCCGAATGCCGGAGTTGGTGAAGGGTCCAGCCCTTGTGGTGGGGATCGTGGGCGGCGGTAGCGTGCTTGAACAGGTATTCGGCGCGCGGGTAGGACAGTCTGCCGCGCCCGGTCTCGGGGCAGACGTCGGCGGCCGCGGGGGCGCGTGGTCCGGAGGCGGGGGCGCGCCGGTCGGCGAGGAAGACCGGCCCCCTGGTACGGCCGCGCAGCAGCCGGGGCAGGAGGCGGGCGGCGCCGGTGGCCCAGTGCACGTACTCGATGGCGCCGCCTTTGGAGGTGATGCGGGCGCGCCGGAACTCCAGGTCCAGGTCCTCGACGTTGAGGGAGAGGATCTCTTCGGCGCGGCCGGCGGTCTCGTACAGCATCCGCCACAGCACCCGCTCACGCAGGCCGTGGGAGTCGTCGGTGAACAGCTTGTCCAGGCGGGTACGCGGGATGGAGCGGTCACCGCGGCGGGCGCTCTTGCGCCGCTCCAGGCGGCGGGCCGGGTTGGTGGCGAGGATCTCCTGGCGTCCGGCCCAGGTGGTGAACGAGGTCAGCGCGGACAGGTGCCGGTTCCAGGTCGCGGCGGCCGCGCTGTCCCATCGGCGCATCGCTGCGGCGTAGTCCTCAGGCCTGAGCGTGGCGACGGGCCGGTCTGCGGCGAGCGCGGTCAGACGGGCGAGCGTGTCGGCGTAACTGGCGCGGGTGGTCTTGCTCTGGACGGAGTCGAGGAAGCCCTCGATGGCGGCCGCGACACTCAGACCGCCCCCGTCGATCGCCTCGTCGGCGGGCGTCGTGGTCGGCGTCGTGGCCGGCGTCGGGAACTCGAGGATCGACACGCTGGGGCCCCTCTCACGCCGATGTGACACATAACGTTGCCGAGTCGTCTCCGGCCCGCCCGTCGACGAGCAGGGCGTCGTCCCGGCCGGCGAGGCCAGTGTGACAGGTAATGCGAGTTCTGTGTCACAGGGCTGGGCATGCTGCGCGCCGCCACGAGCCTGCCTACTGATCGACGAGGCGATCGACGCCCAGTCAAATCACGTGCAGCGATTGCGCTGTCACGTTATGTGCTGTCAGGGTGGTGGGTGCGGTCACCAGGCTGGAGGGGGCTGGGGGCCGCGATTCGTGAGGGCGCCCTCGTCCGAGGCTGCGGTTCGGGCGGGGACTGCCCCGCAGACACGCCGCCGCGGGCGGATTACTGGTGTGCATCCGCCGTAGGTGCGGTCAGTGTTTCGGGCTTGGCGTTGGGCGCGGGTGCTTCGGTGGCGTGGAAGACCGCGAGGATCTCTCCGATCTGGTGGTCGCGTTCCAGCGGGTGGCGCAGGGGCAGGGACGGGTTGAGCTGGTAGCGGTTGCGCCGCCCTTCCCGGACGGCGGTGAGGTATCCGGCGGTGGTGAGCTCGGCCAGGATGCGTTGCGCGGCCCGTTCGGTGATGCCGACCCGGGTGGCCACGTCGCGGATGCGCACACCGGGGTCGCGGGCGATGCACAGCAGCACGTGAGCGTGGTTGGTCAGAAACGTCCAGTCCGGCATGTCCTCCATGGTAAAAGCACGACTGTCATATCGCGAAACAGAAGACATGACACATACGACCAGGGTGCTCAGCGGCAGGTGACCAGGGCGACGCCCTGATGGCCAGCCAGGGCTCCCGGGGTGGTGAAGGCGATCCAGCCGCCCCGGGCCAGGACGAGCTCGATGAGCTCGTCCACGGCGTCGTCGATGACGTCGGGATGGTCGATGTCGGCGGCCGGGGTGAGGGTGTCGCCGTCGTCGGACAGCCGGGCGGGGTAGTAGAGCGAGTCGTCGACGGCGAGCATCTCGGGCCGCCCGGTGCGGGCGGCCCGCCAGGCGGCGGGCATGCCGGAGGTGACGCGGCCGGCCGCGGTGCGTTGCTGAAGCAGGGCGAGCGCGTCGTCTTGGCGGCGGTGCAGATAGGCGTCGAGCACCGCGCGGATGCGGCCGGTCAGCTCGGCCGGCTGGGTGGTGGCCAGGTTGCCGGTGACGGTGCCGGCCAGCCGCTGGCAGTTGGCCGACAGTCGCTTGAAGGCTGCGGTGGTGCGCTCGTCGCCGACGAGCACCAGCGGGGCGGGGTGCAGGCACAGGTAGGCGCCGAGGGCGGCGTCGACCTGACGGAAGAAGTCGCCGGCGGGGGTCTGGCGGGTGGGCCGGTCGGCGCGGCCGCGGCCGCGGGTGGCGCGGCCGGTGGCGGTGCGGCGGCCCGCCGACATCGGGAAGGCCGAGGTGGCGGCGGGCAGCAGGGTGTCAGCGGCGGCCTCCAACAGCCGGGCGTGCCCAGCGTTGAGGGCCAGCACCAGGTGGCGTGGGGTGCGGTGCAGCGCGCGGATCAGGTCGCGGGTGGCGAACGTCGGGTCGACGACGGCGCGGTCGCGGACGCCGATCGGCAGCCGGATCAGCGCCTGGCTGCCGGCGCTGGCATACACGGCCAGCCCGCGGCCGGTGGGGCCGCGGTGGGCTTGGTCGATGAGCGTGTGCAGGCGGCCGATCGCCGGTGCGGCCGCGGCGGGCTGCAGCTCGCCGCGCAGCCGCTGCACCGCTTCGGCGGCCAGTGCGTCCAGCCGGAGCGCGTCGGTGCCGGTGAGCTCGGCGGCCGGGGTGGTGCTCAGCAGCAGGGAGATCGCGGGGTACTCGCGGACCTGTTGCAGGGCGGTGATCTGGGCGGGCGCGGGGATCGTGCCGATGCCGGTGGTGGTGGTCATGGTCATGCCTCTTCCTCGTGGTCTGGGCTGTCGGTGGTGGCTGAGGATTGCTGCCGGTGCGCGCCGAGCGCCTCCGTGCCCGCCACGGTGCTCGCCGCGGTGATGGCCACGGTGGCCGCCTGCGGGGGGAGCGGTGCCAGGCGGCCTGCCGGGTCGTGCAGCGGCGCAGCGGTGACGACGGCGACGGCGGTGAAGCGGTCGACCAGGCGCCGGATCGTGGCAAGCGGCAGAGCCGGGGTCAGCGACGGGGTCGGGGCCGGGCCGGCGCGGGTGGGCACGGCCACGACGGTGCGCAGCCAGGCCACCCCGGCTGCGGTCAGGATCGGAGTGAGGCGGCCGATGACGGTCAGGCTGTCGGCGTCCTGGCGGCGGGCCCGGACCTGATGCAGGAGCGGGTTGAGGCTGAAGCCGGTGCCGGTGACCACGGTGGCCGCGATGACCAGGCTGCCCGTGCCGGCCGCCCAGGTGGCGGCGGCCTGGGCCACGGCCAGGTCGGCGGGGCCGCCGGTGAGAACGGCCAGGACCGGTCCGGTGCCCGGCAGGCGGCCGGTGACCTGATGGCAGTACACGCTGGCGGGGGTACCGGGGCCGGCGGTGGGCTGAGCGCTGGGCTGGGCGGTGGTGGGTGGGTTGCGCATGTGGTGCGTTCCTTCCGGCCCCCGGGGCACTCGCGCCCGGGGGCGTTTCGTGGGCCGGCGTTCAGGACGGGTCGTTGACGACGGTGGCGCGGTCGGCGGCCGCTGCACTGTCCGCAGCGGCTTGTGGCCCGTTCGTGCCGGAGGTTGCAGGCGGGTGTGTGGCGGCAGTGCCGCCGCCTTCAACCTCGGTCTCGCTGCCGCTTCCGGCGCTGCCGTTTCCGCTGGTGGTCCGGGTGGCCAGCAGGCTCCAGCCGATGGAGACGGCGAGGGTGGCCACGATGACGCCGAGCGTGATGGGGATGGGCAGCTTCCCGATCGGGGTCTCCGAGGCGATCAGTTTGATGCCGGCGAAGGCCAGCAGCAGCGCCAGGCCGTAGTGCAGGTGCACGAACCGGCGCAGCAGCCCGGCCAGGCAGAAGTACAGGCTGCGCAGCCCGAGGATGGCGAAGGCGTTGGCGGTCCAGACGATGAAGGTGCTGGTGGTGATCGCCAGGATCGCGGCGACCGAGTCGATGGCGAAGATCAGGTCGGTGGCCTCGATGGCGATGAGCACCACGAACAGCAGGGTGGCCACCCGCTTGCCGTCGATGCGGGTGAAGAACCGGGCGCCGTGGTAACGGGGGTCGGTCGGCACGACGCGGCGCACCAGCCGGACCACCGGGTTGCGGTCCGGCGGGGGTTGCTGGTCGTGCCGGAAGGCCATCTTGTAGCCGGTGTAGATGAGGAACGCGCCGAACAGGTAGGCGGTCCAGAAGAACGTCTCCAGCAGCTCGGCGCCGACGAAGATGAACACCAGCCGGAAGGCCAGCGCGCCGATGACGCCCCAGAACAGCACCTTGTGCTGGAGTGCGGCGGGGACGGCGAAGGTGGTGAAGATCAGCGCGAAGACGAACACGTTGTCGACCGACAACGCCTTTTCGATCAGGTAGCCGGCGAAGTAGGTGCCGGCCACCTGCCCGCCCTGCCACGCCCACAAGATCGCGCCGAAGGCCAGGCCGGCGGCGATCCACACGCCCGACCAGATGGCCGCCTCACGAAAGCCGATGACGTGGTTGTCGCGGTGCAGGAACAGATCGACCGCGAGCATCACGGCCACGGCCAGCAGCACGATGGCCCAGGCCCACCAGGAAACAGGCAACGGAGAGTCCTCCTCGACCAGACCGCCACGCGCCAAGCGTGGCGGCGCCTTTCGTGGTCGACGGTCTCCCCGGGCCACCCCGCGAACAGAAGCCGGGCGGCTGCACCCCCGGGGCCCGGATGGGCCGGGCCCGTATTGACGGCGGTGCGGTGACGAGTCGGGTACTCCCCCTCGAACTACGCTCCACTATTCACGACACATATTTCATGTGTCAAGAGTCCGGTATGTGATTTTTCGAGGCGCCGGGACTCGACGGGGGCCGATTGAGGCTGGCCCCGCTGGTCCGTCATCTCAGGCATAGATCAAGCTGGCGCCAGCCGTACCCGAACCGCCTCGTTTGGGGCTCATGACAGCGTTCTTACCGGCACCCCTGCTCGCGTCGTTGTGCGCCTGCGGCCAGTCTGGTGCTGGCTCGGTGCCCACTGTGGCCGGGACCGAGACGATCGTGTTGCCGCGGGCCGATCAGCCCAAAGCGCATCGGCCCACCCTGGAGCGGCTCAAGCGAGAGGCGGCGTCGTCGGGCCGATCCCTGGAGGAGGTCGTCAAGCGGTACGCGACCCGGGTGGCTGCTACCTCGTCACCCAAGCCGACGGACTTCGAGGGGTACGACCCTGCGGTGACCGACCCGGACGTGGTGATCGACGGCATTCCCTACGCCGAGCTGGTCGACCTCGGGGCCATCGCCAAATCGGAGGGCATCTCCTACGAGGAGGCCATCGACCGCTTCGGCTCACAGTCGTCCAACAGCCGGGTGATCGACAAACTTAATGAGGAGTTCCCTGACGAGATCTCCGGCGTCAGATACGTCGACGACCAGCGGGGGCTGCGCGTCGGCTTCAAGGGTCCCATCCCGACGCGCGCGATCGAGCTGGCCAGGACCCTCCCCATGGAGGTCACCCTGATCGGCGGCAAGGGATTCTCGGCCTTGGAGCTCCGGCGGGCCCAGGACACGGTCGTCTCCTGGCTCCGATCCCGTCCTGAGATGGCCACGATGATGGCGCGCTCAGATGAGGAGACCGGCCAAGTCAAGGTCACAGTTCAGCCGAAGGTGATGCCAGACGATGCCGAGGAGTTCAAGCGTGGGCTTCAGCTCCCGCAGCTGGACAATCCGCACATCACCGTCGAGGTCACGCTCTCCGCCGACTCTCCGTCGATTCGGTCGCAGTGAGAGCCACCGAAGCCCCCGGCGCGCACACGGCCCGAACCCAAGCTCGATCCTTCACTCCGCTACCTGGCGGCTGGGGACGTGTTCGGGAGCGGAGGGCCGTCACGGCGCGGTGGCCGGGTCGCGGAACGGTCGCAGTCCGGCGGCGGGGTCGGCGCGGGTGAAGGGGTAGCGGCCGAGGAAGTTGATGTGCTCGAACGCGATCGGTGACAGGCGCGAGCACATCTCATCCGTCACCGGGAACCCGCCGGCGCGGATCTGCTTGACGGCGGTGTCCAGGTAGAGGGTGTTCCACCACACGACGGCGTCGAGGGCGTCGAGCTGGTCCTCCATCCCTTCGCGGTAGCGCTGGCGGAGCTGTCCGCGGTTACCGAAGGCGATGCGGCGTGCGAGCCGGTGGCGGGCTTCCTGGACGTTGAGCTGGGTGCCGATCATCCGCCGGTAGGCGTCGTCGCTGATGAACTGGAGCAGGTGCAGGGTCTTGAAGATCCGCCCGTAGTGTGCAAACGCCTCGCCCAGGCCCGTGGGGCGTCCGCCTGCCTGGAGCATCCGGATCAGGTCGTAGGCCCGCACCCCGTCGTCAACGATCCAGCGACGCGGAGCATGTCGGCCCAGTGGCCGCGGACCTTGTCCAGGCGGATGGTGTGCCGGGACATGGCGTCGAGGGGCCCGTAGGTGGCGCGGGTTTTGGTGCGCCACAGGCGGGTGTCGCCCAGGTCAGCGATGCGCGGGGAGAACCGGTAGCCGCAGATCGCGAACAGCCCGAACACGATGTCGGAGTACGAGCCCGTGTCCGTCACCACAGTCTCCGGCCGCGGGCCGCCGTCAAGGGTGTGGATGGCAACGAGGTGAGTTCGGCCAGGTGCCCGGCCGGTTCCTCCTCCGGCTCCAGCGCCGCCGGCAGCCGCGGCCGCGCCGCGTCCCAGCCCGTGCCTTCCAGCAGCCGGGCGCGCGGGTCGCTCCACCGGTCGGCGCCGGCGGCGAACACGTACCGGCGGCGCAGCGCGGTGTGCAGGTGCATCACCGCGCACAACGTGAACGCGGCCTTGTCGACCTGCCCTGCGGGCAGGTCGGGATTGGCGAACACCAGCGGCCGCCGCGACCCGGTGATCAGCTCCTCGTGCGCGGCGACATCGGCGCGATCGTAGCGGCGGCGCGACTTGGCCATCGCGGCGGCCGCGGCCACCATCGTCAGCACCGGCTGCCCGGCCTCCACCGCACGGAACTCGGTCACCTTCAGCAGCAGCTCGATGAACTGCTGCACCGTCCGGTACCGCTTGACCAGCTCGGCCCGCCACGCCGCCGCGGCGTCATCGTCGGTCTCGGGCACGAACGCCGCGATCACCTCGACCGCCGCCGTCAACTTCTCGCGCGGCACCACCCGCTCGATCTCGTTCCACACCTCCGCCAACGAGACCAGGCGGTCCTCGGTCGCCTGCGGCGCGCTCATCAGGATCTCCATCGCCGAGGCGACGTGGCGTGCGGCACTGCGCAGTTTGGGCAGCGTCCGCAGCTGCTCAGCCTTGCCCGCCCGCTCGGCCCGCGCCAGCAGGTTCGAGGTGACCAGCAGGCCCAGCACGTCCAAGGCGTCATCGATCGACGCGGCCTCCAGATGCCGGACCGTGGCCAGCAGCGTCGCCGTCTGCCGCCGCTCTTCCAGGTCCCGCAGCGTCGGGGTCTTGGACGCCATCCCGTACCGGGCCAGCGACGCCAGCTTCACCGCCGGCACCGGCTCCACCTCCACCCGCCCGGCACCCAGCCCGCCGATCTCTGAGACCCGGTCCAGCTCCCGCACCAGCACCCGGCCCGACGCCTTCACCGGCGACGTCCGCAGCCGCTCCAGCTCCGACACCCGCCGATCCTCCGGCACCGCCAGCAGGCCCCGCAGCGCCACGGCGGTCTCGGCCGGTGTCCGCTCGGCCAGCAGCCCGTACAGGCGGGCGTTCTCCTCCCGGCGCACCTCGCCCACCAGCCGTGTCAGCACCGTGATACCCGGCAGCAGCACCCGCTCCTTGACCAGGTACACCACCGCCCGGTGGAACAGCGCCCGCGGGCCCTCGGTCGTCGACCACACCCGCGCCGCCACAAAGCGACGCGGTTCGTCCTCTCCTTCGGCGAAGTCGCGGTAGCCCAGCAACTCGCGGATCTCCCACGCGTGTTGGTACACCGTTGTCCGTACTCGGCGAACTCCTCCGGAGCCACACCGAGCTGCTCAGCGACGAACGCCGCCACCCTGGCCGGCACCGCCGTGGGGTCCTCGGCCAGGAACACCCCCAGCATCCGCACCGTGCCCTACTGCACCGCCCAGCCCAGCTTCGTCGCCGGGCGCCGCCGCTTGTCCGCCTGCTCCAGCGCGACCCGGTCCAACCGGAAGAACTGCTCCAGCTCCGCCGCCGACGGCTCCTGCCGGAACCGCCCGTACAGGGCGACCTGCTCATCAGAGAGAAATTCGAAGGGCATGACCCCGGAACGTACGACCCCTCATCCGGGCAAACCCGCCTCGTCACCGAACCGAAACGAAGATCAGCTAGCTACCGCTAATTCCTGCACTCATCCTCCTCGCGGGCCATCCGGCCTTGGCCGACCGGCTCACCCCGGCCGACCGGCGCGCCTGTCGGCACTGTTTTGGACTCACCTGAACCTGTACGGTCGCTTCGAGCTCGACATGAACCGGCACCTGGACTTCGGCACCGTCGGTCACGCCGGTGCGGCGCAGCCCGGGTGAGCACCGGAAACCGGCACCGCACCGGCCTGCGCCAGCGTGACCTATCGCGGATCGTCCCGCTCGGCTCGGCGCGCGGCCTCGGAGGCGAGGATCTGCGCGATGCTCGGGATGTCTGCGGGCCTGAAGATCTTCGTCAGGCCGATGGCGAAGGCCGCCAGTGCCCCGATGGACAGAGAGGCCGTGATCGCGACATCGATGATGGCGATGGGGAAGACGTCGACGGTGAGAACCCTGGCCACCGCGCCCAGCGCGAAGCCCACCGAGCAGGCCATCAGCACTGCTGCCCTGGCTGTCGTGTACCAGGGCCGGTTGGCGTAGGCGGCAACGATCTGGACGAGCCCGCTGGACATGACGATGACGCCGCCGATCATGGACCAGATCGTCTGATCCGGCCACAGCAGGGGGTCTGCCCCCAGATCATCCCTCCCAGGGCGGTGGCCATCAGTCCCTCGCTCGCGCGCCAGCGCACATCGAGGCCGAGGGACCTTTTGTGCCTACGCAGGCCGACGACCGCCCCGACGGTCACGAACCCCAGGGCGGTCAGCAGCTTGAGCAGCTTGCCCGGCCGGTCGTTGATGTAGGCGGCGACGACTTCGCCGCGCTCGGCGGCGCGCGGGGTGTCGCCGTACCGCAGTCGGGCGGCCAGGGCCGCGAGCCTGACGGCGAGCCAGGGACAGACGTCACTCATTTCGTTCACGGCCAGCCCCAGTCCGACGCCGATGATGATGTCCGAGGTGCTCACCAGCTGCTCCTCGGGGTGCTCCGGGTGCCGAGGCCGAGCCAGCGGGCGAAGGCCGTGCCGAGCCTGAGCCGGCCCGGTTGAGCCTGTACGGGAGCAGGGCGCCGCTGGGCCAGCAGCGCGCGTGCTTCCACCACCCCGGTGGGGGTGAGCACGTACAGCTTGCGGCGCGGCTTGTTGGGCTGAGGATTGTCCTCCCACCGGCCGCTGACCCACCCGGCGTCCTCGAGGCGGTCGATCACGCCGAGACCGACCGCGGCGCCGCACTTTGCTCATGATCATCCCGGAGCAAGTTGTCCGTTCCGGCGCGAGGCGGCGAGAGCAAAGTCGCCGAACTGGAAGGCGTCAGATTGATCCGGACGATGCGAGGCGGGGCTGTTCGGATTCAGTTGGGATCTTGGTGTTGTGGGCTTGCCGCTCGGTGGGGATAGAGCGGCGATGCGGTCTTGGAGTTCGGCGTGGCGAAACTGGTGGATGGGCCGATGATGCGGAGCGGGCCGAGGCGGTGGGCGTCGTCGAGGAAGGCCATCAGCTTGCGGAGCAGGTGCTCCTTTTTGGCTAATCGCCGGACGGCGATCGTGTAGGCCGGCCAAGCATGGTGATTTCCGAGCGTGAGCCCGGCTGCGAGCCCGAACACAAGCCCGACCACGAGGGCTGTCCCGACAACGCCGGCCTTACTGGCCGGTGCGGCTCAGGACCCGCTGGAAGATTTCGGCGAGGCGGCTCAGATCTTCCGGCTCGCAGTCGGCGAACGGGGTTTCGGCAAGCGTCACGCCGATGACTCGCTCGCGTACCCGTCGGCCCTGCTCGGTCAGCACGACGACCCGGGAACGCCGGTCGCCGGGGTCCACGGCACGCTCGACGTACCCGCGATCGGCCAGCTGGTTGACGATGAAACTGAGGTTGGGCGCGTTGCAGAACAGCCGGCCCGCCAGCACCCTCATCGACGGCGCGGGCTCCCCGGGATCGATCGCCCACAGGGCCTGCGCCGTCGCATGTGTGAGCCGGAGCTCCTCGAGTGCCTTGGCGATGCGGTCACTGGTCAGCATGAAGACCTCATGACTGGCCCGCACCACCTGCTCCAGCGCCTGGTTCGTCATGCCTTGACGATAGCAGTTTGTTTCGAGACTCGAAGCTGTTAGCCTATTTTTGTTTTGAGACTCGAAGTAAATGGGGTTGGACGATCATGTACAGATACCGCGGTGTCACCGCACTCGTCACCGGCGCGTCAAAGGGACTCGGCGAGGCCTACGCGCACGAACTCGCACGTCGAGGGGCTCATCTCGTGCTCGTGGCCCGCTCCGGCGACGCGCTGCGCCGGGTCGCCGACGAGATCCGCACGGCGCACCAGGTCGAGGTGAACCCCGTGACGGCCGATCTCGCCGACCCCGGCGGGGTGACGGCTCTGATCGCGGAACTGGACCGGCAGGGCCGTACCGTCGATCTGCTGGTCAACAACGCGGGCGCGGGCGCCGTCGGCCCTTTCCTGAGCACTTCGCTGCGGCGCAACGTCGGTTCGGTCGAGCTGAACATCACCGCCCTGATGAGCCTGACCCACGTGCTCGGCGGCCGCATGGCCGAGAGGGGGCACGGCGGAATCATCAACGTGGCCTCCACAGCCGCCTTCCAGTCAATGCCGTACCAGGCCAGCTACGCGGCGACGAAGGCGTTCGTGCTGTCGTTCACCGAGTCGCTCGCCGAGGAACTTCGCGGCACGGGAGTTCGTGTCATGGGAGCGCACCCCGGAGCCACCGACACGGGGTTCTTCGACCACACCTCCGCCACCATGAACCCGGCCTTCACCGACGCGCCGGAAGGCGTCGCGATCAAGACCCTCGACGCCTTCGCCAAGGGCGCCGTCAACTCCTACCCGGGGCGTGCGACCAACAGGGCGGCGACGTGGGTCCCCCGCGTGCTGCCCCGCACCACAGTCACCCGGCTGATCGGGCACCTGAACCGGAGACTGGGCTTGCACCGTGCCCACGACCTCGAGGCTTCGGGACATTGAGTGACCTCGAACGAAATCCGGCGGCCTGGGATCGTCCATGGAGGTCACGGCTTGTGGGTCGGCCTCGTCAGCCATCTCGGCTTCGATCCGGTGTAACTCCTCCCAGCCCCATGCGTAGGCGTAGATCAGAACGATGTCGGCTCCGAGACTCTGCCGGGCAGCCACCGCATATCGCTCAGCACCGACCGCATCGGACTGTTCAGCAGTCGCCGGGTCGCAGCCTTAATCCGAACGTTGCAAGATCCCTCGCAAGGTAAGTCCAGAACTCGCAAGGTTCACCCGGACGGGACACAAGTTGTGTGAAAAGTCGGACTTACCGGCCCGGCGCCACCCGGCTCCGCGACGGCGGCAGGGTTCCTTCGCGCAGACCTTCACTGGGGCCGAATCCACTGGGATTTGCGGCGCAAGTTACTGAGGTTGAACTCGTGACGTCGTGAGTGGCTATGCCGGTGTGAGGGCCAGGCCGGTTCCCGCGAGGCAGCCATCAATGAGGTCGCTGCGATATTGGATGGTGCGCAGTCCTTGTCGGATGGTGCGGATCAGGTGTTCTGGGCTGGTGAAGGCGATGTTGGACAGGAACCCGCGCCGCAGCAGTGACCAGATGCCCTCGACCGGGTTCAGATCGGGGGTATAGCTGGGCAACTGAACGACGGTCAGCCAGTCCTGGGTGGCGGTGAAAGCGCGCATCCCCGCGGTCAGGTGGGTGCCCGAGGTTGTCCCAGATGAGCACGATCGGGCCGCCGAGTTGGCGGTGTGCGGCGATCAGCAGGTCCCGGTAGTCACTCCAGGCGAAGGATTTACGGCCGTCGGGCCGGGTCTCTGGGCGGGGCCGGTAGATCAGCCGGGAGCGGTGGCCGGGTTTGTAGCAGGCCAGGGCCGCGATCGAGATCCGGCGCCGGGAGCGGCCTCGTACGGTGATGACCGGGGTATGGCCGCGCCGTGCCCAGGTGCGCATGATGGACGGCGTCATCGACAGGCCGGTCTCGTCTTCGAAGACGATCCAGGCGCCGAGCGGCGCCGCGTATCTTCCGCGTTTGGCCAGGTCTCCTTCACCCAGCCGGTCACCGCCGCCGCATCGCGCTCGATCGCACGCCGGGCCGGCACCTGGCAGGAGTAGCCGTTGCGGATCAGTAGGTTGCGCACGCCTTGGAGGGTGTAGGTCAGATGGAAACGCCGCCCGAGCACGGCCGTGATGCGTGCCAGGGTCCAGCGCTGGTCGGGCCAGCCGTGCGCGGTCGGCCCCTTGGCCAGTTCCTGCTCCAGTTCGGCGAGTTGCCGCTCGCCGAGCCGGGGGAGGGAGGCCGGCCCGTGCGAGCGCAGCGCACCGGTCCCGCCGGCCTGCCAGTTCCTGCGCCATCGCTGAACGGACCGGACGGTGATTCGCAGGTCCCGGGCGATGGCCGTGCTGGATTCGTTGCGGGCGAACCTCTCAGACGCCTGCAATCGCAGTCGTTCGCGGAACGCTCTTCGCTCGGAGGACAATCCTCCGCCTTGCGCGTACCTCATGATGCCGGTGTACCCGCAAATCAAGGCACGTCAGGATCTATGACACCACGAGTTCAACCTCAGTAACTCGGGATCAAAGAACGCGGGGACAGCCAGTGGCGGTGAAATGGATCATGGTACAGATAGTCGCCGCGACCTGCGGAAACATTAAAGATCGTGTTGTCGCGCCGGACTATCCCGCCGTGTTCGGGCCAAAAGCCGACTCAACGCTGTTGGTCGTGCACCGCCCAGACCTGCTCGAACAATCCGCACTGCCAATGACGGTCCCGTTGCTCCCATTGTTGTCCTCGCGCTGCCTGACCGTTCAGATCTCGATCAATCCTGAAGGGGATCGCCGGTCAGGGTCGGAAGAGGTCGATGACGTCGTCCCCGTAGGGGTCCCGCGCTGTCCTATCGGCACGCGGAGCCGTGATGGCGGCGGTCCTGGTGTTCCAGCTGAACCGGGTGGCCACGGCCACCGCCTGCATCGGATACCCCTCGCCCGGTCGCCAGATCGCCTGCACGACGACGGGCCTGCCAGACAGGTCGGTCGAGATTCCCCAGTGCAGGGTGATGCGGCTGTACTTGGGGTTCAGCCGCCCGCCGAGCATCTGCTTGAACGGCTTCGATGCCTTGAACAGCTGCCCGAAGGTGGTCGTGCCGCGATAGCTCCAGGTCTTGACGGCCCGGTTGTCGGCGTCAGGGACGGTCGGACCCGACTTGCTGCTGGAGGCCGAGGCGATTAAGGCTTTGAGCGTGCCGAGGTCGAAGACATCGATGATCTGGTCGCCGTACAGGGCCGCGCCACCGGGGGCGCTGCCGAGCCGCGCCCATGACTTCCCGCCGTAGGCCGGCCCCGAGCCATACAGCACACCGCCGACGCTGCGTACCTTGTGGGCTGCCGAGCCGACCTTGGCGAGGTCGGCCGACCGCCGGTCACCACCCGCGGCGTCATCCCGCAGGAACTGCAGGTGACACTTGCCGAGCAGCATCGAGCGCGTCACATCGGCGGCGACCACCCCGCCCCGGCCCAGCCGCGCCACCCCCCTCAGGTGGGGGTCGCCGTTGTCCCCCCGGCACGCGCCGCGCGGCATCTCACCAAAGCGAGGATCATACGGCCAGTCAGCCGCGGTGTGCTGCACGACCTTCAACACCTGGCTCTGGGCCTGCAGCCGCTGCACCGCCGCGACCACATCGACGGCCGCCCCAGCCTGGGCAGGAGCCGGTAGGGCCGCCAGTCCCACCACACCGGCCATCGTCACTGTCCACCTCATGGAAGATGATCATGCCATAAGCCCGCATTCACCCCACCGTCGACGATCATGATGCGACGCCGCATAACCACCTCGAAGGGTCCGACCGGATAATCACTTCGCCGCCGAGAAACACCCAACACCACCACCATTGACCTCGTAACCGATCGCCACAGGCAGACTTTGCCTGGCGACCTGGCCGATCGGCTCGGCAGCGAACCCCTGCGGCCGCCTCCTGGCCACCCCGCCTTCCTTGCCTGGCCAGAGCCTCCCGCTCCGAGGCTCTTCGACGAAACGGTCATCACCGGCCTGCTGATCGCCGCGACGGCATGGTGATGATCGATATGCCGGGTGGCTGTGCGATCTGCTCACCCGTGCGGTGCGGTGTCTGGGTTTAGGGCATTCTGCTGTCGTGATGCACAGCGCTGCGGCCCCGCACGTGCGGGTGGTGTTCGAGCTTTCACCAGATGACGGCTGGCCTCCGGTCGGCTCTGAGCGTCTGTGGGCGATTCCCCTCGGTCCAGATCGGGCGAGGCTGGATAACATCCCCTTCTTCGTGCGCGGAGTCGCCTGTGGCGATGTGGTTCGCATCGACACCGACGCCGAGGGCATCACGTGGGTTACGGAGGTCGTGGAGGTCTCCGGTAACTGCACGATCCGCATTCTCCCCGACGCCCATGGCGACCTGGAGGGCAGCTTGCAAGCCGTCCTCGATCTCTTTGCGCCGTTGGGCATCGAGGGGGAGCGCCCGGCTGGCCGAACACGGCAAACACCTGCTCACCGCCGCCCACCACCTGCCAACATACGCCGAGCGCGTCGCCGCGCAAGGCGATGAGGACTTCGCCGACGGCCTGGCCGAACTCGCCGAAAGCCTCGCCACCCTCTCAGCGGCAGCCACCGACCCCACCCAGCCGATCCCCGCCGCCGACATCACCCGGATGCGCTTCATCGCCGCCCGGCTCCGCGTAATCCTGCACGAGATCACCGCCCCCCACCTCGCCCCCCTACGCGCTGAGCTCGCCCCGGTCTTGGCCGAGCTGACCGTGCTGACCACCCAGCACACGACGGTGACCGCATACACCTGACCTGCTACTTGGGTTCAGGATCTGTCATTGGTCGCGTCGAGCGGTCATTGGCATTTCATGCCGCATGCATAGATATTCACGAGAAAGATGGAAACACCCACAAGTGCCCATAGTTTCCGGTCAGCACCCTCATGAAATTGCGTTTTCGGGCCTTGGTGTGAGGCAAGTCACATTCCTTGATTTACGAAGTGTCGCCCTGACTGGAACGCGCCTGTAGATGTGATCTTGACCAGGGTCAACAAGCTCTCGATGTTGTGGCAGCACGGCGGATCATCGCCCCGCGTAACTGGTAAGACACTTTCCCGCGGGTTGACCGCTCTTGTCATCTCGATCAACATCCACGGTGATCGTCCTCTTATTTGCTCTTTATCTGCTCGCTGACGTGTGACGGCCCCTTGTTCGGGGTCTGCGTCAGCGTGCCTGCGGAAGGGTTCGGGATGCGGGTTCGGCGCGCGCGATTTCGTCTTATTGCCCTGGTGATCGGGGTGGTGATGGCGGTTTTGATCTCCGGGGTGGGAGTTCCCGAACGCCTCGTTCAACCAGCGGCCGCGGCCGTTCCCACCCCTGATCCCGAGCCTTCGGTGGACGGGCGCGCCGTGCCGAAACCCAAGGCCGACAAGGGTGCGGAGGACAGCGCGCCAGTGGTGACGCCGAAGCCTCCGGTATGGCCCAAGGCGGGCAGCGCCGAGGTGGAGGTGAAGTCCACGTTGGTGCGGGCCGGTGAGCTGCCGGTCCGAGTGGGGGCGGTGGGCTCCGGTGCCGATGTCGGCACGGTGAAGGTGCAGACGCTGCCTGCCGAGGCGGTACGCACGCTGGGCGGAGTGGGAGTGGCGGCCCGGTTCGAGCGGGCCGACGGCGGGGATCAACCCGGGAAGGTGCGGGCGGAGTTCTCCTACGCGAGCTTCCGTGACGGGTTCGGCGGCAACTTCGCCGGCCGCCTGCAGATCCTGCGACTGCCTGCCTGTGCCGTCCAGACACCGCGCCCACGCGGGTGTGTGATCCAACCGCAGGTGGTGAAGACCTCCAACGACCTCAAATCCGGTGCGCTGATCGCCGAGGTCGAGATCGGTCAGGGCACACCGGCCAAGATTCCCGCACCGGCGAAGAATGACGCGAAGGCGACAGCGAAAGCCGCCGCCGAGGCGGCCGCGGCCAAGCAGCTCGCCGAGGGGGCGGTGTATCTGATGGCCGCCGGGCTGACCGGCCCGGACGGCAACTTCGGCGCCACCGACCTCAAACCCTCGGGTACCTGGCAGGCCGGCACTTCCGGCGGCGGCTTCAGCTATGACTACCCGCTGCCTGAGGCGCCGTCGCCGATCGGCAATGGCCCTGACCTGTCGCTGGGCTATGACGCCTCCTCCGTCGATGGTCAGGGGAACTGGACCAACAACCAGTCCAGCGCGGTGGGGGCGGGCTGGGAGCTCAACACGGGTTTCATCGAGCGTAAGTACCGCCGGTGCGTGGTGGACAACTTCTACAACGAGCAGGCCGACCTGATCTGGACGGCCGAGGAGATCGGCACGTTCGGTAAGGCGTTGTGCTGGGAATCGCCCGACGCCAACGATAGTGACGCCTCGACCAACGACATGTCGCAGTCGGAGCTGGTGCTCAACGTCGGAGGCCGTTCGGCGCAGATCGTTAAGGATCGGATCTCGGGGCTGTGGAAGACGGTGCCGGACTTCGGCTGGAAGATCGAGCAGTTGTCCGGCGGCGCCGACAGCCAGGCGTATTGGAAGGTGACCTCGGCCGAGGGGCAGGTGTCGCGGTTCGGTTACCGAAAAGATGCTCAGTGGCAGGTGCCCTACGTCGGCAACGAGTCCGGTGAACCGTGTTACGACCGGTACATCGCCGATGCGATCCCGCCGACCTGTACCGGGGTGTGGCGCTGGAACCTCGACCAGTCGATAGACGCCAACGAGAACGTCGTCGACTACACCTACAACCGCGAGACCAACTGGTTCTGCCTGCCCAGCTGTTTCCACGAGAGCTACCGGGTGCTGCCCTACGACCGGGGCGGCTTTTTGGCCAAGGCCGAGTGGGGCCACAACACCCAGGTGGCCGGTAGCGTGCCGACTACCCGGACGAGTTTCACGACCTCTGATCGCGGCTCGACCGATGCGCCGACCGACCTCAGGTGTGACGCCCAGGTGGGGTGTGCCAACGGCGCGATCGCCTTTTACTCCACCCGCAAACTGGATTCGCTACTGACCGAGTCGCTGAATCCGGCCACCAGCGCGTGGGATCCGGTGACCCGGCTGAACCTGACCTACACGTGGGTGTACACCCGTACCGACTTCGGCGCGCCGTATGACCCGGTGTTGTGGCTGGATACGATCCAGCAGACCGGCCTGGCCGGCGGGAGCATCACGCTGCCCCCCACGGACTTCGACGCGACCATGCTGGCCGGGAAGATGGTCTATGACGACATTTCCGACTGGACGGACCTGTTGTCATGGCGGATGGTGCCGAGGATCGGCGCGATCGCCAACGGGATGGGCGGGCGGATCGAGGTCGCCTACGGCCAGGCCGACCCGTGCTCAGGTGGCAAGGGCCGTGACGGCACCAACTACCACGCCGACCACACCGGCGACTGCTACAAGATCGACATGAGTGAGGGGGGCAACGAGGCCTGGACGCTGTACTACAAACAGCTGGTCACCAAGGTTACCGAAAAAGACACCGTCGCCGCCTCCCCTGACATGGTCAACAGCTATGAGTACCTGGGCGGGCCGGGCTGGGCCTCGCCGGTGGAGTACGCCCAGCCGGGGCTGGTGCCGCCATCGACCGACTGGCGCGGGTACGCGACCGTGCGCACCACCCGGGGATCAGGTTCGGACGCGGCGGACTTCACCGTCACCTCCGACACCTTCCTGCGCGGCATGGGCACCTCCGTCACCACCTTCGAGGGCACCACGGTCACCGACGTCAAAGCCCTGCAAGGCCAGGTCCTGCAGGAACAAAGCTGGAAGCTCACCTCGTTGAGCCCCCGCACCTTCGCCGAGGTCGAGTCGACGAGGTATGAGTACACCGTCCAGTCCACCGGCAGCGGCCCAGGAGTGCAGGATCCGGCGTTCGTGCTGCGCACCAAGGAACGCGGCCGCGAACAGGTGACCGGCGGCACCTGGCGGTGGACCGAGTCACGCACCGCCTACAACGCCGACGGCCTGCCCAACAAGGTCAACGACTACGGCGACACCGCCATCACGACTGACAACACCTGCTCCACCACGACGTACGCCCGCAACGTCGCCTCCGGGCAGTGGTTCACCAACCTGCCCTCGACCGTCGAGCGGCGCTCCGGCGACGACTGCGCCGCCGGGACGGTTCTCGCCAAGAGCATCAGCCTGTACGACGGCGGAACCGACCCGGCGACGAATGCCCCCAGCGACGGCAACGTCACCGAGACCCGCACTTATGCCAGTGCCACCAGCATCTCCACGACGAAGGCGACCTTCGACGACTACGGCCGCCCGCTGACCTCCACCGACGCGCTGGACAAGACGACCACCACCTCCTACAGCCCAGCGGTGGGCTGGCCCAGTGCCGGTGCCACCGTCACCAACCCACTCGGCCACACCGTCACCACCAAATCCTCACACCTGAGCGGGTTGCCGTCCTCGCTGGTCGACGCCAACAGCAGACGGCTGGAAATCGACTACGACGCATTGGGCCGTACCACCACGTTGTGGGGTCCGGGCGAGCCGCGCAGCGGCGCCACCCCGACCGCGACCGTCGCCTACGCCGTCTCGGCCACCGCACCGGCCAAGACCACGATGCGCAAGCTGCTGTCCGGCACCGGGACGAACGCCAAATACCTCACCACCTACTCCTACGACGACGGTCTGGGCCGTACCCGCGAGGTCCAATCGACCTCCCCGGCGGGCGGGCGGATCGTGGTGGCCACCACCTACGACGCCCGCGGCCTGACCAGAGCCGTCACCCAGCCGGCCTACAACACCGCCGCGCCGGGCAGTGGCCTGCTCAACCCGGTGCTCACGACCCTGCCACAGTGGACCGAGACGCTGTACGACACCCTGCAGCGACCCACCGCGGTGATCGAGCGCAGCCTGGCCACCGAACTGCGCCGCACCACCACCGCCTATCCGGGCGCCGACCGCATCGAGGTCACCCCGCCGGTCGGCGGTAAGACCGCCACCGTCTCGGACGCCGCCGGGCGAACGGTGAAGACCGAGGAGTGGAAGGACGCGACCGTCCACCACGACACCCTCTACGGCTACAACGTGGCGGGCCAGTTGGCGAAGGTCACCGACGCCAACGGCAACGTCCGCACCTTCACCTACGACTGGCTGGGACGGCGCACCGCCTCCACCGACCCTGACGCGGGCAACGGCACCACCGGCTACGACGCCATGGGCCGGATCCTCTGGGGCATCAACGGCAACGGCACGAAGCTCTCCTACAGCTACGACGACCTCGGCCGCCGCACCACCCAGTGGGTGGGTGAGGCCGGGACCGGCACCAAGGTCGCCCAGTGGGTCTACGACACCCTCGCCAAGGGACAACTGACGTCAGCCACCCGCTACGTCGGCACCAACGCATACACCGACACCGTCACCGGCTACGACGACTCCTATCGACCGACCGGCACCAAGCTCACCATCCCCGGCTCCGAAGGGCTCCTGGCCGGCGATTACGCCTTCACCGCCGCCTACGACCGGGCTGGCAACCCCATCGAACAGGGCATGCCCGCCGCCGGTGGTCTTTCCGCCGAAACGCTCGCCCTGTCCTACACCGATCTGGGCCTGCCCAAGGCGCTGACCTCGAACCACGGTGGCTCCACCACCTACGTCAAGGACACCCTCTACTCGGAAACAGCCCGGCTGTCGGAGCGCCACTACGGTGCCAACGCGCAGGTGAAGCGGACCTTCACCTGGGACACCTCGACCGGGTGGCTGTCGCGGCTGACCACCACCGCCAAGGCCGACACCGCCACCCCGCAGATCGCCCAGGACGACCAGGTCACCTACAACGCCGCCGGTGAGATCACCCGGATCCTGGACGCCGCCTCCGCCATCCCCGGCACCACACCGGGTCAGTCCGAATGCTTCACCTACGACGGCCTGTCCCGGCTGAGCACGGCGTTCACCACCACCGCCTCCTCCTGCGCCACCGGCCCCGCCACCGGCGGCGTCGACCCCTACAACCAGAGCTACGCCTACGACGGAGTCGGCAACCTCACCAGCCTGACCGACGGCGCGACCACCGCCACCTACACCTACCCCGCCCCGGGCGCCTCGGCGGTACGGCCCAACGCGGTCACCTCCATCGCTCGCGCCGGCGGCACCGTCGGCACCGACACCTACGGCTACGACAACGCCGGGCAGCTGACGGCCCGCACCGTCGGCGGCAAACAGGGCACCTTCACCTGGAACCCGCTCGGCCAACTGGACAAGGCCGTCATCGACGGCGCGGAGACCTCGATGGTCTACGACGCCGACGGCGAGCGGCTGATCCGCCGCGAACCCGACGGCACCGCCACCCTCTACCTGGGCGCGATGGAGCTGGAGCTGTCCGCCGGAACGGTAAAGGCCACCCGCTACTACACCGGCCCCGACGGCTCCACTGTCGCCCTGCGCACCGGCGCCGGCATCAAATGGCTGGCCTCGGGCCTGCACGGCTCCACCCAGCTGGCCGTCGACGACGCCACCGGCCAGGTCGCCCGCGAACGCTACCTGCCCTACGGCAAGCGCCGCGGCTCCGATGACCTGCCCTTCACCGACCGCGGTTTCCTCGGCAAGATCGAAGACGACTCCACCGGCCTGAACTACCTCTCCGCCCGCTACTACGACCCGTCCATCGCCAAGTTCGTCTCCACCGACCCACTGCTCAGCCTCGACAAACCTCAGTGGCTCAACCCTTACAGCTACGGCGGCAACAACCCGATCGGAGCGTCCGACCCGACGGGGTTGCGCCCCGCGCCCCTGCCGGAGGGAAATGCGGATCCCTGCGCCAAGCCCAGCAGCCGGGCCTGCAAGCTCCAGCGGAAGCAGGTGGCCGAGGCCAACGCCGCCGCCGCGAAGGCCGAAGTCGACCGGCAGTTCAAGCTGATGCTCGAGGCGGTGCTGGCCCTGGCTAAGATCGCCGCGGACGAGCTCGGCATCACTGCCGGCATCAAGTGTTTCACTAGTGGCAACCTCGGCGCGTGCGGGGAAACGGCGCTCAACATTCTCGGCTCACTCGCTGGCGGCCTCGCCGGGAAACTCGCCACGAAGTATGCGGTGCCATGGAAGTGGAAGAAGGCCTATGAGATCGGGAAGAAGGTCTGGAAACACGCGGGCGACGCCATCAACGCCTTCAAAAGTTGGGTCACGTCCAAGGACAAACTGAAGATCGCTGAAAAGGCCAGGGAGACTGCACAAAAGGCCTACGCGGCCTGTAAACGACCAAGCAGCTTCGTCCCCGGCACCAAGGTGGCGATGGCCGACGGCACCGAGAAACCCATCGAACAGATCAAGGTCGGCGACAAGGTTATCGCCACCGACCCCAAGACGGGCATCACGACGGCGAAACCCGTCATTGCGCTCATCACCAGCCAGGGCGCCAAGAACCTCGTCCAGATCACCGTCGACACCGACGGTGACAAGGGCACCGCCACTGGCGTCGTCATCGCTACCGATCAGCACCCCTTCTGGGTCAGCAATCAGCGAAACTGGGTCAAAGCCACCAAGCTTCAAACCGGGACATGGCTGCAGACCAGTGCCGGCGACCGACTCCAAGTCGTGGGGATCGCGAAGTGGACTACCGGACATCAGCGTGTACACAACCTGACTGTCGACAGCTTCCACACCTATCATGTGGTTGCAGGAAACAAAAACGTCCTTGTCCACAATTCAAACACACAACAAAATCCTGATTGTGGGGATGCTGCAGAGGAAGCGGCAGAAGAGGCCGTTTCCTTCAATAAGATAAGAGAGAAGCGCCTCGAAAAGGAGCTCGAAGAGAAATATGGCATAGATCCCCACGAGCTAAAGCAAGACGAACTAGGTCGAGGTGCGAAAATAGCCCGCTTTGATGTATATCGAGGATCGGACGGCTACTACTGGCTAATCAGCAAGGACGGCAAGGCAAAAATCAAGACTGGCTACAAATGGGAATAATTTAGCATGTTCAAGATATCCCTGCGTCTCGTTAGTGATGACGGTGATCCAGCTCAGGTATCGGCCGCCACAGGGATGGTTGCTGACCATGCGGTTCGAGCTGGAGACAGATCAATCAAAACAGGGAAGCTTTACAAGTTTAGTTCGTGGAGCGCAAGCGTTGGGCCGAAATCTGGCTTCGAAAGACCGGAAGAGGCATTTGAGGAGCTTGTTTCGTGGGGGCTTCCAACCGCCTACACTTTTCGGAAATTAAAATCGGAAAGCAACTGGGAAATCTCCCTTGTTGTCGTTCAAGAATTTCGCAACACCGATAACCCTATGGAGAAAGGTGTATCACTAAATACTCAGGTCATAGAATGGATTGCTGCAGCAGGTGCCGGCCTAGAGATTGACCAATACGTTTATTATTAAATCGTAGCGTTCAGTAAATGCGGTGCGCCTTGAGTGGACGCACTTTTCCTTCCATGACATCTGCGAAGGCTGCCATCGAACCGGTGGCAGCCTTCACCGTCTCCCCGCGCTATCGCCAAAACCACCCTGTGCCAACTGCTGTCGAGTCGCGACATGACCCTGCGCCTGGGATTTCAGAGGTCGGTTCGGTCGGACCGAATCACCACCATTGTTCTCCTATCGCCGTTCGGGTCGCCGACCTGTTTGCTGGCCTTGCCATCGCCGCCGTTGTTGATCTTACTGTTGGTGCTCACGGTCACCCCTGCCCTCTTCTTATACGGGGAGTTTTTCCGGAGTTAGCCTGGCCGCTGCCCGGTGGTTATCCGGGGAGATCCTACCGAGACTCCCCGGATAATGTGACTTATCCGGGGAGATGTGGAGCGGTGAGGTGGAGGCGCGCGTCAACGGGCTGTTGACATAGAGCGGTGGAGGGCACCGGGTGATGGGTCGGCCGCACGAGGGAGGGGATGTGAGCCGTTCAGCGCAGATCCGTTGGCGGGCCAGCTTCACAACGCAAGCACCAAGCTCACCATTTTCAGATAGTTTGCAATTAAAGCGAGTACTTTGAGATGATATGTGAGAATTGGGGCATATCAGCCATCAAATGATTTGTGGTGAGGGAGTGACCAGTGAGGACAGTGATTCACACAGAGGATCTACCGGTGGACGAGCGGTTCGATTCCTGGCATGACCACATGTTCCAGCAGGTGGTGGCTCCTATGATGATCACTTGCGATGATCCTGCAAGCTTCCGGGGAAGTATCGAATCTATAGATCTGGGTGCCGTCCATGTTTCCGCAGTGGAGGCTTCTCCCTGCGAGGCGTACAGGACATCTCGAATGATCCGCCAGTCCGATCCCGAACTGTTCCAGATTGCATTCAACCTGCGTGGAGAGACCGCGATAACGCAGGACCGCAGATGCGTTCTGTCACAACCTTCGTACCTGGTGCTCTACCACACCTCGCGTCCCCATCAGATACGAACGGGTTTCAGCAAGGAAACCACCTACGGAGTAATGGTGGTGTTTCCCGCCACGCTGCTACCGCTGCCTTTGCACAAAGTGGAGCGGCTAACCGCTACGCCGCTATCAGGCCGTGAGGGAATCGGCGCGCTGATCTCGGGATTCCTCACCCGTCTAGTCAACGGCAGCGACCAGTACAGGATGGCCGATCGCTTACGTCTCGGGACCGTCCTGACCGATCTGCTTACCGCGCTGCTCGCCCACCGCCTCGAAGCCGACACGGTCGTGCCGCCCGCCAGCCGCCAGCGCATCCTCCTGCTGCGCATCCACGCCTTCATGCAGCAGCACTTGGCCGACCCGCAGCTGTCTCCGGCCACCATCGCCGCCGCTCACGGCATCTCCATCCGCACCCTGCACCGGCTCTTCCAGACCCAGGACACCACCGTGGCCGCCTGGATCCGCACTCAGCGGCTGAACCGCTGCCGGCGTGACCTTTCCGACCCCACCCTCCATGACCGGCCGATCCACGCCATCGCGACCCGATGGGGTTTCACCGACGTCACCAACTTTTCTCATGCATTCTCCACCGCATATGGACTCAACCCCCGCGACTATCGGCGCCAACTGGGCCAGTCGGCTCGGTTTCTGAAATAACATTCTGGCCATTCTTTAGCCGTTGTCCGCAGTGGTTGCCCTCCCGAGTCCGGTCTCGCTTCGAGCGGTGGCCTGCCAGCCCGTCGGAGAGCTTTTCCAGGGGAGTGGCGGGTCGTCGACCGGCTACGTGCCGTATCGGACGAAGTCCATGGCGATCGCTCACTCCGACGGTCGCCTCACGCTCAGGATCCGTCCGGCAGGCACCCGCTAAGACGTCGGTCATATGGGCGTTTCTGAGCGGCCCGCCTGTTACCGCGTCACTCCATGACTGCCCTGCCGGCCACCGATGGCACGCATTTCAACAACCTGGCACAGATCGACAAGGACATATCTCCCGCCGTCCCCGAGACTCTGAGAGGAAAGTTCCGCAATGTTGCGGTCCTGGCTTGACGAGGACCGCAGCCAAAACAATCTGTAGCAGGCCGTGGTGGTGACCACGGCCCATCCCGGCCAGGGGCGGGGGGTATCGCGACCCTCGATCCGGTCGGGGAAAGCCCGTCTCCGAGCACAGGCGGATATCCGCTGAGGCGAGGAGGCCGCCTGCTCGGGACTGTTACGAAGGAGAATTCATGGCAGTGGCAAGAAAACTCGCAGCGATGGTCCTGTGCGCATCGGCGCTCGTGGTGCCGGCCGTCGCGGCGACACCGGCGTCCGCATCGGCTTCGGGTTCCGTGGGCATCCTCGGAAACCAATGCGGTCTGCGGACCTCGGCCTATCCCAACAGTTACTTTGAGCGGTCATTTTCCGCGAGCCAGTGTGGGATATGCCTAAGCACGGCAGTGAATTATTCAAATAAGTACCAGTCTTACTACTGCACCTACAACCCCAGCAACGACAAGGTAGACCTGCATTACCGCTGGCGTTAACCAGCCGCTGAAGCGATAAAATAGGCCTTTGGGGAAGCTGGGTACCGGGGCGGCAGGTGACCGCACCACGGTGCGGATGGGCCGCGCCCGGGTCCCAGCCGCTGACTCCGGCCATGCACGCCGGGCCCGGCATCCGCTCCCCGCCCAGCCAGCGGGTCATCACGACGGCGTGCACGATGCCTGAGGAGCGCACCCGAACGTGCACGACCGGGGACTTCTCCGACCAGCGGCCGTGACGGGCGATCGCCGAGACCGGGGAACCGTGCTTGGCGGCCGTGGTGGCCCCGCCGGCGCGCAGCGAGTGCGCGGTGTAGGTCTCCGCGTTGGGGAGCCCGGCCTGGGTCGCGGCGCGGCGCACGATGAGGTTCAGGCCGTGCCCGCTCATCCGCTCGGAGGCCTTCCCCGCGCCCCGGGGCGGGCGGTGGTGATGCGGCTGTGGCGGTCGACGCCGCGCAGCAGCGGCCCGGAGGTGATGCCCTGGCCGTCCAGGACGGCAACCCAGGCCTGCACGACGCGCACCGGGCAGGTCTCGGGGTGTGAGCCATACGGCAGGGGGACGACCTCGCCGCGGGCGTCCTGGTCGGTCTTGGACTGGCGGATGGTGACCTCCAGGCCGTCTGCGGTCAGCGCCAGGTCCTCCAGGTCGAGAGCGGCCAGCTCGGAGCGACGGCCCATCAGGGCGAAGCCGAGCACCAAGGCGGCGCGGTCGCGCAGGCCGGTCACGGTGGCGGGGTCGCAGCCGTCGATCATCGCCCGCAGGACGGTGAGCTCGGCGGGCGGCGCCTTGCGGGTGCGCGTACCGGTCTTGGCCCGTTCCTTGCGGTAGGCGCGCAGGGCCAGGCGGCCGCCCTCGGCGTTGACGGTCAGGCCGGCCTTCTTGTGGCGGGACTGCACGCACGCCAGGGCCCGTTCGATCGTCGAGGGCGCCGGGAGGGTGCCGCGCCGGGTCGGGGTGATGGCCAGGTGAGTGACGTACTCGGCGAGCGTCTCGGCTGAGGCGGGCAGCGGCGAGCGGCCGGTCGTGGCGCACCAGGTGGTGAAGGTCTCCCAGTCGCGGGCATAAGCGCGGTTGGTGTTGTCGGCCATGCCGTCGGCGACCCGGGCGCGGGCCGCCGCGCTCAGCTCCCGGTCGATGCCGGCCGCCACCGCGCGGGCCGCCGGGTCGCCGGGGGTGCGGGGTCGGGTTCCGGCCGTGCCAGCTCGGTCATCCGGAAGCCTCCTTCGGTGCGTGCGAAATGCCCGTTTCTGGGTTGCGATAAGGCATTTTATCGCAACCCAGCGCACCGACGCGGGCCGACACCCGCCCACCGGCGCCGACACGACCCGACGACCGGCCAGAACGTCCCGGTTCGCGCGGGTGCGCGTAAGGGGGTCGCAGAAGTCGCAGAACCCAGGACCGCGCCGTACGGCTTGGAGCGCCCCGGACCGACGCTAAGGCTGGCCGGTCAGCGGGACAGCTTGCGGCGGGCCCTGTCCGACACCACCTGGAGAACCTCGGCGTCACCTGGAGGGGCGGCCCATATCTGGAGGTGAAACGCGTCGATGATCTCTGTGGAACGTAGGTCGAAAGCCTGGTCCATGTTGCGGGCGTGGTAGCGCAGCCGATACCAGCCGGCCTTGGACGGCAGCTGCGGCAGGGCGATGTACTTTGTGGAATCCCAGGCAATGACCGTGATCGGGTCGACGTCGGCTTGGAAGCTGGCCTCGACCACGTCCTCGTATTCCTCCAGCAGCGGCTCAGGCTCGTGGTGGTGCAGGGACACGGTCAAGTCGACGTTTCCGAGATAGAGGCCGGTGACGAGGTGAGCTCCTCCCCGTACGGTTCGCAGGATGCCCGCGTTCGACACCCCAGGTGCTTTCGGCTCCGGGTGCACGGTTCGATACGTATTGCCGTCGAACAGGTAGAACTGCGCGTAGTTCACGGGGAACTCAGCACGGATGACGGTGTTCTCGGAGTCTCCGGAGACGACGGTCTCCACCGTTGAGCTCACGCGATTCCTCTCAGTGTCAGGCAACAGGGAAAGATCACGTAATTAGCATTGTGTGAGATCGAAACCGGGCGGGGGACGACCCCGGCCGACACCCGCCGACCGACGCCGACACCACCCCGCGGCCGGGCCGGAACGTCCCGGTTCGCGCGGGTGCGCGTAGGGGTGTCGCGGAAGTCGCGGAACCCGGGGCCGCGCTGCGCGGCGCGCAGCCTCTCGTACCAAGTGCCAAGGGTCGGTACACGGGGGGACCGGTCACCGAGACAGGAGCAGCAGGGAGAGGACCAGCGCACCGCCGCCCCAGTTCTGATACATCAGGACCAGTAGATACACCGCAATCACCGCGCACATCACCGCGAGAATCAGGCTCACTCGCGACCACAACGTGCTTCTGATCATCTTGTCCATGATTCGATCAGACCTCCTGGCCATAGTCGACGCGAGGGCCTCATCTTTACGCACCACCATGAGCCTGAGCAGAGGTTGGAACATTGATCTCATCCCGCCGCTGCCAAGTCGCACCCGACGAGGAAACCCGGGACGTGAACTTGGGATGAGGCGCGTTATCCCCGGCGTGCCAGGCGCCGCTCAGTCGGCCAGGCAGACGTACCAGGTCGACTCGCCGTAGATGGAGCGGCTCCAGGCGTCGCGGTCCCAGCCGGTCACCGCTCGCCCGGTCAGGGCGGTGACGACGGCGGCCGCCGCTTCCTGTGCCCCGGCCTGGTCGCGGGCCGCGATGCCGTCGCCGAACAGACCGAACTCCGGAACGTGCAGGTCGCCGTCGGGCCCGTACAGGTGCCAGCGGCCGTCGACGCGCGCCAGGCACACATCGGTCTCGCTCCACTCCCGCCCGGCCGGGACGTCTTCCCCGCCCGGGACGTCCGCGAGGACGTCCGGGGGGTGGGAACTGAATACGTGAGAAAGGGGCCACGACGAAACCGGAACCCGCCGACGCCGCAGCACGGGTCACCGAGGAACCGCGCCGTCGCGGTCAGTCCTTCGGTGGTTTTCCGGAGGGGCGAGGTCTTGCCCGGGGCGCCGGGTCGACGGGCGGTCACCGTGACGCGACCGGCATGGGTTTCGTCGCTCGCTGGCGCCCGCCGCGGTGGGCGACGAATCGCGGTCGCCGTCCTTGCGGCCGCACGAGATCGTCGGCGGCCGCAAGGACGGCGCGGGCCCTCACGCATGCGCGCGCGTGAGTGCCTCCCGAAACCTCAAGGCCTGACCTCGCCAGACCTGGACCGGCCCGCGCTCACCCGAGCGCGGGCCGGTCCCGTTTCTCATACCTTCACGCAGGTCGCGCCGTTGAGCTTGAACTGGGCGGGCACGTCGTTGGCCGTCCCGGTCCGGGAGGCGAGGAAGCCAAACTCGGCGCTGCCGCCCTTGGCCGGCAGGGACGCGTTCCAGTTCACGTTGACGACGCTCACGTTCGCGCCGCTCTGGTTGTAGCTGCCGTTCCAGGACTGGGTGACTTTCTGGCCGTTGGCGTAGGTCCAGTCCAGGTGCCAGCCGTTGACGGCGCTCGCCCCGGTGTTGACGATCTTCACGCCGGCCTGGAAGCCGCCCTGCCACTGGTTGACGATCGTGTAGGCGACCGTGCACGAGGCACTCGGGGACGGGCTGGGGCTGGGGCTCGGGGACGGGCTCGGCGAAGGCGAGGGCGAGGGGGACGTCGTGGTTCCCTTGGGGACGACGATCGTGGTGATCGAGTTGGCCGGGAACGTGCCGGTGAAGCCGGACGCCGACACCGTCAGGTTCGCCCCGTGCTGGATCGTCGTCAGGTCGGCGTCACCGTAGCGGTACACCTGGGCGGTGCCGGCCCGGCCGGTCAGGGCCACATCGCTGGTCAGCTCGCCGCCGCTCTTGTTCACCACGACGAGGGTCAGCGCCTGGTCGGCGGCCCGTTCGGCTGCGTACACGGCGAGTTTGTCCTGGTCGGCGCTGGTGGCCTTGACCGACGTCTCGCCGAACGCGCCGCCGGCGCCGTCGTAGTTGCGGAACATGCGGAACGCGTAGGCGACCGGCTGCGCGGTCGTCGGCGCCGTCCACAGCGTGGCCAGGTCCAGGCCCTCACGGCCGAAGATGCCCAGCACGTCGGCCTGGGCCAGCGCGCCGTTGATGTGCCCGAAGGCGCCCCAGTTGTACTCGGTGATGGCCACCTTGGTGCCCGGGTAGTGCTGGGCGACCAGGTTCTTCATCCGGGGGATGAACTGCACCGGGGTGTTGATCCAGCTCTCGTCCACGTACGTGGGATCCCACAGCTGGCGGGTGCTGCGCAGCCGCAGCGCCTGCGTGGCGGCGTCGACGTTGTCGCCGAGGACGCCGCTCTGCTGGGGGTAGATGTGGTTGTCGAAGTAGTCCAGGATGCGGGTGCCGTGCGCGCTCTCGTAGGCCTTCATCTGGTCCAGGTACCATGCGCCCAGGTCCTGGCCGCCGTGCGCGGCCTTGTCGGGCGGGTTGGACCAGCAGCCGGTGCGCCCGCACACGTCCTGGTCCAGGCCGGAGTAGATGAGGGAGTTCAGGCCCCAGCCGACCGGGCCGAGCGTCTTGGCGCCGGGGTCGGCGGCCTTGACGGCCGCGCCGTAGGCGTAGGTGCGATCGCGGAGTTCGTCGTAGCCCAGCCCCTCCGGCCGTACGTCGCGGTGGGTGGAGAACCACAGGTCGGGCTCGTTGTCCAGGTTGTAGAACCTCACCCCGCCGCTGTTCGCGGCGCCGTAGCGGGACTTCAGGTGGGTGATCCAGTCGGTGACGTAGGCGGGGGTGATCTCGGCGCTGGTGTCGTGCGGGTCGTTGCCGGTGATATTGGTGCCGTCGGGCTTCTTGCCGTTGCCGCAGTCGGGCTGCCACGGGTCGGTCGACTGCTGCGGCCCGTACTTGGCGACGCTGAACCCGCACGCCTTGGCGCGCGCCTTGGGCGCCCAGCCGATCAGCGGCAGCGTCAGGATCGTGTCGGCGCCGGTGGCCACGTTCTGGTCGACGAACTCGTCGCTGTCGGACCCGTCGGGCAGCGTGGAGGGGTCGGTGTTGTCGTTGGGGATGTTCTCGAAGTACCAGTCGGCGGCCCGGTTGCTGGTGTCGTTGCGGAAGTCGTAGCGGGTGGTGGCGTTGCCGCCCCACCGGTGCACCGGCAGCCGCAGATCCCGCGCCAGCGCCGCGTCGGCGAAGTTCATGCCGTACACGTACGGGCTGATCGCGTGACGCGAGGCGGACGCGTCCACGCTGAGCACCGGACCGGCCGCGGCCTGGGCGGCGCCGCCACTGACCTGAACGGTGGCGGCGGCCAGCAGGCCCACGCTAATCAACAGTGCTCTGATACGCACGTCGTACCCCTTCCATCGACTGGGAGCGCTCCCACGATGGGAGGGGAACGCACACCCGTCAAGGACGGCCCGTGCGCGAGCGCCATCGTGGCCGTCCGGGCGTGAAAGTTTCGGAGCGGTACGACATGGGGGAGCGTGAGGCGGACGTCGGCGGCGATGTAACGGCGGTGCAGCGGCGGCTGACCGTTCCCCTATTTGGGGTGCCACCGGAATACGGCAGAAACGGGCCGCGGTCGCTCGAATCCGCAGGCCGGACGGTGAGGCCGAGGGCTGGGGTTTCGGCTGTGGATGACCATGCCCAGCCTGGGGCCGGATTGCGGCCCGCATGACTGCCGATGCGCCTACCTGTGGGGATGTCGTTCGGTTGACCGGACAGAGCCAAGATTCTGTCCGGTCTGCGGCCACCGTGGCCTGTTTCTGCCGTATTCCGGTGGCACCCCCCCGGGCAAGACCTCGCCCCTCCGGAAAACCACCGAAGGACTGACCGCGACGGCGCGGTTCCTCGGTGACCCGTGCTGCGGCGCCGGCGGGTTCCGGTTTCGTCGTGGCCCCTTTCTCACGTATTCAGTTCCCACCCCTCCGGGACGTCTTGACCGCCTGCGGGGACGTCTTGCCGGACGTCCGGGACGTCCTGGTCGTGCTGCTGGACTCGACCGGCCAGGCGCGCGGCTTGGCGGTAGTTCGCGGCGGTGCCAGCGTGGCCCCGGGCGGTGCCGGCCGCGCTGGAGGCCAGGCGCGCGAGGGTGGTGGCCAGCTCGGCCAGGTGCGCCTCCCACCCGGTCACCGGCTCTGCGGCCGCCTGGTCGACGTCCTCGCCGTCGCCCTGGTCGACGTCGAGGAGGCGGTGCTCAGCCTCCACCAGCTCGGCGGCCACCACGGCCAGGCGCTCGACGGTGCGCGTCAGCTGGCGGCGTTGCCACGCGGCCTGCTGCAGGGCGGCCTCGGCGCGGCGCGTGGCCCGGTGCGCGGCCTGACGACACGGTGTTCCGCAGTAGCGGGCCGGTCGACCGGTCCGCGCCGAGGCGATCGGACTCCCGCACACCGGGCAGGCCGGCCCCGGCGCGGCCGCGCTCATCGCGCACCGCCGGGGAGGGAGCTTGAGTACGGCAGGGGACAACCTCGCCGCGGGCGTCCTGGTCGGTCTTGGACTGGCCGATGGTAACTTCCAGGCCGTCGACGGTCAGCGCCAGGTCCTCGATGTCGAGGGCGGCCAGTTCCGCGCGGCGGCCCATCAGGGCGAAGCCGAGCACCAGGGCGGCGCGGTCGCGCAGGCCGGTCAAGGTGGCGGGATCGCAGCCGTCGATCATCACCCGCAGGATGGTGAGCTCGGCGGCCCGGGCGAGGGCGCCGGCAAGCCGCGCCGCAGGCCCCGGAGGGGCATGCCCGGCCCGGGGGTCATGGCTGCGGGGCGGGGGAGCGGGCCAGGTAGTCCTGCAGTTCGCGGTGGCGGAACTGGTAGGCGACGCCGGCGATGCGCAGCAGCCCAGCGCCGCAGGCCCACCGACAAAACGCCGCGAACCGCCAAGGCAACCGCCCCCTCAGCGCGGCGCTCGCCAGCCCGCACACGTATCTCGCTCCCCCTGGCCTCAGTGTGAGACCGAAAGCGACCCCCGCGAAGACTCCTGGCATCAATCCCTGAACGACCCCGGCGCCAGGCAGAGCGAGAAGTCCGAGGATCAACCCGAGGATGGCTCCCCGTAACAGCCCCCACAGGAGATCGGCGTGCACGGCCTCATGCGGCGTCGCGAGGTCGGCTCCGGCATGCCACCGGCCCCGATCGGTATAGTCCTCCAGCATCATCACGACCGCCATGGGGATGGACAGCAAGAAGGCCCACGCCGCCACATCGGCTGCAACCCCGGAGAGAAATCTCAGCGCCATGAAACTGGTGATGATCACGCCTATCAGCCACCAGAAACCTGAGCGATACCAGGCGAGCCTGTTCCGCCCCCAGATCGCGGGTTCACCTCGCCAAAGGGCCGTGACCCCAATCCAGCAGAACCCGGCGAGCACGCCTATGACGAGAAACGGCTCCTCCCGGCCTTCGAACAGGTCCTGCTCAGGGGGTGGGGCCGGGACAAGCCATATCGCCATGGCGATCAGGAACAGCCCTGCCGTCGCTATGAACTGCAGGAGCTGGGGCAGGTACCGGCCACCGATCGGCCAGATCAGGTGCGGCACGATGTCCACTGGCGACATCCCCACCTCGCGGGCCTGCCGTTCCAGGTGGCGAGCGATGTGGGTCAGCCAGCGGTGCACCCGCGCGGCGTCGGCGCCGCCGAGGGCCGGGTGCAGGGCGAGGGTGGCGGGAAGGAGTAGGCCCAGCAGGTGGTCACGGACCTCCTCAGGAGTGGTCCAGTCAGCCAGGTCGACCAGGTCGCCCGGGTCGCGGACGAAGGCCCCGGAGCGGTCGCGCTGGTCGTAGACGGCCGCAGCCAGGGTGAGCCGCCACGGAGTAGACAGGCCTTGGGCCAGCGGCCCGCCGGGATCGCCGGCGATGGCGGCCAGGACCGGCTCCCAGCGGCTGGGATCCTCAGCGCGGGCGGCCAGGAAGTCGCGGGCGCCGGCGGCCTCGACCGGGGACAACTCCACCCGGGCGGTATCCCGGGCCCAGACCCGCAGCTCCTCCAAGTCCTGGTAGTGGGTGGTGCGGCAGGTCAGCACCACGGCGGCCTTGGCTCGGCCGTCCTGGTAGGCGTTCAGGGCGCGCAGCACCCGCCCGGCCCGGGAGTCATACCCCAGAGCGCCTTCGGAGTCCATCTCGTCCAGGCCGTCGATCACCGGGAGGACCAGGCGCTCGTCCACCAGGACGCGGGCGATGGCCTTCTTGAGCCGGTAGACCTCGGTCAGGTGGCCGATCAGCCATTTCTCCACCGCAGCCGCGTCGGCCGTCTCGGTGATCAAGGAGGCGGCCGAGAGGCGCACCGGCACCGCCTCGCCTTCGGCGCGGTCTTCGAGCAGGCCGAGGATGAGATCGACGGCCAGCACGGTCTTGCCGGCGCCCGGGGCGCCGGTGATGACCAGGCGGCGCGGGAACAGCGCGCGGTAGTAGCCGGTCACCTGGCCCAGGCGGCCCGCGGCGGCCGCGCCTTGCGGTGAAGGCCGGGGTGCGGCGGGGTGGCCGGGGGCGGGCCACAGGGTGAAGGCCACATCGATGGTCTTATCGTGGTCACCCAGCAGCTGGCGGCGGGCGATGGTCTCGGTCCTCTTCACTTCCTGGGCCAGGTCGGAGACGGCTTCAGCAGGAGTGGGCGGCGGGTGCAGGGCCCGGTAGGCCAGATACAGCGAGGCCACGCCGAAGATCACCGTGGTGGCCAGGGACACCGATCCGATCAGCGCCCCCAGCGGGTCGACGTCCCCGGTCTTCAGCTCCGGCAGCAGCCGGGGAATCATCACGGCGGCCGCCGCGAGCGTCGCCAAGCCCAGGGCGCCCCATAACCATGCCTTCCCACGTCCTCGCCTCATGACCTCCGATGATGGCCCAGCGGGCACGGCGACCACAGGGGGAGGAAGCCTCCGCAGCCGGGCTGTGACCTCCCGGCGGATACGGCTCCGCCCGCAACGGCTGCCGGACAGTGTTCCGGCCCGGTTCCAGGGTCGGCCCGGCGGGAGTTGATCATGGTTTCTGGGTTGCGATAAGAAACAATCACGTACATGAGCTGCGCTTGCGCACGCTGTCCCAGCTCGCCGACCGGCGGGAGCGCGCTCATCATGCGGGGACCCATGAATTTCTCACGGGTCCCCCGCGGGCGCGCCTCCAGGCCGGGCCGCTCCCTCAACCGCGTCGGTGAGGACCGTGCGCGTCGTCAGCGTGTCGGGGTGGTCGGGCCCGAACACCCGCTCGTGGTCGGCGACCGACCGTTCCAGCAGCGGGATCGCCTCTGCGACGCGCCCGGCGGCGTAATAGGCGTACGCGAGGTTCCCGCGCGCGATCACCACATCCGGATGATCAGCCCCGCTCACGCGCTCGCTGCGCGCGACGACCCTCCTGAGCAGCTGGATCGCCCGGGAGAGCTCTCCAGCCCCGGAATACGCCATGGCCAGGTCGTTCTGGGACGCCAGCGTGTGCGGGTGATCACGGCCGAGCGCACGGCGACGGTCGGTCACCGTCCGTTCGAGCAGGGCGATCGCTCGCGCGAAGTCCCCGGCGGCGAGATGGGCGGAGGCCAGGCTGTTGCGGCTGGTGAGGGTCACCGGATGGCGGGCGCCGAGCAGCCGCTCCTGGTCAGCGATGATCCGCTCAAGCACGGAGATCGCCTTGGCGTGGTCACCCGCTGCGGTGTAGGCGAGGCCCAGGCTGTGCCGCAGCGCCAGCGTGTCGGGGTGATCAGGCCCGTTGAGCCGCTGCCCGTCCGACAGCGCCCGCAGCGCGTAGCCGAGCCCGCGCTCCACCATCCCCTGGTCAAGCAGGTATTGCGCCGTGTCGTTCCAGAGCACCAGCGGCGGTTCCCGCTCCACGTCGGCGAGATGGCCCGCGACGGCGTCGATGTGCGGCAGGAGCTCGCGCCAGACCGGCTGTCCCGCCGGATCGTGCCACTCGGGGACGGCCGACGACAGGAGCACCACCGCGACGTCCAGCGTCTCTCCGGCCGGGAAGACCTCTTCCTCCTCGACCTCGTCCGCGTCGCGACCGACCGCCTGGACGAGGGGATCGACGCGTACGGCTGAACCGTCCAGAGCGATCAGCGAGTGCTCCTCCAGCGTGGCCAGCGCGGCGTCCAGCTCGTCGGTGGGGAACATGTCCCCCTGGCGGAAGAGGTCGAGCGGGATGCCGCCCGGCGCGTACCAGGACATGATCCGCAGGATGGCCTCGGGCAGGATGCCCTGTTCCTCCCGCATCCGGGCGAAGGCGACCCGGCAGGCCGTCGCGACAGTCTGCGCGTCGGCGGGAGGATCGGCGCCGGTGAGGTCGGAGTAGAAGAGGGACGCGCTCGACTCCAGCCGTTCCAGCCTGGCGTCGTCGGTGGTGGCCTCCGGCGGCCAGTAGTGGGTGAGCAGCTTGTCGTCAGGCAGGATGACGGCCAGGCTCTCACCGGGCCGGCTGTTGATCCACTGGATCGCGTTGAGCGCCCGCCCGCTCATCGAGCTGAGGACATTGCCCACCGCCTGCATCAGCAGCGCCTTGCGTCGTAGTTCCGCGGGCTCGACGAGGCTCCGGTAGACGAGCTGCACCTCTGACGTCACCGCGGTTGCCCGGGTCTTGCCCCAGGGATGCGTCTCCATCGGCAGCAGCACGTCCACGAGCCCTGGCACCCGGCTGTACTCCCGCAGGCCGACCGCCTCCGCGGGGTCGTCGCCGTACTCGGTCAGGTAGCTGGCCCGGTCCAGGAAGGACAGCACGCTCACCGCGAACTCGATGCCCACCAGCCGCAGGTCCCGCGCGACGGACGCGCCGGTGTCGGCGGCGGACATCATCGCGAACCTGTCCGCTTCCAGCTCCAGGCTGTGCGCCGGCCAGTAGTCACGCAGGTAGGTCTCGACCGCGGCGGCGCCGCCCGGAGACTCCCGCACCCGGTCGAAGGCCTCGCCCGCGAACCACGGGAACTCGTCGGCGGGACGGCCGGCCGCGTGTAGGTGACCACGGTAGACGTGCGACAGCTCGTGGCCGACCAGGAAGTCCATGGCGCCCCGGGCGATCTCGAACATCACCGGGGCCAGCGTCTCGTCATCGTCGACCCCGATGGCCGTCCTGAACCGCTCGCCCTCGACCATGGCGCACATGCCGTACGCGATCTGCTGGTGCAGGTAGGGATTCGTGTGGGCCGTGTCGAGCAGAACCCGCGGGAAGGCCGGGTGCGTCCACGGCTCCTCCAGGCCCGGAAACGCGCGGCCCGCCACCACGACGAGCTGCGCCAGGACGAGTGACAGCGCCCACATGTCCTGCACCACATAGCGGCCCATCAGGACCAGGTAGCGGCTGTCTGCCCACTGCTGCACCGAGGCGTGCGGCCGGTAACGGTAGTCCGTGGCGAACAGGAACTCGTGCGTCCCGTCGAGCCCCATGAGCTTGCTCACCCGCGTGAACGACCTGGACAGGTGGATGACGCAGGACGCGGGCTCCGCCGGGGTGAAGCGGATCGTGCCGGGCTCCAGATCCGCGCGCAGCCGCGCCGTCTCCCCCGCCGTCGCCCCGCAGAGCGCGGCCAGTTCCTCCGCGGTGACGTCGTCGGCGTGCAGCGCCCGGTGGAAGGCCGCGCGATCGGCGAACCCCTGCTCGACCTCCGCGGCGGCGCGCAGGAACGCGCCGCCGCGCTCGGAGCGCTGCTGGTGCTCCGTGATCGCGGCGACGAACGGAGCCCAGTCATCCGGGCCGGTCATTCCGGTGGAGTCTCCACGAGGGCCGCCGGGTTCGCGCAGAACCGGTCGGCGCCGATCCCGACGATGGCCCTGGCCACGGTCGCGGCGGGCACGGGCACCTTGCCGACGGTCGCCACGATGAGGTCGGCCAGGACGACGACGAGGTCACCGCTCCTGCCGTCCGCGGCAGCGGCCAGGTCGGTGAGCCGCGGGCACACGGCGTCGCGCAGCAACGTCAGCACGCGGAAGAAGCGGATCGCGTCAGGGAGCTTGGCGCCCCCGATGGGGCGACCGATCCCCGTGGCCTCTTCGATCTGTACAAGGGCGTCACGCAGGTCGTCGTCGGACACAGAATCCCTTCCGGTCATGCTCGCCTTCTTTGGTCATCTGCTCGGCGACCGCGGGCGTTACCCGCGATCAGCGCATACGAGAAGATCGGTTCATGAGTGGACTGCTCGCCCGGGTCGCCCCCGACAGGAGCTTCGTCGACATCAGCAGGCCGAACAGCAGTTATCATGAGTGACTATCTGTAGTCAGTCATGTAAGGCAAGTAGCGTAAGCGCGTACTTGCCTTCACGGTATTCGGGGGTCTTCAGGCATGTTGGCCATGTCAGGTGCACTGCCTCGGTACTACCGGCTGCTGGCTGCCGGGATCGCTATGGTCTCGGTGACCTGAGGCGGTGAAGCGGATCTCGTGTGACGTTTTGGCAGCGAGGAAGTCCAGCAAGCCGCCGCCCTCGGCGGTCAACGCGTCGCGGTCGGGCGCGGACAGCGGTGCGAACGGGTGCACGGTCAGTGTCGCCGTGTCGTGTGCGGTGGTGAATGTCCAGGTCGCTGCGGTGAAGCCGTCGAGGAGTACCAGGCGAGGGATGGGTCCGTGCGGTGTGAAGTTCTGCCGGCGGAGGCCGTTGGTGATCACCCTGGAGCGGTCGTGGTGTGACAGCAGCAGGTTGTCGAAGTCGTACAGGAACCGGGCGGGCGCATCGACCTGCGGATCGGGCCGAGGCGCGTCGGGCAGGTCGAACAGTTCCGCGCCGTTCTCGTCGCGGAACGTGGCCAGGCGAGGCCGGAGCCGGTCGAGCACCTCCGCCAGCCGGGTCAGGCCGCACCAGGTCTGCACGTCGCGTACGGTCGCCGGGCCGAACGCGGCCAGGTAGCGCAGGATCAGCTGGTCGATCGTGTGGTCGGTGCGCAGCGGCGCGCCTGCCCACGACTCGAGCGGTGCGTGGACGGTCCGGCCGCCGGTGCCCCACACTCCGCGGGGCGGGGTCTGCACGACCGGCAGGAGGTTGCGGACCGTGTAGGCGAGGCTCGCTGGGGCGCGGTCCGGCCACCGCTGGGCCAGCAGCCGGCCGAGCTCGCCCGGGGTGCGGGGCCGCTCGTCGAGTAGTTCCCGGCCCGCGGCCACCACCTTTTGGGGGTCCAGGTCGCGCATCGCGCGGCCGTGGGTGTGGTTGGCGAACAAGTCGCGGTCCAGCGCCGGCTGCACGAGCGGGCGCAGCGCGAGCGCGTCGGCCGTGCTGACGAGATGGATCGTCGAGCGCATGAGGGCGATCCGCACCGCGCGGCGCTGGGTGAGCAGCGCCGCGACCTCCTCGGGCCGGCAGCCGGCGAGCCGGCTCCACAGTCCCACGTACCAGGTGTGCGGGGTCTGCGCCTGCAGGCCCACCAGGTGTTCGACGGCTTGGAGCGGGGTGAGGTCGGCGCGGCGCAGGAGCATCTGCCGATCGAGGGTGGCGCGGTTGAGGGCGCGGCGGGTCAGGGTCTGCATGGCGATACTCCCCAAAGTTCAAAGCCGGGGGTGCGCGCGGCGAAATGTCCGACGCGCGCACCCGCTGGGTACGGTTCAGTGCAGCCGGCGGAAGAAGCCGCGAATGTCGTCGACCAGCAGGCCGGGCACGTCATGTGCGGCGAAGTGGCTGCCGGTGTCGTAGACGTTCCAGGACACGATGTTCTTGTGGTCGCGTTCGGCGAACGGGCGGATCGACTGGAAGTCCCAGGCGAAGTTCGCCAGCCCGAGCGGCACGGTGGTGGGCTCGGCCGGTCTGCCGGTGGCGTGGGAGTCCTCGTAGTACAGGCGTGCGGCTGACGCGGCGGTGTTGGTGAGCCAGTAGATCATGGTGTTGGTCAGCACGTAGTCCGCATCGAGGTTCGGGCCGAGCAGCTGCGCGTTCCAGCCCAGTTGTCCCACCGGTGAGTCGGCCAGCGCGTGGGCCAGGGTCTGCGGTGTGGTGGACTGCAGCTTGTCGTAGGCGCCGCTGTTGTCCGTCCACCACTGCAGGAACTGGACCTTCTTCTGGTCCTCCTGCGACAGGCCGGCCAGCTCGGCCGGGTCGCCGGAGGGGAAGGAGAAGATCTGGGTGACGTGCACGCCGATGACGTGCTCGGGGTCGTGACGGCCCACCTCGGGCGAGATGTGTGAGCCGCAGTCGTTGCCGTGCGCGCCGTAGCGCGCGTAGCCGAGGCGGCGCATCAGCTCGGCCCACGCTCTGGCGATCCGATACCGGTCCCAGCCCCGCTCGGTGGTGGGACCGGAGAAGCCGAACCCGGGGATGGACGGGATCACCAGGTGGAAGGCGTCGGCCGCATCGCCGCCGTGGGCTCGGGGATCGCTCAGCGGGCCGATGACATCGAGGTACTCCACGATGGTTGTCGGCCAGCCGTGCGTGAGCAGCAGCGGGGTGGCGTCCGGCTCGGGTGAGCGGATGTGCAGGAAGTGCACGTTCTGCCCGTCGATGGTGGTGGTGTACTGGGGGTGGGAGTTGATTTTCGCCTCCCATGCGCGCCAGTCGTAGCCGTCGCGCCACCGCTGCGCCAGGCCCTGCACGTACTGCAGCGGCACGCCGTAGTCGTTGCCGGCCTCGGGCAGCTCATCGCTCCAGCGGACCCGGGCCAGGCGCTCGGCCAGGTCCTCCAGGTCGGCTTGCGGGATGTCGATACGGAAATCACGGATCTCGGCCGTGTCGATCTCGGTCATGGCATCGACCCTGCCGGACCATTAGGACGGTTCCGCTCCTAATGGTCCGGCATGCTGGAGGAATGTTGGACACCTCGGCCCGCCTCCTGCGGCTGCTCTCCCACCTGCAGACCCCACGCGAGTGGACCGGCGCCGAACTCGCCGAGCGTCTCGCAGTGAGCGGGCGGACCGTACGGGCCGACGTGCAACGCCTGCGTGACCTCGGCTACCCGGTGCTGGCCACCCGCGGTTCCGCCGGCGGCTACCGGCTCGGCGCCGGTGCCGTGCTGCCGCCGTTGCTGCTCGACGACGAGGAGGCGGTCGCCGTCACCGTCGGCCTGCGGACCGCGACCGGTGGCGCCATCGCGGGGATCGAGGAGGCGTCGTTGCGGGCGCTGGCGAAGCTGGAGCAGGTGCTGCCGTCGCGGCTGCGGCGCCGGGTCAACACCCTGCAGGCCTACACGGTGCCGGTGCCTCGCGGTGACGCCGGCCCTGGCGCCGACCCGGCGGTCCTGACCACGCTGAGCGCGCTCTGCCGCGACCGGGAACGGCTGCGCTTCGACTACCACGACCACGCCGGAGCGGCTACCCTGCGCACGGTCGAGCCGTACCGGCTCGTCATCTGGGGTCGCCGCTGGTATCTGCTGGCCTGGGACGTCGAGCGGAGCGACTGGCGCACCTTCCGCGTCGACCGGATCCGGCCCCGCACCCCGACCGGCCCCCGCTTCACCCCACGGGACCTGCCCGACGACGACGTCGCCGCCTACGTCTCCGGCCGGGTGTCCGCCGCCGCCTGGCGCTACCGGGCGCAGGTCACCGTGCACGCACCGGCCGAGGTCATCGCCGATCGGATCGGCCCGGCGGCCGGTACGGTCGAACGCCTCGACGAACACACCTGCGTCCTGCACACCGGCGCCGACACGATCGAGACCCTCGGTGTCTATCTGGGCATGCTCGATGCGGACTTCGACGTCACCGGGCCGCCGGAACTCCTCACGCACCTGCACCGACTCGCCCACCGATACCTCCGCGCGACCACCTCATCTGCACCCGATGATCCAACCGGGTGAGCGCCCGTCGCCGCATGACCACAACACCGCCAGCTCCGAAAGCCATCGGGAAACCGGCCACAAGCTGACGGGACGGCTGGTCGCCGGAGCAGGCAAGAGCGGCCTGCCGCCGAACGGCGGAGCAGCCCCATCCTGATCACGCAATTGGTCGCGGTCCCGCCAGGAGGACCGCCTCCACCAAACCCTTCAACGCACCCACGACGCGTTGGAAACGCGGTTCGGGGAGTTGCTACGTGCCTGACGTGACTGACAGGACCACAAGCCGCTGACCAGCTAGTTCGCTCAACTACCACTGATAACCCATGCAGCACGTCATCCACCGACGACCGCTCCAGCTGCCGGGCCGTCACCACCAACGTCGCGACCCGCCGCTCACCCTTCAAATTCTTGATCTTGGGGGCCTTGGCATACGCCTGAGGAGCGCACCCGAAGGTTGGAGCCGTCTGCATAGGCGGCCCGCGCCGCGGCGGCGATCGTGGCCAGCGCCTCATGCAGGCCCGGGACGTCTCGCGTCCCGTACCCGCCGCGCTCGTCCATAAGGATCAACCTAAACGCCCCGCTGCGGGCCTGCTGCCGACGCTCTCGCCGACGACGGAGACCGGCGGGGGTGACATCCCGACCAGATCACCATCGTGACACCCATTGGGGTTGCGATCCTCAAAGCGCAGACACCGCCGCACCCCATGTGACCTGCCGAAACAGGCCGGACCAGACACTAACTCGAAAAATCCCCATGATGTAGGCCGTCGCGGGGTCACCCGACCTCGCCCGATGCCTTGGGAACTCACATGCTCATCACTGTTCGGGCCGCTGTCATCCTCGGTGCCGCGTTCGTCGCCGCGTCCGTCGCCGCAGCGCTCGCGTTCGCGGAAAGCAACTCCTGGCCGACGGCGTTGTTCGCCGCTGGGGCCGCCTTCGGCGGCACACTCCCCGTCGCCAACAAGGTCATCGGATCGCCGGATGAGCCGCAGCCCTCGCGCCGACGCTGAACCGGCCACCGTGCACCGCCAGGCCCCGCCCACAGGGGCGGAGGCGGGCCGGGGTCGGTTACGCGAACACGCGCTCGACGACGGCGGCCTGCTCGACGAGCCCGGCGCGGAAGTAGCGGGCGGTGGTGTCCAGGGAGGCGTGGCCCAGGAGGGCCTGGATCTGGGCCAGATCAGCGCCGCCTTCGCGCAGCCGAGTGGCGTAGGTGTGGCGCAGCCGGTGGGGACGCAGGCCCGAAAGGCCAGCGGCGGCACCGACGGCCAGGACGGCCTGGACGATCCCGGAGACGGTCAAGGTCCCGCGCTGCCCGCTCCACAGCGGGCCCGCCTGGCGGCCGCGAACATTCAGCCAAGCCGAGATGCGGGTGCGGGCGAGCGGCGGGAGCGGCACGTCGCGGACCTCATCGCCCTTGCCGTGCAGACGCAGGTGGCCGGTGCGGGCGGTGAGGGTGACGTCCTCGACCTCCAGCCGGGCACACTCCTCCTCGCGGACCCCGGCGTACAGCAGGACGGCGACGATGGCCGCATCCCGTTCCCCGCGCCGGGCGGCGGCGCGTTCCACGGCGCCTTGCTCGGCCGGGGTGAGGGCGTCGGGCTCGCCGGGCTTGGGCACCCGGGCGCGCTTGATGTCGATCCGCAGGCCGCGTTCGGCATACAGCAGGGTGACGGCGGCCAGCGCCTGGTTGACGGTCGCCGGTGATCGGCGGGCCGCCACCATGCTCTTGCGCCAGGCGGTGACAGCCGCCTCGGCGCCGACCAGGTCGACGAAGGCGTCGGGGTGGGCGACGGCATGCTCGACCAGCCAGGCGACGTAGGCGGCACTCTGGCGCCGGTACGCCTTCACGGTATGCGCCGACAGCTTGCACCGATCCAGATGACGGCCCACGGCGGCCAAGGCCTCGGCGGCGGCCGCCACGACGTCGGCGGCCGGGTGGAGCGCGACGATCGAAGCGCCCATCGATTCGGTCACGCTGGCCACCGTCCTTATTATCCGCTGAGTTTCGCCCCGGGTTGTGGATGCCTCGAGACGACATTATCCACTGAGATCATAGAGGTGCTCAGCGGATAATCACAGTTATCCACTGAGAGGGATGAAGATCCGCCGAGCCACCGCCGCCGACCGCCACGGCGAGCAGTGAATGATCGCGCGCACGCAAGTTCCCCCGCCGCCGTCGCCCACGGCCAACTCGGCATCCCGCCCAGCGCTTAACGCAACCGGGTGTCGACCTCCTCGGCCACGGCGACCAACCAGCGCCGACCGTCGTCGTGATCTGCCTGGTCACCGACGAGTTTTCGACCACATGGCGATTCTGGCGGGGTTCGTCGTCTTGTTTCGTAAGGGCCGAGTCTCGCCCCCGGTCCTCGCGGTCGACCCGACAGGGTGTCCGCTGTACGACGGAGGGGGGTTGCCTGCGATGGCTCTCAACGCCGAAAGGGTGAAGATCGTACAGGAGTTCGATGAGGTGAGTAGCATCCAAGTTGCCATGGATGGTGGCGTGTTTGTACAGCTGGGCAGCGTCGCGCAGTAGACCGCGGGCTTGGGCGGCGGCCCCGAGAGCGGTTAGGTCACCGGGGTGGGCCCAAGCGGTCACAGCGTCCCAAAACCCGGCGGGAGGCATGGAGTCGCGACGGTAGCGGCGGCCGTGCTGGTCGAGGTAGTCGGCCAGTCGATACAGCGGCCCGCCCCCTTCGCCGACCTGTTGCTCGACGGCTTCACGGGTGCTGGGATCAGACCGGCGGGCACGGGCCGGACCGGTACGGCCGAGGTGGGTGCGGGGGCGTAGACGGGTTACCGGCCCCAGGACTCCTTTGCAGGAAGCCGCGGTGTAGGCCAACGCCTGCTCCAGCCAGTCGGAATGCTGCTGGTCCTGACGTGTCGCCTCGTGCCATTCGGCCTCGGTGAGATAGGCCGGGGCAGCAGCCTCCAGCAGCGCATACGGCAGACCATGGCGGTGACCCAGGCGGCGGGCGTCCATCGCCGCCCAGATCACCGCCCGCGCCGCAGGCGGGGCGTTGCGGTAGCGGGCCAACAGTTCAACCCCCCGGCCAGGTACTGGGTAATCTGGCCATCCTTAGCCTCAGCCAGCGCCTCAGCCAACCGACTATCGGTGGCTGCAGCTTCCCGCAGCGCCTGCTGCTGGGTGCCGGTGAACTTCTCCTCGACCGTGATGTCGGTTCCTGCCAGCACGACCCGGGCCTGCGCATGCCGGTCCGGGTCAGCCGACCGAGTGAGAATGTCCCAGTTGCGCCTCCACAGGGTGCCCATCACCAGGACCGGTGCCCGGCCGGAATCGGTCAGCAGAGTGCGCAGCGCGGCCGCCACCCGCTCTCCGACATCACCGGGGGTGTCCAGGTAGTGCTGGGTCTCGTTCAGCCACACCACCGTGTGTGGCCCGACCTGTGACAGCTCGGCGAGCGCGGCTTCGGGCCGGGTCGGATCGAACGGATGCCACAACCGCCACCCGCCCTGCTCCCGCAGCATGGCCAGCGCCTCCCAGCAGGCCCGGGTCTTGCCGGTAGAGGACTCGCCGACCAAGACCGCCATCGCGCTGAGCCCGCCGACGGCCAGCTCGACCACCTGCGCCAAGCGCTCGTCGTGGGCACGGGCCACATAGGGCGGTAGCACCGGCAACGCCTCGGCTTTCGGCCCGCCAGCCTCGATGGGCCGATGCACTTCCAGCAGGAAGGGGTCGGTCATCTTCTCCAGCGGCCAGCCTGGGTGCCTGTCTATCCCGCCAGCCGCCACTGAGGTCCTGCGTGCCTTACGGTCGGCTGCTATCCGCTGCGACCACACCGTCCCCGCCGAGGGCTTCTCCCCGGCCCAACCGGCCAGCACCCCACCGACCCTGGTCAGCTGGTCTAGTTCGCGCGGCAAGCTCGCCCCAGTGGCCCAGGAGTTCAGCGTCGTGGCCGGTACCTCGGAGTCCTCCGCCAGCTGCTTTTGGGTGATCGTCCGGCCTTCGGCGCTCTCACGATGGACGGACTGGTCCCACAGACGTGCCAGTTCGGCCAGTACCACCGACCTGGCATACGGCCCATCGGCCGGACGAAAGTAGCCGGCCAATCTGGGCTCCGTTTCTCCGAGGTGGTCCGGGGCGTAGGGGGCCGGATTCCACGCTGGCCTGGAGCGTAACCCGCGCGATCTCCTTCGGATCCGTAATCCATCGGATCTGTCGGGCAGGTGCCTGCAAATGGGAGATGCGCCCGGCACTCAGTTTGGGCTATATCTCTCGAAAAGGACCATCAGTGAAGACCTCCCCCAGCACCCCCGTCACCTCGGCCATGCCGTCTTCGTTACCTGGCCTCGGAGACCTCACCCGTGAAGTGCACCTCCCCGTCCCATCAGCCATGGAGCAGCCCTCCCTGCCCCAGCTCGTCATCGTGTATCAGGTGCAGCCCAATACCGCGGCCCCGAGGGAAGCGCCCGCAACGATCAGCCTCCCCGTCTCCTGGGGGAAGTACGTCTTCACGGCGTTCATCGCCTTCCTCATACTCACGGCACTGATGCTTGGACTGGATCCTGCACCGCTGCTGGCCATCGTCCGGCTTTGACGCCAGCGTGGCCGGTTCCGCACGTCCCGGAAAGAAGATGCGGGCGGCCCGCTGGTGCGGGCCGCCCGTCTATCGCACAGGGAGGTTACTCACAACGGACCGTGGTGTCGGTGCCAGGGCCGCCGTTGCAGACATCGGTGCCGGCGCCGCCGTCGAGTTCGTCGGCTCCGCCGCCACCGTTCAGCTCGTCGGCGTCGGCGTCACCGCGGAGTTCGTCGGCGCCGCCGCCGCCGTTCAGTTCGTCGGCTCCGGCGCCGCCGCTCAGATCGTCGTCGCCGGTGCCGCCGGTGACGACGTCGGCGCCCGCGCCGCCGCGCACGTCGTCGTCGCCCGCGTCACCGCTGAGCTTGTCGTTTCCGTCGTTGCCGCGGACGGTGTCCTCACCGGCGCCGCCGCTCAGCTCGTCGGTGCTCTTGGAGCCGCTCAGGTCGTCGTCGCCGTCGCCGCCGAGCACGGTCACCTTCGGGCCAGCCGAGATGAAGAAGGCCACAGCGTCGTCCTCGTCGCCCAGGTTGACCCTGATTTGGCCGGCAAGCGTGGCCCAGGCGGCGTCCCCGTCGGCGGTGCAGCCCGCGACCTGACCGGCGGCGTCCTCCAGGAGGACCTGGTTGCCGCTTTGGTGGATTTCGAGATCGTTGGCGATACCGGGCTCGGCGGTGTAGGTCAGCACCCCGACCGGGCCCTCCTTGCAGGTCCCGGCGAGGACGGCCGTCGCCGAGGCGGGAGCCGTGAGCGCGGGGAGCAGTAACAGCGCGGTTGCCGTCAGAATCCCCGATCCCCTGAACGCCGCTCGCGCGAAACCGTTTCCGATGTTTGTCATGATGTCTCCTTTTCGTAGTGGTGGTTCGGAGCTTTCGTGGCTGTGTTCACGGCCGGGTTCGTCCAGGTCGCGGAACCCAGCAGAAGCCAGGTGACGCCCCAGCCGATGAGGGCGGGGTAGTTGGGTGCGCCAAAGACGGCGAAGGCCGGCACCATGACGGCGAAGACGTACAGGCCGGTCGCCAGCGTGGCGCGCCCGGTCCAGACCGTGCCGGTACGGGCGCGCAGAACGGCCGCGCCCAGGCAGGTGAGGCCGATTCCGCTAAGAGGGACCGAGACGGTGAAAAGGTTCTCGGAGATGTCGTACGAGAAGCCGATGATCAGTTCGGCGGTGACGAGCGTGACCAGCGCGGCGGTGGCGATGATGGAGCCGATGCGGGCGATCGCGCCGTCGACGGCCCAGGCCGCGGCGAGAGCGAGCAGCCCGGCCAGCCAGAGGATGTGGGCGATGGAGCCGAGGTTGTTAGCGTGGGCGAACGCCGCGGAACGGGGTGTGGTTGGGTCGGCGATGGCGCGCACGCAGGAGGCGATGTGCCGGAGCGAGCCCGCGACGATGGCCGCCGAGGCGAAGCGAGTGGTTCCGACGAAGCGCAAGGGCTCGGTCCTTCCTGGTCCGCTGAGACTCCGATGTTCCAGCGGCCAGATGCCCGTCAGGGCTGGATCTGTCCCGGCTCGATCCGGGCTGTTTTCCCGGTTCGGCCCGGGAAGATCGATAGGCCGGGCTTGACTCGGTATCGCATGATTGAGCGGTGACAAGGTCCCGCACGGTCGTCGCGGTCGGGTGCGCGCTGGTCGTCGCCGAGCTGGCTGTGCTGGCGGTGGCCTGGATCTGGGCACCGTCGATGACGTGGCGGATCGCCGTCGACAGCTTCGTGATCACCCACGGGGTGGCGGGAGCGGCGCTGCTGGGATGCGCCGGGTTACTGGGGTGGCATCGGCCCGCCAACCCCATCGGCTGGCTGTTCTTGGCGGCCGCGATCGGACACACCACGGCCGCGATGATGCCGCCGTTGATCGTGCTGGGCATGTCCGAGGCATGGCCGGTTCCGCTGATCCGGACCCTCACCGCAGTCGGGGTGTACGCCTGGCCATGGACGGTTACGGCCTGTGTCCCAGTGGCTCTGATCCTGTTCCCCGATGGGCGTACGCCCGGTCGCGGCTGGCGGTTCGCGCTGGCCACCGCGTTGATCGTGGCGCCTTTGTTCACGCTCAAGGGAGGGTTGGATCCGGCCGGATTTTGGATCCCCGGCGCGCCGCCGGGCTTTCTGAGTCTGAACTCTTTCGCGGACCTGAAGGGGTTATGGCTGGTGGCCGACCTGGGGGCCCTCTCGGTCAACCTTCTGGCCGCGGCTGCCCTGGTGGCCCGCTACCGCCGAGGCGACGAGGTGGTGCGCCGGCAGTTGCTCTGGCTGGTACTGGCGGCCGTCTTGTCGACCGTGGTGATCGCACCGTTCGTGTTGACACGTAGCGGACCGATCCTGGCGCTGCTGGCGATCAACCTGGTCCCGATCTCGGTCACGGTGGCGATCTTGCGCTATCGCCTGCTGGACATCCGGCTGGTGGTGTCCCGGACGTTGGTGTACGGCCTGCTGACCTCAGGAGTGGTGGGCGTCTACGTTGCCCTGGTGACCCTGCTTGACCACGTGGCCCGGCAGCAGGTGGGGCTCGGTAGCTCACTGCTGGCCACCGGGGTCATCGCCGTCCTGTTCAATCCGGTGCGGGTCCGGTTGCAACGCATAGTCGACATGGCGTTGTACGGCGACAGATCCGACCCGTTGCGTGCGGTTTCGCGCGTGGGTGACCGGCTGACGGCGGACGCGGGCGCCGGGTTGCCCGGCGTGCTCCAGGTGATGGCCGAGGCGTTACGTCTGCCGTATGTGGCGCTCGAAGGCGCCGAGGCGGCCTGCGGGCCGGGGAAACACGGGGTGCCGCTGCACTACAACGGCATCGACATCGGCACGCTGGTGATTGGGCTCCGCGCCGGTGAACACCGCCTCACACCCGCGGACCTGGCGGTGCTTCGCGTGCTGGCCGGGCCGCTCGCGCTGGCCGTCCACGCCACAACCCTTTCGGCCGACCTGCGCCGCGCCCAGGGGCGCATCGTGGCAGCACGGGAGGAGGAACGTCGGCGCCTGCGCCGTGACCTGCACGACGGGCTGGGCCCCACGCTCACCGGCATCTACTTCCAGGCCGAGGCGGTGCGGAACATGCATGATCCCGCCGACGCGGCTGTCGTCGCGCTGCTCACGAACATCCGTGAACAGTCCATGGCCGCCATCGATCACATCCGTCACTTGATCGACGAACTCCGGCCCTCGGAACTGGACAGTCTGGGCCTGGTCGACGCGCTGCGCCAACATGCCATGCATCTGACCGGACGCCCCGGCGGTCCTCCGCTGCAGGTCACGGTCGCCGGTCCTCCCTCGCTGGCGTCTATACCCGCGCCGGTCGAGATCGCCGCATACCGCATCGGCCTCGAGGCGATCACCAACGCGGCGCGACACACCCTCGCCACCAGGGTCGACGTCATCATCGATGTCGTACCGGACGAGGTGCTGACCATCCAGATCCATGACAACGACACGCCCTCGGCGATTCCCTGGGCCGAGGGAACCGGGTTGCGATCCATCCGGGAACGCGCCGCCGAGTTCGGCGGCACCTGCACGGCCGGCCCCGACCAGCAGGGGGGACTTGTGTTCGCCCGGTTGCCCATGACCAACGACCGCCAGGCCACAGCGACGAAAGAAGCGCGATGAGCGACGACTCCACCATCCGTGTCCTGGTCGCGGACGATCACCCGGTTGTCCGCGACGGCCTGTGCGCACTGCTGCGCTCGGTGCCGGGAATCACACCCGTCGCCACCGCAGCCACCGGCCGGGAAGCCATCCGCGGCGCCGTCACCCACAACCCGGACGTCCTGATCTTGGACATCCAGATGCCCGACCTCACCGGCATCGAGGCGGCCAGAGAGATCAGCCGGGTCGCACCTCAGACCGCTGTCGTCATGCTCACCATGTTCCAAGACGACGACTCCCTGTTCGCCGCGATTCGCGCCGGAGCGCGCGGTTACATCCTCAAAGGCGCGGCTCCCGATCAAATCGTCCACGCGATCCGCGCCGCCGCCGGTGGCGAGGCGGTCTTCGGTTCCGGCGTCGCCCGCCGGATACTGGCGTTCCTCAGCGCCGCCCCGGAACAGCACGCCGAGTCCTTCGCCCAGCTCACCCCGCGCGAGCGCGAAGTCCTCGCCCTCATCGCCCAAGGACTGGGCAACCACGCCATAGCCGACCGCCTACGACTCAACACCAAAACGATCAGCAACCACCTTTCCGCCATCTACACCAAACTCGGTGTCGCCGATCGCGCCGAGGCCATCACTCGAGCAAGGAACGCCGGCCTCGCATGACCAAGGGGCGACTGTAGCCGTTCGTCGCCGTCTTTGCCAACGGCCTTGATCGCGGCCCTCGCCGCATCGATGCGGTGCAGCAGTTCGGCGATCTCTGGCGCAGAGCACGGCCTTCAGTGTTCGCACCGAGTTCGTCGGCCAGCCGGTATGCGGCCTCCGACGAAGGCCTTCGTGACCAGCCGGGCAGAGTTCGAAACCACGCAACCGCTCGCCCTAGCTTCACCTGCAGGCTTCGCTGCGGGCAAGCAAAGCCGAACTCAAATCAGGACGAAACGTGCGTCCACTATGCAGCAGGAGGCAACAGAACTAACGTCAGCTTCGAGCCGGTACTGCCAACCTCGATTGCGCACTGCCAAGTGCACCGCCAAGTTCGATGACGTACTGCCAGCTCCGATGACGCCAGACACAGGCCGCTTCACGCCTGAGCGTGTGTCCATAAGCTTGCAAGCTTGAAATCATTAGGCCAGATCACGGATGCGGGCTGATGCGTAGAAACGCAAGAGCGACCCCAGGATCGACGAAGCCGAAGACGGCGGCCGCGCCATCGCCATCGCCATCGCCATCGAAGAAGGCATCTCCGCGCTCGTGTTCTCCTACGCCGCCCGCCACGGCTACTTCGAGAACGTACGCCACATCGACCACGAGTTCCTCAAGACCATCGCCACCATGACCTCCCACCTCGAAGTGAACGTCCTGCGTGCCGCCGACTGGGAACAGGCGATCATGACCGGATACGCCGCCTGGCGACAGCTTCGCGCGAACGCAGGAGGCACCCTCCACCTCGACCTGGACCGACAGACGCTAACCGTCGAGTAACTCGCCCACGACGATGCCGAACAGCTACCCGGGGTGTGCCCCGGCCTCCGCTTTAGGCGCGAAAGCCGGGGGCGAGGTGGACGGGATGCGGGGTGCGGGGTGCGGGTTAGCGGTGGGTGATCCACCAGATGGTCAGCGCGATGGGTGCCGAGGCAGCGGCCGCGGCGGCGCTGCGCACCGCGGCGGCCAGGGCGGCGCGGGCCAGGCGGCGTAGAAACGGGCGGTCGATCATGAGCGGTTCTCCTTACCGCGGGCCCCGGTGCGCTGCTCGCCCGGGGCGGTGCCCTCATGAAGCCGCTTCGGAGGGTTTTCCGGATCCGCTCGCATCGGCCCGGTGGGGCAGGCAGGGTAGGAGACCTCGGGGAATGGGGTGATGGGTGGCTTTTCCGGACGGTTTCGATCCGGATCCGGATGCGTGAGAGGTAGCAAGGTGAGCGGCTCCAGCGACTCGACGAACGCGGCAGGGGCTGCGGGCGCGGTGGATGCGACCGGCAGGTACGCCGCCGCGCTCCGGGCGTTGCACGCGGCGGCCGGTGCGCCGGACGGGGCGATGATCCAGCGGAATGCGGCCGCGCAGTTGCCGCCGTTGAAGGTGTCGCTTGCGTCGTGGAGTGATTGGCGCAACGGCCGTAACGTCCCGTCGGACCGGAAGGTCGCCGACTGGTTGATCGTCTTCCTGCGTGGCCGCGCCCGGCAGAAGTCTCCCGCCTATGGTGTGCCGCCTGCCGTGTGGTGGGAGGAGCTCCGTCAGCGGGCGCGGGCCGAGCGCCGGCAGGGGAGGGGGCGTGGTGGACGTCCCCTCACTCCTCACCCGCCGGCCCCCACCTCGCAGAAAGTGGAGAGCGAGCCGGTGCGGTACTGGGTTGGGGTGGTGCCCCGGGCCGCGGACTGCTTCCAGACCCGCCAGATCGCCGACCGGCTCACCGAGGCCGCTCAAGACGGCGAGACGGTGGTGGTCTCACAAGTGCTGGCCGGGATGGGCGGGATCGGCAAAACCCAGCTCGCCGCCGCCTACGCCCGCCGGACGTGGGAGCAGCGGGAGGTGGGTGTACTGGTGTGGGTGAGCGCGACTTCCCGCTCGCAGATCCTGGCCGCCTATGCCCAGGCCGCCACTGAGCTCGGCCTGCCCACTGACCCCGGCGACGTCGAACAGGCCGCCAGGCGGTTTCTCACCTGGGCCCAGACCACGCCGACGGCGTGGCTGGTGGTGCTCGACGATGTGCAGGACCCCGCCGACGTGCGGGAGCTGTGGCCCTCGGGCGCAGTTGGGCGCGTGGTGGTCACCACCCGACGCCGGGACGCGGCCCTGGCCGGTCAAAGTCGCCGGGTGGTGGATGTGGGGGTGTTCACCAAGGCAGAGGCACGCGCCTACCTGAGCGCCAAGCTCGCCGTTCACGACCGCGTCGACAGCGACGCCGAGATCGACGCGCTGACCGCTGACCTGGGATATCTGCCGCTGGCGCTGGCGCAGGCGGCCGCCTACCTGATCGACGCGCACCTGGACTGCGCCGGCTACCGGGAGCGGCTGGCCGATCGGCGCCGCAGGCTGGCCGAGGTGGTGCCCGAGGAAGGTGCTCTGCCCGATGACCACCCCGCGATCGTGGCCGCGGCCTGGTCGTTGTCGATCGACCGCGCCGAACGTGCCCGGCCCGCCGGACTGGCCCGGCCCCTGCTGCAGGTGGCAGCGGTGCTGGATCCGCACGGCATCCCGCAGGCCGCCCTGACCAGCACCCCGGTGCTGGCCCACCTGGCCGCCGAACAACGTCCCCGGGCCACGAGGGAGGTGTCGGCTGCCGACGCCCGCGACGGGCTGCGGGTGTTGCACCGCTTCAGCCTCATCGACCACGACCCCACCGCATCCTCTCAAGAGGTACGGATCCACCGGCTCATCCAGCGCGCCACCCGCGAGACCCTCTCCCGCGCCGAGTCGACCGCCGTCGCGCATGTCGCCGCCGATGCCTTGCTGGAGGTCTGGCCGGACGCCGAACGCGATCAGGCCGGCCCCGTTCTGCGCGCGAACACCGCCACCTTGCACACCCTCACCGGAACCGCCCTGTGGGAATGGAACGACATGGCCCACCCGATCCTGCTCCGCGCCGCGACCAGCCTCGGCGACAGCGGACAGGTTCACGCGGCCGTCACCGAATACACCCGGCTGCATGCCACCATGACCCGGCTTCTCGGCCCCGACCACCTCGCCACCCTGATCACCCGCAACAACCTGGCGCACTGGCGAGGGCTGGCCGGTGATGCGACGGGTGCGGCGGCCGCGTTCAACGATCTTCTCACCGATCGCTTGCGGGTGTTGGGCCCCGACCACCCCGACACCTTGACCAACCGCAACAACCTGGCGCACTGGCGGGGGGCGGCAGGTGATGCGGCGGGTGCGGCCGCGGCGTTCAAGGACCTCCTCGCCAATCGCTTGGAAGTGCTTGGTGCCGACCACTCCGACACCCTGATCACGCGACACAACCTGGCGAGCTGTCGAGGGACGGCCGGTGATGTGGCAGGTGCGGCCGCGGCATTCGAGGACCTTCTCACCGATCGCCTGCGGTTGCTGGGGCCCGACCACCCCGACACCCTAATGACCCGCAACAACCTGGCGTACTGGCGGGGGGTGGCAGGCAACGCGGCGGGTGCGGCCGCCGCGTTCGAGGACCTCCTCACCGACTATGTGCGGATGCTGGGTCCCGACCATCCCAAGACCCTGGCCGTCGGCAACAACCTGGCGTACTGGCGGGGGCTGGCCGGTGACGCGGCGGGTGCGGCCGCCGCGTTCGAAGACCTCCTCACCGACTACCTGCGGGTTCTGGATCCCGACCACCCCAACACCTTGACCGCTCGGAACAATCTGGCGACCTGGCGGGGGCTGGCCGGTGACGCGGCGGGTGCGGCCGCCGCGTTCGAGGACCTCCTCACCCATCGCCTGCGGGTGTCGGGTCCCGACCACCCCGACACCCTGATGACCCGTAACAATCTGGCGAGCTCACGAGGGCTGGCCGGTGATGCGGCGGGTGCGGCCGCCGCGTTCGAGGACCTCCTCACCGACTACCTGCGGGTGCTGGGCCCCGACCACCCCGACACCCTGACCGCCCGCAACAACCTGGCGGACTGGCGGGGGCAGGCCGGGGATCGGGCGGGTGCGGCCGCCGCGTTCAACGACCTTCTCGCCGATCGCCTGCGGGTGCTGGGCCCCGACCACCCCGACACCCTGATCAGCCGCAACAACCTGGCGCACTGGCGGGGGGCGGCAGGCGATGCGATGAGCGCTGCCACCGCACTCGACGACCTTCTCGCCGACTGCCTGCGGGTGCTGGGCCCCGACCACCCTGACACCCTGACCACCCGCAACAACCTGGCGTATTGGAAGGAGCAAGCGGGATTCGCATAGACGATCAGCCAACGGAGGCGATTACAGGGCTCCCATAGCCCTTGCAACGACCACGAGCTCAACACGGCCGTTCGTACCGTCTCGCCGTCAGTAGTCCAGGGCGCGGTCGACCAGGTCGGCGACCTCGGTGGCCGAGGCGCGGAAGTATCGGGCAGTGGTCTCGATGGAGATGTGCCCGAGGAGGGCTTGGATCTGGGCGTGGTCGGCGTCGGCTTCGCGGAGCCGGGTGGCGTAGGTGTGGCGCAGTCGGTGCGGGCGCAAACCAGGTAAGCGGGCGTCTTTGCCGACGGCGCGGACCACGTCGGTGACGCCGTCGACCGACAGCCGTCCGCGCTGTCCGGTCCACAGCCCATCCCCGACCTGCTCCGCCAGCGCGGGCCGCGCCGCCAGCAGCTCGGCGCGCATCTGCAACCACGCGGTCAAGCGTTCGCGAGCCGGGACCGGCAGCGGGACGGTGCGCACCTCATCCCCTTTGCCGTGCAAGCGGGCGGTGCCGCTGCGCGCGGTGATCGACATGTCGGTGACGCGCAGGCGTTGGCATTCCTCGGCGCGGGCGCCGGCGCCGAGCAGGACGGCGATGAGGGCTGCGTCGCGGGGGCCGCGGCGGTCGGCGGCGCGGTGGACCACGTTCTCCTGCGCCCGCGACAACGCATCCGGGGCACCGGGCTTAGGAACCCGGGCGCGCTTGACCGCCAGGCGCAGGGCGGGCCCGTGTTCATACAGCAACGTCACCGCGGCCAGCGCCTGGTTCACCGTCGCCGGCGACGCCCCCGCGGCGAGCAGGTGCCGGCGCCAGGCAGTGACGGCGGCCTCGCGCCGACCAGGTCGACGAACGCGTCCGCGTGCTCAGCCGCCCGGGCGAGCAACCACTCCCGGTAGGCCAGCGCTTGGCGCCGGTAGGCGGTCACCGTGTTCTTCGCGAGCGCGCACCGATCGAGATGCGTGCCGAACGCGGCGAGTGCCGTCTCTGCGGCGACCGCCACCGACCCCGCCTCACGACCGGGCCGGAGCACCACCACATTGCCCGCCCCGGAGACACCTCGATCGACAATGCGATTGTCGACCGGGCCGCCGCCCTGCTCGCCATCGCGATCGTCAACCTGGTTGCCGGTCTCCCCGTCGCCACCGTTGTTGATCTTGCTGTCGGCGCTCGTGGTCACTCGCCGGACCCCCTCCTTCTTATCCAGGGAGTAACGAGGCGGCGAGGCGCAGGCGCCTGTCAACGGGTCGTTGACGCATGAGTGGCGGTGGTGCGATCCCGCTCGGGAGACCTCTCGCGTCAACGGGCCGTTGACATAGAGGGATGGAGGGGGGCCGGGCGGCGGAGCCGACCGCTCGACGAAGGGGAGAGCTCGTGAGCCGTTCGGCGCAGGTTCGCCGGTTGGTCGCCGCGCTGGAGCGGGCCGCCGGGGTGGCCGTCGAGGCCGAGGTGGGCTCGGTACGGCCGAGCAGATCCGCGCCTGGCAGCGGCACCTGCAGACCGCACCAGCCCCCGCCCTGCTGGCCGCCGCGGCCGCCGATCCTGGGGCCGGGCCGCTCGCACGGATCGCCGCCCTCACCCTGGCCTCCCAGGTGCGGGCTGAGCTGGAGGCGCTGCTCGCCCATCACGACCATGCCGAACTGGCGCTGATCACCGGGCTGCGAGCTGAGGGCACGGCGTGGGCTCAGATCGGCCGCGCGTTGGGCACCACTCGCCAGGGCGCCGCCCAACGCGCCGACCGACTCACCACCCGCGTCAACGGGGCGTTGACACAATAGTGAACGGATGATCACTTCTGCTCGTCCGTGATTCACTTGGGTAGGTCGATCAGTGCTCACGCCGCTAGATGCCGAACAGGCGCCGCCACTACGAGGAGCGCGAGCTCTTGGCCGTACGAGCCACTGCATAGTTGTCTCGTACTGTCCGGGTCCTCGGATGGTCGGCGCCCAGCACCCTCTCGCAGTCGGCCAGCGTCGCTTCGTACATGGTGATCGCCTCCGCCACCCGACCCACCGACCCATAGGCGTTGGCGAGGTTGCTGCGGCTGGTCAGGGTGTGGGGGTGGTCGGCGCCCAACACCCTCTCGCGCTCGGCCAGCGTCGCCTCATGCATGGTGATCGCCTCCGCCACCCGACCCACCGACCCATAAGCGCCGGCGAGGTCGTTGCGGCTGGCCAAGGTGTCGGGGTGGTCGGCGCCCAACACCCTCTCGCGCTCGGCCAGCGTCGCCTCATGCATGGTGATCGCCTCCGCCACCCGGCCCACCGACCCATAAGCGCCGGCGAGGTTGCTGCGGCTGGCCAAGGTGTCGGGGTGGTCGGCGCCCAACACCCGCTCCTGTTCAGCCAGCGTCGCCTCATGCATGGTGATCGCCTCCGCCACCCGACCCGCCGACCCATAAGCGCCGGCGAGGTTGCTGCGGCTGGCCAAGGTGTCGGGGTGGTCGGCGCCCAACACCCGCTCCTGTTCAGCCAGCGTCGCTTCGTACATGGTGATCGCCTCCGCCACCCGACCCGCCGACCCATAGGCGTTGGCGAGGTTGCTGCGGCTGGTCAGGGTGTGGGGGTGGTCGGCGCCCAGCACCCTCTCGCGCTCGGCCAGCGTCGCTTCGTACATGGTGATCGCCTCCGCCACCCGACCCGCCAACCCATAAGCGCCGGCGAGGTCGTTGCGGCTGGCCAAGGTGTCGGGGTGGTCGGCGCCCAACACCCTCTCGCGCTCGGCCAGCGTCGCCTCATGCATGGTGATCGCCTCCGCCACCCGACCCGCCAACCAATAGGTGCTGGCAAGGTTGCTGCGGCTGGCCAAGGTGTCGGGGTGGTCGGCGCCCAACACCCGCTCCTGTTCAGCCAGCGTCGCTTTGTACATGGTGATCGCCTCCGCCACCCGACCCGCCGACCCATAGGCGCCGGCGAGGTTGCTGCGGCTGAGTAGGGTGTCGGGGTGATCGGCGCCCAGCACCTTCTCGTGGTCGGTGAGGACGTGGGTGAGCACCTCGATTGCGCGGGGCAGATCAGCCAGGTGATACAGATAGGTGCCGCACCAGGAGCGCAAAGTGAGCAGTTCAGCGGAGTGTGGGGCGTGGGTGTGCAGGGCGGTGGTCTGTTCGTGGAGTGTCTCGACAGCGCTACGGGCGCTCCAGGTCGCCTCTTCGTCCGGGATCGTGTCGTTGAGCGCGGCCAGCACGGTGGTGGCATGGTCGATGAGGGCGCTGAACTGGTCGTCGTGGTGAGCGCGTTCGCATAGGACTCGCTGGACCAGGCGGTGCATCACGATCGTTGAACCATCAGCGGTGAAGGTGATCAGTGAGGTGTCGGCCAGCTCGGCCAGCACTCCATCCACCCGCGCCCGGCCGGCGAGATCAGCCTGCGAATCGGTGTCCGGAGCGGGGGTGGGATTGGGATACAGCAGGTAGCGGGGGATACCCGCGGGGGAAAGCACTGCCAGCACTCCCAACAAAGAGCCAGCCTCCTCGATGGTGGTCTCGGCCTGGTGCACTGCCAGGAGCATCGCTTGCGCGGCCCCGGCCGGATACCCCTCCCCAGCTTGGGCCGGCAGGTAGTCGGCCAGTGGGAAGTCTTGGAGCAGGCGCAGGTAGTCGGCGTAGGGGATGCGGCGCTGGGCGATGACGGCCGCGGCCTGAGACACCGCCAGCGGCAACCGACCCAGCTCATCGGCGACCCGATCAGCATCACCCTGGTCGGCTTCGCCGGTCCGGCCGGTGCGCTCGGCCAGCAGGCGCCGAGCCTCGGCGGGAGTGAAAGCGGCGACCTCCACCGGCGCGTAGATGCGGCTGAAGGCGGCGTTGCGAGAAGTGATGACCACCCGCGCCGCGCCGGTGGCCGGGCACCAGCGCCGCACCAGCTCAGGGTCGGCGGCGTTGTCGAACACCACCAGGCACCGCTGATCGGCGGCCGCCAGCCAATTCTTTGCCCGGCTTGCCGCGGTGTGTGCGTCATCGTCGGCGCCCCGCACCCCCAACCGTTCAGCGAGGGCGGCCAGGCCGGTGAGGATCTGCTCCTGGCTTTCGGCCGCGATCCAGGCCACCACTGGCCACCGCGCCGCTTGACACGCCCAGGCGTAGGAGGCGGCCAGCACGCTCTTGCCCACCCCGGGGGTGCCGGTCAGTGCGCACACCACCGCCGCCCCCCGCGCCGCCACCTGCTCGGCCAGATATTTCACCAACTCCGCACGGGGCTGAAACCCAGGCGGTTGGCGGGGAATGTCACCCTCGACGATCTGTGGCCGCTCCTGGTGGTCGGCCGGGGGGTGGTAGTGCTCGATGTAGGCGTCGACCTTCCCGAACACCTTGTCATGGAAAGCACCGTGCAGCTCAACGTGATCACCGCTGTAGCCGCCGCGGGGGTTGCTACTCACGGCTATGACGACGAAGACGGCGGCGCAGGTGCGGATGAGGGCCGAGGCGAAGGCGGGTGGTTGTGCTGGACGCCCTTGCCCTGGACCGGGCCGTGGAAGGTGCCGTGGATCTCCACATGATCCCCGCCATAGGAACGCCCCGCCCCAGGCTGCGATGACGAGTTCGGGGAGGGCGAGGGCGATGATGCTCCCGCTCCCGCCGTTGACTGTGCCGCTGGGCTGGTCACGACCGGGGCGTCAGGAGTCGTTTCGGCCGGTGCGGAACCCGGGGAGGGTTGTTTCAGGCCGTACAGGGCCACGCCGAGCCCAGCCAGGCCGGTGATCGCGGCGATCACACTGGCCAGCCGATCCCCCTCCTCCAACCCGACCCCGGCCACATAACCGCCCAACCCCGCGGCCACCGCGATCAGGATCCCGCCCGCCCACACCAGCGCACCTCTCCTCATACACGCCATCATCAACCCTGCCAAAGGGCCACGAAAGGTGATCGGCCAAATACGTAACCACCAATGCTCACCGCGCGCCCTCAAGCTCTGCCGGGCGCTCGTCTTGGTGTGCAGGGAAGGGGCCACCCGCTCGCCTTCCCGGATAATCAGAGTTATCCATGGAGTTGCGGAACGACGAGGCGGAGGTGCGTGTCAACGGGTCGTTGACGCGCAGGGAAAGGTCTCGGTCCTGGCCCGAAAACGCCTAGTGGCGTACCTGCTCGCGGTGGCGCGCGACGTCCGAGAGCCCGCCAGCGCCCTCTACCTCTACGCAGAGACCGCAGGGTCGCACTCTCCGCCGGAGTAGGAAATCGGCGATGATCTGCCGTTCCCCTGGCCAGGCCATCGGAAGTCAGCGCCATCCCGGACGGGCGCCTCTACCGATCGTCGCCGTTCACAAAGGCCACGATCGCCGCAATCATGAACCCCACCGCAGCGACTGCGCAGATGACAAGCGTGAAGTACAGAGACAGCCGAGTGGATCCGTTCTTGAGCGATACGTAGGAAGCGGCCGACGCGGCCGCCGACTGTACACCGCAGAGATGCGTGTATGCGTGTGACAAGAAAATACCGCCGGGTCTAGGTCAGATCCCGAACAGCTCCAGTTGCTTGCCCTGGCTGGGTTCGGGCTCCTCGGGGGTCACCAGTTTCAGGCAGCGCGGGCAGGTGACCGGTCCCCGGTCCGGGTGGGTGGCGCCCGGGTCCCAGCCGCTGACGCCGACCATGCAGGCCGGGCCGGGCATCCGTTCCCCGCCGAGCCACCGGGTCATCACGACCGCGTGCACGATGCCGCTGGAGCGCACCCGCAGGTTGGAGTCCGCGTACGCCGACCGCGCCGCAGCGGCGAGCGCCTCATACAGGTCGGAGGCGTCCGTCATGCAGCCCACCCTAAAGCAGCAGGCTGCCGATCATCCGCTCACCAGCGGGCAGCATCGGTTTCTATCCTGGACACCCTCAGGACCCCGTAGGTCGTCGTCCCGTCCTCATGCCTTTGTTCCAGGGATACCCCTCCGCCATCTGACAGGGTGAGCCACGCATTCGTCTCCCCTTTGGTGAAGGATTGGCTCCGATATATGCCCGCCTCGGCGTACACGGCGCCGATTCGGGGGGGGTCGTTGTACGCGCCATGGCTTACCTGTATGCCAGATTCAGGAAAGCTGATCCATCCGTCGGTGGTGCTTTTCCCCTGGACCCGTGCGGCGTTCACCCGGTTAACTGCGATGCTGTCGGCCAGGACCGTTCCCTGGCTGCCGGAGTTGGTGGAGACCTCCACCCCGTAGGTGTTGAAGGTGAGGCCTCCGGTGTTCGCCTTCCCTTGGACCCGTTCGGTATTCACCTGGTTGACTGTGATTCTGTCGGCGATGACCCCCCCGGTGGCCACGCCGCTGACGGTGGCCTCGCCGGCGTGCAAGGTGCCCAGGTCATTGGAGCCGCGCGCGCGCCGTACGGTCGCCCCGCCCGGGGAGAAGGCGACGGCTCCGTCGCCGCTGTTCGGTCCTCCTACCCACGGGGTGTCGATGCCGGTGGTGGCGGTGAGGGTGTCCAGGACGGGATTGCGCACCTGAACGGTCGTGGTGAGGAAGTGCTGCTGCTGAGTGTTGGGGTTGGTGGCGATGAGGATGTAGGTGGTAGCCCGCTTCGGAGCGTCGGGCGGTGACCAGCTGCCCCGGGAGACGGGGACGGGCTGCGGCGCGCCCGGGTACGTGATCTCGTAGCGGAAGCCGGCGGACTGCTCCCAGCGCAGTGTGAGCTTTTCACCGGCGTCCACCATGGCCTTGTCCGGATGGAAGTCGCGCGGCGCCGGGAGCTCCTTTGGTGCGGTCTTCACCAGCGCTACCGCCGCGAAGCTGGTGCTCAGGCGGGCGGTTTTGGTTCTGCTGGTGTTCTCGGTCACCGTCAGCACGGCTAGCCCGGCGGTGGGGGCGACGGTGACGTTCTCCAGCGTCAGCACCATGTAGTCGCCGGGGGCGAAAGGGGTTCTGCCGCCAGGGGCGGTGGCCTGGAAGGCGTTGGAGCCCTGTGGTCCCGGCTGGACGTTCACCGACGACCGGGTGCCCGACCGGGTGCCGTGCTCGCCCTTGGGCTTGATCTTGTTGAAGTCCGAGGTGAGGTCGCCGGCGCCGTTGCCGACGGGCACCTCCACCGTGATCGTGGACCAGTACGCCACCTGCTGCCCGGTGTTGGTGATGACTAGGCCGTGTCTTCAATGTGATCTTGTTTTGCGATCATGCTCAGCGTGATTCGCCGGTATGAACTAACCGATGAGGAATGGGAGAAGCTGCAGCCGTTTCTCCCATCTGGGCTGATGGGCCGTCCACGGGACGACGACCGCCGCGTGCTCAACGGCATCGTGTGGAAGATCCGTTCCGGGGCGGCCTGGCGGGATGTCCCGGCCAGGTACGGGTCCTGGCAGAGCATCTACACCCGCTTTCGCCGCTGGGCCTTGGACGGCACCTTCACCCACATGCTGCAAGCCCTTCAAGCTGACGCTGATGCCCGAGCCGACATTGATTGGCTGGTCGCGGTCGATTCGACCGTCGTGCGTGCCCACCAGCACGCCGCCGGGGCCAAAAAGGGGGACCAGCCCCAGACGAGCCGGCAGATCACGCCCTCGGCCGATCCCGTGGCGGACTGACCACCAAAATCCATCTGGCCTGCGACGGACACGGACGACCGCTGTCGTTCGTCATCACCGGCGGCAACGTCAACGACTGCACTCGCCTGGAGCAGGTCTTGCAATCCATCCGCGTTCCCCGCCTGGGCCTGGGACGCCCCCGCACCCGCCCCGACCATGTGGTGGCCGACAAGGGCTACAGCTCCCGCGCCATCCGCACCTACCTGCGGCGACGCGGGATCAGCCACACCATTCCCGAGCGGAGCGACCAGATCGCCAACCGAGCCAACCGCGGTAGCAAAGGCGGTCGCCGACCAGCCTTCGACCGCGACCTCTACAAGCGCCGAAACGTTGTCGAACGCTGCTTCAACCAGCTCAAACAGTCCCGCACTTTGGCCACCCGCTACGACAAGACCGCCACTTCATACACCGCCGTCATCACCATCGCCGCGATTCTCCTCTGGCTCTAAGCACTTCGAAAACACGACCTAGGTACACCGTTCCCGTGGACGGGGATCGATTGGCCGCTGACGCTTCCAGGGGCGCCGGGTCGGTGATGAGGGTGTAGGTCAGCATGGTCATGGTCACGACTCCTTTTCTTGGAGGACGGCGCGGGCCGATGGCCCGCCCGCGGCAAGAGGACCGGGCCGGGCAGGACAGGCGGCGACATGGGTCGCGTATCCGAAATCCGCCTGTGACGCACCGCAGAAAATCACCTCTAGATCCAATCGCTCAGCGTTGGAGCGTGACAAGATCGCTCAAGGCGGCCATAACAGGGCGGTTCGGCAATATCATCAGCGTCTTGACAAGCATTGGGACCATGCGTCGCTGACCGTCGGTGAACGCCCGCCATTCCCATCAGGACCGTCGCTCCCTACGACGAGCCCCGGCGGTAAGAAACCGGCGCCCTCCTCCCGAACGTGGCCCCAGCCCCAATTGAGCTGATCAGTGCAGGTCACCGAGGTTCCAAGAAGATCGTGTTCTCGGAAGGGGAGACACTACCGACTTTCGAGAACACACGTGATTCCGGTTTGAAACCCCAGCTCGGCACTTCCGAGAAAGGCCCGACGCTCGGGTCGGTGTCACCAGGGGAAAAGTAGCTCAGCGTGAGGTCTGACCGGACAGAACGTTAACTCTGTCCGGTCTTCTGAATCACATCCGTCCAGGTCAGCGCCCTAGGACGCCTGAACGCCGTGATTCGGCCACTGCCCCGCCCCGGTTGTCCACAGCCGTAACCGCTCCGGCGGCCACCCGCCGTCCGGGTCCTCTGACCAGCGCGGACGCTCTACTTTGCGTCTGGTGACACCGACCCGAGCGCCGGGCCTCGATGGCCGGCTACAGCCGCGCGAAGTTCCCGCACTGGATCAGCCAGTCGCGCAAGGGCGCCGGCTGCGACACCCGGGAGGTGGTGCTGGCCCGCGACGGCCGCAACGTCACCCGCGATGAGGAGTGCAAAGCGATCTCGGGGAGTTGGCGGTCGCTGTATGACAACCGCACCTACACCCGCGCCGCCAGCGTGGACATCGACCACATGGTGCCCTTGGCCAACGCCTGGCGCTCGGGCGCCAACACCTGGAGCACTCAGCGGCGCCGCGCGCTGGCCAACGACCTGACCCGCCCGCAGCTGATCGCGGTCTCGGCCGCCTCCAACCGCTCCAAGGGCGATCAGAGCCCGGATCAGTGGCAGCCGCCCCAGCGCTCGTATTGGTGCGTGTACGCCCGCGCCTGGGTGCAGGTCAAGAAGTGCTACGCGCTTACCGTCACCGCCCCGGAGAAGAAAACGCTGGCCACGATGCTGGACACCTGCAGGTAAGCAGGGTGCGGGCCGGGCAGATCGGAGCAGCGATGAGCGACGCGAGCGGTAAGGCCATCAGCAACGCGGCCGGTAAGCAGTACCGGGGTGAGGCGGTTGCCGGGCCGGGTGGGGTGATGACCGACGAGGCCGGCGTCATCACCGGGGATCTCACCGTGGCCATCACCCTCTCCAACGACCAGACGCAGGCGCAGGTGCGGGTGCAGTACACCGGCGCCGAGGAGTGGTACACGATGACCGGCAGCCCCGTCCCGCTCGCCGGCCGCACCGCGCAAGCGGTGAGAAGCGCGATCGTGCGTGCCGTTCGCGACCGGCTCCCCGAAGAACTCCCTGACAAGGCCGGCAACCGGTGAGGAGCGCCCCGGAACGTCCCCCCAAGGCGCACCACTGTTCCTGAGCGGGGCTGGCGCGCTACTCCTCCTGTGGAACTCCTCCACGGGAGCGGGCCCCTCGGCGAGCCATAGGCGCCCGTGTGCACGCGAGGGCAAGCCCTGAGCCGTACGGAGCTTGCGGGTGTACGGACTGGCCAGGCTCCCGTACGAGGCCGTATGGGGCGTGTACGGGGGTTGAGGAACATCCGCACGGAAACTGGCGGTAAGGGCGTTGCCGCAGATAACGGGGCTGCTTCGGGTGAAGACAGACGTGCGAAGCCGCAGGCCATCTTCACCATTGGTACGGATAACAGACTGTTATCCGTGGCGGGCCATCACGGAGCCTACAAGCGCCAATTTCCGGTCCGATGTTCCTCGACCCCCAAGTGGCGAACACGACCAGATCGCCTCGCTGCCACCGGCGTGACTTGTGTCCTGGTTCGCCGTGTCCGAGTGTTGAGGCATGAAGATCTTGATTGCCCTTGTCGCCGTGCTGCTGTTGGCCATCGTGAATGGCTGCGGTGTGGTGCGGACGCAAAAAGCCGGGCCG
>NZ_JBHMBS010000036.1:0-75637 GCF_042428775.1 Streptosporangium vulgare | reverse complement strand
GTGGGAGAGTAGGTCACCGCCGGACAATCTTTTGAGGGCCCCCACCTTTCGGTGGGGGCCTTCGTGTTTTCCGGGGAGTTTCCCCTCAAGGATTTCCTGGAGGGTTTCCCGGGGGCTTCGCGTGCTGCTTTCCGGGGCTTTTCCCGGGCTCCTTCCCGGTCCTTTCCTGGTCCTTCCGGTTTGTTCTGGCTCGTTTCGGAGGCCGGCTGGGGCTTGGTCGTTCCGGGGTTTGTGGGGGCTTCTGGTTCGTGAGGATCAGGGCTTCCACCCCGCTACGGCCGCCGTGTTTTCCGGCCTTTTGGGAGTCTTTTCGGCTGCCTTTCGGCGGCGTCGGTCAGGTTCGCCGCGGCTGCCCCATGATCTCGATCATGGCCAGGGTGTTCTGGTATTCCCGCCAGTTGACGATCTTCCCGTCCCGCACCCTGAGGACCCCGATGAAGGGGGAGGAAGCCTGTTGACCGGTGGCGAGGACCCTCCCGGCGAGCTCGTACTCGACGACGATGACCTCGGGGTCGGCGGTCTCGTGGATGACCACGTCGCGGACCTCGTCCAGGGCGAACCTCTGGGCGAAGGCGGCCTGTTCGGGGCCGGCGAAGAGCAGGAAGGCATCCTTTCCCTCATGCCTCCTGGTCCCGCCCGGTGGAGCGAAGGGGACCTCGATTACGGCGTCCTCGGCCAGCTCGCTGCCGAAGCCGCCGAGATTCTCGAGCCAGTGTCGCCGCACACGTTCGAAGATCTCGCGAGGGCCGGGGGTGACGGTGGATTCGGTCATGGCGGATCCCTTTCGTGACAGACGCTAAGATGAGTGGAAACTCATCTTTATGATCGTGAGTGGAGACTCACTTTGTCAATGACGTCGCTCGCGTAACGTCGCCTCTCGCGTGCGGAGACACCGGACTTCGCGGTCACAGGCCGTTTCGTGAGCACAGGCAGGCGTGATGGAAAACAGGGAAGGCCGGCTGGAATGACCTCCGCGAATTCTTCATCGGGCGGGACGGGAGATCCCGGGACTGCCAAGCCGTTGCGGGCGGATGCCCAGCGCAACCGGGAGCGCATCCTCGCCGCGGCGGAGGCCGTCTTCGCCGACAAGGGCCCCACGGCGTCGACCGAGGAGGTCGCCGCCCGTGCGGGGGTGGCCATCGGCACGGTCTTCAAGCACTTCCCGACCAAGCAGGCCCTGCTGCAGGCCATCATGAAGGGCCTCCTGGGCAGGCTGGAGGGGGAGATGGCCGAGTTCGCCGCCGATGACGCTCCCGGGGAGGCGCTGTTCACCTTCGTCGCCCGCATGGTCGAGCAGGCGGCGCGGAAGAGGACCGTCGTCGGTCTCCTGGCCGAGACGGGCGTCGACCTCCAGGTCGCGACCTCGGTGCGGATGCTGCGCGAAGGGATCGAAACGCTTCTCGTTCGCTCCCAGGAGGCCGGTACGGTCCGCGAGGACGTCCGCCTCGACGAGGTGATCGCTTTGCTCACCGGCATCTGTCAGGGGGCGCTCCACGCGGGCTGGGATGACGACCTGCAGCGTCGGACGCTGGCGATCGTCTTCGCCGGTCTCCGGACGCCTGAGGGGCGCGGATGACCCATGACGCGCCTCGACGAGGGGGAGGTCGGCTGCGAGGAATCGGCTACGGAGGATCGACCGGGAACCTGCCTGCTGAGGAGTCCGCGTGACCCGCTCACGGGATCTGCCCCACCTGCTGCGGAGACGGACCGGAGACGGCGGCCGGGGTCAGGCGCTGGAGGCGGCGCGGAGCAGGGGTTCTATCCGGTAGGGGACCTGGATCGAGAGGGCGATCGTGGTGTCCGTCCGCTGGACGGCGGGGGAGGCGAGGATACGGGCGATGATCTCCTGGAGGTCGGGGGTGCTGCGGGCCACCACGCGGCACAGCAGGTCGGCCTGGCCGCTGGTGCCGTACACCTCCAGGATCTCGGGGAGGGACTCCAGGGCCCGTACAGCCTCGTCCAGGCGGCCCTGGGCGATCTGCAGCGAGACGAACGCGAGGATCGGATATCCGGCGCCCTCGGGGGTCACGGTGGGACCGAAGTCGGCGATGACGCCGCGGGCGATCAGCTTCTCGACGCGGGCCTGTACGGTGCCCCGGGCCACGCCGAGCAGGCGGGCCAGCTCGGTCAGGCCGATGCGTGGGTTGGCGCGCATGGTGACCAGGAGGCGGCCGTCCAGCTCGTCGATCGACATCTCCTCGGGATCCCGTCAGATTGGGCGATTCGACCAGCATAGACGAGGTGTCACCGTACGTTTCTGTGCGGATCGCCCAGTGGAACTGGCTGCTCTTGCCAACGTTTCCGGATATTGCTGTCATTTCATCTATGTTCGAGGAAGCACAGTACTTCGCACCGGTGGCGACCCGTGACGACGGCTCGATCGAGGTCGAGCTCGGCGCCGGTCACCCCGGTTTCGCCGACCCGGTCTACCGCGCCCGCCGTAACGCGATCGCCGCGCTCGCGGTGGGGTACGTGCCCGGTACGCCGATCCCGACGGCCGAGTACACCGACCAGGAGCACGAGGTGTGGGCCCTGGTCAGCCGGGAACTCGGCCTGAAACACCACAAGTACGCGACCGCCGAGTATCTGCGCGCGACCGAGCGGCTCGGGCTGCCCGCCGAGCGCATCCCGCAGCTTCAGGAGGTCAGCGAGCTGCTGGAGCCGCTGACCGGGTTCCGCTACGTTCCGGCCGCCGGCCTGGTGCCGCTCAGGGAGTTCTACGGTGTCCTGGAGGACGGGTTCTTCCACTCCACGCAGTACATCCGGCACCACTCCACGCCGCTGTACACGCCGGAGCCCGACGTGATCCACGAGGTGATCGGCCATGCCAACGCGCTGGCCTCCGACCGCTACTCGCGTCTCTACCGCCTGGCGGGGGCGGCGGCCCGGCGGGTCGAGGGCAAGGAGGCGCTGGAGTTCATCTCGAAGATCTTCTGGTTCACGATGGAGTTCGGCGTGATGACGGACCAGGGCGAGTTGCGGGCGTACGGCGCGGGGATCCTGTCCTCGTACGGGGAGATCGAGGAGTTCCGGGGGATGGACATCCGCCCGCTGGACATCGCCGCCATGGGTACCACGCACTACGACATCACGAAATATCAGGATGTCCTCTTCCGGGCGGAGTCGCTGGAGCACCTCGAAGACGTCGTCGGGGACTTCTGGGCGACCTGTGATGACGAGAGCATCACCCGGTTAATCGCGGACGTTCGTTAAGACCGGGCATCGGTTCGGCGGGATGTTCTATAGCGCACGCCCTGTTTCAGACTAGATTTCGCTTGATCGTCTTATTGTTACGTGTTGTGGGATATATCCCGATCGTCACGTAATGGGGGAGACGGTTGGGGTGGATGATGAGGGCAAGGAACCGGGCGGCCGCGGCCGCCGTCCTGCTGATCACCGCGCAGGCCACCGCCTGCAGTACGTGTCAGGGCCTGACACCGGTGAGCATGCCGACCTCGTCCTCGTCCCCCGAGGGGCAGGCGGCACCGCTCGTTCCGGCGTCCGGTACGCCGTCCCCCGCGCCGTTCCTGGCAGTGGTCCCGGCGGTCCCGGCGCCTGTCTTCCCCGGCGCCGGGGCACCCCAGGCACCCGGACGGGTGCGGGACGCCCGCTCCCCGAAGATCTTCCCCAAGAAGCTCGGGCACACCCTGGACGTGTTTCTCGCGAGGTACGGCGGCCGGACCGCCGCCTCGGTGCACGACCTGGGCACCGGCCGGCGTTACAACTACCACCAGACCCTGCAGTTGCCGTCGGCCAACACCTCCAAGGTGAGCATCCTGACGGCGCTGCTGCTGGGAACGCGGTGGCGCGAGCTCGGTGAGCGAGCCAGGGCCGACGCGAAGAACATGATCCGCTTCAGTGACAACGAGGCGGCCGGCCGGCTGTACGAGCGGATCGGGCTGGAGCCCGGCCTGGCGAGCGCCAACCGCAGGTTCGGCCTCAAGCGCACCTACACCCCCGGCAGGCGGTGCGTGGACCTGCACTGCTGGAGCATCGCGCAGACCACCGCGGAGGACCAGATCCGGCTGGTCAAGGCGCTGGCCACCGGCGAGAGTCCGCTGGCGCCCGCGGAACGCCGCAGGATACTCGGGCTGATGGAGAGGGTGACCCCCGAGCAGAAGTGGGGGATCAGCGCCGGGGCGTGCGGGAACGATCAGGTGTCGCTGAAGAACGGCTGGCTGCGGCACATGGCGAACGGGCGCTGGGCGGTCGCCAGCGCCGGGCTGATCCGCGGGCACGGGCACGACTACGCGGTCGCCGTCCTCACCGAGGACAGTCCGAGCATGGAGACCGGCATCGCCAGGATCGAGGGCGTGACCGAGCGCCTCATGGACGCCTTCAGAGGCGAGCGCGGCTGCGAGAGGACCGTGAGCTGAGCGGCCCGTGCGATCGTGCGGCCGTGGAGTCGCGGAGCTACGGAGCTACGGAGTCGTAGGGCCGTGGAGCCACGGAGCCGTGAGTCACGGAGCTGCGGAGTGTGGAGCCGTGGAGCCGTGGGGCTGGGGACTCGCGAAACCGTGCGGCCCGCATGACCCGCGGGGAGCACGTACGCGTCATACCGTCCTGTCGACCAGCCGGTAGCCCACCCCTCGTACGGTCTGGATCAGCTGGTCGTCGTTGTCGCCCAGGCGGGCCCGGAGACGTTTGACGTGCACCGCGATGGTGTTGGTCGAGGTCGTGTCGGTGGAGTTCCAGACATGCCGCATGATCTGCTCCCGCGTCACCGTGCGGTGTGCGTTGCGCATCAGGTAGTGCAGCAGCTCGAACTCGCGCAGCGGCAGGTGGACGACCCTGCCGCCCACCCTCACCTGGTAGGCGTTGACGTCGAGCTCCACCGGGCCGACCACGAGTGCCCTGCGGGTGCCGGCCTCGCCGGTGAACGCGGCGTGGATGAGCGGCAGCAACTCGGGCACCCGGTACGGCCGGGCCACGCACGCGGTGGCTCCGGCCGTCAGCGCCTGGACGGCCTGCTGGGCATGACCCTCGCCCACGCCCAGCAGGACGGGGATCGCCCGCGTCAGCCGTACCGCGCGGACGAACTCCACCGCCCCTATGACCGGCAGCGAGGCGCTGACGAGAACGACGTCGGGGCGGAGCGCCCCGGCCTGCAACAGGGCCTGGGCGCCGTCGGTGACGCCCATGACCTGCACCCCTTCGCCTTCCAGGACCGCGGCCAGGTCATGGACCATGGCCACCTCCGGATCGGCCACCAGCAGCATGGGCGCCGTCCGTGTGTCCCCGTCCACCTCTGGTGCCGTCTGCGGCTGGATCACCCGGATCCTCCAATATGGGTTAGCCGAAGCGGCCGGTGATGTAATCCTCGGTCCGCTTGTCGGTGGGGTTGGTGAAGATGCGGCTGGTCTCGTCGAACTCCACCAGGCGGCCGTGCCGCACGCCGGCCTCGTCCACCTCGGCGGTGAAGAAGGCCGTGCGGTCCGAGACGCGGGCGGCCTGCTGCATGTTGTGGGTGACGATGACGATCGTGTAGTCGCGCGTCAGCTCCTGCATCAGGTCTTCGATCTTGGTGGTCGCGATCGGGTCCAGGGCCGAGCAGGGCTCGTCCATCAGGATGACGTCGGGCTTCACCGCGATCGCCCGCGCGATGCACAGACGCTGCTGCTGTCCGCCGGAGAGGGAGAGCGCGTTCTGCTTGATCTTGTCCTTGACCTCGTCCCAGAGCGCCGCCTTGGTCAGCGCCTCCTCGACGATCTCGTCCATGTTGCCCTTGACCCCGTTCACCCGGGGACCGTAGGCGATGTTGTCGTAGATCGACTTGGGGAAGGGGTTCGGCTTCTGGAAGACCATGCCGATCCGGCGGCGGACCTCGATCGGGTCCACGTGGTCGCCGTAGAGGTTCTCGTCGTGGTACATGATCTCGCCGACCGCGCGGGCGCCGGGGATGAGGTCGTTCATCCGGTTGAAGCAGCGGAGCACGGTGCTCTTGCCGCAGCCGGACGGGCCGATCATGGCCGTGATCTCGCGGTTGCCGATGGTGAGGTTGACCCCGCGTACCGCCTCGTAGTCTCCGTAGAAGACGCTGAGGTTGGAGACGGTGAAGACCGGGTCGAGGGCTTCGATGGTGCGGGGGACTTCGGGGCCGCGCACGTTCACGTTCGGCACGGAAATTCCAATCTCGGACATTTCTTACCTCACCAGCGCTTCTGATAGCGGTTACGGAGCCAGATGGCGACGGAGTTCATCAGGAGCAGGATCGCCAGCAGGATCACGATCGCCGCGGCGGCGAGGATGGCGAACTCTTCCTGGGGGCGGCTGATGAAGCTGTAGATCTGCAGCGGCAGGACGGTGAAACTGCTCCAGACACCCTCGGGGTTGAACCGGACCAGCGTCGCGGCGCCGAGCATCAGGAACGGGGCGGCCTCGCCGATCGCGCGGGAGAGGGCCAGGATCGAGCCCGTCGCGATGCCTGGGATCGACGCCGGGAGCACCTGGCGGTAGATGGTCTGCCACTGGGTGGCGCCCAGCGCCAGCGAACCCTCGCGGATCGAGGGCGGCACCGCGCGGATGGCCTCGCGGGCGGAGATGATCACGATGGGGAGGACGAGCAGCGAGATGGTGACCGCGCCGGTCATCACGGTGAAGCCGAACTGCATCCAGCGGGCGATGATGCCCAGGCCGAGGATGCCGTAGACGATCGAGGGAACGGCCGCCAGGTTGGAGATGTTCAGCTCGATCAGCTTGTTGTACCACTTGGTCCTGTCGGCGTACTCCTCAAGGTAGATCGCCGCGAGGATGCCGGTGGGCAGGGCCATGAGCGCGGTCAGCGCGATGATCCACAGGGTGCCGAAGATGCCCGACTGGATACCGGAGGTCTCCGGGCGGCGGATCGAGGGCTGGTTCTCCCACAGCATCGAGTTGAGCCGGGGCCAGCCCTCCTCGACGACGTAGACCAGCAGCATGGCCAGGAACAGGAGGGCGATCGCGAGGCTGGCCAGCAGCGCGATGCGGAAGAGGTGTTCCTTGAGGGGGCGCCCCTTGCCGGCCAGCTGTACGGCCGAGCGGGGGGTGGTGAGGATGGCCATCAGTCGTAGACCTCGCGATACTTCTGGACCATGCGGGCGCTGAGGTAGTTCATCGCGAAGGTGATCACGAAGAGCAGGGACCCCACCGCGAAGATGGTCTTGTAGGCGATCGAGCCGACAGAGGCGTCACCGGAGCCGGCCTGGGCGATGAAGGCCGCCATCGTGGCCATCTCGTTGCCCGGGTAGAGCGTGAAGACGGACTTGAAGCCGCCGGCGATCGCGACGATCATCGTCTCGCCCGCGGCCCGGGAGACCGCCAGGATGATGGCGGCGACGATGCCGGAGAACGCGGCGGGGACGACGACGCGCACCGAGGTGAGCATCTTGGAGGCCCCGAGGGCGTACGAGCCCTCGCGCAGGCCGTTGGGCACCGCGGCCATCGAGTCCTCCGACAGCGACGCGACGATCGGGATGATCATCACGCCGACGAGGAGGCCCGCGGCGAGCGCGTTCTTGCCGTCCAGGTCGAGGAAGGGGAAGACGTCCCTCAGCAGCGGGGTGACGAAGGTGAGGGCGAAGAAGCCGAAGACCACCGTGGGGACGCCCGCGAGGACCTCCAGCACCGGCTTGAAGATCTTGCGGGTCCTGCTGGTGGCGTACTCCGACAGGTAGATCGCGGCGGCCAGGCCGAGCGGCACGGCGACCACGACGGCGATGAGGGTGATCTCCACGGTGGCGACGATGAGCGGCCACACGCCGAAGGCCGGCGGGTTGAACAGCGGTCCCCAGTCGGTGGAGCCGAAGAACTCTCCCAGGCTCACCGAGGCGAAGAACTCGACGGTCGGTTCGAGGAGCGCGATGACGATGCCGATCGTGGTCGCCACCGACACCATCGCCGCGGCCAGCAGAACGGCCTTGATGACGAACTCGCCGTAACGCGGGCGCGACCGCGCCAGGGACCCCGGGGCCCCTGGAACGGTCGTGCGGTGCTGAGCCGACATCAGCCGGCGCTCTTCAGCGAGGTGATGTCAGCCTTGAGCTTGGCCTCCTGCTCAGAGTTGAGCGGGATGAACTTCGCGTCCTTGGCGATCGCGTTGATGTTGGCCGCGTAGTAGTCGAGGAAGGCCGCGACCTCGGGCCGCTTCACCGCGGAGGTGGAGGGGTAGATGAACAGCGGGCGGGAGAGCGGGGTGTACTTGCCGCCCTGGGCCGCCTCGACGCTCGGGGCCACGCAGCCGCTGCCGGAGTCGATCTCCACGGCCTTCAGCTTCTCGGCGTTCTCCTCGAAGTAGGTGAAGCCGAAGTAGCCCAGGCCGCCCTTGGCGCCCTCGACACCGGTGACGATGTCGTTGTCGTTCTCGCTCGGGCTGTAGTCCTTGCGGCTGGCGCCCTCCTCACCGTTGATCTCGTCGGTGAAGTAGTCGAAGGTGCCGGAGTCGGTGCCGGGGCCGTAGAGCTTGAGCTCCTCGGCCGGGAACTTGGCGTCGACGTCCTTCCAGGTCTTGACCTTGCCCTCGGCCGCCGGCTCCCAGATCTTCTTGAGCTGGTCGGTGGTGAGGCAGGTGACCCAGTCGTTCTCCTTGGGAACCACGACGGTCAGCGCGTCGACGGCCACCGTGAGCTCGGTGAACTTGATGCCCTTCGCGTCGCAGGCCGCCTTCTCCTCGTCCTTGATCGCGCGGGAGGCGTCCGAGATGTCGGTCTCGCCGGCGCAGAACTTCTCGAAGCCGCCGCCGGTGCCCGAGGTGCCGACCGGCACCTTCACCTGCGGCTGCTCCTCGCCGAAGAGCTCGGCGGCGGCCTGGGTGAGGGGGGCCACGGTGCTGGAACCGTCGATCTTGATCTCGCCGCTCAGGGCCGCGCCGGCGCCCGCCTCGGCCGGGGACGCGGCGGCGGTGCTGCCGTCACTGCTGGGCTTGGCGTCGCCACCACAAGCGGCCGCGAGCGATACGACGAGCGCGGCCGTCGCCACCGCGCTGAGGCGGCGCTGTCCACTGGTCACGGTATGTTCCTTCTCCGTAGTGAGATCTGTTCTCGATGCCTCGATAAAAGTGGGGCAAAGTGAACGGAGATGAAACGAGCCATGACCGGGGCCGGAAGAGGTAGGCCCACGGATGTGAATACCTGAACGTCGACGGGATTTCGCGCCCGGTTTCCGGCCCGGCAGGCCCGCTGGACAGGGCGTCGGGAACCCCCTGGTCCTGGCGTGGCCCGCCGCGGGAGCCGTGCGCCGGAACGTTCCCGTGTCCGGCCGCCGTCCTCACGGGCGTGCCGATGTGTTCATCTTCCCGACATCCGGCGGAAGGTAACGCGGGAGGTGCGGGAGGTGATGCGGCCGGATCTCCGGCGCGGTCCGGAGCGGGACCGCGCGTGGGGGCTCCCGGACGAGGGAGGGGGCAGACCTTCGAAGGCCGCTGGGCAGGACGGGTGACGCGGGTGACCGCCGGGTGGACGGGTGCCGGACCTTCGCGCGGGCTGGGGACGTTGGGCGGTGAGGGGAGCGGTTCCGCGTGGGATGGCCGCCAGGTGGGGGAGCGGGCCGCGAGGGGGGGCGTTGGGTGGGGAGGGTGAGCGGGCCGCGAGGGGGAAGGCGTCAGGCGGGGAGGGTGAGCGGGCCGCTGCCGAGGCGTTTGAGGACCTCGCCGTGCAGGGGGCCGTTGCTGCACAGCAGGCTGCCGCCGTCGACGTCGGGCACCCCCGACAGGTCGGTCCAGATACCGCCCGCCTCCTCGACGATCACGGTCAGCGCCGCGATGTCCCAGGGGGAGAGTTCGGGCTCCGCGGACACGTCGACCGCGCCCTCGGCGACCAGCATGTGCGACCAGAAGTCGCCGTAGGCGCGGCTGCGCCAGACGGAGCGGTTCAGGTCGAGGAACGCGTCGAGCCTTCCGGCCTCCTCCCAGCCGCCGATGCTGGAGTAGGAGAACGAGGCGTCCTCGATGCTGGTGACGGAGGAGACGTGGCACCGCGTGGCCTTGGTGAGGCTCTTGCCGGTCCAGGCGCCGCTGTCGCGGGCGGCCCACCAGCGGCGGCCCAGGGCGGGGGCGGAGACCAGGCCCATGACGACGCGGTCCTGGTCCATCAGGGCGATGAGCGTGGCCCAGACGGGCACTCCGCGCACGTAGTTCTTGGTGCCGTCGATCGGGTCGATGATCCACGAGCGATCGCCGTGGCCGCTCGCGCCGAACTCCTCGCCGACGACGGCGTCGCGCGGCCGGGCCCGGCCGAGTGCGCCGCGGATCGCATTCTCGGCGGCCTGGTCGGCGTCGCTCACCGGTGTGAGGTCGGGTTTGGTCTCCACCCGCAGGTCCATGGACTTGAACCTGCGCATGGTCAGATCGTCGGCGGCGTCGGCCATGACGTGCGCGAGGCGGAGATCGTCGTTGTAACCCGTCACGGGGGCCAACGGTATCGCGTCGGCGGCCGAATGGCGGAGATCGGGGAGTAAGCGGAGCAATCGTGTCGCGTCCCACCAGGCTCGGATACCGCGTGAAACATCCGTTGGCATCGGTGTTACTCGCGAGTAGCATTCCGGTATGACCTTTGACGTGGGTGAGTTCATGCTGCAGAGCGTTCCGTTCGCCAGGACGCTGGGCATCTCGTTCGACAAGGTGGAACCGGGCTTCGCCGTCGCCCGGATGGCCGACCGGGCCGAGTTGCACAACCACGTGGGAGGTCCGCACGCCGGAGTCCTGTTCAGCGTCGCGGAGACGGCCTCCGGTGCCGCCATGCTCTCCACCTTCGGGGACCAGCTGTCACGGGCCACCCCGCTGGCCAAGAGCGCGGCGATCCGCTACCTCAAGCTCGCGAGGGGCGAGGTCGTCGCGGAGGCCCGTCTCCGGGCGTCCCGCGAGGAGGTCGTGGCCACGCTGGACGCGGGAGAACGTCCCGAGTTCGACGTCACCGTCGAGATCAGGACCGCCGACGGCACCCTCGTGTCCGAGATGACCGTCGCCTGGGCCTTCCGGTTGAACAGCTGACGTCGTGCCCGACCGCCGGCGCCTCAACGGAGCCGCCGGCGCCTCGGAGAAACCGTCGGCGTCGTGTCGAACCGCTGACGTCCTACCGGCGGTGGCGGGACGGCGGTGCCGACGCCGGTGCGTCGCGGTGAGCCTCTTCGCTCATGCGCTTCGCCGTGCGTCGGTCCTGTCCCCGGTGCGCCCTCACGACTGGTCGTCGTCGGAGGCGCCCTCGCGGCTGGCGAGCAGGCGGCGCAGGGAGGCCAGCCGGGCCGGGTCGGCGTGTCCGGCCGCGACCCAGGCGTCCAGGGCGCACTCGTCGGAGAGGTGGGTGCAGCCCTTCGGGCACTGGACGGTGCCCTCGATCAGGTCGGGGAAGCCCGCCAGGACCGTCTCCACCGAGACGTGGGCCAGCCCGAAGCTGCGCACACCTGGGGTGTCGATGATCCAGCCGCCCTCCGGAAGCTCCAGGGCGACGGCCGACGTGGAGGTGTGACGACCCCGGCCGGTGACCGCGTTCACGTGTGAGACGGCCCGGTTGGCGTCCGGTACCAGGGCGTTGACCAGCGTCGACTTGCCCACTCCCGAATGGCCGACGAGCACGCTGATCCGGCCCTTCAGGCACTCCCGCACCTCTTCCAGGCCGCCCCCCTTCTGGACCACCACGTACGGCACCCCGAGGGGGTCGTACAGCGAGACCAGCTCGTCGGGTGAGGCGAGGTCGGACTTGGTGAGGCAGAGCATCGGGTCGATGTCGGCGTCGAAGGCCGCGACGAGCATCCGGTCGATCATGCGGGGCCGGGGCGGCGGATCGGCGAGGGCCGTCACGATGACGAGCTGGTCGGCGTTGGCGACCACGGGACGCTCGATGCCGTCGGTGTTGTCGGTGTCGTCCGCGGAGCGGCGGAGCATCGAGGTGCGGGGCTCCACCCGCACGACGCGGGCCAGCGTGTCGGCCATACCGGAGACGTCGCCCACCAGGGCGACCCGGTCGCCGACCACGATGCCCTTGCGGCCCAGCTCGCGCGCCTTCATGGCGACCACGACCCTGCCGCTCATCGCGGCGCCCTCCGCGTGGTCCTTCTTGCGGCGGCGGCCCTTCTCGCCCGCGGACTCGACCAGGCACGTGTAGCGCCCGCGGTCGACGGCGACCACGAACCCCGGGGTCGCGTCCTCGTGGGCAGGGCGAATCCGGGTCCGGGGCCGGGATCCCTTGCCCGGCCTGACCCTGACGTCGTCCTCGTCGTACTCGCGCTTTCTCAGTTTCTCCGCCTTGTCCGGCCCGGTGTGCCCCCGAGAAGGGGCGCGAGGTCCGCCGATCGTGCCGGCCGGTCGTCTCTCACCGCGCGCCGCGCAGCATGTCCGCCCACATGGAGGCGAACTCGGGAAGGGTCTTACCCGTGGTGGCGATGTCCTCCACCTCGACGCCGGGCACGGCGAGCCCGATCACCGCTCCGGCGGTGGCCATCCGGTGGTCGGCGTAGGAGTGGAACACCCCGCCGGTGAGCGGGCGGGGCCTGATCTCCAAACCGTCCTCGGTCTCGTTCGCGTCGCCGCCGAGGCCGTTGATCTCGGCGACCAGGGCGGCGAGCCGGTCGGTCTCGTGCCCGCGGATGTGGGCGACGCCGCCGATCCTGCTCGGGGAGCTCGCGAGGGCGGCGAGGGCGGCGATCGTCGGGGTCAGCTCGGCGACGTCACGCAGGTCCGCCTCGATGCCGGTGATCCGCCCGGTGCCGGTGACCGCCAGCCCCTCGGGCGTGTGCTCCACCGAGGCGCCCATGCCGGCCAGCAGCGTACGGAGCTGGTCACCCGGCTGGGTCGTCCGCGCGGGCCAGTCGGGGATGGTGACCGTGCCTCCGGTCACCATGGCGGCGCACAGGAAGGGCGCCGCGTTGGACAGGTCGGGCTCCACCGTGAAGTCCCTCGCCCCGATGGGGCCGGGTTCGACCCGCCAGACGTCGGGTTCGGAGTCGTCCACCACGACGCCGAACTCGCGGAGCATCTGGACGGTCATCTGAATGTGCGGCTGCGAGGGGATCGGCGGGCCCTCGTGGCGTACCGTCACGCCCTTCTCGAAGCGTGCCGCGGTCAGCAGCAGGCCGGACAGGAACTGCGACGAGCCGGACGCGTCGAGCCCGACCTCACCACCGGTGAGCGGTCCCCGCACCGTGAAGGGCAGCGCGTCGCCCGTCACCTCGGCGCCGAGGGCGCGCAGCGCGCGCAGGATCGGGCCCATCGGGCGCTTGCGGGCGTGCGGGTCACCGTCGAAGAAGACCTCGCCCTTGGCCAGCGCCGCCATCGGCGGCACGAAGCGCATGACCGTGCCCGCGAGCCCCACGTCGATGCGGGCCCCGCCGGTGACGGGACCGGGGGTGATCGCCCAGTCGACACCGGAGGCGCTCTCGTTGGAGGGGACCATCGTCGCGCCCAGGGCTCGCAGGGCGTCCGCCATCAGGTCGGCGTCGCGGCTGCGCAGCGCCAGGCGTACCGTGCCGGGGCCGTCGGCCAGCGCGGCGAGCAGCAGCGCGCGGTTGGTCACGGACTTCGACCCGGGCAGGGGGACGGTCGCGCGGACGGGTTCGGTCGCGGTCGGCGCGGGCCACAGCGGAGCGGACATGGTCAAAAGCCTACCGGTGCCCGCAGCGCGCCGCCCGTTCGTGCCCGTCCGCGCTGATCCGAGCTCATCCGCGCCCGTTCGTATCCGGGGACGGAGGGGCTCGCGTGATCGATGAGGTGAGGATCCGGGTGAGCCGGGTAAAAGCGTCGTCACCGCGACGCCCGGCGGCACCGTCGGCGGTGCGCGGCAAGATCGAGGAACGGGGTCGGAGACTCCCCGGCGTGTCGTGGCGTGGGAAAGTGGAGATATGTGCGGAAGATACGCGTCTGCGCGAGGCAAGCAGGAGTTACTGGAGGAGTTCCAGGTCGAGCTCGACGGAGCGGCCGACGACGAACTCAAGCCCGACTACAACGTCGCGCCCACCAAACCGGTGTACGCGGTGATGAGCCGGGTGCCGAAGTCCGAACCGGGCGGCGGGCCGGTCAGGCAGCTCCGCGTGGTCCGCTGGGGGCTGGTCCCGGCCTGGGCGAAGGACCCGTCCATCGGCTCGAAGATGATCAACGCGCGGGTGGAGACGGTGGCGGAGAAGCCCGCCTACCGCAAGGCGTTCGCCGAGCGCAGGTGCCTGATCCCGGCCGACGGCTACTACGAGTGGGCCGTGCTGGACGAGAAGGACGCCAAGGGGAAGCCGAAGAAGCAGCCCTACTTCGTCCGCCCCGCCGACGGCGGCGTGATGGCGATGGCGGGGCTGTACGAGTTCTGGCGGGACCGGGGCCGGGACGACGACGACCCGCTCTCCTGGCTGGTGACCTGCACGATCATCACGACCGACGCCGTGGACGAGGCGGGCAGGGTCCACGACCGGATGCCGATGCTGATCGAGCGCGACCGCTGGGGTGAGTGGCTCGACCCCGGGGTGCCCGACGCGAAGGGGTTCCTCATCCCGGCGGGCTCCACCGGGCTGGAGATCTATCCGGTCTCCACCGCCGTCAACTCGGTGCGGAACAACGGCCCGGAGCTCGTCGAGCCGATGAAGGAGGCGGAGAAGGGGGCGTAGGGCGAGGGTGACGGGCGGGTGATCTTCCCGAAACGCCGGGAGATCTCGGGTCTCGAAGCACCGGTGATCCGGAGTGTGGCGATCCGGTCCCGAAGCGCCGGGTTCTGGTGTAAAACTTCCGCCAAGTGGGCATCCGGTGAGGAAAGCGGTGCCTCGTGACGGAGTGGCGTACTGGCGTACCGGCGCGGTGACGAGGTCGCGAGGTCGCCGTCACAGAGCCCTTTTTTTGCGCCTGACAGGAGAGTCGGGGATCCCCTCACAGGCCGCCCCGGCTTCCCGGAGGTGCGGATTCGTGGATGTCGCGACCGCGCGCGAGCGCCTGAAGAGCATGCTCGCCGAACTAGACCGGTCCATCGGAGTGCTCCGCGGGGACTCCCTCGCCGTGAGGGAAAGGGATCGGTCCCCGGCGGACGGGGGTTCCGACCTGACCGACTCCGATCGCAACCGGGCCCTGCTGGAGGTCGCCACCCGGCACCGCCACTCGGTGCTGGAGGCGCTCAGACGGATGGACGAGGGAGGCTACGGCCTCTGTGTGGACTGTGGCGCGCCGGTCCCCGAGAGCAGGCTGGAGGCGCGGCCCGAGGCGGCCCGCTGCGTGCCGTGCCAGTCCAGGCGCGAGCGCAGGCGCTGACCCCCGTCGGCGTCCGGGCCCGGAGGCGTGAGGCACGGGCCGATCCGGGCGCCGGCCTGCCCCGCGTCCGGAGCACACCCGGGGATCACCGGCCTGCCCGCGTCCGGAGCACACCTGGGGATCACCGGCCCGTCCGGGCCCCCGTGCCTCAGGGGCGCCGGGCGCTGGCCACCAGGTGGATGCCCACCGTGTCGTCGTCGTCCGGGTGGGTGTCCAGCTCCGTGTTGACCAGCCAGGCGAGCGCCCGGGAGTCGGAGGCGAGCACGTGGTCGACCGTCGAGGGGGACAGCACCGTGCGGGGCCGTATCCACTCGACCTCCAGCCCGGCGTCGGTGAGCAGCTCGCGGAGCTGGGCGCTGCTGAAGCACCGGGTGATGCTGCCGTCGGGCCAGGGCACGAGCATGACCTCGCCGGTCTGGCGCAGATGGGCCCAGTAGTTCTGCTCGGCGAGGATCGCCATCCCCAGCACCAGGGAGTCGACGCAGACCAGCGCCCGGCCGCCGGGACGCAGGACCCGGGCGACGTCGCCGATCGCGGATTCGGCCATGAGCTCCACCGACATCGCGCGTTCCTCGGCGAGCACGGCGTCCACGCTGTGGTCGGGCAGGAAACGCAGGTCGTCGGCGCGTACCTGGCTGACCTTGGAGATGTCGTGCAGCGGCTGGCCGTTCGTGGGCCTGCGGAAGTCGACCACCTCGATCACCCGGTGCCCCGCCTTCGCCGCCTGGACGGCCCAGCGGCCGTCTCCGCAGGACATGTCGAGGACGGTGGACGGGGTTTCCGGCAGCCATCGGCCCAGTTGCTCGGCCACGACCGCGTGGTAAAAGGTCCAGTACGGCCCGAGCGCACCTGAGCCGTTCAGCTCTTCGGCCGGGATGGGCAGCACAGGCAGCTCCTGGCGTCGGGAGGATCCGGTGGTCTTTCAACTACCTACCGGTACGTACCTTCTTTTTCCCCGTACCGGGTCGTTCGTCACCTTCTATCTTGCGGGAACAGATGGCGGTGCGGGCGTGTTGCAAGCGGACAACGCACGATCCTTTCGGAGGTTGGCAAGCAGATGCTCGCCTTGATCGAACCCGTCACCCGCCCCGGTGATCGGTCCTTCCCTGACGAGCGGGTATTCTCCGCTCAGTACGGTGTCCCGCGTCAGCAGGACTCCGGCGATCTTAAGGGGGTGGGTCCGGTCCCTGCGACAGACGAGGAGACTCTGGAGCAGCGGAGCACACGGTTCGAGCGGGACGTCATGCCCTATCTCGACCAGCTCTACTCCGCCGCGCTTCGGATGACCCGAAACCCCGCGGACGCCGAGGACCTTCTTCAGGAGACCTTCGCGAAGGCCTTCGCGTCCTTCCACCAGTTCCAACAAGGTACGAACCTCAAGGCCTGGCTTTACCGGATCCTGACGAACACTTTCATCAACAATTACCGCAAGAAGCAGCGGGAGCCCAAGCAGTCGGGCGCCGAGGAGATCGAGGACTGGCAGCTGGCCAGAGCCGAGTCGCACACCTCGGCCGGGCTGAAGTCGGCGGAGATCGAGGCGCTCGAACACCTCCCCGACACCGACGTGAAGCGGGCGCTGGCCGCGCTTCCCGAGGAGTTCCGCATCGCGGTCTATCTCGCCGACGTCGAGGGCTTCCCGTACAAGGAGATCGCCGACATCATGGGGACCCCCATCGGGACCGTGATGTCGCGGCTGCACCGTGGCCGTCGCCAGCTGCGGACCCAACTCGAGGACTACGCCCGCGAGCGTGGCCTGGTTCCCGCGGAAGGTGCGAAGTGAGCGAGCGAGACAGGGACGACGAGCCCGCCGGCACGGGCTCCTGGGGCTGGGTGATCGCATGAGCTGCGGCAACCACCACGACACCGACTGTCGCGAGGTTCTCGACAAGGTCTACGCCTACCTGGACGGCGAGCTCGACGAGAGCAACTGCGCCGACATCCGCGAGCATCTGGACGAGTGTCACCCCTGTCTGGAGGAGTACGGCCTGGAGCAGGTCGTCAAGCAGCTCGTCGCCAAGCACTGCGGCTGTGACCAGGTCTCGGCCGACCTGCGCGCCAAGGTGCTCGGCCGTATCGACCAGGTGCGCTCCGAACTGGCCCGCTGACCTCCTAAGATCTCTCGTACGGCCTTGGCCATACGACGATGGGGGTTCACCATGCGCATACTCGTGACCGGCGGGGCGGGATTCATCGGATCCACCCTCGTCGACCGGCTGCTGGCCGACGGGCACGAGGTCGCGGCCGTGGACGACCTGTCGGGCGGCGACCGCGGCAACCTGGTCCGCGCCGCGGAGAGCCCGCTGTTCGCCCTGCACGTGATGGACATCCGCGACCCGGCCCTGATCGGCCTGGCCGCCGAGTGGCGGCCCGAGGTCGTCTGCCACCTCGCCGCGCAGATCAGCGTGCGCAAGAGCGTGGCCGACCCGGTCCACGACGCCCGCCTCAACGTCGAGGGCACCGCGTCGGTCCTGCAGGCCGCCCACCACGGAGGCACCCGCAAGGTCGTCTTCGCCTCCTCGGTCGCGGTGTACGGCAGGCCGGCGGTCATCCCGGTCCCCGGCGGCGCGGCGACCGACCCGCGCTCCCCGTACGCCGCCTCCAAGCTGAGCGCGGAGACCTACCTGGCCACGTTCAAGGCGCTGCACGGCATCGACTACACCACGCTGGTGCTCTCCAACGTCTACGGCCCGCGCCAGTCGCCCGACGGCGAGGCGGGGGTCGTCGCCATCTTCACCGACGCGCTGCTCAACGGCACCCCCACGGTGGTGTACGGCGCCGGCGACCAGACCCGCGACTACATCTTCGTCGACGACGTGGTGGACGGTTTCGCCCGCGCCTGCGGCACCGAGGGCGGCGGCGGCCGTTTCAACCTGGGCACCGGCGTTCAGACCACCGACCGGAGGCTGCACTCCCTGGTCGCGGAGGCGGCGGGTGTCGCCGACGAGCCGGGCGAGGCTCCCACCCGGCTGGGCGACCTGCCCGCGATGGCCGTCGACCCGGCCCCCGCGCTCGAAGGGATCGGCTGGCGCCCCCAGACGGAGCTGGCCGTCGGGCTGAAGAGCACCGTCGACTGGGCGAGGAGCAGGCTCGCGAGCCTGTGACGCCGGGCGACTCCGGGGCTGCGGGGGCTCCGGGGGCTGTGGGGTTCCGAGTGACTCCGGGGTGTCGGGCGCCGGTGGCGGCCGGTGATTGCTTGGTTACGCTTTGCTTGCGATTGGTCGTCTCGCCCTCCTGGGCAGGTTCGCTTCGATAGCCTGGGTGCGAAATCGACGTGGAGGCAGCGCATGTTAAAGGAAACGGTCACCCCGGTCTTTCCTGGGATCTCCTGGACCTGAGCACGCGCCCTTTAGTAACACTAGGGTGGCCGCTTTGCGTGGACTGCCGTGGTTTGCCAAGGTCTATTTGATCCTGGTCATCGGAGCCGCGTTCGCGCTGCTCGGATACAACGTGGCCGAGGACGGCCGGCTGGATCCGCTCGACTGGTCCAACCTCATGGTGCTGGCCCTGCTGTTCCTGGTGTGCGAGTCGGTGCCCACCCTGCTGCACGTCCGGCAGGCGGCGGTGTCGGTCAGCTTCTCCGCCGTGCTCGCCGCGGTGGTGCTGCTCGGCCCCGAGGGGGCGGCGCTGGTCGGCATGACGGCGATGTTCAGCGTGCGGCCCGGTCTGCCGCTGGTGAAGCGGCTGTTCAACAGCGCCCAGTTCGCCATCTGCGGCTACGTCGCGGGCCGGGTCTACGTGTGGCTCGGCGGCAGGTCCGGGGTGCCGACCATCGACGGGTTCGACGGCATCATCGTGCCGTTCGCGGGCGCGGCGGCCGTCTTCGTGCCCCTCAACTTCGTCCTGATCGCGATCGTGCTGAAGCTCACCGGCCAGGCCGACCAGGTGCCGCTGCGGGGCGTGGCGCAGTTCATGGTCTCCTACTTCGGCTACGCCACCTTCGGGCTGCTGATCGCCGGGCTGTGGGCCACGGTCAGCTCGATCTCCGCGGTGCTCGTGCTGCTCCCGCTCTTCGTGGCCCGCTGGGCCTTCGGCCAGTATCTCGCGCAGCAGCGCTCCTACGACGCGACGATCGCCGCGCTCTGCCAGGCCGTGGAGACCAAGGACTACTACACGCGCGGCCACTGCACCCGCGTCTCCCTGGCCGCGGGCATGATCGCCGAGGAGATCGGCATGGGGTCCGAGCGGCTGCGCGCGATCCGCTACGCCGGGATGCTCCACGACGTCGGCAAGCTGGGCGTGCCGACCAAGGTGCTGCAGAAGGACGGCCCGCTCAGCGAGGAGGAGTTCGCGGCGATCCAGCTCCATCCGATGCGCGGGCTGGAGATCGTGCGCGGCATCGACTTCCTGGACGAGGCGTTCGCCGGGATCATGCACCACCACGAGCGGCAGGACGGCAAGGGCTACCCGATGGGGCTGGCGGGCGACGAGATCCCGGAGTTCGCCAGGATCATCGCGGTGGCCGACGCCTTCGACTCGATGACCTCCGACCGCTCCTACCGCAACGCCCGCTCGCGCGAGGTGGCGATGACCGAGTTGCGCAAGGGCGCCGGCACCCAGTTCGACCCGGTGATGGTGGTCGCGTTCGTCAAGGCCGTCGAGCGTGACGGCTGGGAGCCGCCGCGCACGGTCGTCACGCCCCCGGTCGACGTGTCGGAGACCACCGCGAAGGACCACGACGACCCGACCGTGCCCATCCAGGTGGTGTCCGAGCGATGAACGGCTCCGGTGCCAACCGGGTTTTCCAGACGCTCGACTCGGGCCAGCTCCTGCTGATCTGCGCGGCGGGGCTCCTCGCGGTGGCCGGGGTGGCCCACACGGCCGCGACCGGCCTGCTCGACCCCCAGGTCGCCGTCGCCTTCGGCGCGCTGATCGCGATCGGGGAGCTGGCCAGGCTCACCATGCCCGGCAACAGGGAGGTGGCGCCGATCGGCGCGGCGGCCGCGCTCGGCTACACGCTCCTGCTGGACGTGGGCGACGTTCCCGCGCGGCATTCGGCGCTGCAGGTCGTCGCGGTGCTGGCGGCCGGCATGGTCGCGGGGGCGCTGCCGCACCTCGCGGTGGGCCGCCCGCCCCAGCTCGACGGGATGGCGCGCAGGCTCTTCACCGGCGCCCTGCTCGCGCTGGCCTACCGGCCGCTGGCCGGGCCGCTGTTCGACCTGGCCAGGGAGGGGGAGAGCGGCTGGTGGCCCGCCCTCGGGGTGATGGCCCTGTTCATCCTGCTCATGGTGATGGTCGACGTGCTGCTGGCCGCCGTGCTCCGGGCCGAGCAGGTGCGTGCCGCCCTCAAAGTGGCCATCCACGACGAGCTGTGGATGGCCGCGCCGCTGGGGGCCGCCGTCGCCGCCTCGGGCATCCTGCTCGCGCTCGCCTCGCACAGCATGGGCATGACCGCGCTGCTGGTCTTCGCCGCGCCGCTGCTGGTCACCCAGGTCGCCTTCCGCAAGTACGCCGGGATCAGGGCCACCTACCTGCAGACCGTACGGGCGCTCGCGCGGGTCACCGAGGTCGGCGGATACGTCGAACCCGGGCACTCCCGCCGGGTGAGCCGCCTGTCGGTGGCGGTCGGGCGGGAGCTCGGCACGGCGGAGCCCGAGCTGCTGGAGCTGGAGTACGCCGCGCTCATGCACGACATCGGCCAGTTGTCGTTGCGCGACCCCATTCCCGGCGGCGCCACGGTCCTCACCGACCCCGAGCAGGCGCGGCGCATCGCCGAGCTGGGCGCGGAGGTGATCAAGCAGACCGGGGTGCTGGACCGGGTGGCCGAGATCGTCCGCCGCCAGTGCGACACCTGCGCCGAGCTGCCCCCGATGGCGAGCCGCATCATCAAGGCGGCCAACGCCTACGACGATCTCGTCGGTGGTTCCAGCGACCGCGACCGGGCGGGCGCGGCCCTGGAGCGGCTCCGGCTCGGCGTGGGACGGGAGTACGACCCGACGGTCGTCGAGGCGATGGCCCGGGTGATCGACAGGTTGGCCCCGATCCACCGGCTTTAGACCTCGCGCGCATTTCCGCGTGCTCTCGCGTGCGGAGGGCCCGAAGAGCGACCTGGCCTTCCGCGTCGAGGTGCCGGAGCGGCCGGAGCGGCCGGAGTTCGGCGGCGACGCCTGCGACACGGGGCCGGTGGTCCGTATGCGGACATGATCAGCTCTGTCTGGCACAGTTGAGGAACGTCGAACGATGGGAGTTTCCGGTGGCCGAGATCCGCGCCGAGATGGTGGCGAACGTCTGGAAGATCCTCGTGGCCGAAGGGGACCCCGTCGAGGACGGCGACACCCTGGTCATCCTCGAGTCGATGAAGATGGAGATCCCGGTCCTCGCCGAGGACGGCGGGGTGGTCGCCAGGCTGCGGGTCTCCGAGGGCGACGTCATCCAGGAAGGCGACCTGATCGCCGTCATCGAGTAGTGCCGCCGTCGCGGACGAGCCGGGCGAGGAAGCGCTCGCGGTCGACGACCACGCGCTCGATCGTCCCCGAGGCGACGACGGCCTTCCGGTCGCGGGCGGTGAAGCCGAAGACCAGGCGACGCCCGTCGACCTCGGTGAGCTCCACGTCGATCTCGACGTGCGTGCCGACGGGGCTCGCCTCCAGGTGCTCCAGGGCGACCCGGGTTCCCACGGAGGTCTGGCCCGGTTCCAGGGCGTCCGCGACCGCCTGGACGGTGGCCCGCTCGGCGAAGGCGAGCAGGCGGGGAGTGGCCAGCACCGGGACGTCACCGCTGCCGACCTTCGTCGCGGTGTCCTCCCTCTCCACCATGATGAGAAGTCGTGCCTGCAGACCGGGAGCGAGCGTCATGCGCGTCAGCATAGGGTCTGGTCTCGTGACCCCGTACTGCGACCACTGCGGGCGCCCGGAGGGCGAGGCCGACCACGCCGGGTGCCTGGCGGCCCGTGCGATGGAGCCGCCCCGTTACTGTTCCCGCTGCCGTCGCCGGATGGTGGTGCAGGTGACCCCCGGCGGCTGGTCCGCGCGCTGTGCCGAGCACGGCACGACGAGCGGCTGACGCCGGCCGGCTTCACCCCGGCTTGGGTGTTCTTTGCATGGCCTTGTAGGGTTTTAGGGGGTTCGCCGCGGATATCGTGGGGTGACGCCGTGGCACCCGGGTTGGCTGTTTCCCGCGTGACTCCCGAGCGGCCCTGGGCACAAGGGCCTGCAAGGTGCACAAGTACGCCCAAAAGTGCCAGGTTTTGTGCGATGCTACGGCACGCGTCTCGTTTGAGAGCCATATGACATACAGGGTTTCGTTACAGCGCCGTGACGGTGCCGCGACGCGGATCCGCTTTGTTGGAGAGCTCTGAGGTAGGAGTGGAGAGGGTTACGGGGGAGTCATGGTGGCCCAAGGCACGACGCTGGCGGGGCGGTATCGCCTAAGCACCCGCATCGGCGCCGGCGGGATGGGCGAGGTGTGGAAGGGCGAGGACATCGTCCTGGCCCGCACCGTCGCCGTAAAGGTGCTGCTCCCGGGCCGTACGGACGATCCGGGCTTCCTGGTTCGCTTCCAGGGCGAGGCCCGGGCGATGGCGACGATCAACCACCCCGGGGTCGTCGACGTGTACGACTACGGGGTTCACGAGGTGCCCGGCGCGGGGGCGACGGCATACCTGGTGATGAAGTTCGTCGACGGCGAGCCGCTCGACCGCCTGCTCGGGCGGCTGCGGCGGATCGCTCCAGGGGCCGCGATGGACCTCATCGCCCAGGCGGCCTCGGCACTGCAGGCGGTCCACGACCAGGGCATCGTCCACCGGGACATCAAGCCGGGCAACCTGCTGGTGCGCTCGGACGGCACGCTCGTGCTCACCGACTTCGGCATCGCCAGGTCCGACACCGCGAGCCGGCTCACGGACGCGGGCATGGTGCTCGGCACCGCCGCCTACTGCGCGCCCGAGCAGGCCGAGGGCGCGCCCGTCACGCCCGCGGTGGACATCTACGCGCTGGGCGTGGTGGCGTACGAATGCCTGGCCGGGCAGCGTCCGTTCGACGGAGACACGCCCGTCACCATCGCGCTCAAGCACATCCGCGAGGCGCCGCCGCCGCTGCCGGCGGACATCCCGCCCGCGGTTCGCGCACTTGTGGAGCGCTCCCTCGCCAAGGATCCGGCCCGGCGCTTCCCCAGCGCCGCGGCCATGAGCTCCGCCGCGAGGCAGGCCGCCTTCGGCGCGGGGGGCGACGACACGCTGTCGTCCGCGCAGCAGGCCGGGGCTCCGGAGACCGGCTGGCAGGCGCAGGCTCCCCAGGCAGGCCCGCAGGGGCAGACCGGCTGGCAGGGCCAGGGATCGGCCACGCCGCACACGGGCTGGCAGGGCGCTCAGCCTCCCACCGGCAGCTGGCAGGACGCCCAGGCGCCGACGGGAAGCTGGCAGGGGTCGCAGGCGCCGACCAGCGGCTGGCAGGGTGGCTCGCAGCACTCCACCGGGCCGGCGGCGGGATCCGGGGCGGCCGTCGAGGCGGGCGCGCAGGGCCGTGGCCGCCGCGCCGCGCAGAAGCCCCGGAGCAAGAGCGGGCTGGTCGCGGCGTCGGCGATCGCGGCCGTGATGTGCGCGGGCCTCGTCGCGGTGGCGATCAACGGGATGGCCGCCTCGAACACGGCCTCGACCACCGATCCCCTGCGGCACCCGGCGCCCACGCCCGTCGTCGATGAGACGACGAAGCCGCCGGTGAGCAAACCGCCGACCCGCAGGTCGTCGCCCAGGCCGACGGTGACGCGCGAGGAGCAGAACGACCGGCCTACCTCGGAGCCCACCCCGACCAAGCAGACATCGACCCCCACCCCGAAGGTGACGAGGACGCCGAAGCCGACTCCCACCCCCACGCCGACCCCGACGCCGAAGCCGAAGAAGAGCGTCCCGAACACCATCGGCATGAAGCCGGGTGCGGCGGAGGCGACGCTCAAGCAGGCGGGCTTCAAGGTGACGGTCTCCTACAGCGCCGACGTCAAGCCGGAGAACTGCACCGAGGTGGTCGAGTCGCACCCGAACGGGGGCACGATGTGGGACCCGTCCAAGCCGGTGGAGATCATCGCCGCCATCGCCGACTGCCCGCCGACGCCCTCCGCGACGCCGACGGCGGCCGGCAAGCCCTAGTCCCGCCCCGATGTGACGACCGGCTCGCGCCGTGGACCTTCCGGTCCTCGCGCGAGCCCGGTGGTGCTCTCCTAGATGCCCGTGGTGTGCCGGGGGTAGGCCACCGAGGGGTCGGTGGCGATGTTGACCATGTAGGGGATGCCGGAGTCGAACGCGCGGCGCAGGGCCGGGCCGATCTCCGACGGGTCGGTGACGAGCTCGCCGCCGCCGCCGAGGGCGGTCACCACCTGGTCGTAACGGCACTGCGGCTGCAGCTCGGCGGCCACGTCGTAGCCGTAGAGCATCTGCATGGGGTGCTTCTCCAGGCCCCACATGCCGTTGTTGCCGCAGATCATCACGACGGGCAGGCGGTGCCGCACGAGCGTGTCGACGTCCATCAGCGAGAAGCCGGCCGCGCCGTCGCCGAGCAGCAGCACCACCTGCGAGGAGGGGCGGGCGATCCTGGCGGCGATGGCGTAGCCCAGGCCGGTGCCCAGGCAGCCGTACGGGCCCGGGTCGAGCCAGTTGCCCGGCTGCCGCGGCTCGACGTACTTGCCCGCGTACGAGACGAAGTCGCCGCCGTCGCCGATCACCACGGCGTCGTCGGCGAGGAGCCTGCCCAGCTCCCCGTAGATCCGCATCGGGTGGATCGGGTCGGACGCGGACTCCAGCAGGGCGGTGTCGGCGGCGATGGCGGCCGAGGCGGCCTCGGACAGCTGCGTCACCCAGGGCGCGTAGGTCTTGGGGGAGACGCCCGCGTTGGCGCAGGCCGCGCCGAGGCTCCAGAAGAGCAGCGAGAGGTCGCCCGCGGCGACGGCCGCGGGATCCATGTGCGTGGTCAGCTGTGACGGCGCGTCGGCCAGGTGCACGACCTTGGCGAGCGGGGCGCCGTCCTTGCCGCCGAACCAGCCGTAGCCGAGGCGGAAGTCGATCGGGGCGCCCGCCACGATCACCAGGTCGGCCTGCGAGAACGCCATCCCCCTGGCCCGGGTGACCAGCAGCTCGTGACCGGCGGGCAGGATGCCGCGGCCCTGGCCGTTGGGGATGACGGGCAGGCGGTACTCCTCGACGAAGCTCCTGGCGACCTCCTCGGCACGGTCCATCCACACGTCGGAGCCGAGCACCAGCACCGGGTGGTGGGCCTCGGCGATCAGCTGGGCGATCGCGGCCAGCGCGTCGGGGTCGGGCTCCAGCGGCGACGGGGTCAGCGTCTCGGGGGCCTCCTCGAGGGCGGGCGCGGCCGAGAAGAGGTGGTCCATGTGGAAGTCGAGGAAGACGGGGCCGCGGTGCGGGGCGAGGGCCGTGCGGAAGGCCATCTCCACGTCCTGGGCGACGGAGTCGGCGCCGGAGCCGGTGAAGGCCAGCTTGGTGATGGGCGCGAACAGCGGCGGGTGGTCGATCTCCTGCAGCGCGCCCGACCCCCAGCGCGACTGCGGGGCGCGGCCTCCCATGACCACCACGGGGGAGCCGTTGAAGTGCGCGGTGGCCACCCCGCTCACCCCGTTGGTGATGCCGGGGCCCGCGGTGAGCACGGCCAGCCCGGGTTTGCGCGTCAGCCGCGCGGTCGCCTCGGCGGCGAAGACGGCGCTCTGCTCGTGGCGGACGTCCAGAATGGGCATGCCCTCGTGGACCGCGCCGTCGTAGAGCGGGAAGACGTGTCCGCCGGACAGGGTGAACATGGTCTCGATGCCGTATGCCTTGGAGACGGCGACCGCTATGTCACCTGCGTGCTTGGGAGACTCCATATCGCGCAACCTACCAGTCAGTCACTTAGCCGGACAGGGATTGTTCTCCCTGCCCAGTTCCCTTCGCCTAATGCGGCCGGCGCATGTCGCGTCTATCCGGAAATAGGCCGCCCAACACCTGGTGGCGAGCCCTGGCGGGCCGTACGGAGTCAGGTATGGCGGTGCGGCGGGAAACCCGCCGGGGTGGCCGTCGGCTCGCGAGGCCCCCCGCGCCTCCCCGCGTCTCTCTCCGTGCTCTCCCGCGAGGAGCCTTCGCAGCGGGCCTCAGAGGGTGTCGGAGAGCGCCTTGATGGGCATCCTGAGGTCCGCCAGCAGGCCGAGGTCGGCCTCGGCCGTACGGCCCAGGGTGGTCAGATAGTTGCCCACGATGATCGCGTTGATGCCGCCGAGCATGCCGTCACGGGTGCCCAGGTCGCCCAGGGTGAGCTCGCGGCCACCGGCGTAGCGCAGGATCGTGCGGGGCAGCGCGAGCCTGAAGGTGGCGATCGTCCGCAGCGCCTCCGTCCCCTCCAGCAGCGGGAAGGACGCGAACGGGGTGCCGGGACGGGGGTTGAGGAAGTTCAGCGGAACCTCGTCGGGCGCCAGCTCGCCGAGCTGCCCGGCGAACTCGGCACGCTGCTCCCGCGTCTCGCCCATGCCCACGATGCCGCCGCAGCACAGCTCCATCCCGGCCTCGCGCACCATCAGGCAGGTGTCCCAGCGCTCCTCCCAGGTGTGGGTGGTGACGACCTTCCCGAAGTGCGACCTCGCGGTCTCCAGGTTGTGGTTGTAGCGGTGCACGCCCATCCCGGCGAGCTCGTCCACCTGCTCCTGGGTGAGCATGCCCAGCGAGCACGCGACGTTGATGTCGACCGCCTCGCGGATCGCCTTCACACCCTGGCGGACCTGGTCCATCAGCCGCCGATCGGGGCCCCGCACGGCGGCCACGATGCAGAACTCGGTGGCTCCCGTCGCCGCGGTCTCCCTGGCGGCCTCGACCAGCGAGGGGATGTCCAGCCAGACGGCGCGGACCGGGGAGGAGAACTGTCCCGACTGCGAGCAGAAGTGGCAGTCCTCCGGGCAGCCGCCGGTCTTGAGGGAGACGATCCCCTCGACCTCCACCTCCGGGCCGCACCACTTCATGCGCACCTCGTGGGCGAGGGCGAGCAGCTCGGCGAGGCGGTCGTCGGGCAGCTCCAGGCAGCGCAGCGCCTGCGCCGCGTCGAGACCGCGGCCCTCCTCCAGCACCTGCGTCCGGGCTGTCTCGAGGATGTCGCTCATCTGCTACCTCCGGAAGTGGAGAGGGGCCGCGGCTTCGGCTACGGGGAAAGCCTAAGGGTGGCGCGGAAGGCGGCGGGGTCGAAGCCGCCGCCCAGTGCCGGGCCCAGCCCCGCGCGGGCCACGCGGGCGAAGGCGTCGCGCTCCAGCGACCCGGCGCCCTCCGGGAGGGCGCCCGCCAGCGGCCGGGCGGCCAGCATCTCCAGGTCCGCCACGTTGCTCCGCTCGGCGAGGCCGGGGTCGGCCGGCCAGGAGCCGATCACCACTCCGGCGGGCTCCAGCCCCCGGTGGGCCATCGCCTCCAGCGTCAGCGCGGTGTGGTTGAGCGTGCCCAGCCCGGCCCTGGTCACCAGGAGCACCTGGGCCGAGAGCGCCCGGGCGAGGTCGGCCAGGGTCGCCCCCTCCTCGTCGAAGCGGACGAGGAGCCCGCCCGCCCCCTCGACGATCACCAGCCGGTGGGAGTCGGCCAGCTCCCTGATCCGGGCCGCCGCCCGCGTGACGGAGACCGGTGGCAGGCCGGACAGACGTGCCGCCGCGGCCGGGGACAGCGCGGCGGGATACCTGGCCAGCTCGAAGGTCGTCCGTACCCCGGACAGCCGGATGACGTCGTCCACGTCGCCCGGCCCGGTCCCGGACACCCCGGTCTGCGCGGGCTTCACCACCGCCACCGAGGAATCCCGCTCCCTGGCGAGCGCGGCCACCGCCGCGGTGACGACCGTCTTTCCCACCCCGGTGTCGGTCCCGGTGACCACGAGAATGCTCACCCGTCTCACCTTAGGCGGGCGGGACCGCGCGGGCGCGTGCCCCGGGACGACCCGGCGCCGTCGTACGCGGGTCGGGGCGGCACGCGGGGGCGTGGCGCGCCGGTCAGGAGGTGCGCCGACGGCGTGCGGGGCGCCGGTCAGGGGGTGCGCCGGCGGCGGGGGGCGGGTCAGGGACGGTGCAGGCGGGTGACGAACTTGTAGCGGTCTCCCCGGTACAGGGACTGGGCCCACTCGACCGGGTTGCCGTCCGCGTCGAAGGCGTGCCGGGTGAGCAGGAGCATCGGCAGGCCGACGTCGACGCCGAGCACCTGCGCGTCGTACGGGGTGGCCAGCACGGTCTCGATGATCTCCTCGGCGTCGGTCAGCCGCACGCTGTAGGCGTTGTAGAGCGTCTCGTACAGCGAGGAGTGCACCTCGAGCTCCCGCCTGAGGCGGGGGAAGCGCCGGGCCGACAGGTGGGTGGTGTCGATCGACATCGGCTCGCCGTTGGCCAGGCGCAGCCGGTGGATGCGCAGCACGCGGCCACCGGCGTTGATGGCCAGGCGGCGGGCGAGCGGCTCGTCGGCGGTGACGTAACTGGTGTCGAGGATCTTGGTGTCGGGTTCGAGGCCGGCGGTCCTCAGGTTCCCGGTGTAGGAGGTGAGCTGGAGGACCTGGGCGACCTTGGGTTGCGCGACGAACGTCCCCTTGCCCTGGATGCGTACCAGGCGGCCCTCGACCACTAGTTCGGACAGGGCCTGGCGCACGGTCGTGCGCGACGTCTCGAAGCGGACCGCGAGGGCTCGTTCCGGAGGCAGCGCGCTGCCCGCGGGCAGGCTCTTGGTGAGGGTGAGCAGGCTGCGTTTGACGTCGTAGTACTTCGGGATCCTCGGGGAGTCGTCGCTCACATGGTCACCTTCATCTCGGCCACGGCGGTGAGCGCACCCCGGATCACCGCTAGATCATCGGAACTCAGATTGGCCCGTGCCGTCAACCGCAGGCAAGAGCGGCCGACCGGCACCGAGGGCGGCCGGAAGCATCCGGCGCGCACCCCGTGTTCCGCGCAGACGAGAGCGGCCCGAAGCGCGGCCTCGGGCGGGCCGAGCACGATGGGGACGACCGCACCCGCCGGATCGCCGGTCTCCAGGCCGAGATCGCGGGCCATCGCGGCCAGCTCCCTCGCCCTGGTTCGCACGCGTCCGGGCAGTTCGGGCTGATGGTGAAGGATATCGACGGCGGCGAGTGCCGCCGCAACGCTGCCCGGAGCCAGTCCGGTGTCGAAGATGAACGAGCGTCCCGTGTCGACAAGGGTCTGGATCACCTCGGGCGCGCCCAGCACGGCCCCGCCCTGCGATCCCAGGGACTTGGACAGTGTGATCGTTCTCACAACGTCCGGTTCGGCGGCGAGCCCGGCGGCGTGCGCCGCGCCCTGCCCGCGGGCGCCGATCACCCCGATCGAGTGGGCCTCGTCGACGACCAGCAGCGCGCCCCGCCGCGCCGTCGCCGCGTGCAGCCCCGCGAGCGGGGCCAGGTCGCCGTCCACGGAGAAGACCGCGTCGGTGACCACGATCGCGTGCTCCTCCTCCCGGCCGGCCAGCGCCTTCTCCACGGCCGCCACGTCCCCGTGCGGGGTGACCACGACCCGCGAGCGCGACAGCCGGCAGGCGTCCACGATCGACGCGTGGTTGCCCGCGTCCGAGATCACCAGGGCGCCCCTGCCCAGGGCCGCGACGGCGGCCAGGTTGGCCAGGTAGCCGGAGGAGAACACCAGGGCGCCCTCCGCTCCGCAGAAGGCACGCAGGCGCGTCTCCAGGCGCTCGTGGAGGGCCGTGGAACCCGTGACCAGGCGGGAGCCCGTGGAGCCGGTCCCCCAGTCGCGCGTGGCCGCCACGGCCGCCTCGACCAGCCGCTCGTCCCTGGCCAGGCCGAGGTAGTCGTTGGAGGCCAGGTCGATCAGCCCGTCGTCGTCGGGCGTGCGGGCGCGCAGGACCCGCCGCAGTCCTGCCGCCTCCCTCGTGGCCGCCGCCGTGCGGAACCGGGCCAGCGGATCGGGGGTCTCCTCCATAGGCGGCATCTTTCCAGCCGGACTCACCCGATTCGCGTTCGGGCCTGCAAAGAACGCATGATGCACGGGTGCCGACTCTAAGCGACCTGGCGGTTCGTCACACCGCGCTCGACGATGCGGACCTGGAGTGGATGCACTCGCTGGTGTCCGACTGGCAGCTCCTCGCCGACCTCTCCTTCGCGGACCTGATCCTGTGGATCCCGCTGAAGGAGGGCTCGGGCTGGATCGCGATCGCGCAGATGAGACCCACCACGGGGCCGACGGTCTACCACGACGACATCGTGGGGATGACGGCGGCCAAGGGGGAGCGACCGCTCCTGGAGACCGCCTGGAACGAGCGGCGCATCTGCCGCGAGGGCGACCCGGACTGGTCGAGCGGGGTGCCGGTCCGCGAGGAGACCATCCCGGTACGGCGGGCCGACCACTTCCTCGGCGTCATCCAGCGCTCGACGAACCTGTCCTCCGCGCGCACCCCCTCCAGGCTGGAGCTGACCTACCTGCAGAGCGCCTCCGACCTGGCCCAGATGGTGGCCGAGGGCCGCTTCCCGTTCTCCGGCGCCGAGCCGATCCTGGTCCGCTCGCCGAGGGTGGGCGACGGCCTGCTCCGGCTCGACCGGGCGGGCCGCGTCACCTACGCCTCGCCGAACGCGCTCTCGGCCTACCGGCGGCTGGGCCTCAACGCCGACCTGGTCGGGGCGGAGCTGGGCCGTACGACCGCGACGCTCTGCTACTCCGACGAGCCGATCAACGAGAACCTGATGCTCGTCGCGAGCGGGCGGGAGCCCAGGGAGACGGAGGTGGAGTCGGGCGGCACGGTCGTGCAGCTGCGGGCGATCCCGCTGGTGGTGGGCGGCGGGAGGATCGGCGCGCTGGTGCTCATCAGGGACGTGACCGAGCTGCGGCGCCGCGAGCGGGAGCTGATGACCAAGGACGCCACCATCAAGGAGATCCACCACCGGGTGAAGAACAACCTGCAGACGGTGGCCGCGCTGCTGCGGCTCCAGGCCAGGCGGATGCAGCTGCCGGAGGGCAGGGAGGCGCTGGAGGAGGCGGTGCGCAGGGTCGGGTCGATCGCGATCGTGCACGAGACGCTCTCCCACACGCCCGAGGAGCAGGTCGACTTCGACGACATCGCCGACCGGGTGATCGCGATGACGGGGGAGGTCGCGGCCCCGGAGACGCAGGTGGTGCCGCTGCGGGTCGGGACGTTCGGGGTGTTGCGCTCGGAGGTCGCGACGCCGCTGGCGATGGTCCTCACCGAGCTGCTGCAGAACGCGGTCCAGCACGGGCTGGCGCAGCGCCAGGGCAGGCTGCAGGTGATCGTGTCACGGGGGGCCGAGAGGCTGGACGTGATCGTGTCCGATGACGGCAGCGGGCTGCCCGAGGACTTCGATCTCGACCAGACCACCAGCCTCGGCCTGCAGATCGTCAGGACCCTGGTGGTGGGCGAGCTGTCCGGGCGGCTCGCCATCGAGCCGCGCCAGGGCGGCGGGACCGAGGTGAGCCTGAGCATTCCCCTCCCCGCGATCTGAGCGGGGGGAGGGGGAACGGCGTCAGGTCACGCCCTCGCGCGGGGCGTGCCCGTCGCCCGGCCCGAGAGGGAACCGGGAGGCCGGGAGGCGAGTGGCCCGGGAAGGAGCCTTCTCACCGCGATGTCCGGGTGTGGCGGTCGGGTCAGACGCCCGTGCGGGTGCGGGCACGGGCCGTGCGGCGCTTGAGAGCGCGTCGCTCGTCCTCGCTCAGGCCGCCCCAGACACCGGCGTCCTGCCCGGATTCCAGCGCCCACTTCAGACACGCCTCACTGATGCTGCACGTGTTGCAGACCTGCTTTGCTTCCTCGATCTGCATCAGGGCGGGGCCGGTGTTGCCGATCGGGAAGAACAGCTCGGGGTCCACGTCACGGCAGGCAGCTCTGTGGCGCCAGTCCATGCGTCCACTCCTTCGTATGAGGAGCCCTTGCGTCGGCTCCAGCGGCTCACTTTGTGAAGAGTTTCACTAACCAGCGCGAACGGTTCCCCGGTCCGTGGTTCGGGTCGGGGGCCTGTCCGCTTGATCGTCGGTGGCCTGGGAGCGAGGTGGCCGCTCAAAGGTCCTACGTTCCGACGTCATCTTGAGATTGTCAGCCACGCTTAGTACACGCAAGAGGTTTGGGAGAACGTTTTACCCGAAATGGATGTCGGATGCGTCACACAGGCCGCACGTAACCGGTTAGACCAAGACCTGTAACGCGTCGGGGATAGAGCGGAACGTTATCCGCTCGACCTCCCCCAGATAGTCGCCGTCCAGCTGGAACGCCACCGGGCGCCGGGAACTCAGGGTGAACTCCTTCTCGTCGTGCAGCTGCACCAGGTGGCGGCCCGTCGGCAGGGTGTCGCGGGCACCGATGATCTGAGGCATCAGCTGGAGCATGGAGGGCAGGCCGAGGCGCTGCAGGCCCAGCAGGTCGAGCCCGGTCTCGAAGCTCGCCCACGGGGTCGGGGAGACCGGCCGCGGGCCGATGAACGACCACGGGGAGGTGTTGGAGACGACGGCCATGAAGATGCCGCCCGTCCGTGGTACGTCCGGACCCTCGACTGTCATCGGCGGGTGGCGCTTGTCGGTCGACAGATAGTGGTGTAACGCGGTGTTCACATAGCGGGTGGGTGTCGCCTTGCGGCCGGTGCCGCGCATCCCCTCGACCGCCCTGATCACCTCGGCGTCGTACCCCAGGCCGCTACAGAACGTGAAATACCTACTGTGGTCCTCCCAGATCGCCTGGCCGAGCCCGACGGTCCGCCTGCGGCCGTCGCGGATCGCCTCCAGGATCGCCCCCATCGCCTCGACCGGGTCGTTCGGCAGGCCCAGGGCCCTCGCGAAGACGTTCGCGCTGCCGCCGGGGATCGCGAGCAGGGCGGGCCGGTCGGCCGAGCTGCCCTCGTCGCCCGCCTTGCCGTCCACCGGGTCGAGCAGCCCGTTCACCGCCTCGTTGATGGTGCCGTCGCCGCCCAGCACGGCCACCGCGTCGTAGCCGGAGGCGTGCGCCTTGCGGGAGAGCTGCGTCGCGTGCCCCCGGTACTCCGTCTCCTCGACGGTGAGGTTCATCGTCGCGCTCAGCGCCCTGATGAGAACGTCCCTGGTTCGCTGGTTGGTCGTCGTCGCCTTCGGATTCACCAGGAGCATCGCGCGCATGACCTCAGCGTATCCGCCGGAAACCGGGCGGACGCGGCGAAGAGGCGGCGAAGAGGGGGGCGACCGTATCCGGCGATAGGGTTGGCCGCGTGTCGAACCGCCCGATGACCCTCACCGTCGCCGCCGCCGTCATGGCTCTGGAAGGCGCGACCGCCCTGCTCCTCGGCGGCTACGCCGGTGTGGAGACGGTGATCGGCCGGCCGTCGGACCTGATGAGCTCGATCGCCGTCGCCGCGTTCGGGATCATCGTCGGGGCCGGCCTGCTCTGGGTCGGCTGGGGAATGATCCGGTCGGAGCGATGGGCGCGGAGCCCGGGCGTGCTGACCCAGATCTTCGCCATCCCGGTCTCGGTCACGTTGATCCAGTCCGACCAGCGGGTGATCGGCTTCTCGCTGATCACCCTCGCGGGGGTCGGACTGGTCACGCTGCTGTCCCCGCCGACGACGCACGCCCTCTACGGGGACCAGGACCGGCCCTCCGGCTAGTCGTCGACGGTGAGACCCTCGCGGAGCTGGGCGAGGGTCCTGGCGAGCAACCGGGACACGTGCATCTGCGAGATGCCGAGCTCGGTGGCGATCTGGGACTGCGTCATGTTGCCGAAGAAACGCAGCAGCAGGATCCGCTTCTCCCGCGGAGGCAGCCGCTCCAGCAGGGGTTTGAGCGACTCGCGGTATTCGACGCCCTCCAGGGAGTCGTCCACGATCCCGAGGGAGTCGGCGACCGCCGGCGCGTCGTCGTCACCGGAGTCGGGCGCGTCGAGGGAGACCGTGGAGTAGGCGTTGGCCGACTCCAGCCCCTCGAGCACCTCCTCCTCGCTCATCTTCAGGAACGCGGCCAGCTCGGCCACGGTCGGCGCGCGCCCCTCCCGCTGGGAGAGCTCGCTGATCGCCTTGGTGAGCGAGAGCTTGAGCTCCTGCAGGCGGCGCGGCACGCGGACCGCCCAGCCCTTGTCGCGGAAGTGGCGTTTGATCTCGCCCACGATCGTCGGGGTCGCGTAGGTGGAGAACTCCACCCCGCGGCCGAGATCGAAGCGGTCGATCGACTTGATCAGCCCGATGGTCGCGACCTGGGTGAGGTCGTCCAGCCACTCGCCCCGGTTGCGGAACCGGCGGGCGAGGTATTCGACGAGGGGGAGGTGGAGCTCGACGAGCTCGTCGCGAATGCGCTGACGCCGCGGGTCGTCGGGGGTCAACTCCACCAGTTCCGCGAAGAGCAGGCGCGCACGCACCCGGTCGGGCACCGCGTGGTCGCTGGCGGCCATGGCACGAGTCCTTTCCGTCACGCCGGCCTCGCCGCGCCTCGGCGCTTGCGGAGGACGATCGCCATACGGTCGGGGGAGTCGGTTACGGCATCCACATCGTCAGCCAGGGCGGTGAGCACCATCCACGCGAAGTCGTCGCGTTTCGGAGGGGTGCTTCCGACCGTGCTGACCTCGACCCGCACTTTCATCAGCTGCCCGGTGAGCTCGAACTCGGCAGTCAGATCGGTGCCGGGAACGGCCTGGGTCAGTAACATCGCACACGCCTCGTCGACCGCGATCCGAAGATCCTCGATCTCGTCCAGCGTGAAGTCCAGCCGTACGGCAAGCGCGGCTGTCGCCGTACGCAGCACGGACAGATAGGCACTCGTCGCCGGCAGCCGGACGCTCACCACGTCACGGATCCCGCCCATGCCGACCGCGGGCGCCTCGGTGTGTTCGGTCACGTTCCTCCTCGCAGAGTCGCTGACTGCAACCTACAGCCCTGAGACGGTAGTTGGCCCGCTTGGACTCGCGATCGAGGCGATTTGCCACCGTCAAGAACCCCTGAAGATACGCAAAAGGGGCACTGTACCTGTGGCGGCTCCGGCGCGCCCGGCCCGGCCCGCGCTGGCCGCCGTCGGCGCGCCGAGGTCCGGCCCACCAGGCGAGATCGAGGCGTCGCGGCCCGGACGACGTGCCGGCGGCGGCGCGTCGTCGCGGGCCCCGATCCGGATCAAGGGAGTGTCCCGGGGACGTTTCCTTGATCCGGACTACCGGTGCCCCATCACGAGATCGTTGTGAGGGTTTTAGGCGGCCTTGGTCTCCCAGAAGATCTTGGAGATGTCGTCGATCTTGCCGAGGAGCTCGTCGGCCTTGCCGACGTCGACCGTGCCCTTGCCGCCGGCCGCGCCCGCGAGCTTGGTGGCCTCCCAGAACAGCTGGTGCAGCTGCGGGTAGGTCTCCAGGTGCGGGGGCTTGAAGTAGTCGGTCCACAGCACCCACAGGTGGTGCTTGACCAGCTCGGCCCGCTCCTCCTTGATGGTGAGCGCGCGGGCGCGGAACACCGGGTCCTCGTTTCCGGCGTACTTCTCCATGATGGCCTTGACGGACTCGGCCTCGATACGGGCCTGGGCCGGGTCGTACACACCGCAGGGCAGGTCGCAGTGCGCCGAGGCGACGTGCTTGGGGCGCATAAGTCGTGCGAGCATCGGAAATCCTTCCTTGATGCCGGGTTCAGAATGGTCCGGTTAACGACCTTACTCGTCCCCGAATGCCCGTGCGGGAGGGGGTTACGCTCGATGAGAGTCCGTGTCGCAGGTGAGTCGATGCTGCCCGCGCTGCGGCCGGGCGACTGGCTCTGGGTACGGCGCGGCGCGGCCGTGCGGCCCGGTGACCTGGTCGTCGCCCGGCTGCCGTCCGATCCCGCCGTGCTCATCGTCAAGCGCGCCGCGTGGGAGGCGGACGGCGGCTGGTGGCTGGAGAGCGACAACCAGCGCGCCTCCGGCCGGCGCGACAGCTGGGACTTCGGCGCGCTGCCGCCGTCGTCGATCGTCGGCCGGGTGGTGCTGCGCTACTGGCCGGGCTTCTGGCGGGCCCGGTAGCGCTTGGCCGAAGGTTTACCGGACGACCTTCCGGCGGGCCCGGCGGGCCCGGCGCGGCCTGCCGGGGGCCTCCCGTTTGGACGACCGCCTACTGGCCGACCTTCTGGCGGGCCCGGTAGGCGGCGACGTTGGCCCGGCTGGCGCACCGCTCCGAGCAGTAGCGGCGCGACCGGTTGGAGGAGGTGTCGAGGTAGGCCCTGCGGCAGGGCGGCGCCTGGCAGAGGCCGAGCCGGTCGACGCCGAGATCGGTGATCATGGTGGCGAGTCCCATCACCGCGCCCACGGCGTACTGGTCGGCCATCCGGCCGCCCTCGGTGAGGTGCAGGTGCCAGCGCTCGCCGTCGTGACCGGAGATCTGCGGCTGGACCGGGTGGTGGATGAGCAGCGAGTTGAGCCGGTCGACCACCGCCTCCTCGTCGCCCGCCTCGGCGGTCTCGAACACGATCATCAGCTCCTCACGCAGGTCGCGCAGGGCCTCCAGGTCGCTCCTGGTGATGCGGCAGCCGGGCCGGTAGCGGCCGCCCTCTTCCAGGAGCAGGCGCAGCCCTTCGAGACCGGTGAGCCGGTCGGGGCTGTTGATCAGTAGTACGGCCAGCTCCGCGTAGGAGGTCAGGTCCATCTGGCGATCCGTCGATGTAAGAGGCGGCATGGATTTTGAGTATTACACGATGCGGTGAGGTTAACACCGGGACGGCGAAAGTGAACGACTTCCCTCCGTGGGGGCAGTCTCAACATGTGGCACAATCGAGCAACGGGTGACCCCCGTACCCCTCCAGGCGACCGTGTTCAGCAGGCAGGTCCCGAGCGGCTACCGAAGCCCGGGACACGCTTCCTCCGGTCGCTTCCGAAGGAAACATCCGTCTGTCTGACTGAACTACAGGGGTCGCTGTGGCTGTCACGTCATCCTCCATCTCCCTAGAGGCTCTCGAAACCCTCGATCTCGATCCGGCCTTCGCCCTGCACCGCGGGGGCAAGCTGGAGGTCCGCTCCACCGTCCCGGTCCGCGACGCCGACGACCTGGCACTCGCCTACACGCCGGGGGTGGCCAGGGTCTGCAGCGCGATCGCAGAGGAGCCCGAGCTGGCCAAGGACTACACCTGGATCTCCAACGTGGTCGCCGTCGTCTCCGACGGCACCGCCGTGCTCGGCCTCGGAGACATCGGGCCCGCCGCCGCCATGCCGGTCATGGAGGGCAAGGCCCTGCTGTTCAAGCAGTTCGCCAACGTCGACGCGGTGCCCATCTGCCTCGACTGCACCAACGTGGACGCGCTGGTCGAGACGGTCGTCCGGCTCGCCCCCTCCTTCGGGGGGATCAATCTCGAGGACATCAGCGCGCCCCGCTGCTTCGAGATCGAGGCGCGCCTCCGCGAGCTCCTCGACATCCCCGTCTTCCACGACGACCAGCACGGCACCGCGATCGTCACGCTGGCCGCCCTGAAGAACGCCGCGCGGCTGACCGGCCGCTCGCTGGGAGAGCTGCGCGTCGTGGTCGCCGGCGCCGGGGCCTCCGGGATCGCGGTCAGCCGGATCCTGCTCAACGCGGGCATCGGCGACATCGCGGTGGCCGACTCCAAGGGCCTCATCCACGAGGGCCGCGACGGGCTCAACCCGGTGAAGGAGGCCCTGGCGCGCGACAGCAACAGGGCGGGCCTGCGCGGCTCCACCGAGCAGGCGCTGGCGGGGGCCGACGTGTTCGTCGGGCTGTCGGGCTCGACGGTCTCCGAGCAGGCCATCGCGTCGATGGCCGCGGGCTCGATCGTCTTCGCGCTGTCCAACCCGACGCCCGAGGTGCGCCCGGAGGTCGCGCGCAAGTACGCGCACGTGGTCGCGACCGGCCGCTCCGACTTCCCCAACCAGATCAACAACGTGCTCGCCTTCCCCGGCGTCTTCCGCGGGGCGCTCGACGTCCGCGCCACCACGATCACCGAGAACATGAAGGTCGCCGCGGCCGAGGCGCTGGCCGCGGTGGTCGGGGACGACGACCTGTCGGCCGACTGCGTGATCCCCAGCCCGTTCGACGAGCGCGTCGCCCCCGCGGTCGTCGCCGCCGTCTCCGCGCAGGCGCGCGCCGACGGGGTCGCCCGCCTCTAGCCCGCCTCCGGACCGACGGGCTTCCCCGGTCCCGGGCGGGCCGGCCGGTACCCCCGCCGGTGACTTCGCCGTACGGCCGGAAGCGCGGTCGTGCTCCCGCCCCCACCCCCATACTCATCCCGTGCCCACCAGGCATGTGACCACGGACGCCCCTCGCCCGACCGGCGAGGGGCGTCCGCGCTTTCCGGAAACCCCGATATTCGTCACGGATCGTGCTATAAAAAGAGCTCTCAGTTACCTATGTGCGTAAGGTGCGCATCAGGCAGCGACACGCGCACGGCCGGATCTGGCGCGCCGCCGGCACGCAGACGGTTCTCGCGGTGAGGGGAGCTATGGAACGCGAGCCCAACCGACTACTCCAGAGGCTCATCGCGGAGGCGGGCTTCACCCACAAGGGTCTGGCCCGCCGGCTCAACGATCTCGGCGCGGCTCGCGGCCTGCCCGGTCTGAGATACGACCACAGTTCCGTGCTGCGCTGGATCGCGGGCCAGCGGCCGAGAGACCCGGTCACCGGGCTGCTCGCCGAGATCTTCGCGCTCCGGCTCGGCAGGGCCGTGAGTCCCGAGGATCTCGGCCTGCCGGCCGTCCTGACGCCTCTCGACCTCGGGCAGGAGTTCAACCACACGTGGCAGGAGGGAATCACGACCGTGACAGCACTGTGGCGCGGGGACGTGGAGAGACGAAGATTCTTGCTCGACTCCACCTTCGCGATCGGGGCCGGGTCCGCCGGAGCGGTGCGCTGGCTGACCCTTCCGCTGGAGGGCCGCCCCGAGGGGCGGGGTCCCCGGCGCGTCGGCATGGACGACATCGCGGCGATCCAGGAGGTCACCCGGTCCTTCGGCGAGCTGGACAACAGGTTCGGCGGGGGGAGGGTCCGTCCCGCTGTCGTGAAATATCTGGACACGGCGGTCGGGCCGTTGCTCGCCGAAGGCTCGTACGCGGAGAACACCGGCAAGGCGCTGGCGTCGGCCGCCGCCGAGCTGACCCGGCTGGCCGGGTGGATGGCCTACGACCTGGAGCAGCACGGCCTGGCCCAGCGCTACCTGATCCAGGCGCTGCGCCTGGCACGCGGGGCGGGTGACCACGGGCTCGGCGGCGAGATCCTCGCCGGGATGAGCCACCAGGCCATATATATAGGACAACCCGCCCACGCGCTCGACCTGGCGAGGGCCGCCCAGCTCTCCGCCCGCCGGGCCGGGGTCTTCGCCCTGCTGGCCGAGACGCACGTGCTGGAGGCCCACGCGCACGCGGCGCTGGACGACCGCGCGGCCTGCGCGAGCTCCCTGCACGAGGCCGAGCTCTCCTTCGACCGGCGCCGGGCCGGTCACGAGCCCGACTGGATCTCCTACTTCGACGAGGCTTACCTGTCGGCGAAGTTCGCGCACTGCTTCCGCGACCTGGGCGACGGGCCGGGGACGGTACGGCACGCCAGGCGCTCGCTGGAGATGGACGGACGCTACGTGCGCGGGCGGATGTTCAACCTGTCGCTGCTCTCGGCCGGGCTGCTCGCCTCGGGGGAGCTGGAGGAGGCCTGCTCCGTCGCGGTGGAGGCGCTGGAGCTGGCGAAGGGCCTGGAGTCGGCCAGGACCCGGTCGTACGTCGCCGATCTGCGACGGCGGCTGGATCCCCACGCGGCCGAGCGGCCGGTGGTGGAGCTGAACGAGCGGGTCGGGGAGCTCAACCCCGCCTGAGCGGCCGGGGGAGGTCTCGCCGGAGGAGTCCCGTGGGAACCGTTTCCGGTGGGGAACGGCCGAAGGGGCCCGGCGTGTGCCGGGCCCCTTCGGGTGGAGCTGGTGAAGCTTGGTGGTGCTGTGAGTCCGAGGTTTGGACGCTCAGACTCGGGTGATCGTCAGGGAGCTACTACTACTTGACGATCGAGCCCGACCACACCGCGGCGGCCTTGGTGTAGATGGCCGCGGTCTCGCCGTCGAAGTACGGCGTGGTGATGAGGTCGTAGCGGCCGTTGCTGTCCTGGTCACCGAAGAGGCTGGTGACACCGTTGACGTAGCCCAGACGCTTGGCGTTGCTGTACTTGGCGAGCCAGGGGCCACCGTCGGCGCCGGGGGTGAAGGAGCTCTTCAGGCCGATGTGCTCCTCGACCTTGGTCGCCGCCTGCACGAAGGACTTGCCGGTGGTCTTGCCGTAGGTCCACTTCGGCGTGACGCCGGTGTAGGCCTTGTTGCCGTCGGGGTGCGCGTCGGCCGGGTAGCCGAACACGAACACCGTCTGCTGCGGCTTCTGGTTCCAGGTGAAGCCCTGGCCACCGACGTTGTCACCGAGCTTGCCGGTGTCCTTGATGAAGCCCTCGACGATGACGAAGGTGTCCTTGAGGTACTTCGTCGTCTTGGACTCCTTCACCCACTTCTCGAGGTAGTAGTGGGTGATGGTGTAGTTGCCGTGCTCGTCGATCTTGCGGTAGCCCGCACCGGTGTAGGCGTCGTACTGGGCCTTGGTGACGTGCTCAGTGACGGTGTAGTCCTTGTAGCCCTGGCCGACACCGCTGGGGGCGGCCTCGTACTGAGCCTTGGTGACCTCGTCCTGAACCTTGACGGCCTTGTACTCCTTGCCGTCAATGGTCTCCTTCCAGTCCGGGCCGACCAGGACCTGGGAGGACTCCTCCTTGGCGTAGCAGTCGGAGGTCTCCTTCCCGTTGAAGTCCTTGCACTCCTCGTACTGGGCCTTCGTGATCTCGCTGGTCTTGACGAACTTGGGACCAACGAACTTGTCGTAGTCGACCTTGGACACGGCCTTGCCGGTGCCGCCACCGATCTGGACACCGTTGTAAACGGTCACGAACGCGTAGTCGCGGTCGTAGTCCTCGTAGTTGGCGAAGTCGTAGTGGGTGTAGGCGGTCTTGCCGACGTAGATGCCCCACGGGGTCTTGCCCTGGTAGTAGCCGGGGACGAAGACCCAGTTGTCCATGACGCTGGCGTCAGCCTTGTCGTCGTAGACGCAGTGACCGGCCGTGGCGACCAGGTTGCGGTACTTGGACTGGATCGAGGTGGCGGAGCACCACTTCAGCTGGCTCTTCTCGTCGACGAAGAACACCTTGCCGATGGTCTTCGGCAGGTTGATGTTCTTGACCTTCGCCGCGGTCTTCTTCTCTTCGCCGATGGGGGCGACGATGCCGGGCTTGCCGTCGGGGGTGTAGCCACCGCCCGCGTTCAGCTTCGGCGTGGCCTTGGTCTCCCAGGTGTAGGGAGTGGCCTTGGCCAGGTTGTTCGTGGCGCCGTTGGCCGCGAGCCAGAACTCGGCGACGTCGACCGCGGCCGGGGCGTCCTTGGCCATGGTGTCGTAGGCCCAGTCCGGAACGGCGTTGGCGGTACCGGCCAGGCCGGCGGCGAGCAGACCGGTGGCCAGAACGGCGCCACCGGCGGGGAGGAGGATGCGCTTCAAGGGGAACTCCTTGGTCTGATGTGGAACGCTTCTTGCGTCCCATGCGTCAGTAAAGGGAATGCCAGAAACATACAGCGTGGATCTTGAACACCGGAAGCCGCTTTGAGGATCAAAGCCGTCCATGATCGGCTTGATGCGATTCTGTGATGTTTGGGGACCGTCGGAGTGGTTGTTGCCGTTGAGGATTGGGTGCCGCGTTTACGCAGATGGGCGTAAGGTTGTTGTGAAAGTGACTAATGTGGTGTGAGTGGACCGCTACATGGAGTTACCGATCATATGTGACGCAGATCACACGAACTTGATGGCACCGTTTCGGCGGACGCCACGTCTAAAGACCCGGCAAGTCGGAGTTCGAGGCGCGTGAGGGCGTCGGAGCCGTGCGATGCGGCTGCCGGAGATCGCCCCGAGCCTCTCTCGCGGGCTTGATCCTTTCGCTGTGGCGCCGTGGCGCCCCAGGCGGTGTGTCTTGGCCGGAGGGCTCCGTTTCACCCGACAGAGCGATGTGGCGCGCCGGGGCGGAGAGCGATCAGCTCCTGGCGCGTGAGCCGGCCGGACGGAACGGGTGGCGCGGCACAGGAACGCGGAAGGGCCCGGCTGTTGCCGGGCCCTTCCGCGTTCCTGTGGCCGATCGTCTTCCGCGCGATGTGCGGTCACCGTGACAGATGAGGAAAACGGCCGAAGGGGCCCGGCGTGTGCCGGGCCCCTTCGGGTGGAGCTGGTGATGCTGTACATCTGGGTGAGTCCGAGGTTTGGACGCTCAGACTCGGGTGATCGTCAGGGAGCTACTACTACTTGACGATCGAGCCCGACCACACGTTCGCAGCCTTGGTGTAGATGGCCGCGGTCTCGCCGTCGAAGTACGGCGTGGTGATGAGGTCGTAGCGGCCGTTGCTGTCCTGGTCACCGAAGAGGCTGGTGACACCGTTGACGTAGCCCAGACGCTTGGCGTTGCTGTACTTGGCGAGCCAGGGGCCACCGTCGGCGCCGGGGGTGAAGGAGCTCTTCAGGCCGATGTGCTCCTCGACCTTGGTCGCCGCCTGCACGAAGGACTTGCCGGTGGTCTTGCCGTAGGTCCACTTCGGCGTGACGCCGGTGTAGGCCTTGTTGCCGTCGGGGTGCGCGTCGGCCGGGTAGCCGAACACGAACACCGTCTGCTGCGGCTTCTGGTTCCAGGTGAAGCCCTGGCCACCGACGTTGTCACCGAGCTTGCCGGTGTCCTTGATGAAGCCCTCGACGATGACGAAGGTGTCCTTGAGGTACTTCGTCGTCTTGGACTCCTTCACCCACTTCTCGAGGTAGTAGTGGGTGATGGTGTAGTTGCCGTGCTCGTCGATCTTGCGGTAGCCCGCACCGGTGTAGGCGTCGTACTGGGCCTTGGTGACGTGCTCAGTGACGGTGTAGTCCTTGTAGCCCTGGCCGACACCGCTGGGGGCGGCCTCGTACTGAGCCTTGGTGACCTCGTCCTGAACCTTGACGGCCTTGTACTCCTTGCCGTCAATGGTCTCCTTCCAGTCCGGGCCGACCAGGACCTGGGAGGACTCCTCCTTGGCGTAGCAGTCGGAGGTCTCCTTCCCGTTGAAGTCCTTGCACTCCTCGTACTGGGCCTTCGTGATCTCGCTGGTCTTGACGAACTTGGGACCAACGAACTTGTCGTAGTCGACCTTGGACACGGCCTTGCCGGTGCCGCCACCGATCTGGACACCGTTGTAAACGGTCACGAACGCGTAGTCGCGGTCGTAGTCCTCGTAGTTGGCGAAGTCGTAGTGGGTGTAGGCGGTCTTGCCGACGTAGATGCCCCACGGGGTCTTGCCCTGGTAGTAGCCGGGGACGAAGACCCAGTTGTCCATGACGCTGGCGTCAGCCTTGTCGTCGTAGACGCAGTGACCGGCCGTGGCGACCAGGTTGCGGTACTTGGACTGGATCGAGGTGGCGGAGCACCACTTCAGCTGGCTCTTCTCGTCGACGAAGAACACCTTGCCGATGGTCTTCGGCAGGTTGATGTTCTTGACCTTCGCCGCGGTCTTCTTCTCTTCGCCGATGGGGGCGACGATGCCGGGCTTGCCGTCGGGGGTGTAGCCACCGCCCGCGTTCAGCTTCGGCGTGGCCTTGGTCTCCCAGGTGTAGGGAGTGGCCTTGGCCAGGTTGTTCGTGGCGCCGTTGGCCGCGAGCCAGAACTCGGCGACGTCGACCGCGGCCGGGGCGTCCTTGGCCATGGTGTCGTAGGCCCAGTCCGGAACGGCGTTGGCGGTACCGGCCAGGCCGGCGGCGAGCAGACCGGTGGCCAGAACGGCGCCACCGGCGGGGAGGAGGATGCGCTTCAAGGGGAACTCCTTGGTCTGATGTGGAACGCTTCTTGCGTCCCATGCGTCAGTAAAGGGAATGCCAGAAACATACAGCGTGGATCTTGAACACCGGAAGCCGCTTTGAGGGCGAATGAACGGCCTCGCGGGGCTGAGACCGTTTCGTGATGTTTAGACACTCCTGGTGCCGGTGTGGTCTATGAGGGAAGAGTGGATCATTTCCCCAGATGGGCGTGATCCAGGGATGAGACCGACGATTCTCCGGTAACCGGACGGTAACGATGGGTTGCGGCGTCCATGTGACGCAGATCACATCGAATCGATGGCACCGATTCCGGTGCGGCCACGTCTAACGCGACAATTCGCGGCGAAAGTCGCCCCCGTGCCAGGTCTCCCCGCCTCCGGAAACGGGTGCGGGACCCGGCGCTACGCGCCGGGTCCCGCTGTGATCCGAAGGTGGAAGGCCCCCCGGGGGCCCGCGAACTACTTGTAGAGCTCGCCGTTCGGGCCGACGATCCTGCCGGACCACACGCCGGCGGCCTTGCGGTAGATCTCGGCGGTCTCGCCGTCGAAGTACGGCGAGGTGATCAGGTCGTAGCGGTCGTTCTGGTCCTGGTCACCGAAGAGGCTGGTGACGCCGTTGACGTAGCCGAGCCGCCTGGAGCTGCTGTACTGCGAGATCCACGGGCCGCCGTCGGCGCCCGGGGTGAAGGCGCCCTTGAGGCCGACGTGCTCCTCGACCTTCTCGGCCGCCGAGACGTACTCCTTGCCCGACGTCTTGCCGTACACGTACTTGGGCGTCACGCCGCTGTAGGGCCTGTCGCCGTCGGGGTGCGGGGCCGCGGGGTAACCGAAGACGTAGACGGTCTTGCCGGTCTTCTGGTTCCAGGTGAAGCCCTGGCCGCCGACGTTGTCGCCCAGACGGCCGACGTCCTTGGAGAGCAGGATGTAGTAGTGCGAGCCACGCGACCACTTGGGCCCGCTGAACCCGTTGTACTCGCTCTTGGTGACCTGCTTGACCCCGTTGAAGGCGACGCCGTTGTAGACCGTGACGAAGGCGTAGTCCTTGTCGTAGTCCTCGTAGTTGGCGAAGTCGTAGTGCGTCCACGCCGACTTGCCGACGTAGATGCCCCACGGGGTCTTGCCCTGGTAGTAGCCGGGGACGAAGACCCACTTGTCGAGGGTGTCGCTGTTGCTGCCCGGGTCGTAGACGCAGTGCCCGGCCGTGGCGACCAGGTTGCGGTACTTGCCCTGGATCGAGGTGGCCGAGCACCAGCGGTACTGGCCGTTCACGACGAAGAACACCTTGCCGATGGTCTTGGGCAGGTTGACGTTCTTGGCGAGTGAGGGGGTGGGCTTCTCCGAGCCGGTCGGGCCGACGGTGCCGGGCCTGCCGTCGGGGGAGAAACCGCCGCCGACCTTCATCTTCGGGCCGCCGGGGTCGGGGTTGTAGACCGTCGCCCTCTTGAGGGCGGCGAAGTTCGACGCCGCCCAGAAGTCGATGACCGAGACCGCGGAGGAGTTGTTCCTGGCCATCGGGTCGGTCGCCCAGTCCGGGGCGGCCTGCGCCGTTCCGGTCAGGGTGGTGGCGAGCAGAGCGGTGGCTGCTGCGGCGCCACCGAGGGGGAGAAGAGAGTGCTTCACAACAAAAGCTCCTTGCTTGCGCTGCAACGTTCCCGGATGTCCGGGAACTGCGGGACGACAAGCTACGAACCTACGCAGGGAGCGAGGGAGCAAACCTCATCTAAGGGTCTCTTAAGGATCTCTTAAGGTGGCGTTATGATCGGGGCGCCTGCTGGGTCGCGGCCCAGTGATAGACGGCGTAGGTCGACGCGATGAAGTACGGGGAGGAGATCCTGTCGTACTTGCGGTCGGTGTTGACGTCCCAGGCGAAGCTGTTGACGCCGTTGAGATAGCCGACGGCGTGTTTGTTGTCGTAGAAGATCAGCCAGGGGCCGCCACTCGCGCCGTTGGTGAACGTGCAGGCCAGGGCGACGCCCTGCTCGACCAGACGGGTGGGGGCCTTCACCCTGATGGTGAGCCCGCGGCACGACTTCAGCTGCTGGCCGTCGTAGGGCCTGCTGCCGTCGGGGTGCGGGCCCGCGGGGTAGCCGAAGGCGAGGGAGGCCAGGCCGGCGCCGCGGTTGGTCGCCAGGCCCTGCCCGCCGACGTTGTCCTCCAGGCTTCCGACGCTCTCCATCTCGTAGCTGCCGGACGTCTTGCCGGCCTTCCACCTGAAGCCGTCGTGCACGGTGACGAACGCGTAGTCGTAGTCGTAGTCACCCCTGCCGACGAAGTCCTCGTGCAGGTTGAGCGAGTGGCCGATGTAGATGCCGTACGGGGTGTTGCCCTTGTCGTAGCCGGGGATGAAGATCCAGTATTCGGCCTGGCTGCCCGTCTTGGCGTCGTAGGCGCAGTGCCCGGCCGTGGCGACCAGGTTGCGGTTGGTCGCGGCCACGGAGGAGGCGGAGCACCAGTAGTCCTTGGCGCCGATCCGGAAGAACACCTTGCCCACGGTCACCGGCGAACTGCCGGAGGACGGGGCCCGCTTCTTCGGCAGGGTCGGCCTGACGACCGGCGCGGTGGAAGCCTTCCCGCCGGTGGTCGTGCCGGTCTCCGCGGTCACGGCCGTCGCGGTGGACTCCCCGGTGGCGGACGCCGCCGTGGCCGTCGCGCCTCCCGGGGTGGTCGTCGAGGTGGGTGACGCCGAGGCGGGAGGGCCGTCGTTCTTCATCCCGGGCGAGGCGGGCACGTTGTCCATCGCCTGCTTGAGCCTCGCCGGGCTCCAGTACTCCGCGATCCGCCGCATGTCGGCGCTGCTCTTGGTCAGGGTGATCGAGGTGATCCCGTTGGGCACCCCGCCCAGCGGCGTGGCCGCGGCACTCCCGGCGAACACGGAGGTCATGGTCACACAGGCGGCGACCAGCCCGCCGAGTGCGGCCGTGATCCGCCGAGCGCGGGAGGACATGGGGGTTCCTTTCGGGGAATCGTGGCGTTCGGGGAGCTACCAGAGGCGCAAGGGATGATTTTTCCAGATCAACTTACTTTTGGGCAGTTCGTTGGACCGATCCGCTCATACTCTGTTATCTGATCAGTGTGGCTGAGGGTGTATAAGCACCCCGTGAAGGACGGAAAGGGCCCGGTGCGCGCCGGGCCCTTCCGCGTTCACGAAGCCCGTGTCTAGGCGGGGAGCTTCCCGGTCCAGAGGTTGGCGGCGTGCTTGTAGATGCCGTACGTGTCACCGTTGAAGTACGGGGTGGTGACGCGGTCGTAGCGCTTGTTGCCGTCGCTGTCGATCGTCAGGCTCACGACACCGTTGAGGTAGCCGGTCCGCTTGCTGTTCTTGTACTGCAGCAGGAAGGGACCGCCACTGGCGCCCGGGGTGAAGGCGCACTTGATCGCCTGGTGCTCCTCGGCCTTGTAGGCCGACACGACGGGCGCGGCGCCGGTCGTGCCGTAGCACCACTTCTGCGTGTGACCGGAGTACGGCTTGTCGCCGTCGAGGTGGGCCGAGGTCGGGTAGCCGAAGGTGAAGACCTTCTTGCCCAGCTTCTGGTTCCAGCTGAAGCCCTGGCCGCCGACGTTGTCGCCGAGGCGGCCGGCGTCGGCCACCGTCGAGATGTAGTGGCGGAAGATCACGTACTTCACGGACGCGGTCTTCTTGATGTACTTCACCACGAAGTAGTACGTGATGGTGTAGTTGCCCTGAGCGTCGATCTTCCGGTAGCCGAGACCCTTGTAGGCGTCGTACTCGGTCTTGGTGACGTTCTCGACACGGGTCTCGACCTTGGAACCGGCCTTGGGCCAGTCGGCCTGCGGCAGGGTCTGGCCCTTGAGCGTGACCTTGTCGTCCTTCAGGCCGTAGACCTCGCCGGTGACCTTCTCCCAGGTCCACTTGTCGGTCTCGGCCGCGACGGCGAGGGCGCCCTTGTACTGGGGGCCGACCTCGTCCGCGGAGGAGACGTTCTCGACCTTGCCCAGGCCGCCCTTCTGGGTCCACTTGTCGTAGGTCTCGAAGTCGACCGTGGTGGCGGACTCGCGGCCGACCCCGCCCTTGTCCATGTGCGCCTTGAAGGTCTTGTAGTCGACCTCCTTCTCGGGCTGCTGCTTGATGCCGTTGTAGACGTTGACGAAGGCGTAGTCGTAGTCGTAGTCCTCGTAGACCGTGAAGTCGTCGTGGGTGTTGACCTTGGCGCCGACGTAGATGCCCCAGGGAGCCTTGCCCTGGTAGTAGCCGGGGATGAACACGAAGTTGCCGAACGGCTTGTTCGTGTCGGTGTCGTAGACACAGTGGCCGGCGGTGGCGACCAGGTTGTGGTACTTCGACTGCACGGAGGTGCCGGAGCACCAACGCTCCTGGCCCTTGTCGTCGACGAAGAAGACCTTGCCGACGGTGATCGGGAGGTTCACGTTCCGCGACTTGCCGGCGGTCTTGCCCTCCTCGCCGGTCGGGGCGACGACGCCGGGCTTGCCGTCGGCGGCGGCCTTGGCGGCGCCGGTCTTGTTCAGCTTGGCGGAAACGGTGGAGTCGGCGAGGTAGGTCGTCGCCGACTTCAGCTTCGAGGAGGTCCAGTAGCCCGCGATGGCCTTCGCGTTACCGGAGGGGGTGAGCGCCGACGACTTGATGTCGGGATCGGCCGTGCTCGCCTGGGCGGTGGTGGGGAGGGAGGCGCCGATCATCGTGGCGGCGGCGAGAGCGCCACCGAGAGGGAGGACGAGGCGCTTGGCTCGGGAGTTCAATGGAGCTCCTTCTTTGTCATGGGTCACTCGGGACGCAACCCACGCATGCGTAAAGAGACAAGAGGTGACCGTACTCGGCAAAGATGGGTTAAAAAGCTATAAATCGGGCAAGCCATCGGACCGTTATATTTTTGTTATCAAATCAGGGGAACCGGGAACCTCCAGGCACCGTCTGATCTGCCTGAACTTGATCGGGAAGTCCCGCACGGGTCATGTGACCGTATGAACTGCGGAAACACCAAGACTTCTCGGTGTCCCGCGAGAGCGGCCGAGGGCAGGCTGAGCCGGCATCCGTGTCACACCTCATCGGGGGATCTCATGCGGCGCCTTCTCTGTCTGGCCGTTGTCGGCCTCTTCCAGCTCTCAGGTCTTTCAGGTACGGCCGTGGCGTCCGCGACGCCGCCTCGCGATCCCGGCCCGGGGTGGCAGGAGGCGAGGCCGCACCCCCGCTCCGGTGACGCGGGACCGCAGGTGACGAGGCCGCTCCCGCTCCATCCGGGCGAGCCCGCCCACGTCATGCCCCGGCCGGTCGAGCCGGTTCCCCGCGCCAGGCCCCCGCGCAACGCCAAAGCGCTCGTGCTGAGCCTCGCGCGTGGGGAGAAGCCCCTGCCCGTGGCGGGTCACGCCCTGCTGCTGTGCGACCGGCCCGGCGGCACCCACCCCGACGCGGTCCGTGCCTGCGAGGCGCTGGCCGAGGTGCGGGGCGATCCCGCCAGGCTCAGGCCGAGGACGGGCGTGGCGTGCACACTGCAGTACGACCCGGTCACGGTGACCGCCAGCGGGATCTGGAACAGCCGTTTCATCCGGTTCGAACGCACCTATGGCAGTCCCTGCGCGCTGCGGGCCGCCACCGGCGGGGTCTTCGCCCTGGGGGGCGACTCCCGGAGGCCGGGAGCCGAGTGGAACGCTCCTGACAGGGTGGAGACCCCTCCCGGACCGTCGCTCGGAACGTTTCCCGGAACGATTCGGCGGCCGGGTTCGTAGAGCCACGGCTTTCCGGGAGCGGCCGGGTTCGTGGCCGTCGTGCCTTCCGGGAGCGGCCGGGTTCGTGGCCGTCGTGCCTTCCGGGAGCGGTCGGGTTCGTGGCCGTCGTGCCTTCCGGGAGCGGTCGGTTCGCGGCTGTCGCGCTTTCCGGGAGCGGTCGTCGTGTCTTCCGGGAGCGGTCAGGTTCGTGGCCGCGCCCCTCTTCCGAGGAAGGGCCCGGTCCTGGGACCGGGCCCTGCTCGTTCACTCCGGCCGGCCGAATGGCCTTACGGTCAGCCGGTCGTACTGGTCAGCTGGTCCAGCGGTTGGCCGCGGCCTTGTAGACCTTGTAGGTGTCGCTGTTGAAGTACGGCGAGGAGATCTTGTCGTACCGGTCGTTCTTGTCGGTGTCCCAGGCGATGCTGTTGACGCCGACCAGGTAGCCGGTCCGGCTGGAGCTCTTGTACTTGTAGATCCAGGGGCCGCCGCTCGCGCCCGCGGTGAAGGCGCACTTGAAGCCGATGTGCTCCTGGACGTTGTACTTCGGCGCGGCCGGCATGGCGCCGGTCTTGCCGTAGCACCACTTCATCGTGCGGCCGGAGTAGGGCTTGTCGCCGTCGGGGTGCAGGCCGGCCGGGTAGCCGAAGGAGAAGACCGCGTTCTTGACCTTCTGGTTCCAGGCGAAGCCCTGGCCGCCGACGTTGTCGCCGAGACGGCCGACGGTCTTGATGACCGGATTCCACTTGTTGTCCTTGTCCTTCTCCCAGTTCACCTTGAACCCGGAGTGGACGTTGACGAAGGCGTAGTCGTAGTCGTAGTCCTCCTTCACGACGAAGTCGTCGTGCGCGTTGAACCACTTGGCCGCGTAGATGCCGTAGGGGTTCTTGCCGTCCCACGCCTGGTCGCCGTCCCAGTAGGACGGGATGAAGATCCAGTTGTCGTAGAACTGGTTGGTCTTCACGTCGTAGACGCAGTGCGCGGAGGTGGCGACCACGTTGCGGTACTTGCCCTGGACCGAACTGCCGGAGCAGTACTTCCAGCTCTTCGGGTCCGCCGGGTTGGCGCCGGGCAGGGTGAAGAAGACGCGCCCGACGGTGTTGGGCAGGTTCACCTGCTTGCTCTTGGAGGACTTGGCGCCTTCCGCGCCGATCGGCGGGACCGACCCGCCGGGGCCGTCGGGGCCCGCCGCGCCGGAGGCCTTGCCGCCCTTGACGCTCAGGTCGAGGTCGCCGGTGGCGTCCGTGGCCTTGCGCATCCGCTCGGGCGACCAGAAGGAGGTGGCCTGGGTGGCCGTCTCCGAGGCCTGGGAACTGACCACGTCCTTGGGGGCCGTACCGGCGTCGGCGCCGGTGGTGGTGGCGCCGATCACTCCGGCGATCATGAGAACGCCGGTGAGGGGGATCGTGAGGCGCCGTGCTCGGGAATTCATGAAGCTCCTTTCGTTCTCAGCGCGGAGACGGGACTTCTCCTCGCCGGGAAAACGATCGGAACGTTACTGACTGGATCGAGCGGCGGGCAGGAATTGACGGGAAAAAGTCTGGGACGGTTCCATCCGATGCTGTCCTGTTATTTAAATAGCTATTTGTTATAGCTTAACGAATAAGTATTTCCGCAGCTCATCGTAGTTGTGGGGCGATCGCATGTGCATCGCCGTCATCACTGGTAACAGCGATTGCCGAGGGTTTCTCGAGTAACTCCGCCATCTTTGGACCGCTGGGTGAGATGACGTTCTCAATGCTGTACCGCGGTGTCCCATGGTCATTTCCGGCGGGGTCGTCATGGGTTATCGGAGAGGTGAGGTGAATATTGGAACAACGGCCCCGGGAAACGGGTGTCGCACCACGGCTCCCGCGACGCGACCCGCGGAACACGGACACCGGAGCGCCACAGGGCACCGGGGTGCGGACCTCACGCCCCGGCTGTCGAAGCCGGGACCTCACGCCCCGGCACCGGGCCCGGGACCTTGCGACCCGGGCACCGGAGCGCGGACCTCGGGACATGGGCCTCGGGACATGGGCACCGGGCCTTGGAACACGGGTACCGGGCCGCGGGACACGGACGCCGCGGTGTGGCGGTGCCCTCTCCCCGGGGCGGGGCATCGATTCTGATTCGTGACGGTACTGACGCGGGCACCGAGACCACCGGACCCCGAAGATGGGCCGGGAACCGTACCTTCTGCAGGAGGCGGCCGAAGACGTGGCCGGTGGTCAGCACGACATCATCGAGGCGAGGTCCCGGAACGGGCCGTGGCTCTGGATCGGCGTCGCCGCGCTGGTCGCGCTCGTGGCCTGGAACCTGACGGGCCGGGAGCGGCCGGACGCGGTCGCGCCGTCGTTCCCGCCGCCGGTGCCCACGCGGGCGGGAACCGTCGCGCAGGACGCCCCGAACGTGCTCCACCCGAGGTTCCGACAGAAGGGCGGCAGGGAGATCCTCGACGTGGTCTTCCCCGACGGCTCGGCGGCGGAGGTGAGCTACCCGGCGGAGCTGGGCCTGGCCAAGCTGGGGGTCCGGCCCGCGATGTCGGGCCGGCTCGACGGCGACACCGGCCCGTACCGTCAGCTGACCGTGCCGTCGGGCGGCCCGGCTGGGGTCTCCCGGGGACAGCCGATGATCAGGCGGCTGACCAAGCGGGTCACCCTCTGGCATCCGATGAGCCCGGCCGAGGGTGAGGTGCTGCTGTTCGCGTTCGACCCGTGGTTCGTGGCGCTGCGCGATCTCAAGGACGGCATGCCCTTCGAGCAGCGCATGCTCTGGGCTCGTAACCTGCGGGGCAAGGTGACCAAGGGCGGCTACCTCGTGCTCGACGCCACGTCGCCGGTGCGGCTGGCCACGCGGGGGGAGATCCTCGACGGTGAGCCGCTGGGGCCGCAGCTGTGGTTCGGCGGGGCCAGGGAGACGCTGCTGGTGCTGGCCCCGGTGCCGGGCTGCGACGTCGCGTCGATCGAGCTCTCCGTCATCGAGCAGCGGCGCCGCTTCTCCGCGGAGACCTGCCAGGACGGCGTGTACGTCGCGGCGTCGGGGGAGCGAGGACACGTCGAGCGGACCATGGCGGGCATAACCGTCAGGCGGACGACGGCGTAACGGCTGCTCGTGCGTCGTGGTCGCCGCGCGGAGGAGGTGAGGGACGGCCCCGTACGCGGTGGCCGCCGCGCGGACGGCGTAGGGTGCGGCCATGTTCGCTGTAACCGCCACGCGGATCGATCCCGACAATCCCCTCGCCGGTCTCACACTCGGTGAGCGCCCGGAACCCGAGGTTCCCGACGGGTGGACCACCGTCACGGTGAGAGCCGCCTCGCTCAACCACCACGACCTGTTCAGCCTGCGGGGGATAGGCCTCCGCCAGGAACAGCTCCCGATGGTGCTCGGCACCGACGCCGCCGGGCTCGACGAGGACGGCAACGAGGTCATCGTGCACTCGGTGATCGGCAGCGGTGCCGACGAGACGCTCGACCCGAAGCGCTCGCTGCTCTCGGAGAAATACGACGGCACCCTCGCCGAGCGGGTCACCGTGCCCCGGCGCAACCTCGTGCCCAAGCCCGCCGCGCTCAGCTTCGAGGAGGCCGCCTGCCTGCCGACGGCGTGGCTGACCGCCTACCGGATGCTGTTCGACAAGGCCGGGCTCGAACCGGGCTCGACCGTGCTGGTCCAGGGGGCGGGCGGCGGCGTGGCCACCGCGCTGATCCTGCTGGGCAGGGCGGGGGGATACCGGGTCTGGGCGACCAGCCGTTCGGAGGAGAAGCGGGCGCGGGCCCTGGAACTCGGCGCCGACCAGGTCTTCGAGAGCGGCGCCCGGCTGCCCGAGCGGGTCGACGCGGTGATGGAGACCGTCGGCCAGGCCACCTGGGGGCACTCGCTGAAGGCGCTGCGCCCCGGCGGCCGGGTCGTGATCTCCGGTGCGACCAGCGGCGCCGTCCCGCCGGCCGATCTGAACCGCGTCTTCTTCCTGCAGCTGTCGGTGGTCGGCTCCACCATGGGCACCCGCGACCAGCTGGGCAGGCTGGCCCGCTTCCTTGAGCAGACCGGCACTCGCCCGCTGATCGACCGCTCCCTCCCGCTGACCGAGGCCCGCGAGGGCTTCGCGGCGATGCACGAGGGCGAGCTCTTCGGAAAGGTCGTCTTCACCCTGCCGGGATGAGCCCGGCGGGCGTCGTACGGAGGATCACCGGGCTCATCGGAGCGCGTCGCGGATGCGGCGGGCCGCGTCGTACAGGGCGTCCTGGGCGGTCGCCAGGGTCTCCTCGCTGACCTGCGCGGCCGCCGCGTCCCTGCGGACCTCCTCGACGAACTCGGCCAGCATCTGCCCGAGCCGGGCGTCTCCGTCGCGCGAGCCCTCGCCGGTGAAGCCGTCGGCCCAGATGCGCTTCCACTCGTCCTTCCACTCGCCGGTCTGGCGCTGCCACTCGCCGGCTTGGCGCTGCCAGTCGCGCTTCTGGCGCTGCCACTCCGTCTTCTGCCCGCGCCAGGCCTTGCGCGGGTCCTGCTCGGAACTCTGGCGCACGTCCCGCGCCATCTGGGTGAGCTCCTCGCGCAGCGACTTGACCGTGTCGCGGACGTCCTCCTTGACCTCGCGGGCGATGTCGCGGACGGAGTCGGAGATCTCCTGCTCCAGGTCGGCGAGTTCGTCGAGCCGCTCGTTGAGCTCGTCGCGGCCCCGGTCGCTGATGGTGAAGACCTTCTTGCCGTCCACGACCTCGTGGGTGACCAGGCCCTCCTCCTCCAGGCGGGCCAGGCGCGGGTAGATCGTGCCGGGGGACGGGGAGTAGACGCCGAGGAAGCGATCCTGGAGCAGCCGGATCACCTCGTAGCCGTGGCGCGGGCTCTCCTCCAGCAGCTTCAGGAGATAGAGCCGGAGCCTTCCGTGGCCGAAGACCGGGCTCATGCCTGGGCTCCCTTCAGAAGAGTGACGTCGGCGGAGACGGTGTTGGCCGTCAGCGACGCCATGCCGCCACCGATCCGGCCGCCCAGGGTCTTCGCGCCGGGCTGTACGGAGTAGTCGAGTTCGGGGAAGGCCGCGTCGAGCCTGCCCGAGGTGGAGCGGAACTTGACGTCGGTCTCGACCGCGTGCGGGAGCCGGAGCACGATGTCGCCAGAGACGCTGTTCATCGTGACGTGGCCGGTCGGCGGGAGTTCCAGATCGGCGGTGATCCGGCCGGAGATGGTGGTGACGCTCAGCCGCCGGGGCGTGCCCTGGGCGACGGTGAGATCGCCGGAGACGCTCTTGAACGACAGGTCGCCGACCAGGCCGCGGCTCTCGACGTCGCCGGAGACGGTGTCGGCGTTGATCTCGCCGCTCACCCCGTCGAGCACGATCTCGCCCGAGACGCTCCTGACCGAGGTGCGGTCCTCGAACCCGGCGACGACCGCGGACGCGGAGACGACCCCCACGTTGACCGGGCAGTTCTTCGGCACGGTCAGCGCGAGTGTGGCCCGGCGCTGGCCGGGGCGCAGCCAGCCCAGCAGGCCGTCCCAGGTGAGGTCCTTGTAGGTGACGGTGAGTGTGCCGTCGTCGTCGTGGGTGACGAGCAGCGGGGGGCTGTCGATCTCGGTGACCTCAAGCGTGGGGGGGCCGTCGCTGGCGAGCACCGCCAGCTTTCCCGCCACGATCCGCACGTTGAGTTTCCTGACGGAGTCAAAGGTGAGCTGCTCTGGCTTCTCGATCGTCCATTGCGGCATTGGTATGACCTCCTTATGCTGAACACGATATGTCGCGTCAGTCGAAAGGTCAAGATATATCGCGTTTTTCTCAGTCGTCCTCGTCGTCCAGCCGGGCCAGCCAGGTGGCCAGCCGTTCCACCGGCGTCTCGAAGTCGGGGTTGAGGTCGACGAACTCGCGCAGCCGCTCGGCGAGCCACACGACGGTGACCTCCTCCTCGCCCCGGCGCGCGACGAGCTCCTCGATGCCCCGGTCGGTGAAGTACATCACTTTCTCCTTTGGTGACGCTGGTGGCGCCGATGACGCTGTGGTCGTCCTCGCGGTCTCGTGACGAGGCTCGCGACGAACGACGCTCTCGATGACGAACGACGCTCTCGATAACGGGGAAGTCCCCCGCAGAGGCTCCTGCGGGGGACTTCCGTGGTGACGCCTGCGGCGAACCGGCCGGGGCCGGTGGTCGCCTAGCCGAAGATCTCGCCCAGCATCTGCTGCAGCTCCACCTCGTGGGTGGAGTGCGAGCCGGTCGCCGGGGAGGAGTTGGCCTTGCGGGAGACCCGCTTGATCGAACGCCCGCCGAAGACCCCGGGGTTCTCGGCCATCTTGAGCGCGAGGAACGGCCACGGGCCCATGTTGAGCGGCTCGTCCTGCGCCCACACCAGCTCGATGTCGGCGGCGTAGCGGCTCAGCTCGATCTCCAGCGGGTCGCCGGGGAAGGGGTAGAGACGCTCCAGGCGGACGATCGCCACGTCGTCGCGCCCCTGCTTGTCGCGGGCCGCCGCCAGGTCGTAGTAGAGCTTGCCGGAGACCAGCACGACCTTGCGGACGCCGGCCGGGGGAGCCGTGGTGTCGCCCAGCACCGGCTGGAACGACCCCGAGGTGAAGTCGCTCACCGCCGAGATCGCCGCCTTGTGCCGCAGCAGCGACTTGGGCGTGAACACCACCAGCGGGCGGTGCCGGTTAGACAGCGTCTGCCAGCGCAGCAGGTGGAAGTAGTTGGCCGGGACCGTGGGCTGCGCCACGGTCATGTTGTCCTGGGCGCACATCTGCAGGAAGCGCTCGACGCGGGCCGAGGAGTGGTCGGGCCCCTGTCCCTCGTAGCCGTGCGGCAGCAGCAGGGTGACGCCGGAGCGCTGGCCCCACTTCTGCTCGCCCGAGGTGAGGTACTCGTCGATGATCGACTGGGCGCCGTTGACGAAGTCGCCGAACTGCGCCTCCCAGGCGACCAGCGCCTCGGGCCGCTCCACGCTGTAGCCGTACTCGAAGCCGAGCGCGGCGTACTCGCTCAGCAGGGAGTCGTAGACGTAGAACTTCGTGGTGCCCTGGTTGAACGTCTTGAGCGGGGTGTGCTCCTCGCCCGTGACCCGGTCGACCAGCACGGCGTGCCGCTGGGTGAACGTGCCGCGCCGCGAGTCCTGGCCGACGAGGCGGACCGGGTGGCCGTCGATCAGCAGCGACCCGAAGGCGAGGGTCTCGCCCATGCCCCAGTCGATGCGGTCCTCGGCGACCATCTGCCCGCGGCGCTGCAGCACCGGCAGCAGGCGCGGGTGGACGGTGAAGCCCTCGGGCATGTTGAGCTGGGTCTCCACGATCCGCTTGACGGTCTCCTCGGAGACGGCCGTCTTGACGTCCTCGTGCGACCAGGGGACGGTCTCCATGTCGACCGGGCGGGCGAACTCGCCCGTCGGGTCCTTGGCCGCCGCGCGGGTCTCGGCGAAGGCGTTCTCCAGCTTGGCCTGGTAGTCGCGGAGCGCGCCCTCGGCCTCCTCCACCGTGATGTCGCCCCGGCCGATCAGCGCCTCGGTGTAGAGCTTGCGGGTGGAGCGCTTGGCGTCGATCAGGTCGTACATCAGCGGCTGGGTGAAGCCCGGGTTGTCGGACTCGTTGTGCCCCCGGCGCCGGTAGCAGATGAGGTCGATCACCACGTCCTTGCGGAACGCCTGGCGGTACTCGAACGCGAGCCTGCCGACCCGGACCACGGCCTCGGGGTCGTCGCCGTTGACGTGGAAGATCGGGGCCTGGATCATCCGGGCCACGTCGGTGGCGTACACGCTGGAGCGCGAGCTGGCCGGGCTGGTGGTGAAGCCGACCTGGTTGTTGACCACGATGTGCACGGTGCCGCCGGTGCGGTAGCCCCGCAGCTGCGACAGGTTGAGCGTCTCGGCCACCACGCCCTGGCCCGCGAAGGCCGCGTCGCCGTGGACGAGCACCGGCAGGACGGTGAAGCCCTCCTCGCCGCGCTCCAGGAGGTCCTGCTTGGCGCGGACCACGCCCTCCAGGACCGGGTCGACCGTCTCCAGGTGGGAGGGGTTGGCCACGACCGAGGTCTTGAGCTTGGAGCCGTCGGGCGAGACGAAGTCGCCGCTGGCGCCCAGGTGGTACTTCACGTCGCCGGAGCCGTGGGCGCTGCGCGGGTCGATGTTGCCCTCGAACTCGCCGAAGATCTGCCCGTACGACTTGCCGACGATGTTGGCCAGCACGTTGAGGCGCCCGCGGTGGGCCATGCCGACCACGGCCTCGTCGAGCCGCTCCTCGGCCGCGGAGCTCAGCACCGAGTCGAGCAGCGGGATCAGCGACTCGCCGCCCTCCAGCGAGAAGCGCTTCTGCCCGACGAACTTCGTCTGCAGGAACGTCTCGAACGCCTCGGCGGTGTTCAGCCGCTCCAGGACGCGCAGCTGCTCCTCGCGGTCGGGCTTGGCGTGCGGCCGCTCGATGCGGGCCTGGATCCAGGCCCGCTCCTCGGGGTTCTGCATGTGCATGTACTCGACGCCGATGGTGCGGCAGTAGGAGTCACGCAGCACGCCGAGGATGTCGCGCAGCTTCATCAGGGGCCGGCCGCCGAAGCCGCCGGTGGCGAACTCGCGCTCCAGGTCCCACAGGGTGAGGCCGTGCGACTTGATGTCGAGGTCGGGGTGCTTGCGCTGCTTGTACTCCAGCGGGTCGGTGTCGGCCATGAGGTGGCCGCGGACCCGGAAGGCGTGGATCAGCTCGATGACCCGGGCCGACTTCGCCACGTCGTCGTCATGGGTGGTCGAGATGTCCTGGACCCAGCGGATCGGCTCGTACGGGATCCGGAGGGCCTCGAAGATCTCGTCGTAGAAGCCGTCCTCGCCGAGCAGCAGCCGGTGGACCTGCCGCAGGAAGTCACCCGACTGGGCGCCCTGGATGATGCGGTGGTCGTACGTGCTGGTGATCGTCATGACCTTGCTCACCGCGAGGCGGGAGAGCGTGTCGGGGGAGGCCCCCTGGTACTCGGCGGGGTACTCCATCGCGCCGACGCCGATGATCGTGCCCTGTCCCGGCATCAGGCGCGGCACCGAGTGCACGGTGCCGATGGTGCCCGGGTTGGTCAGGGAGATCGTCGTGCCGCTGAAGTCGTCGACTCCCAGCTTGCCCGCCCTGGCCTTGCGCACGACCTCTTCGTACGCGACCCAGAACTGGCGGAAGTCCATCCCCTCGGTCGCCTTGATCGACGGGACCAGGAGCTGGCGGGTGCCGTCGCTCTTGGCGACGTCGATGGCCAGGCCCAGGTTGACGTGCTCGGGCTTGACCAGCACCGGCTTGCCGTCGACCTCGGCGTAGGAGTGGTTCATCTCCGGCAGGACCTTGAGGGCCTTGATCACCGCGTAGCCGATGAGGTGCGTGAACGACACCTTGCCGCCGCGACCGCGCGACAGGTGGTTGTTGATCACGATTCGGTTGTCGATGAGCAGCTTCGCCGGGACCGCGCGCACGCTGGTCGCCGTCGGCACGACGAGGCTGGCCTCCATGTTGGCCGCTGTCCTGGCGGCGGCGCCGCGTAGTCGGACTTCCTCGGCACCGGCGGCGGCGGGCAACTGCGTCTCCTGCTTGGGTTGGGCCGCCGGGGCGGGCTTGGCCGCCTCCGGCGCTGGGGTCGTCGCCGCGGGGGCCGGGGTGGCCTGAGCCGCAGCCGGGGGGGCCGAGGGCGCAGCGGGTGTCGGTGGAGCGGGCGCGGCGGCAGCCGCCCCCTGGGGCGCGGCGGCACGGCCGGACCCCGAATCAGGGCTGTAGTCGGCAAAGAAGTTCCACCAGGCCCGGTCGACCGACTCGGGGTCCTGGAGGTACTTCTGGTACAGCTCGTCGACAAGCCATTCGTTCTGACCAAAGGCTGCCAGCGGGTTTGTCCGCGACGACTCAGACGACACGGCGGAAATCGCCCTCTTCCGCAGATCGGCGTTGATGATAGAGAACCTGTCCAAGGCTACTCGCCTCGGCTCGGACCTGCGCCAGTCTGACCGCAGCTTCCTTGCCGATCCTCTCAGCATGGGTTAAAACGGTCAGCCACCGGGTAACTGTTTACCCACTCAGGCGCTGGTCAGCCCGATCCGGCGGGCGTGATCAGCCCGGCCAGACCAGCCGGGATTCCACCCGTATCCCCGGGGTGACATCTTCGAGCAGCCCGGTCAGCTCGTCCCCGGCCGCGCGCAGTTCCTCCGCGGACAGGGGGGCGAGACGCTCCAGCAGGAACAGCGCGTCCGTCGTCTCCTCGGTGATCCGGGTGCGGACGCACTGCCGCCAGTTCCAGCGGCGGCAGGTGACACCCCTGTCGTCGCGCCAGACGACCTCGCCGGCCTCCGGGTGGTCGATCGCGGGCTCGCCCTTCTCGACGATCTCGAACGGCTCGTCGCCGCTCGCGCGCACCAGCCTGGCCGTCCCCTCGTAGCGGGCCAGGTCCTCGCCGCCGATCGGCAGGCCGTGCCTGATGCTGATCGCGTTGTAGGCGTCGACCACCTGGTTGATCTCCGGCGGCGGCATCCGCCTGACCAGCGCGTCCACCGACGGCCTGGTCCGCTGCGGCTTCGCCCCGAAGCCCCGGTAGGCCTCCCGCCACGCCTCGACCCTCGGGTCGTCGACGGTCACGGCCTTCTCCGCGGCCTCGGCCAGCCAGGCCCGCGACCTGTCGTCGGTGGGCCCGTTGCGCAGCCCGTACACCCCCATCACCAGCACCCCGAAGTCCGGCCTGAGCGCGCTGACGGCGGGATCCACCCGAATATCCTCGATCACGACCCCAGTTTAGGGCGCCCGCGACCGTCCACCTCGGGATTCTTCTTTCAAATAGAGCGTGATATTTGAAAGAAAGGCTACCCTGAAGGGTGTGGGAGTACGTGATGAGCAAGCTCGACTGGTCGTGGAAGATCTCGCCGATCTCCTGTCCCTGGCCCGATGCCGCGCGTCGGATCGTGCCCTGCAGGCGACGATCCGGCGGATGTCGCTCCGGCACGACCAGGGGCCACGTCCGTCGGCGGTGAAACTGGCGTGCGCGGCCGAGTTGCTGGGGGTGAGCGTGCCCACCGTTCGCTCGTGGATGGCGCACGGCGTCCTGCGGGCCGTGCCCGGTGAGAAGGTGACCAGAATCTCCGCCACCTCGCTGGCCGAGGTCCTGACCGTCGTCCGTGAGACAGAGCAGGGCGAGCCCGGACGGCGCAGGTTGGCACGAGTCATCGACGCGCTGAGGGATCGCGACCTGCTCGAAAGGGCTCAGGACGCCGCGCAGATGGCTGGTGACCTCGTCGAGTACGACGAGGATGATCTCAAGAAGCTGCTCGATCCGTGAGCAAGAGGAAACGCCGGGGCGAGCCCCCCCGCGGAGCTCCCACGCTTCGGCGTCCTGGTCGCCAAGAGCGTCGACGCCGTCGTTCGCGACGCCGGAACCCCACGGCGGGTGCGGGAGGCGTTCGTCCGGGTACACGGGGAGGTGGCGCGGCGGGGCTGCGCCGCGGCGCACTACCGCCTGTCCGGTCCGGGGAACTGGCCGCGATTCTGCGTGATCAGGCTTTCCGACGGCTGGCGGCTGGTCATCTCCTTCCCGGAAGTGGACACCGTCCTGTTCCTGCTCCTGGAGAAGCATGACAACCGCACGGATCCTTACGCGTTTCTGGAGGAGGCGTTCGATCTGCCCGGACGCGTGGGTCATCGAGCCGAGACCGCTCACGCGAAGCCGTCCTGCTGTGGTGACGACGGCGGACCGCCGCTGATCGAGGACCAGGGCCTGATGGCCGCGATCGAGCAGATCGTGCGCCGGAGACTCTGAGGAAGTGCGGAGCGGCCACCTCCGGAGGCGGCCGCTCCGCGACGGTCACCTGCAGAGGGTGCCGTTGAGGAGGAAGCGTTCCGGTTTGGGGTTGGGGCCGGGGGCCTCGGCGCCGATGAAGCCGAAGGTGATCGAGCGGCCGGGCCTGATGGTCTTGTTCCAGTCGAGGTTCTTGGCCGTCACGGTCGCCCCCTCCTGGGTGAGGTCGGTGCTCCAGTGCCGCCGTACGGCCTGGCCGCCCAGGAAGGACCAGCTGAGGCTCCAGCCGTCGATCGCCTCGGTCCCGGTGTTGGTGACGGTGACCTGGGTGTTGAACCCGTCGGGCCACTGGCCGTGGTTGGTGTAGGTGACCTCGCACGGTCCGGTGGCGGTGGGGGTGGCGAGATAGGAGGCGATCCAGGCGAGCGGGGAGTTCCAGTTGATCGTCAGCTCGTTGGTGGCCCACGACTCGATGTCGTCGATGTAGCAGAACTGGGGCTTGCAGCCTCGCAGCTTGGCCTGGGCCACCGGGTCCTGGATCGCGGAGTTCGGCCCCCCGGCCAGGGTGCCGCGCGGCGGGTTGGGCAGGGAGGGGTCGAGCTGGTGGGCGTACCAGCGGCTGTGCTGGTTCTTCGAGGCGACCTCGCCGTAGCCGGTCACGTACGACTGGTTGAGGGCGTTGCGCCCGAAGAGGTAGTCGAGCCCCTCCAGCACCCCGTCGCGATACTTCGCCTCGCCGCTCAGGTCGTGGGCGACGGCCATCACGACCATGTTGTTGAGCACCAGGTTGTTGGAACCCCAGTCGTAGTCCGGCGGGTTGTACGGGACGCCGTACGGGTGGGCCTTCTGGATGGCGAGATACCTGTCCGCGCCCTCCAGGACCGAGCGGCGCACCCGGGCCCGGTCGGGGAGCGCGCTGGGCACGGAGGCCAGTTGCAGGCGGCCGAGCTGGGCGGTGTTGCCCCAGTCGAAGCCGCGCTCGCGCCAGATGTCGACGGTGTGGTGCGGCGAGGCGAGCACGTAGTCCTTGAACTCCTTCTCGCCGGTGGCGAGATAGAGCTCGGCGGCGGCCCAGTAGAACTCGTCGGCCACGTGGTCGTCGTTGTAGGCGCCGCCGCCCACCCCGTCCGCCGGGTCCGCGTACCGCGCGGGGTTCGCCTTCGCCGCCGCCCACGCCTTCCTGGCCGCCGCGAGGTTGCGCGCGGCGAACGCGGCGTCGTACGGGGCGAAGAGGCGGGCCGCCTGGGCCGCGGTGGCGGCCAGGTTGAGGGTGGCGGCGGTGGAGACCGGGTGCAGCTCGCGTGGCTGGGGGTCCAGGTGGGGCAGCAGGGGCAGGCCGGTCCACGCGGCGTCGTGGATCTTGTGGTGGACCATTCCCTCGTACGGCTTGCCGTCGGGGACCTGCATGCTGAGCAGGAACTCCTGCTCCCAGCGGGCCTCGTCGAGGATGTCGGGCACCCCGTTGCCGCTCTCGGGGATGTCGAGGTCGCCGTCCTTGTGGACGCCGTCGGCCTTGGCGCGCTCGAAGGCGGACATCAGCTGGTGGACGGAGATGCCGCCGTTGACGACGTACTTGCCGTGGTCGCCCGCGTCGTACCAGCCGCCCTTGACGTTCAGCGTGTAGTCGCAGACGCCCGGCTGGCAGGGCACCGCGACGTCACCCCGGTTGGGGGCGACCCCGACGTGCCCGGCGGGCCTTCCGTAGCCGGGGCGCAGGTCGTCGAGGATCGGGATGCCGCTGCGCTGGGTGTAGTAGAACTTCAGCGCGTCGGTCCTGAGGTCGTCGTAGACGTCCGCGCCGATGTCGAAGGGGCGGCTGGTCTCGCCGTCGGCCTCCAGCGTGTAGCCGGTGCCGGGCGCGGTGACCGTGCCGAAGTCGATCGAGTGCGTGTTCTGGCCGGAGCTCCCGTCGACGCCGCGCGGGACGGTGTCGCCCTCGGCGACGACCTCCCCGCCCTCCCCGCCGCGCCTGAGCTTCCAGCCGACCGGCTCCGTCTTCTCGGTGACGAGGGTGGCGTTCTTCGGTCCCGAGGGCAGGTAGCCGACCATGTTCACCCGGACGCGGGGCCCGGTGTCCGGCTTGTAGACGTCGGGCTCGGCTCCGCCCTTGAGGGAGACGTTGTCCACGCAGAACCTCCACGGGGTGGCGCTGCCCCCGAGCTGGAACGCCACCTGCGCGCCCGGCAGGTCCACGGGCGAGGTGAAGGTGTAGCGGTAGTCGTTACCGGACACGCTCAGCTCGGGATTGGCCGACAAATACTGCGTATAGGGGTCCACCGGGAGCTGGACGAGGGCCTTGGCCACCCGGCCCGGCGTCGCGATCCCGAAGAAGGAGAACTCGTAGGTCTCGTCCTTGACCAGGGGGATGTCGTTCTGGCCGATGATGACGTCCCAGGGGTTGACGGTGCCGCCGGGGACGTCGGCGCACAGGCGGCCGCTCTCGACCTCCAGCGCGGTGTTGCCGGTGCTCCACCACGGGGCGGTGCCGCTGTCGAAGGTGCCGTTGACGATCTGTTCGGGACCGTCGGCGGCGGCGGGCAGGGGGGTCAGGGTCACCAGGGCGGCGGCCGTGGCGAGGGCGAGCCAGGCAGGTGGTCTGATCACGAAGGGTCCTTTGGGCGGGGGAGGTGCCAGGTTGCGGGAGCTTGGGTCCGAGGATCCCGGTCGGGGGAATCCAAGTGGGAGCGCTCCCACAACCTGGGTGCCCGATGTTTCCAGCGCGTTTCGCCCACCGTCAACCGGCCCCCGTGCCGGGATGCTCGCTCACCGGGCGAATGACCGATTTGTCCGATGAAACTTTCACGCCCCCGGGGCCGCCGCGGAGGGTGGTCCCGGGAACGCCCGGGGGAGCGGCGCCGGGCCTCTCAGGGGGCGGTCCAGTCGATCTCCGGTCCACGGGGCACGATCCCGCTCGGGTTGACGTTCGTCTGCGTCACGAAGTAGTGCCGCTTGATCTGGTCGAAGTCGGTCGTGTCACGGAACGCGGGGACGGCGTACAGGCGGCGGGCGTAGGCCCACAGGGCCGGATAGTCGGTGAGCCGCCGCACCGCGCACTTGAAGTGCGAGTTGTAGACGGCGTCGAACCTGGCGAGCGTCGGGTAGAGCCGCACGTCGCTCTCGGTGAGCGCGTCGCCGTGCAGGTGGCGGCGGGTGGACAGCCGCTCCTCCAGCAGGTCGAGCGTGGCGAACACCTCGGTGACCGCCTCGTCGTACGCCTCCTGCGAGCGGGCGAACCCGGCCCGGTAGACGCCGTTGTTGAGGCCCTGGAAGATTACCTCGTTGAGCGCGTCGATCTCCTCGCGCAGTTCCTCCGGGTAGAGGTCCGGGGCGCCCTCGGCGTGCCACGGCGCGAAGGCCGTCTCCAGGGTGAGGGTGATCTGCGGGTAGTCGTTGGTGACCAGGCGCCTGGCGGCGACGTCCCAGACGCAGGGCACCGTGTAGCGGCCCTCGTAGCCGGGGTCGGTCGCCAGATAGAGCTCGGAGAGGTACTCCACCCCGGTCACCGGGTCGCCCCCGGGGATCCGCCAGCCCTTCTCGTCCCTGATCGGGTCGACGATCGTCACCCCGACCACCTCCCGCAGGCCCAGCAACTCGCGGACGATGAGCGAGCGGTGCGCCCACGGGCAGGCGTAGGAGGCGTAGATCTGGTAGCGGCCGGGCTCCGGGGGGTGCTCGCCGCCCGCCTCGATCCGCGTCGTGAACCGGTTCGGCTGCCTCTCGAAGCGACCGCCGCCGGAGATCTCCTTTTCCAGTTTCATCCCTCGACGGTACGGGACCTCCGGCCGTGGGGGCACCCGCTCCTCAGGTATTTCATGTAAACCCAGTAGGAAATATTGACTTACCGCGAAGTGGTGCGTAGTTTCTCCGGTATGGGCATCTATCTGACTCGGTGCGCGCACGTCGATCTCTGCCGCGTGTTCAGCGCACAGTGTCCGTGATCACGAATCCATCCGCCGTCCCCACCCACACCGCACAGGACGCATCTCGTGATCATGATCAGACATGTCCGCAATCCCCTCCTCGCCGATCCCGTCATCCCCGCTCTCCCTCTCCCGGGAGGTCTCCGGTGAGGCTCCGGATCCAGGGGGTCGGCAAGGAGTTCGCCGGCCGTGACACCCACCGTTCCTTCGCCGCCCTCGACGACGTCAACCTCGACGTACGGGAGGGAGAGCTGCTCACGCTGGTCGGGCCGAGCGGCTGCGGCAAGTCCACCCTCCTCGACCTGATCGCCGGCCTGGCCGCGCCGACCACCGGCCGGATCCTGCTGGACGGCGTCCCCCTCGACGGCCCCGGCCTCGACCGGGGGATCGTCCTGCAGCAGTACGCGCTGTTCCCCTGGCGCACGGCGCTGTCCAACATCGAGTTCGCGCTGGAGGGCAGGGCCGCCACGAAGCGCGAGCGCGCCGAGCTGGCCAGGGGGTACCTGGACCTGGTGGGGCTGGGCGAGTTCGGGGACCGTTACCCCCACGAGCTCTCCCTCGGCATGCCCCAGCGCGTGGCCATCGCCAGGAGCCTGGCCGCGGATCCGGCCGTGCTGCTGCTCGACGAGCCGTTCGCCGCGCTGGACGCCGGGACCCGGGAGTCGCTCCAGGTGGAGCTGGCGCGCGTCTGGGAGAAGACCGGCACGACCGTCCTGTTCGCCACCCGGAGCGTCGACGAGGCCGTCTACCTCGGCCGGAGGGTCGCGGTCATGACCTCCCGGCCCGGAAGGATCGGGCGGCCCGTCGAGGTGGATCTCGGTCCTCGCGAAGGCGACCTGAGGGGCGGTTCCCGCTTCGGGGAGTACCGCCACGAGGTGTGGAGGCTTCTCCGTTCCGACGTCGACCAGAAAGCACCGGTGGCCTCATGAGCGTCGTGACCGTGGTGGGAAACCCGCGACCGGGATCGCGCACCCACGGGGTGGCCGTCCGGGCGGCGGAGGCCGTCGCCCGGCGGATCGGGGACGGGGAGGCTCCCGAGGTCGTCGACCTGGCGGCTCTCGCCCCGCTGCTGTTCACCCCGGAGACGGCGCCGGAGGTGAGGGCCGCGGTGGAACTGGTGGCCGGAGCCGACGTGCTGGTGGTGGCGAGCCCGACCTACAAGGCCACCTACACCGGCCTGCTCAAGGTCTTCCTCGACCGGTTGCCGGGCGGCGCGCTCGCCTCGGCCGTCGCGCTCCCGCTCCTGGTGATGGGGGACGCCAGGCACTCGCTGGCCGTGGAGGTCCATCTCCGCCCGTTGCTGGTGGAGCTGGGGGCGACCGTGCCCACTCCGGGCCTCGCGCTGCTGGAGTCGCGGATTCCCGATCTCGACGCCGTTCTCGGTCCCTGGGCCGACCGGGTCGGCCCGCAGGTGATCGCGGCACTCGGGAAAAGGGCTCCCTGATGGGAGCGGGAAGAGATAGTGACCCCCACGGGTTTTGAGTAGTGTCCTTTGTTCCTTAAAGGGGAAAAAGTGACCAAGTGGATCATCTCTACAGTAACCCACACAGTCCTAAGCGAGGCGGCATGACCGAGACACTGTCCGGCAGAGCGGTCGACGCAGAGCGTTTCCGGCAGGCACTGGCCGTCCACGCGGCCGGGGTCGTCGTCGTCACCGCGCAGGTCGAGGGCGTCCCGGTCGGCCTCACGGCCACCTCGTTCTCGTCCGTCAGCCTCACGCCCCCGCTGGTCTCCTTCTACGTGGACCAGTCCTCGACCACCTGGCCCTGGCTCCGGCGGGCCGATCACTTCGCGGTGAACGTGCTGGCCAGCGACCAGGCGGAGGTGGCCTCGCGCTTCGCCAGGAAGGGCGTCGACCGTTTCGCCGCCCCCACCTCCTGGACCCCCGGGCACCTGGGCGTCCCGCTGCTGGACGGCGTCTCGGCCCACCTGGTCTGCGCTCCCCACTCCACCGTCGACATCGGTGACCACGTCCTGGTCGTCGGGCTCGTGATCGAGACCAGCCTCGAACCGGGCGGGCGCCCGCTGCTCTATCACCAGGGCCGCTTCGGGCGCTTCACCCCTCACACCTGATGCCCCTCGATGCCTCTCGCCCCCTCTTGACCTGCGGATCCTTCGGGACCCTCCGGCCGATCCCGTGAGGAACGCCCGTGCGGGTGTTCCTCACGGGCGGCGCGGTACGGGGAGGGGAACGGGGGCCGGGGCCGACGGGGAACGGGACCGGTGCGGGGCGGGGGCACCCGGGACGAGGGCGTCGCGGGAGGGGGAGCGCGGCGCGGAGGCCCTGGGGCCCAGGAGCCCCGGGGGCGTCGCGGGCGATCGGCGCACCCGGCGTGTCGACGCACCCGAAAAGGTTTATCGGCGCGCTCGCGAACGTCCACGAATCCGTTTGTTGAATAAAATGCTAAATGCCGCGATTTCTCGCCGATGGCGTCGCGTGCGCCAGTTGTCGTAAGTCAGGCTTCTACCGGTCGTACCCGGGCTCACTGTGCGGCTCGTCAGGTCGTACCCGGGCTCACTGTGCGGCTCGTCAGGTCCGCCCGTGGGGCGGAGCCGGGGGGATGTCCACTCGCCGGACACCTCGGAGGGGGGCCGAGGAGGATCCTCAGGCGAGGCGGACGGTACCCCGGCCGGTGGCCAGGGGGAGCTCCAGCGCGGTGCGGATGCCCGGCGGGGCGGCGCAGAGGGCGGCGACGGAGTTCACGGCGTGGGCGGCGGCAGCGGCCAGGCCGTGCGAGATCTCGTCCACGGTGAGCATCAGCTGGGGCACGCCCTCGATGTGGACGCTGAAGCCGGGATCGGCCCAGCGCTCCACCCGGGTGGAGTCCGCCTTGTAGACGCACTCCACGGTCATGAAGGGACGGCCGCGGACCAGCCCGCTGAACATCCAGCGGGACGCGCACACGGTGCCCGCCCTGACCACTCCCGCGGTGATCTCGAACTCCTCGGACGCGAGCTCGAACTCGTCGCTCTCCTCGACCTCGTCGAGGGCCACCCCGAGGTTGTCGGCCACGAACTGGACGCTCTCGGCGAACAGCGAACGCTGGAAGGCGCGGAAGGGGCGTACGGCCGCGACGTAGTCCTTGGCCGAACGGGTGAAGCCGAACAGGTCCACCACGATCTGCCGGGACGGGTGACCCCGGAAGTCGGACGACTCCCGGACGTAGATGTGGTCGACGCGGCTGGACAGCCCGGTCAGAGTGAGCGGCAGGATGTCGCTCATGAAACCGGGATTGACGCCGGTGCCGTGCAGGGACGTCCCTCCCGCCCGGCAGGCGGCCTCCAGGCGCTCCACCACTCCGGGGCCGTAGCACTTGGGATACACGAACCCGGTGGTGGTGATGACGTTCTTGCCGGCGGCGAGCAGTGCGCAGATGGTCTCCACGTCGCTCGGATGCTCCCCGCCGAAGTAGGACGCCGGCAGCGGCATGTGCAGCACGCAGTCGGCCTTCGTGGCGAGAATCTCCTCGACGTCGTCGGTGCAGGTGACACCGGCCTCGGGGAGCCCCACGAGGGTCCCCGCGTCCTGTCCCACCTTGTCCGGGTCGTAGACCAGGACCCCGGCCAGTTCGAACTCCGGCCGGGTGATCACGTTGCGCAGGGAGTATCTGCCGACGGCGCCCGTGGCCCATTGGACCACGCGCAGGGGCGGCGATAAGGACATATAGGGCCTCCAGCCCAAAATATTGGGCGGGGCCATACTGAGAAGAAGTGAGGGGTGTCGTCGTTGACCCTCGCCCGTGTGGGGCAAAAACTTTAGCAGAAATTAACACGCGTGCTTACTATGCGCAATGATCCAACGCGTTTTTGGTTACCATCCCGCGCCTTGTCTCCACGCTTATCTCGGCGCTCGTCTCCGGGCTTATCTCCGCGCCTTGTCTCCGTGGTTGCGTGAAGGCCCCGTCGGCGGCTCGCGGCGCGCCGGACGGGCGTCGGGCGGGGCGTCGCCCCGAAGGTTTCGGGGGTGGTGTCCCGGGCGCCTTCACGGCGCCCCGTGGCATCGCGCCGGGGGATGCCCATGGCATCACGAGGGCCGGGCGAGCTATTGTTCAGACGACTAGAATTATATTCTCGTGGGAGGGTTGCGGATGTCAGAGCTGCGGTTTGACGGCAGGGTCGCGGTCATCACCGGCGCCGGGCACGGACTCGGCCGCTCGCACGCGCTGTCGCTCGCCGAGCGCGGCGCCAAGGTGGTGGTCAACGACCTGGGCGGGGCACTGGACGGCACCGGCGCCTCCGCGGGCCCGGCCGCCGAGGTGGTCGAGCTGATCAGGAAGAACGGCGGGGAGGCGACCGCCAGCACCGACAACGTCGCGACCCCCGAGGGGGCCCAGGCGATCGTACGGACCGCGATCGACGCCTACGGACGGCTGGACATCGTCGTCAACAACGCGGGCATCCTGCGGGACAAGTCCTTCGGCAAGATCAGCGTCGAGGAGTTCGACCAGGTCCTCGCCGTCCACGTCCGCGGGTCGTTCCTGGTCAGCCGGGCGGCGTTCCCCTACCTCAAGGAGCAGGGGTACGGCCGGATCGTCAACACCTCCTCGCCCGCCGGGCTGTTCGGCAACTTCGGCCAGGCCAACTACTCCACCGCGAAGATGGGCCTGGTGGGCCTCACCAAGACGCTCGGCATCGAGGGCGCCAGGGCCGGGATCAAGGCCAACGCGATCGCGCCGATCGCCTGGACCCGGATGACCGAGGAGATCCTGCCCGCCGAGTTCGAGGCCAGGTTCACCCCGGAGCGGGTCAGCGCCCTGGTGACCTTCCTGGCGCACGAGGCCTGCGAGACCAGCGGCGAGGTCTTCAGCGTCGGCGGCGGCCGGATCGCCCGGGTGTTCGTGGCCGAGGGGCCCGGCTGGCGGCAGGACGACCACACCGTCGAGGACATCCGGGACAACTGGGAGGCGATCCTCGCCGAGCAGCCGTACCTGACCCCGACCACCCTCGGCCAGCAGGCGACCGCCTCGATGAAGGCGATGCTCTGACGGGCACGCGCTGACCGCGCCGGCCGGTCGGACGTTCACGGGCGCTCTCGTCTCGAGGGCGCCCTTTTCGGTGCCCCGTCTGAAAGTTTCCTGGCGCTCCCCGATAGTTTCCGGCCGTTCTGGAACGGTCCGGAGAGAGCCGTGAAGTTATGCGAATCAGATGAAATGCCCGGTAGGAGGTCGAATCGGTTCGTACGGAGGGGGTTCGCTTTCGCGGGCGGGTGGCGGGAGGTTCTGCCTGCCCCGAGCAATCTTTTGCTTGACGGTCGACAGAACTCGTCCTTACCATCCTGAAATAGGGAGGAAATAAGCCAGAAAACAGCAGATTTCGCGATTTCCTGCCATCCTCTCCCGGCATCACGACCGGTCTGCCCGCCTAGGCCGCCCGGTGAGTTTCGCATGTCCTTCTCATCCCCCAGGAGATTTCCATGCGTCTCCCCCCAGGAGATTCCATGCGCCGCCCGTTCACCGCCTTAATGGTCCCGGTCCTGCTCCTGTTATCCGTGTTCTCCGGCCTCTCGATGGCCTCGGCGAGCGCGGGATCAGCGAAGGCGGCCGCCGCCTTCCGGGTACTGCTGTTCACCGAGACGGCCGACTACGTGCACGGCTCGATCGCGTCCGGTGTCACGATGGTCCAGCAACTCGCCGCCGCCAACGACTTCGAGGTCGTCCAGTCCGCGAACTCGAGCGTGTTCAGCGACGCGAACCTGGCGGGCTTCAACGCGATCATCATGCTGCAGAACTCCGGCATGGTCTGGGACAACGACGCCCAGCGTCAGGCCATGCAGAGGTACGTCAACAACGGCGGCGGGATCGTGGCGATCCACAACACCACCGACATGAACATCGAGACCCAGTTCCCCTGGTGGGACCAGCTCGTCCTGGGCGGCGCGCACATGACCGCGCACTCCAGCATCGTGCAGGGCACCGCCAAGGTCCTGGACAAGAAGCACCCCTCCACCGTGGGCCTGCCCGACCGCTGGACGCGTACCGAGGAGTGGTACAACTTCAGCAAGAACATGCGGGGTGACGTCCACGTCCTGGTCGCCGCCGACGAGAGCACCTACGACGCCGGCGGCAGCAAGATGGGCGCCGACCACCCGATCTCCTGGTGCCGCAACGCCGAGGGCGGGCGTGTGTGGGCGACCGCGATGGGCCACGAGAACGGCGCCTACAGCGAGACCTACTTCCGCCAGCACGTGCTCGGCGGCGTCAAGTGGGCGGCCGGCAACGCCGCGGGCGACTGCGGCGGCACCGTGTGGAACCGGTACCAGAAGGTGACGCTCGACGGCGCGCCCGACCAGCCGATGGGCCTGGACATCGCCCCCAACGGCGACGTCTACTACATCGCCCGATCCGGCAAGCTCATGCTGGTCCGCAAGAGCAACGGCCAGATCGTGACCACCGGCACGCTGAGCGTCTACACCGGCGGCGAGGACGGGCTGATCGGCATCGCCCTGGACCCGGGTTTCGCGACCAACCGCTGGGTCTACCTCAACTACTCGCCGACCGGTTCCTCGGCGATCAACCAGGTCTCCCGGTTCACCCTGAACGGCGACACCCTCGACCTGTCCAGTGAGAAGAAGCTTCTCGCCATCCCGGCCACCAGGGTCGACGAGCCGGGGCACACCGGCGGGTACCTCACCTTCGGGCCCGGCGGGAACCTCTACATCGGCGTCGGCGACGACATCAACCCCTTCTCCTCCGACGGGTACGCGCCGATCGACGAGCGTTCCGGCCGCTCCAACTTCGACGCGCAGAAGACCAGCGCCAACACCAACGACCTGCGCGGCAAGATCCTGCGGATCCACCCGGAGAGCAACGGCACCTACACGATCCCCTCGGGCAACATGTTCGCGCCGGGCACCGCGCAGACCCGCCCGGAGATCTACGCGATGGGCTTCCGCAACCCGTTCAGGTTCTCGGTGGACTCCGAGACCGGCTGGATCTCGATGGCCGACTACGGCCCCGACGCGGGATCGGCCAACGCCAACCGCGGGCCCGAGGGCACCGTCGAGTGGAACCTGATCAAGTCGCCCGGCTTCTACGGCTGGCCGTACTGCGTCGGCAACAACATCCCGTTCAACGACTACAACTTCGCCACCTCCACCTCGGGGGCGAAGTTCAACTGCTCGGCGCCGGTGAACAACTCGCCCAACAACACGGGCCTGACGAACCTGCCCGCGGTCAAGCCCGCCACCGTCTGGTACAACTACCACCTCGTGCCCGAGTGGCCGGAGATGGGCACCGGCGGCGGCGCGGCCCCGATGGGCGGGCCGTTCTACCACTACGACGCGGCCAACCCCTCGGAGACGAAGTTCCCCGCGTACTTCGACGACACCCCGTTCTTCTACGAGTGGAGCCGCAACTACCTGATGGAGATGCGGCTGGACGGCAGCGGCAACATCCTGAAGACCAACCGCTTCCTGTCCAACCTCGGGTTCAGGTCGCCGCTGGACATGAAGTTCGGCCCCGACGGCGCGATGTACCTGATCGAGTGGGGGGTCGGCTACGGCGGCACCAACCCCGACGACGGCGTCTACCGCATCGACTACATCAACGGCGGCTCGCGCTCCCCGGTCGCGAAGGCGAGCGGGGCGCCCACCTCGGGCCAGGCCCCGCTCACCGTCCAGTTCTCCTCGGCCGGCTCCGCCGACCCCGACGGCGACGCGTTCACCTACGCGTGGGACTTCACCAGCAACGGCTCGACCGACTCCACCGCGGCGAACCCCTCGTTCACCTACACCGCCAACGGCAACTACACCGCCAGGCTCACGATCACCGACCCGTCGGGCAAGAGCGGCTCGGCGACGGTGCCCATCACGGTCGGCAACACCGCGCCGGTCGTGAGGTTCGGCTCGCCGCCCGACGGCACGACCATCAACTTCGGCGACTCGGTCCCGTACACGGTGACCGTCACCGACGCCGAGGACGGCACGATCGACTGTTCCAAGGTCACGGTGATCACGGCGCTCGGCCACGACACCCACAGCCATGACACGGGCCAGTTCACCGGCTGCTCGGGGACCGTGGTGACCACGAACTCCGGACACGACGCCGACGCCAACACCTTCTACGTCCTCACCGCGACCTACACCGACGCGGGCGGCCTGTCCAACACCGCGAACCTGATCCTGCAGCCCAGGCAGAAGCAGGCCGAGTACTTCACCGGCTCCTCCGGGATCCGGGTCGTCGAGCAGGCCGGCGCGCAGGCCGGCAAGCGTGTCGGGGACATCTCCAGCGGCGACTGGATCTCCTTCTCGCCGATGAGCGTCCAGGGGATCACGTCGGTGTCCTACCGGCTGTCCTCGCCGTCGGGCGGCGGCACCATCGAGCTGCGCGCCGACTCGCCCACCGGGCAGCTGCTGTCCACCACGACCGTGCCGAGCACCGGAGGCTGGGACACCTACCAGCAGACGGCCGCCACGTCCCTGTCGTCGCTGTCCGGCAGCCACCCGCTGTACCTGGTGTTCAAGCCCTCCGCGGCGAACCAGTTCGATCTCGACTCCTTCACCCTGAACACGACAGGAGGCTCGACCGGGCCGGTGGCCGGAGGCGTCTACACGATGGTCGCCGCGCACAGTTCCAAGGCGGCCGACGTCGAGGGCCAGTCCACCGCCGACGGCGCCAAGGTGGTCCAGTGGACGGCCGGCACCGGCACGAACCAGCAGTGGAGGTTCGGCGCCGCGGCCAACGGCGCCTTCACCCTCACCGGGGTTCAGAGCAGCAAGTGCCTGGACGTGAACGGCGCCTCCACCGCGTCGGGAGCGCTGATCATCCAGTGGACCTGTCACAGCGCCGCGAACCAGCAGTGGAGGTTCACGGCCGGGTCCAACGGCACCTACAGGATCGCCTCGGCGGCCAGCGGCCTCTGCCTTGAGGTGCCCGGCGCCTCGACGGCCAACGGCACGCAGCTCACCCAGGCCACCTGCGGGAGCGGCACGAACCAGCAGTGGCGGCTCACCCGGGTGAGCTGACCGGAGCGGGTCAAGTTCGCCGACTTTTGCCGATCGCGGCAAAAGTCGGCGAACTGTTAGGTAAAAGTGATTCACAAACCTGTCTAAAGAGGGTTAGCTTCTGCACACCTGCTCGGAACAGGGAGGGTGTTGTGAAGCGGACCGTCGCGCGGCCGGAGAACGCGCACCAGGCTGCGCTGCTCCGGCTGCTGCGTGAGAGAGCGCGGTCGCGCGCCGAGCTCGGCGACGTGACCGCGCTTTCGCGTTCCCGGCTCAACCTGGAGCTCGACCGGCTCATCGAGCTGCGCCTGGCAGAGCAGGCGGGGCTCGCGGCCTCGCGCGGCGGGCGCAGGTCCGGTCTGGTACGGCTCTGCGGAGACCTCCGCTTCGCCGGGATCGACATCGGCGCCACCTCCATCGACGTGGTCGTCACCGACGGCGAGCTGGAGATCCTCGGCCAGCTGAGCCAGCGGTGCGACGTGCGCGACGGCCCGGTGGTCGTGCTCGACCAGGCGATGGAGATGATCGCCAAGCTGGGCGAGCAGGGCCTGTTCACCGAGCTGCACGGCGCGGGGATCGGCGTTCCGGGGCCGGTGAGCTTCCGCGAGGGGGTACCGGTCGCGCCCCCGATAATGCCCGGCTGGGACCGCTATCCCGTCAGGGAGGCGGTCGGCCAGGCCCTTGGCTGCCCGGCCGTGGTCGACAACGACGTCAACATCATGGCCCTCGGCGAGCTCCACTCGGGGCTCGCCAGGCAGGTGGACGACTTCCTGCTCGTCAAGATCGGCACCGGCATCGGCTGCGGCATCGTGGTGGACGGCAAGATCTACCGGGGTGTCTCCGGCAGCGCCGGAGACATCGGCCACATCCGCGTCGACGACCAGGGCCCCGTCTGCGCCTGCGGCAACGTCGGCTGCCTGGAGGCCTACTTCGGTGGGACCGCCCTCGCCAGGGAGGCCACGGCCATCGCCGGGCGCTCGCCCTACCTGGGCCGGCGGCTCGACCAGACGGGCACCCTCACCGCCGAGGACGTCTCCACGGCCGCCGAGATGGGTGACCCCGAGGCGGTGCGGCTCATCCGCGACGGCGGCCGCAGGGTCGGCACGGTGCTGGCCGGTCTCGTCAGCTTCTTCAACCCCGGCCTCGTGATCGTCGCGGGAGGGGTGGCCCAGCTGGGCCACGTCCTCCTGGCGGAGATCAGAAGCGTCGTCTACCGCCGGTCGCTGCCCCTGGCGACCGGCAATCTGCCCATCGTGCTCTCGGAGCTCGGACCCGACGCCGGAGTGGTCGGCGCGGCCAGGCTCGGCAGCGACCACGTCCTCTCGGCCCCATGATGAACCAGCGAGGCCCCATGTCAGAAGCCACTCCCCTGCTCCTCATGCGCGGGATCGTCAAGCAGTTCCCCGGAGTACGCGCCCTCGACGGCGTCGACCTGGAAGTGCTGCCCGGAGAGGTGCACTGCCTGCTCGGCCAGAACGGCGCCGGGAAGTCCACTTTGATCAAGACCCTGGCGGGCGCTCACCAGCCCGACGAGGGGACGATCACGT
>NZ_JBHMBS010000035.1:0-76502 GCF_042428775.1 Streptosporangium vulgare | reverse complement strand
CGTGCGGCCAGTGCTCGATCCGCGCGATCTCCTCCTCGCTCAACCCCACCGGGACGAACTGGACGAGCGTGCTGTGCTCCCCGGCCACGCCCAGCGCGCCGTAGGTGGCGTCGACCAGCCGGGTGGCGGTCTCCACGATCCTGCGCAGCATGGTCTCCAGGTCCAGGTCGCTGCCCACCGCGACCACCGCGTCCAGCAGCGCGTGCGCCCGGTCGCGGGTGGCCAGCACCGCCTCCAGACGCTCTCGCAGCTCCTGCAGCAGCTCGTCCAGCCTCATGTGCGGGATCAACGGCCCTGACTCCCCCATAGCCATACCTCCGAGTCTGCCCCTCGTACGCGCTCCCCACCCGCCGGGGGATGAGCGCGCACGAGGCGCGGCGGCAGGTCAGGAGGCACGGAGGAACGTGACGTGCCCTCACATCTCCTTGCCGCCGACGCCCCCGCCCGGCGTCGCCGGCGGGCGCCCCGCGGAACGGGAACGGCCCCTGGCCGCGAAGGCGCAGGGGCCGATCCGTTGCGCTCGGGAACGGAGGATCGAAGGGATCAGGGGCGGGGGAACCGGGAAGGGAAGGTCACCCGGCCTTCGACTCGTGCGAGACGCCGAGGTGCGCCGGGACGGCCGGGACGACCGGGACGACCACCTCACGCCACGTCGAGCCGGGCGGAGTCTCCGTACGCGAGCTGACCCCGACGGTTTCGAGCGCGCTGCGGTAGGCGTTCGCCTGCCTCTCCGGCACACCGGCCCGGCCCCAGAGGTCACCGATCTCGCGCCAGAGCCTGGCCGATTCCCGGTCGACGTAGGAGGCCACCGAGGCGACCGGGTCGGCGAGCAGTTCCTGAGCCTTCTCCAGCGCCGGGCCGCCGTCTTTGGAGCGTGCCAGAGCCAGTTCGGCCAGAACCACGTACGCCATCGCCGGCACCGTCCCGCGCACGCCGTCGAGCAGGCCGAGGGCCTGTCCGACCAGCTCGCCGGCGGCGTCCGCGTCGCCGGAGCGCAGCCGCACCCTGGAGAGCACGACCATGCCCCGGGCGTGCTCGATCGTGCCGGGCGACAGGCGCGAGAGGATCTCGGTCGCGGAGGCGGCGAACTCACCCGCCCGGTCGAGATCCGCGTCTTCGGGACGCGAGGTGGCGGTCCACGCCCAGCGCATCGCGCTCCGGACGTAGCGGACGGCCATCCGCGCGGGACGCCCGGCGGCGACGGCGTCCGCCGCGAGCCGCGCGGCGAGCGCGGAGTTCTCCTCCTCCGCCGCGGCCGTGCCGGCCCGCCACAGGCCGAGGACCTCCGGCTCGCGGTCAACGGTGTCGGGCAGGTGGGAGGCGGTCAGCACGCGCTCGACGTACGCGAGGTCGACCTCCATCTCGGCGAGCACGGCGGCGAGGTCGAGGGCGAGGTCACCCCGGTCGAGCCCGAGCCGGTCGGCCTGGGCCAGGGCCTCCCTCCCGAGGTCCCGGGCGCGCTGCGTGTCACCCGCGCGGTGGTAGCAGCGGCAGAGCGCCACGACGAGCGGCAGGTCGGCGAGGCGCTCGGGATGCGCCGCGGCCTCGTGGCGAAGCAGCTCGTAGACCTCGACCGCCCGAGCCGTGTGCCCCTGGGCCTCCAGCGCGCGGGCCTGGCCGAAGCGCGCCTGCGCGGCGAGGGCGGCGTTGTCGCCCCCCGCGGCCTTGGCCGTGTCCGCGAAGAGCCCGGCCGCGACGGCCGGGTCCCCGTGGTACAGCTCGAGCTCGGCCTGCCGCAGGGCGAGCGCGGTGTCGACGCGCTGGTGGGGCTCGATCCCGTGGAGCAGGAACTCAATGCCGCAGCCGAGCCGATCGGCGAGCAGGCGTGTGACGACCGGGGTGGGAGTCCGTTTTCCGGACTCGATGAGCGAAACGTAACTGTCAGACAGGTCTGGCCCGGCCAACTGCGCCTGGGACATGTGCCTGCTCAACCGCAATCCACGGATGCGGTCGCCGATGGTTGCTTGACCGGCCATCACCAGAGCCGTTCCGTCGGCGGCACGATGAGATCCACGTCCCACTCCTTACGCACGGTTTACTGTTAATTACACTAGATCGTACTGCCCTTCGTGGCCAACAGGGCGGTAGCGGCAGACCGTTTCACCCGGGTTTCGTGGCAGATACCACCGGGGGGCGGGCGGCGCACCACGCGGCCAGGGCCGCGCGCAGGGCGACGTCGAGGGAGGCGGGGTTCCTCTCCTCGATGGCACAGGCGATGTAGCCGTCCGGACGGATCAGCAGCACGGGGAGGCCACCGCACGCGGGAACGGCGTGGATCACCCGCTCCCCGTACGGCGAGCCCGCCGCGTCCGCCGGATCGCCCTCGGGGGCGAGGATCACGAAGCGCCCGGCCCGCAGCGCCTCGTACAGCCGGACCGGCTCCCCGGCCAGGCGGATGTCCGGCACCCTCTGGCCGGCCAGCCGGTGCGCTCCCGGGAGGGCGGGATAGGAGATGCCCAGGCCCGACACGGTCTCGGCCAGCCAGCGGCCGAGGGGGCGGATCCGGTTCGCGGCGGCGGGAAGCACGGAACGGGCGACCCGCGACCGCCAGGTCGAACCCATGGCGGCGCTGAGCATGGTGCTGTTCATCCGCAGGGCCCTCCTGCCGACCGGATACCGCTCGGTGTGGTAGGTGTCGAGCAGGCCGTCCGGCGCCCAGCCCTGGACCCCGGCGACGAGCTTCCAGCCGAGGTTGGCCGCGTCCTGCAGGCCGGTGTTCACGCCCTGCCCGCACGCCAGCGAGTGCACGTACGCGGTGTCGGCGGCCAGGAACACCCGGCCGACGCGATAGCGGAGCACCTGCCGCTCGTCGCTGTGGGCCCTCGACAGCCGGCGGGCGTCGTGCATGCCGAAGTCGCTGCCCATGACACGCCGGGTGGCGTCACTGATCTCGCGAAGGCTGATCTTGGCGCTGTCGGGAAGCTGCCGCCGCCGGTCCCAGGCGACGACCTGGTACCAGCCGTCGCCATGGGAGGAGACGAAGGAGAAACCCTCCTCGTTGGCGGTGAGGATCAGATCCCGCTCCGGCTTCTCCTCCAGAAGGACGTCGGCCTGCATGACCGACTGCACGGCGGAGCGTCCGGGAAACGGGACGCCCAGCGCGTCCCGCACGACGCTGCGCAGGTCGTCGGCGCCCACGACGAACCGCGCGCGCCAGGTCCGCATCATGCCGTCGGCGCGTACGTCGACGTCCACCCCGGCCGCGTCCTGGCTCAGCCCGACCGCCTCGGCGCCGCGCACGATCTCCGCCCCGAACCGGGTGGCACGCTCCTCGAGCACCCGCTCGGCGTTGCACCGCGGGGTGCACAGCAGGAACGGGAACCGCGAGGGCAGGTGGGACAGGTCGAGATCCAGGCCGTTGAACATCCGCACCGTCTCGACGATCGTGCCGGTGCCGATCAACTCGTCGGCGACACCCCGGGCGTCGAGTTGCTCAAGCGTACGAGCGTGCAGGGGGAAGACCTGGGTGAGCCTCGAGCACTGGGGGTCCCGCTCCACGACGGTGCAGGCGACACCTCTCGCGGCGAGATCACCCGCGATCAGCAGGCCCGCGGGGCCGGCACCAACAACCAGCACATCCGTGTCGAACGGCACCATCAGCGTCTCCAATCCCACGCGAGGCGGCTCCCTGACGCGATCACCGGGATGAAAACCAGCGCCGATCCACCCCTGCCTTTCCTCGCACGCTGAGATCCGGCCCTCGGACCGGCGAATCGCCGCTCCGGCACCGTCCGTCTTTCGCCGCCGCCTCGTCCGGCCGATGTCGTACGACGACCATCGGCGGCCCTCTCATGCTACGACCAGGCTTTCCCCGGCGTGTCGGCGCCCGCCCCCGCCCGCGGTGTGATCGCCACGACACCCGCGCCCGGCCCGCCACCACGGATCGAGAACCGGCCGGGGCCGCCGTCGCCCGGCCCGAAACGCCACCCACCGACCATGATCGGCTCGGCCCGACACGCCGCGTACGGCCTCGGTCCCGCACGGTACGCCGAGCGCCGCCCGGTCGAGCCGGATCCGGCCGGTGACGGTGCCGGGCCGCTCCGGCGCAGCCCGGCCGCCTCCGGCACGGGCGGCGCCGACCGCTCCGGGGTGCCCGTGCCGGGCACGCGCCGGTGCCGGGCCTCAGGCGCGGGTGAGAATCACCACCGGGATGTCGCGCGCGGTCTTGCGCTGGTAGGCGGCGTACTCACCGTGGATGCCGACCATCTGCTCCCACAGGGCGGGCTTCTCCCCGGCGGTCGCGGTCCGCGCGACGGCGGGGAACACCTCGGCCACCACCTGCACCTCGACCCGCGGCAGGGCCAGCACGTTGTGGTACCACAGCGGGTGGTCGTCGGCCCCGCCGTTGGAGGCGACGACCACGTAGTCGTCACCGTCGCGGCCGTAGATCAGCGGGGTCCGCCGCCTCAGCCCGGACCTGCGGCCGACGGTGGTCAGCAGCAGGGTGGGCCTGCCGTAGTAAAGGTGACCGTCCGCGCCGTTCGACTCGACGTATTTGCGGAGGTGTTTGGAGACCCAGTCGGTGGGTGAGTCGGTGATCTCGTCGCTCATGCGGCTCACGCTAGCGGCCCCCGGTGACATTTCTTGATCCGGTTTCGCTCCGATCCCGATCCGGTCCTTCTGGCTCTTCCGGTTCCTCTGGCTCTTCCGGTCGCGGCGATCCGGCCTCCTCGCTCCCCCCTCACCCCCTCGTTTCACGGCGGTCGTGGTCGTCCGGCTCACCGGGATCGCGGTGGAGGTGGCCGTCGTGCCAGGACGCCTGGACGAGGGCCCGTTCGGTGGCCGCGAGGTGGACCGCCGCGGCGAGCCACGCCCAGGCGTACCCGTCGCCGCCGGAGTCGACCAGGCGGCCGAACACGTCGCGGGTGCGGCGGTCCGCCTCCTCGGTGAGCGCGGCGACGAGGTCCGCGGAGGTCTCGAATCCCGCCCGGCGGAGCGGGACCAGCTGGGCGAGGGAGTCACCGTCGCGAGCGGACTCGGCGACCGCCCGCCGCCCTCCGGAGACGGCCAGCTCGACGAGACGGCCCGCCCGCCACAGGGGTGAGCCCGCCACGGGGTCCGGGTCGGACCCGGCCGCCTCCCGCCGGGACGAGCAGGCGTCGCGGGGCGGAAGGTGGGCCCCCTGCAGGCGGTCGTACCCGAGGTCGGCGCGGTCCAGCCATTCGGCGGGCAGGCGCAGCGTGGGCCCGGCGCCCGGAACCGGCCCGACCGCGAGCGGGCGCAGGGTGGCGGCCCGCCCGAGGTCCAACCGGCCGATCACCCGCACCCGCAGCCCCGGCCTGGACGCGAGCTGCCGCAGGTTGGCGACATGGGCCAGCTCGGGGTGGGAGTCGGCCGCCACGAGCCGGATCAGCGGCTCCCGCGTTCCCCGCGTCCCCCCCTCCGCCGATCCGGCGCGGTCCCGTTCCGTGGGAGGCGGTAGCTCCCGGGCGAGCAGCCGGTCCCCCTCGGCGCCGACGATCTCCAGGTCGCATCCGACCGGCTGTTCCGCCGCCCCGCCGTCCCGCGGGTCGCTCCACGAGGTCCCGGAGAACACCGCGTCGGCCACCGTCGCGAGCGGCCGGGCGAACAGGGCCGCCAGCGGCCCTTCCGACCAGGACAGTCCCGCGACGGGGTTGGCCCGCACACCTCGGCCCGCGCCGAGGCGCCCGTCCGGGGAGATCGTCGCACCGGAGATCAGCAGCCCCCGCCGGGCGAGCTGGGCGTGGTCGAGAGCCGCCGCGCCGAGGGCGACGGTGGCGGTGGCGGCGCCCCGGGCACGGGCCGATCCCCCGGGCCTGACGTCGGCGACGGAGAACCAGCGGCCGTCCTCGGCGACGAGGTGGGTGACCACCCCGCCGTAGCCGGTGGCACTGATCACCGGTTCCCTGCAGACCCCGTACACCCTCAGCCCCTCGCCCCGCCGGTAGGCGCGGCGCGCGGTTCCCACCAGGGCGGGGTCGGGGTCGGCCGCCGCGAGCCTGCCCGCGGTCAGCAGGAGCTCCCGGAGCGCGGAGACCAGGTCGGCGAGGCGATGACCGTCATGGCGGGCGCGAGCGGCCCGCAGCTCGCGGACGACGCGCAGGGCGGCGGCCTCGGCCCGGTGCAGACCCGCCACCCGGGCCGTGTGGGCCGCGCGGAGCAGTTCGGCCTGGGGCACCGCCCCGGCACCGGGCACCCCGCCCGCGAGAACCCCGGCGGCGGCGGCCCAGAGCCCGGACGCGGCGGCCGTCTGCCCGGCGTTGGGGCCGGAGGCGAGGACCTGGACGGGAGCGGGGACGGGGGCAGGGACGGAGGGCAGGTCCGCGGCGGGGGGCGCGCCCGCGAGCGGGGACGCCTTCCCGCCGGGGGCCGGGACGAGGCCTGCGGCCCGGTCCGCGACCGTTCCCGACCCCGTACGCGAACCGGGTTCCGTCTCCGTCTCCATCTCCGGACCCGGACCCGCGCCGGTGCTCGTCCCCGCGCCCGAGTCCGAGTTCCCTGGCAGGTCCGCGGGCAGGTCCGGAGGCATCGACAGGGCCGGGTCCGCGACCGGGCAGGCGCTGAGGACGGCCGCCCGGTGCAGGCAGCGGGGCGCGAGCAGGCAGCTGCACCGGGCCGCGCCGGGGTCGGCGATCACACCGGGTGACCCCGGCGTGAGGGTGACCACCGCGTCCTCCCCCCAGCTGATGGAGACGCCCTGACCGTCGGCGACGGCCGGGAGCCCGGCGCACCGCTCGATCGCCGCGTCGAGTTTCTTGCGCAGCCGGGGCGTGAGCTCCTCCACGGCCGAGGCGACCACGTGCGGCTCCACCGGCGGCAGCTGCCCTGCCGGAGTCGCCGGGGCCGCCGGGGAGACGGCGGAGGCTGGGGGGTTCAACGGTTCTCTCCTCGGAGACGGTCGCCCACCCAGCGGGCGAGGGCGAGCGGGCTGAGTGCGGCGACGGGCATGCCCGCCGCGACGAGCTGCTGGGCGACGGGCACCGAGTAGCGCGGGGCTCCGCTGTCGTCCAGGGCGGCGCAGCCCAGCAGGTGCACGCCGGAGGAGACGAGGGAGCGGACCTCGCCGAGAAGCCCTCCGAGCGGGTAGCCCTCCTCGAAGTCGCTGACCACCACGACGAGCGTGCGGCTCGGCACGGTGACCAGGGAGCGCGCGTGGGCGAGCCCGGCGGCGATGTGCGTGCCGCCGCCGACCCGCACGTCGAGCAGCAGGGACAGCGGGTCGGCGACCCGGTCCGTCAGGTCGATCACGCTGGTGGAGAAGGCCAGGAAGTGGGTGGAGAGCGTGGGGACACCTCCCAGGACGGCCGCGGTGAGCGCGGACCAGATCACCGAGGCCTCCATCGAGCCCGACACGTCGACCACGAAGACCAGCCGCCAGTCGGCCTCGTTGCGTACCCGGGTGGTGAAGACCGGCCGTTCCGGCACGACGAGGAGCCTGCCGTCGCCCGTCCGGCGCGTGTGCGCCAGGTTGGCCCTGAGGGTGGCGGGCAGGTTGAGCCGCCCTCCGGGGCGCCGGGTGGGACGCGGCGTCGCCAGTCCGGTCAGCGCGGGGCGCAACCGGGTGGCGAGTTCCCTGGCCAGCTCGGCGACCAGGCGGCGGACGAGCGGCCTCAGCCGGGAGAGCCTCTGCTCGGGCAGCCCGCCTGCCAGGGTCAGGACGGAGGTCAGCAGGTCGATCGACGGGCGCACCGAGTCGGGGTCGAGCTCGGCCAGCACGTCGGTCCGGCCGGCACCGGCCGCGTCGGCCAGTACCTCCTCCCGCACCTCCGTTCCGAACAGGGCGTCGAGCTCCTCGGCCCACTCACGGGCGGAGGGGAAGGAGGCACCCTGCCCGCCCGCGTCGCCACCGTCGCCCGGCCCGTACCCGAAGTCACCCGCCCCCTCTCCCCGGCCCGCCCCGTACAACTCGTCCAGGGCGTGCGCGTAGCGCCTCGCTCCTGCGGGCAGCCGCCCGGTCTCCCTTCCGAGGAGCAGTCGCCACCGGTCGGCCGGGGCGAGCCGCCGCGGGGCGGCCTCCCTTTCCCCTTCCGGTTCCTCTTCCTGTTCCTCTCCTGCCAGGGCCGCGGCCGGAGGCTCGCCCGCCTCCCCGGAGGGCGCGGCGGAAGGATCCTCCCCGGGAGAAGCGACGCGGGGATCCGGCTCCCCGATGGCCGTGGCCGGCCCATCCTGGGCGGGGGGCACAGGCGGCGCGGGTGGCTCGGGCGGCGCGGACGTCCCGGATCCGGCCGGGGGGAGGGAGAGGCCGGGCACGGGAAGCCGCAGGGCGGTCAGGGCGGCCCGTCCGGCGGCGTCCGCGGCGGTCCAGAGTGCCACGAGCTCGGGCGGGGCGCCCAACGCCAGGTCGAGCCGGTCACCGAGACGGTCGGTCACGGCCCGCAGCAGCCGGTCGCGCGCCGCCGGGGCGAGCGTGTCGAAGCCGCCGCGCAGCGCGGGCAGCCGGTCGAGGAAATCCTGGTCGGTGAGGCCGTCGACGCGGTCGAGCAGTGGATCGAGGGCACCGGCCGCCGACTGCAGGAGCGGGCCCGCGGCGACCAGCAGGCCGGTGAGCAGACGGGACAGCCGGTGGCGTCCCGCCGGTCCGGTGGCGGTGTCGATCCATCCGGCGGCTCGGGCCCCGAGGGTGTCCGGCGCGTCCAGGTCGAGCAGGACGCGGGCCGCGAGCGCGGTCCCCTGGATGAGCGGGGAACCGGTGCGCGCGAGGGTGTCCAGCGCGTCGTCGAGACCCAGGCCGAGCCGCTGCTCGGCGGAGCGGGTGACGAGCGCGATCAGGGCGGCGGCGTCCTCGGGCCGGTCGCTGCCCGCCAGGCCGGGCAGCGACCGCACGGCCGCCTCCAGCAGGGTGCCCGCCAGCTCCGCCGCCCGGTCCCGGCTCTCCGGCGTGGTACCGGGGAGGTGCTCGTGGCGCAGCGCCTCCAGCAGGTCGAGGGCCTGGAGCAGCTCGGGCAGTCCCGCGGTGGCGGGCAGCACGGAGGCGGCGTCCTCAAGGCGGTCGGCGACCAGGTCGCTCAGGTCGCAGGCGGCCGCGGCGCGCAGTCCCGCGAGGACCAGCTCGCAGGTGGGGCCGCCCTCTGCGGACTCCCTGCGGAAGGTCTCGCGCAGCGTCCCCTCGGCGGCCAGGGCCGCGGTGACGCCCCGTACGCCCGCCAGGTCCAGCAGCGCGGCGGCCGAGGGCGTCCACGAGAGCTGCCACCTGGTGGTGAGGGCGGTCCCGTCACCGGTGCCCGTCACCTCGGTCGGCCGTCCGTAGCCGGTGCCGCACACCAGCAGGCGCTGCAGCAGGACCTCGCGGCGGCGGTCCAGGTCCGAGCGGAGCGGGTCGAGGCGGACCTCCCGGGAACCGGGGTCGCCGGGGTGGGGCAGCCGCAGCTCCGCCAGTTCGGCCTCGACCGCGGGGCCCAGCCCGGAGCGGGGGGTGCCCGGCGCGGTCCTGCCGCGCTCGGTGCCGACGAGGACCGTCTCGAGGGCGCGGGCGAGCGCCCAGCCGCGCCCCAGGGGTTCGCCCTGGCCGAGCACGGTCGTCACCGCCTCCAGCAGCTCGCCGCGCCCCGGCGCGGGCAGCCCGCGCAGACGGGCCAGGTCACAGGCGAGCCGCAGCGTCTCCACGGCCTCGCCGGTGCCCGCGGTGTGCCCGGCGGCGCGCAGCTCACGGCAGATCTCGGTGATCGTACGGGCGGCGGCGTCCCTGATCCTCACGGGGTCGCCGCCCGCGACGAGGACCGCCTGCTGCCAGCGCGGGTCGCGGATGCCCGCCGGGTAGCCGGACCTGGAGTCGAGCAGGTCGAACGCGTACGGGACGAGCGACGTGGCGGGCGAGGGGCCTCCGGCGCCCGGCATGTCGGGGACGCCGGTGCCGCGTGCCGGAGCCGGGGCGACCGGGCCACGGGTGACCAGGGCGGGAGCGTGGAAGGGGACGATCACCGCGGCGACCCGGCGCCCCCCGACGGCCGCCTCGGCGAGAACCTCACGCATGTACGCCTCACGGGCCAGGTCGCCGGGCGACACTCCACCCGAGGCCTCCGCGTCCTGTCGCAGCGCCCAGCCCACGCCCAGCGCGGCGCGGCGGACCGCCTCGGGCGGGCAGCCGGGAGCGAGGACCTCGACGGCGCGGTCCCACATGTCGTCCCCCTCCCTGCCGGTGGCGGAGGCGGCGAGGCCGTCGGCGAAGGCCCTGGACGGCGGTGTCGCCGCGCCCGACCCGGCAGGGGTCACCGCACCGGACCCGGCAGGGGTCACCCCGGCGGACCCGGCCGGTGTCGCGGCATCGGACCCGGCCGGATCGCTCTCCGACCAGGCGGGGGCGGAGAGCGGGAGGTCGCAGCAGAGGACCTCGGCCCCGCGTTCACGCGCCCAGCGGATGGCGGCCAGCTCGGGCGAGAAGTCGGCGAAGGGGTAGAAGCCGAGCCGCCCGTCGCCGCCCGTACCGGCGAGGGCGACCGGGGCGAGGGTGGCCGGATCCGCGAGGTGGACCAGCCACGGCTGGAAGTCGGCGGGCAGTTCGACGCAGACCACCTCGGCTCCGGCGGCGTCGAGCAGGGCCGGGACGGCAGCCGCCAGCGCGGGGCTGTGGTGGCGCACGCCGAGCAGGTAGGGCTGCCCGTCACCCGTCCCCGCGAGCGCCTCCACCGCGCCCCGCGGATCGGCACCGGCGTCCCCACCGTGAGCGTCCCCACCAGGAAGACCGGAACCACGATCAGCCGTCACCGGGACGTCACCGTCTCGAACGTCCCCACCGAGAACCCCGGAGCCATGCCCCGCCGTCACCTCGACGCCACCGTCTCGGACGCCACCGTCGGAAACATCGGCGCCGTGCTCAACGGCCACCCCGACATCACCCTCTTGGACGTCCCCACCGAGAACCCCGGAACCAGGCCCCGCCGTCACCTCGACGTCACCACCGGAAACCCCGGAACCAGGCCCTGCCGGCACCCGGGCATCACCGTCTTGAGCACCCGCGTTCGCCGTGTTCTCCGTGCCGGGAGTGCTCTCCCGTCGATCGCTCGTCACCGCAGGCTCTCCCGCAGGTCCCAGAGGCGGCGCCACATCGCGGAGCCGTCCTCGGCGCGACGTCGCACCGGGCCGTCCCAGTAGCCGAGCAGCCGCGCGTGGTCGGCCGGGTCGTCCTTGCGGACCACACCGAGCAGGTGACCGGGTACCAGGTCGAGGACGTCCCCGCCGGGCAGGTAGGCCGCCGCCACCCCGAGGGAGGCCGCCACCTGCACCGCCTCGGCCGTGGACATCACGGTTCCCGGGCGCTCCACGTCCCAGCCCTCCGCCGAGCGGCCCGAGCGCAGGTCGCGGAAGACGGTGACCAGCGCGTCCAGCACGGCGTCGTCGACGCCGAAGGCGGCACCGGCCCGCCGCACCACGGCGGTGGCCTGGCCGCGCACCAGGGCGGCCTCGGCGACGGGATCGGCGATGGGGGCGACGGTCTCGAAGTTGAACCGGCGCTTGAGGGCCGCAGACATCTCCGAGACGCCCCGGTCGCGCAGGTTGGCCGTGGCGATCACGGTGAAACCGGGGGTGGCCGCCGTCAGGGCGTCGGGCGTGCCCGCGAGTTCGGGCACGCTGAGGCGCCGGTCGGACAGGATCGACACCAGGGCGTCCTGCACCTCGGGCAGGCAGCGGGTGATCTCCTCGATCCGGACGACCTGCCCGGCCCGCATGGCGGCCAGCACCGGGGAGTCGACCAGCGCCTGGCGGCTCGGTCCCTGGGCGAGGAGCAGGGCGTAGTTCCAGCCGTACCGGAAGGCGTCCTCGGTGGTGCCGGCGGTGCCCTGCACGGTGAGGGCGCTCGTGCCGCAGACGGCGGCGGCGAGGAGTTCGGAGAGCATCGACTTGGCGGTTCCCGGCTCGCCGACCAGCAGCAGGCCGCGCTCGCCGGCGAGGGTGACCACGCAGCGTTCCACCAGGGAACGCTCACCGACGAACTTGGGGGTGATGGCGAGCCTGACGGGCGGCGCGCCGTCGCCGTCACCATCGCCGCCGCCCTTCGCCCGCCGGGATCCGGGCAGTTCGAGGGTCTCGCCCCCGCTGCCGCAGACGAAGGTGACGACCGCGCGCGGGGTCAGCGCCCAGCCGGGCGGGCGGGGGCCGTCGTCGTGGGCGGCGAGGAAGGCGAGTTCGGTGGCGTGCTGTTCCTCGGCCGGCAGCGTACGCCGGTCGGGAAGGGCCGCGGGGGCCACCTGTTCCGTCATGGTCATCGAGGGGATCCTTCTGGTCGGGAAACTGCCGGGTCCGGCCGGGACCCGGTCTGAAACCACCCGGTCCGGCCGAGGTCCGGTCGGGGACTGCCCGGCCCGGCCGGGACGCGTGCGACGAGCCCGCGCCCCGGCCGGTCAGGCCTGGTGAGAACGGATGTTCTCCAACGGAGAGCGATCCGTGTCGTGGAGGTCCGCGCGTCCGGTTCGTCCGCGCGGCCCACCGTGCGAGGCCCCTCCCCTCGGGAAGAGTCCGCGCGGGGAGGAGCCGTGCGGGGAGGGGCCGTGCGGGAGAGTGCCCGCGGGAAGAGCCCCCCGCGGGGAGAGTGCCTGCGGGGAGAGTCCTGCGGTGGGAACCGCGGGAGGAGGGCCACGCGGAGAGAGGGACCCGTCAGCGGCGCCTGCCACGCCGCACGCGGAGTTCCTCGAAGCGCGGGACGTCACCGTCGCGGACCCTCCGCCACACCCTGGCGTAGAGGTCGGCGACGGGCTCGGCGGGAACGACCACCCCGAGCACCGCGCTCTCCTCGCTGACCAGGTCGAGCAGGGGGAACTTCCACCGCTCGACCGGGACGTTCGGAGCCTTGAGCTCGGCCCAGGCCCCCGGCAGGAAGAGCGAGCGGCCCGCGCGGGTGCGGCCCGCCTCGACCACCAGGTCGGTGGCGGCCAGCTCGGCGCGGGCCGCCTTGAAACGGGCGGGCTTCCAGCCGGTCCACCGGGTGACGTTCTTGTCGGTGGGATCCGGCATCGCGAGCAGCGCCAGGTAGAGCGCCGCGGCGTCCGGGCCCAGTCCGTACTCCCCCGCGACCTGGGACAGCAGCGCGGGCACGGAACGGGAGGGGTCCTGCGGCCACCAGGTGCCGTCGGCCGCGCGCTCCCCCGCGACCGGGTCTCCGGGGTCGGCCAGAAGCGCCTCGAAACGCGGATCGCGGGCGATGCGCAGCGCCAGCTCGGCGGCGAAGGGCCGTTCGGGGTGGCCGGTCAGGGCACGCAGGGCCGGCAGGTAGGGATCGCCGCCCGCCGCGTCGAGCAGGGCGACGCGCAGGCCCGGCGCGGGCCGGTCGTCATGGGTGGCCATGATCACGGCACCGTGGCGTTCCCAGCCCTCGGCGACCTCGGTGGGAGCCCCGGCGACCTTGCGGAATCCGGGAAGGTCGACGTACTCGCCCAGGTCGAGCAGCAGGTCGGGATTGGCCAGCCGGTCCCTGACCGCGGCGAGCACCGCGGGCAGCGCGGCCCGCACGGGATCGCCGGAGGGCAGCCGGTGGGCGAGCCACGCGCTCAGCGCGATCGCGGAGACCAGCGTGGACTGGGTGAATCCGGTGCCGCCGCCGTCGGCCGGGGAGACCCGGTCACCCTTCACCCGCCAGCGCAGGTCCGTGCCGAGCTCCGGCGCCGAGGCCGGGTCGAGCAGGGCGGGCAGCGCCCGGCTCGGCTCCCATCCGGTGCGTACCGCGCGGGTCGCCTCCCCGACGAGCCACTCGGGGACGGCGGCCCGCCGCCCCACCCTGGCGTTCCACACTCGCGCGGCGGCGGCGACGTCCGGGCCTTCGGTCCACAGCTCGGCCGGGCGCTCGGGCAGCAGCGCGCCGACGACCTCCCGCCGTACGTCGGCGTCCATCTGGCGCAGTTCGTCCTTGGCCACGGCGGCGTCGGCCGCCTTCACCCCGAGGGCGGCCCGGAGGTCGGCTGGCAGGAAGCCGCGCTCGTAGGTGTCCACGTACGGCAGCCCGGCGACGACCAGCCGGGCCGTCGTCCCGGTCACCCCGGTGAGGCGCGCGAACTCCTCGGCGCTCTCCGGCCGCCAGGGCGCGGGGCCGCGTCCGGCGAGCTCGGTGAGGAACTCCCCGAGCCAGCCCGCCCGCCTGGCCTCACCGACCGGACCCGAGGAGCACACGGTGTAGGGGTGGGGTACGGCGAAGCGGCCCGCCGGGTCGTGGAAGAGCGCGGTGAAGCGGTAGCCGCCGTTGTCGGAGCCGGAGGTCAGGAACGCGATGAGGGCGCCGTCCTCCAGCGGGAGCACGTTGCGCCCGCCATCGGGACGGCCGTTGCGGGCGTTGTCGACCCAGGCGCCGTCGAGGCGCAGGACGAAACGGCGCCACGAGGACGGTTCGGCCGCGGAGGCCAGCCCGAGCGCCTCGAACTCGGAGAGCAGCTCGCGCAGCGCGGCCGCCTGCCCGGGATCGGACGCCGACGCCGCCCGGTAGGCCAGCGCGGCCGACCGGTCGAGCAGCGGCTCCCATTCCAGGGAGAGGTGCGCGAGCGGCGGCCCGTCCAGGTGGACGCGGACGGTCCGGCCGGAGGGCGTCCGCCTCTCGTGGCCGATCGTCCGCAGCTGCTGGAAGATGCCGTGGGACGTCTCCCTCCACCCCCAGTAGGGGGCCACGGCGCCGAGGCCGTTCAGTGCCTCGGTGAGCAGCCGGTCGGAGGGGCCTTCCGGCTCTCCCTTCCCCCGCTCGCCCGCGAGGGCGGCGGCGAGCCTGGCCGCCGCCGTGTCCAGGGTGGCCCGCTGGGCGGCGGCGAACGCCACCACCCCGGCGATCCCGGCGATCAGCGCGTCGTGGGTGACCTGCGGCAGCAGGGAGCGGACCAGGTCGCGCAGCTCCTCCCGCGCCGACCGCGGAGGCTGTCCCTGCTGACCGAATTGCCCTGACTGTCCGGGACCGGTGGGATGAGCGGATTCGGTGGACTCGACGGCCGCGGCGGCCTTCAGCAGGGCCGCCGCCGTCTCCCCGTCGATCCGGCGCAGGGCCGACGAGCCCTCCGGGTCACGGGGCCGCATGTGGTGCCAGTAGCGAAGGGGTGGCAGCAGGGCGCTGCCCTCCGCGAAGGTCCCCGGCCCGCCCTGCAGCGAGGCCGTCGCGACGACGACGCCCTCCGGGTCGACGAGCTTGACGTCGCGGTAGCCCGGGACGACGGCACACGGCCGGTCGTCGCCGGGGAAGGTCACCGCGCGCGACGGCCGGCCGTGCCCGTCCCGGCCGCCGCGCAGGGTGACGGCGCGACCGGCGAGGTCCTCGCCGCGCAGCGATCCGTCGGGCAGCTCGACCACCCGCCAGCCGAGCAGGCCGTCCACCGGGACTCCGGCCGGGGTGGCCTCGCCGGAGGGGGCGGGAAGCACCCAGCCGTCGCGGAAGGTGCTGCCCGGCGGTGCCGAGCGCAGCGCGTCGGCGAGGAATCCGGGCATGCTCAACCTGCCGTTCGTCATGGTGACCGGGTCGTGCTCGCGCCAGTCCTTGGCATCGCCGTCCCAGACCCAGAACGAGGTCCCGTCACCCATCAGGGCGCGCCTGCGGGGCACCGCGGTGTCGCCCGGGTGCAGCACACCCTCACCGGTGGTCCGCCCGCCACCGGGCAGCGGCAGGGTGACCGTGCCGCTGTCCGTCCTCCACCAGCTGATCTCCCCCTCCAGCGAGAGGATCCTCCCGGCGGAGGAGTGCCAGTATCCGCACAGCCCGTCACCGTGGGTGCCCCAGTAGACGAGCAGCTCGCCGTCGACGTACTGGAAGTCGGGGTCGCCCCAGACGCCGTCCGGCGCGGGGCGCAGGTCGTGGACGAGCACGGTCCCGTCCGGGCCGATGACCCTGGCCTGGGAGGGGCCGGAGACGATCAGGTCCGGCCAGGCGTCGGAGGTCGCGACGTCGTCCAGCTTCTTCGGGTCGACGAGGCCGGCGACCGCCTCCTCCCAGGCGGGCCAGCCCAGCTCGTCGAGGAGCCCGCCGCGCAGCGTCCTGGCGAGTTCGGCGGCGAGGTCGGCCCGCACCGCCTCGGCGACCTCCTCCTCGGCGAGGACCAGCGCCTCGCCGGGCAGCCAGGTCAGCCGGCTGAGGGCCTCGGGCAGCTGCGGCAGGCCGTTGGCGGCCGAGCGCCGGGCGACCGCGGCCACCCACTCCGCCAGCATCGTCCGGCCGCCGGGCGAGGCAGCCAGACGGCGTACGGCCCGGTGCCCGTCGGTGTCGTCGCCGAACGCCTCGGCGGCGCGGTGGAACGCGGGCCGGAAGCGGGGGGCGGCGGCCAGCGCGAGCAGGTCACGCCCCTCCTCCCCCCGCGCCCAGGGCTCCAGCAGCAGGCGCGCGTCGTCGCCCGGATCGGCGACCGGTATCTCCAGCGACAGCAGGAGGTCGACCAGGTCGGGGTCGGGCTTGAAGGGCACGGTCCCGCCCGTCGCGGCGAGCTCGGCGCGCAGCCGTCCCGCCACCCGCTCGACCAGGGCGTACAGGCCGGGCAGCCCCGGTGTTCCCCGTCGGCCGGGGTTCCAGATGGCCAGGAAGCGCTCGAGCCAGCCCGCCGTGCCGTCGGCGGGCCGTTCGTGCTCGGGCACCTCGGCCTCTCCCAGGCCCGCGGTGGCGCCCGACTCCTCCAGCACCTCCAGCCAGAGTGCGGGCATGCCGTCGTCGCCGTTGGCGGGCATCGTGTTCAGCAGCGTCCCGCGGAAGGCGGGCTCCCGCCCGGCGAGGGCGACCAGGGCCTGGCGGTGCGCCTTCCACCAGCCCAGCGGCGCCCCGGAGGTGGCGGGCAGTCCGAGCAGGTCCACCAGGTACGACTGCTCCTCGGCGTCCGCGTCCCGTCCGGCGGCCCTGGCCAGGCGGCGCAGCTCGACGGCCATCTGCGCGGACGGCGACAGCCCGCCCGCCGTACGGCGCACGCACAGCCGGTGGATCCTGCGCAGGGCCTCGTCGGCCGTCACCCGGCCCGCCAGCTCCTTGGCGTACACGGACAAGGCCTTCACCGGCAGGGCCCCGGCGAGCGCGAACTCCAGGAACACCGCGTCGAGCCGGTCCTCGTCGACGGGCAGGCCGTGCTCGGTCTCGGCCCTGCGCGCCTGGACGAACATCTGCGCCGCGTACGTGGCGTTCTCCACCGAGAGGAACACCCGGCCCGCCTGTTCGAGGAACGTCGGCAGGAAGTGCGGGACGGACCCGGCCAGCTGGGTGGCGAGCCGCTGGTAGGCGTCGAGCGCGGCCTTCGGCTTGGACTTCGCCTGCCGGCCCGCGCGGTCCAGCTCCGGCACGAGGGCGAGCGCGTGGTGGCCGTCCTCGGGATGGTGCACGAGCACCCACTCGGGGAATCCGAGCGAGCGCCGCAGGCCCACCCCGACGACGGCCGGCTCGCCGTCCGGCTCCAGCCCGAGGAAGGCCGCCGCGGCGTCCTCCGCCGCGCCCAGTTCCTCGGCGACCAGGCGGACCACCACCCTGTCCTCCAGGCCGGGGTGCCGGTAGGCGCGCGCGGTCAGCGGCACCGCCCGCTCGCCGCCGTCCGTGCCCGGCGGAAGGACCGCCCCGGCCTCCAGCAGCTCCCGCGCCCCGGCGGTGCCGGTGGCCTCCCGCGACTCGGGAACCGCTGAGGTGCTCGCTGACGACGTGGCGCCGCTCACGTGTTCGTCCCTTCCTCGACGTTGCGGCCGGCGTACAGCGCCGCGGCCATGCGCATTCCCTCGGACCAGGCCACCGGGCCGACCTCCCGCAGGGGAAGCCGCCTGCCGTCGGGGTCGTTCCAGGTCAGGTTGCCGGTCTCGGTGTCACCGTCCCAGTAGGGTTCTCCGATCCACACCGACGCCTCGGCGCTCCGCCCGGCGTCGCGCACCGCGCAGGTGGCGTAGCCGCCCGACACGCGGTAGCCGAGCGAGGTCGCGCGGGCGGCGAGACCGAACCGGGAGGCGAATCTCCCCCCGGCGAACTCCGTCACCTCGGTGGCCTTCTCCGCGTGCTCGGCGGGCCTTTCCCAGGTCGCCCGGTGGATCTGCTCGACGCGCTGGGTCACCCCCAGCTCCGCGGCGAACTCCCGCAGGTCCTCCAGGTCGGGGAGGAGCACCGGGTGGGGCAGGGTCACGGTCTCGGGGGACATCCGGACGGTCTCGCCGTCCAGGTTCACCGTCCGCAGCTCGCCCGAGCCGGTGACGTCCCGCAGGAAGCCCGCCTCGTCGTCGCCGACCACCACGAGGTCGCGCAGCACCGACCGCCACGCCTCGTCCGGCCACACCCGGGCCACCAGCCCGGTGGGGACGGGCAGGGACGACACCATCCAGGCGTCCACCCGTGCGACGCAGGTCGCCTCGTGCCGGTCGAGCCACTCGGCCAGGCGGCGCAGCCGCTCGACCTCGGGGTGCTCGCGCACCTGTTTGGGCAGCGACTTCAGCTGCCGTCCCGCCACCCGGCCCGTGGTGGCTCTCGCCGCCACCCGGCCCTCCACCAGGGCGACCTCGTACCCGTCGCCCGCCGCCAGCCAGCCCAAAGGGTCCCGCCTTTCACCATGGAAGGATCGCCGAAGCCCGCGGGGATTTCGTCACCCGCGACCGTGATGCGCGGAACGCTAACGCCCCGGACCGACAAACCGGTACTCGGTGCCGCCCTGGTCCCACGCCACGGCATCAGGACCTTCGCACGGCGGCCGGATCCCGGCACGACGGGCGGCGGGCCTCGTGGAGGATCCGGGTTCCGGGCTTCCGGGCTTCCGGCGACAGGTCCCGGCGTGGCGGGCGAGGGACCTACGTCGTCCGCCGGTCTTCCCTGGCCTGGTCGTGACGCGCTCGGGCCGCCATCACCGCGGGCATCTCACCCTCCAGCCACTCGATGAGGTCGAGCAGGCGCCGGGCGGCCTGGCCGCCGAGCGGCGTGAGGCTGTACTCGACCTTCGGGGGGATGGTCGGCTCGGCCTCGCGGTGGACCAGGCCGTCACGCTCCAGGGCCTGCAGGGTCTGGGCGAGCATCTTCTCGCTCACCCCGTCGACCCGGCGGCGCAGGGCGTTGAAGCGGTAGGTCCCCTCGTGGAGCGCGACCATGACCAGGATGCCCCAGCGGCCGGTCATGTGCTCCATCGTCTCGCGCGAGACGCATCCGCGCATGAAGACGTCGTAGGTGAGCTGGCTGAACTCGTCCAGCGGGATCGCGGCCTGGTCGTCCATCCGTCCACTTTACTTTCTCGCCGCACCACACAAAAGAAAGCACTAACTTTTAGTTGGCACTATAGATTAGTTAGTACTAACCTGGCGGCGACCCCTTCGAACGAGGAGAAGCGAAATGATCGTTGTCACCGGTGCCACCGGACAGCTCGGCCGCCTGGTGGTGGACGGCCTGCTGGAGAGCGTGCCCGCGGACCAGGTCGCGGCGGCCGTACGAAACCCCGGCAAGGCCGCCGACCTGGCCGCACGCGGCGTCGAGATCAGGGAGGCCGACTACGATCGGCCGGAGACGCTGGAGCGGGCCTTCGCCACAGGTGACACGGTCCTGCTCATCTCCAGCGACGCCGTCGGGCGGCGCCTCGGGCAGCACCGCGCCGTGGTGGACGCGGCCAGGGCGGCCGGGGTCGCCCGCATCGCCTACACCAGCGTGCTGCACGCCGACACCACGCCCCTGGGGCTGGCCGCCGAGCACCGGAGCACCGAGGAGCACATCCGGGCCTCCGGGATCCCGTTCACCTTCCTGCGCAACGGCTGGTACACCGAGGTCTACGCGGCGTCCGTCCTCCAGGGCGTCGAGCACGGCGCGATCCTCGGCGCGGCCGGTGAGGGCCGCGTCGCCAGCGCGTCCCGTGCCGACTACGCGGCCGCGGCCGTCGCCGCGCTCACCGGCGAGGAGGACGGCGACAAGATCTACGAGCTCTCCGGCGACACGGCGTGGAGCCTGCCCGAGCTGGCCGCCGAGACGTCGGCGGTCTCCGGCAGGCCGGTCGTCTACCGGGATCTCCCGCACGCCGACCACCTCCGGGCCCTGATCGACGCGGGCCTGCCGGAACCGGTGGCGACCATGTACGCCGACATCGACCTCGACATCGCCCAGGGGGCCCTCTCCCACACACCGGGCGAGCTCAGCGCCCTCATCGGCCGCCCCACCACGCCGCTGCGCGAGTCGGTGACCGCCATCCTGAAGGAGGCGTGAACTCCGGCGACGATTCCACCGCCCGGAAGCGAGCGTCCGGACGCGAGCGCGACCTCTCATGGCGGAACATGACGAATCAGGGCGAAGCCATCGCCCGGAAGCGGGCGGGCACCGTCATGACGAAGCGGCCACTCGAAGCGGGCCCGAACTCCCGCGAAGGAACGGCACCGGACGGCTCGGGACCCGTGCCGGCTCAGCCACCCCGCAGCAGGTCCGCGACGGCGGCGATGCCGTCGGAGATGGCGTCCGGGGTCAGGTTGCCGAACCCGAGGACGAGCCGAGCGGGAGACGTCCGTCGTTCCGGTGGGTCGAGGAGATAGCCGCCGATCCCGTACAGCGCGACGGACCGGCGGCGGGCGGCCTCGACCACGGCACGCTCGTCCGTGCCCGGCGGCAGCTGGGCGACCGCGTGGAAACCGGCGGCCAGCCCGCGCACCTCGACCTCGGGCGCGTACCGCCCCAGCGCGTCCACGAGGGCCGCGCGCCGGGCGGCGTAGCGCGTCCGCATGTGGCGCAGGTGGCGGTCGTAGTGACCCGACCGCAGCAGGTCGGCGAGCGCGAACTGGTCGAGGACCGGCGAGCCGCGGTCGGCGAGCCGCTTCTGGCGCGCGACGTCGGCGGACAGCCGGGGCGGGCAGAGGATCCATCCGAGACGCAGGGCCGGGGCGAGCGACTTGCTGACCGAGCCGAGGAGCGCCACCCGGTCCGGAGCGAGACCCTGCAGGGCCCCGACCGGTTCGCGGTCGTAGCGGAACTCGGCGTCGTAGTCGTCCTCGACGATCGTCGCGTCGCGGGCGACGGCCCAGGCGATCAGTGCCTGCCTGCGGCCGGGAGCCAGCACGACCCCGGTGGGCGACTGATGGGCGGGGGTGAGCAGCACGGCACGCGCGCCGGTGGCCGCGAGCGCGCCGGTGTCGACACCGTGCTCGTCGACGGGTACCGCGACGATGTCGAGGCCCGCCATCGCGGCGGCGGCGCGGTGGTCGGGGTCGCCGGGATCCTCCACGGCCACGACACGCACCCCCTCCCCCGCCAGCGCACGCAGGACGAGCTGTAGTCCTTGCGCGTACCCCGCGCACACGACGGTGTGCGCCGCGTCGGCGGCGGCACCGCGAACCCGCCGCAGGTAGGCGGCGAGCACGTCGCGCAACATCGGGTCACCGTACGGGTCGCCGTAGCCGAGCAGGTCGCTGGGCACGTCGCGGCAGGCGCGCCGCAGGGCACGGCTCCATCGCTCGCGGGGGAAACTCGACAGGTCCGGCACACCGGGCCGAAAGTCGATCCCGACGGGCCCGACGGTCTCGGCGAGCGCGGTGGGCCCGGCGAGCGCGACAGGTCCAACGAGCGCGGTGGGCCCGGCGAGCGTGGCGGGTGGTGACGGCGCGTCCACCGGCGGGCGGGCGGCGGCGGCCACGCGGGTGGCCGAGCCGCCGCGCGTGACGAGGTAGCCCTCGGCCTGCAGTTGCGCGTAGCACTCGGTCACCAGGCCGCGGGAGACGCCGAGGTCACGGGCGAGGGCGCGTGAGGACGGGAGCCGCTCACCGGCGGCCAGCCGACCGGCGCGGATGCTCTCGCGCAACGCGCTCTCCAGCTGCTCACGCAAGGGTTCCGGCCGGTTCCTGTCAACCCGCAACAGGAGCTCCGGCCCCGAACCGGTCCACTCGATCGACATGAAACCGGACCTTATCGCCGAGCCGGTTTCCACTCTAGGGTCGGCCCATGACTCACCACAGGAGCACCGCCGACGAAACCCGGGAGGACGCCGGGGAGACTCGGGGGAACACCACGGGAGCCCGGGAAGACCGCGAGGAGACCCGGGAGGAGCCCTGGGAGGACGCCGCGCAGACCCGGGGAGACGGCGGGGAGGCGCAGGAGAAGGGCACCCGCGTCCCGGATCCCCGCATTCTGAGTCGCCCGGTGGTCCTGCTGCTGGTCGCCTCGCTCGGCGCCCTCGGCGGCTTCTACCTGCTGGCGCCCGTCGTCCCCCTGTACGCGGCCACGTCCGGCGCGGGCGGTGTGGGCGCGGGCCTGGCGACCGGCACCATGATGCTGGGAACCGTGCTGACGGAGTTCGCGGCGCCCGGCCTGCTGCGCGCGTACGGCTACCGGACGGTCATGGCGCTGGGCCTGTTCCTGCTCGGAGCACCCGCCCTCCTGTTGCCGGCGTCTGCGTCGATGCCCCCGGTCCTGGGGATCTGCCTGGCGCGGGGTGCCGGGCTCGGGCTCGTGGTGGTGGCCGGCGCGGCCCTGATGGCCGAACTGGTGCCGGCAGACCGTCGCGGCGAGGGGCTGGGACTGTACGGGGTGGCCGTCGGGATTCCCTCCATCGCGTGCCTGCCGCTGGGGCTCTGGCTGAGCGAGCACATCGGCCACGGACCCGTCTTCGTCGCCGGGGCGGCGTCGGCGCTGCTCGGGCTGGCCGCCGTACCCGGCCTGCCCTCCCTGCGAGCGCGGGCCGAAAAGCACGGCGGGTCCCAGGGCGAAACTCGGAACGGGACCCGAGGTGGAAGCCGGAGCGAGACCCACGACGGAATCGGGAGCGGGCCCCGGAGCGGAAGCCGGAGCGGGACCCGGGGCGGGATCCTCGGCGTCCTCCGCGACGGCGGCGTCGCCAGGCCCGCGATCGTCTTCGCCATGGTGACACCGGCGGCCGGTGTCCTGCTGACCTTCCTCCCGCTGGCCGCGCCGGAGGGGTCGTACGACCTGGTCGCGCTGGCCCTGCTCACGCAGTCCTGCGTCACGCCGCTCGCGCGCTGGGCGGCGGGGCGGTACGGCGACCGCCACGGCTCCGCTCGCCTGCTGGTCCCCGCCGTCCTGGCCGCCGCCCTCGGCACGGCCGGGCTCTTCTGGGTGGACGTCCCCCTCGCGATGATCGTCGGCATGGGCCTGTTCGGGGCGGGGTTCGGCATGGCCCAGAACGCGACCCTGGCGCTGATGTTCGAGCGCGCCCCCGAATCCGCCTTCGGCCAGGTGAGCGCGGCATGGAACCTCGCCTACGACGCCGGGCTCGGCGCCGGCGCGGTCGGGTTCGGCCTCCTCGCCGGGGCGGTGGGCTACCCGGTGGGGTTCGCCGTCACCGCCGCCGTGCTGTTCACCGCACTCGCCCCCGCCCTGTACGACCGGGCGGGGCTCCGTACCCGGTGAGAGCGGGCGGAGGACGTCGGGAGCCGCCGTTCGGGGACCTTCACTGCCTCGGGGAAGGCGCGTCCGACCTCACCCGTTCGGGACCCGCTCGGTGCCCGCGGGGTCGTCCTGGCCGTTCGCGGAGGGTTCGGGGAAGTTCCGTCCCCACCACGCGTTCCAGCGGGATTCGAGGTCGGCGAACGCGGCGTCGTCGAGGCCGTACGTGGTGAGCACCATCATGGCGGCGCCGCCGGGACCGGCGGGCGAGGGCGGGTTCCGGGTCGCGACCAGCAGGCCGTCTCCCCAGCTCTCGACGGTGAGGCCGACCTGGTTGGCCGTGCGGAACCGGACCTCGCCGCGCAGCGTCTCCCCGGTGGGTCCCTCCAGCTCGTACGGGCTCGCCGGGGACAGCCCGGCCACCGCCGCGAGGCCGGCGGCCTCCAGCACCGGCGTGGCCGCCGCGCCGGAGAGGAAGACCGTGCGCCGGTCGGCGCCCGGGTGCCGTTCCAGGGCGAACGCGAGCTGGTGGACGAAGGTGATCCAGCCCTCGGTGATGTCGTCGTAGTAGGCGTCCCACTCGGGGTCGCCGCCGCGCGGGGCACGGGTCATCCGCAGGCTCGTACGGCCGCCGAGGTCGGTCAGCTCGAACAGGTCTCCGCCCTGGACCTCCAGCCGGTGCTCGGCGGCCGACTCCACGACGTTCTGGTGGTAGATGACCTCGATCTCCTTGTCGAGGCCGTCGAAGTGCCAGCCGTGCCAGCGCCGGATCGACTCGGGATCGCGCAGCGCGCTCCACACGTCGCCGACGGGTAGGGCGATGGTGACCTCAAGGGAGAACGGCTCGTCTGTCATCGGATGCCTCTCGACGGGGAAAGCAAAGCTCGGACCCGGGTCCCGGGGCCGGGGTCCCGGGAAGGATGTCAACCGCCTGCACCCGGCGATCCGGAGGCCGGACGCCCGCTGCTCCCCCGCGCGCCGGGGGCGGGGGACGCACCGGTTTCCGGCGTATCAGGGGTGGGAGGTCCGGTGGTTTCTCGCGCGCCGGGGGCCGGGTGCCCGCCGGCGACGAGACGGTAGGGCCGCCCCCCGGGAGTGTCGAAGCGGGCCGCGACCCGTGAGAGGGCGTCGGCGAGCGCGTCGGTGAAGTCGTGCACGTCGCCGGGCTCGGCGAAGCGCACCCGCGCCTCGAGCGTGAAGGTCAGCAGCCGGGCGCCCTGCCGGTCGGCGGCGGCGGCCATGCGGGTGACGTCGCGCACGGTGCCTGCGGCCACCTCGACGAGATGCTCGGCGGCGTACTGGTCGGCGACCCGGCGGAAGCTCCCGGCCACCCCCGCCACCCCCGCCACCTCGGCCACCCCGGCGGCCCCGGCGCCCCCGGTGGGCTGCTCGCCACCGTCTCCGCCGGTTTCCCCGGCCCCGCCCACCTGGGCGCCCGCGGTGGCTCCGTCGGCTTCGGGGACTCCGTCGGCTTTGCCGGGTGCGTCGAGCACGCCGGGATCGACGAGGAAGGCGTTCGCGGTGACGCCCATGACGCGCTCGACGAAGCCGCGCCGCGGGCGCTCCTCCACGAGCTCGATCAGACCCGCCTCCTCCAGCACCCTGAGGTGGTAACCGACCCGCTGGCGCGGCATGTCGAACTCGGCCGCGAGCTGGACGGCGGAGGCGGGCTCGCGCAGACGAGCGAGGAGCCGGCGGCGGATCGGGGGAAGCGCCACACGCAGACGGTCGGGCTCGTCCATGAGTGTCATCTCGGTCGCGGCCACCCCCACATGGAACCATTGGACAAATTAATCTGTCAATTGACAACGCGGCTGGGCGCGACCGCGAGAAGCCCGCGGCCGGGTCGCCGTCATCCGGCGCACGCCGGCCGAACACTCCCGCGTACACAAGCCGAGCGCCCCCGCGTACACAAGCCGAGCACTCCCGGACGGTCAGGCCGAGCGTCCCCCGCAGTCAGGCCGAGCGCTTCCGCGTACACCGGTCACGCTTCCCTCAGTCGTGGCGCGGGATGCCGGAGACCTCGTGGTCGGCGTGGAACAGGGCCTCACCGATGAGCGCGCGGACGTGGGCGTCACGGGCCCGGTACAGCACGCGGCGGCCGTCCCTGCGGGTGTCCACCAACCCGGCGAGACGGAGTTTCGCCAGGTGCTGGGAGACCGACGGACGCGCGACCCCGACGGCCTCGGCGAGCGAGCCGACGTCGTACTCCCCCGACGACAGCAGCCACATCAGACGCAGCCTGGTGGCGTCACTGAGCATCCGGAAGGCCTCGACGGCGGCCTCCACCTGGGCGCCGGAGGGTTGCTCCTGCGACGAGTTGTCACCTGATTCGTTGTCGCGTGCATACATGACTACATATACTCCGGAAAAAGGGTGCCGGCAGCAAACGAGGTAGCCATGTCCGACCAGCAGGACGCCGGTTCTCCGTCCCCCGACGGACGCACCGGCCCCGATTCCTCCCATGGTCAGGGCCACGAGCCCGCGCACGCCCCACCGCACGGGCACGGGCACGGGCACGGGCTCGCGCGTGAACCCGGAAACGGGCACGAGAACGGGCACGGGCACGGGCACGGACGGGACGACGCCCGCGAGTCTCGGGAGCACGGCCACGGGCATCATCACGAACACGGCCACGACCGACGACCGACGGGCCGTCGGCTCGGCAGGCTGCTCTCACGGGTCGGTCACGCCCTCACCCCGCACAGCCATGACAGCGCGAGCAAGACCGACACCGCCCTGGAGTCCAGCAGTCGCGGGATGCGCGTACTGGCCGTCTCCTTCGCCGTGCTCATGGTGACCGCCGCCGTCCAGGCGGTGATCGTCGTCTTCTCCGGCTCGGTCGCCCTCCTCGGTGACACGCTGCACAACGTCGCCGACGCGCTGACCGCGCTGCCGCTGGCGATCGCCTTCTCCCTCGGGCGCCGGGCGGCCACCCGCAGGTTCACCTACGGCTACGGCAGGGCCGAGGACCTGGCCGGGATCGCCATCGTCCTGGTCATCGCCGCCTCCGCCGCGCTCGCCGGGTACGAGGCCGCGCGGCGCCTGGTCGACCCCCAGGAGGTACGGGCGATCGGCTGGGTCGCCGCGGCGGCCGTGATCGGCTTCGCGGGCAACGAGTGGGTGGCCCGTTACCGGATCGCGGTCGGGCGCCGGATCGGATCGGCCGCGCTGGTCGCCGACGGGCTGCACGCCCGAACCGACGCCCTCACCTCGCTGGCCGTGCTGCTCGGCGCGGGCGGTTCGGCACTGGGTTATCCGATCGCCGACCCGATCGTCGGCCTGCTGATCACGGTGGCCATCTGCCTCGTGCTCAGGGACGCGGCCCGCGAGATCTACCACCGGCTGATGGACGCGGTCGATCCGGCGCTCGTCGACAGCGCGGAGCGGATCCTGGCCGCCACCGCCGGCGTGCGGCGGGTGGGATCGGTGCGACTGCGCTGGGTGGGCCACACGCTGCGCGCCGAGGTGGACATCGTGGTCGGCGAGGACCTGTCGCTGCTCCAGGCGCACGCCGTGTCGGTGGAGGCCGAGCACCGGCTGATCCACCACCTGCCCCGGCTGGGTGCCGCCACCGTGCACGCCGACCCGGACGACCGGGAAGGCTCCGACCACCACGCCGTCCTGGCCGGACACCGGTAGGCGGAGCCGTACCGGACGGTCGCCGTACTGGACGGTCGCCGGACCGGAAGCTCGCGAGAACGCCCTGCCGGACACCCTCACCGCGACCGCGCCCGCGCCCGCGAACACCTCCTCGCACGGGCCGGGCGCGGGAGAGGTAGTCTCGCGTGATCACCGTCGCGGCCCGCGGACCGGATCGCCCGGCCCGGCCCGCAAGCCGTGGCGGCCCCCGATCCCCCCGATCCAGGAGAAGCGGCTGCGTTGGCCGACCACAGCAGAGGACGCCCCGGCTGGCTGCACGTCGGCCCACTGGAGGTGCGGCTGACGCGCACCTGGGAGCCTGGCACGTTCCCACCGGCGGAAACACTCCTCGCGATACTGACGCTGGCGGCCGTGCCGCAGGCTCTCGCCACCCGTCTGACCACCCACCTGAGCGGCGGCATCGTGGTGGGGCCCGGATCGGTGCCCGACCTTCCCGGCTTCGAATGGCTGCGCGGCGTCGCGCTGCCCCTGCAGGCGGGCCTCTGGGAACGCAGCGCGGGCGTCTACGACCCCCGGCAGCGGCGGATCGGGGTGGGGAGCGCCCCTTCGCCCTCGGTGTCGGTGTGCGGGCACGAGATCGGCCACGCCACCGACCACATGGACCGGCTGCCCTCGCACTCCCCGTTCTGGACCGACCTGCACGCCCGCGCCCGCGGCCGCCTCCGGCCGCCCTACCGCGACGACGTCACCGAACTGTTCGCGGAGGCCTTCGCCTGCGTGCTCACCCGGAGGGCGACCCGGCTGCTCCACCTGATCGGCGCGGAGGCGGAGGCCGAACGGGTGTATCACCAGCTGTCGGGGCAGTACGGCATCGGGTGACCGTGGGCGTGCCGCGACCCCCGGAGCTATGCTGGGCGAACAGCGGACAGAGAGACGACGGAAAGGCCACGCCATGAACGTGACCATGCTGCCGGGAGGCACCCTCCGCGTCCCCGCGACGACCACGCTGGCCAACGGCACCAAGATCGACGGCACCCGCGACATAGACCGTGACGACCCCGAATACTCCGATTGGCTCGCCCTGGCCCAGGACGAGGACGAGCAGCGCCGCCGCGACGTCGAGGAGCGCGACTCCGACCGCGAGATCCTCACCCGCTGGCGCACCCGCCGGAGCGCGTGACCGCGCCCTCCGGTCACCCGGAGTACGCCGGTGAGGTCGCCCGGAGCGCGCTCGCGAGGTCGCCCGGAGCGCGCCGTGAGCCCCGGGAGTGCTGCACCGTGAGCCACCCCGGCCCCCGTGACACCGACGTGAACGGCCACATGCCGCGGATCTCGCGCTGGCTGCGCACCCGCCCCACCCGTGCGGGCCGCACCCGCGTCCTGGCGGTCGAGGGACGCTCGGGGTCGGGCAAGTCCACCCTCGCCACCGCCGTGGCCGCGGAACTGGCCGCGCCCGTCGTACGGATGGACGACCTCTACCCGGGGTGGGACGGCCTGCTGGGAGGGGTCGACGCGCTGGTCGGGTGGGTCCTGCGACCGCTGAGCCTGGACCGGCCCGCGCGGTGGCGCCGCTACGACTGGGCGGAGGGCGCCTACGCGGAGTGGCACGAGGTCCCGGCCACCGGGATCCTGGTCCTCGACGGCACCGGCTCCGGTGCCCTCGCCGCCGCGCCGTACCTGAGCGGCCTGCTGTGGCTGGAGGCGGCCGACGAGGTGCGCAAGGCCCGCGCGCTGGAACGCGACGGCGATCTCTACGCCCCGCACTGGAACCGCTGGGCGGCCCAGGAGGAGCGTTTCCACCTCCGCGACGACGTCCGCGCCCGCGCGGACCTGACGATCACCACCACCTGAGGCCCGGACGGGAACCCCGAGGCGCGGGCGGGGAGCCCTGAGGCCTTGTGGGGAAGGCGGGACGCTCCCGCACGGACCACGAACGAGTGGATCGGCGGCGGCCGACGGCGAAGGACGGCCCGGGGCGGGCGGAAGGACGAGCCGGAGTCAGCCGCGCGGGACGGCGGCGACGCCCTCGACCTCGATGACGAGTCCGGGGGCGGCGAGCGCGGCGACCACGATCAGCGAGTGCGCGGGGAAGTCCCCCCGCGGATACCACCTGGCGAACACCTCGCCCTGCGCCGCGCGCGAGCCCGCCAGGTGCTCGGTGCCGGAGAGCATGGTGAACAGTTTGACCAGGTGCTCGGGACCGGCGCCCGCGGAGCGCAGGAGGCTCTCGATGTTGGCGAAGACCTGGCGCGCCTGCGACTCGGCGTCCGGGCCAGCGAGGGTGCCGTCCTCCAGGACGCCGACCTGACCGGAGATCATCAGCAGTTCGTGGTCGGCGGGCGCGGCGGCCAGGTGGCTGTACCGGCCGAGCGGCGCGGCCGGGCCGGGTGGATTCCAGCGGCGGATCATCGGTTCTCCTCGTCGTACGGCGTCGTGCGTCACGTGCCGCGCCCATCCTCCCTCCTTCGGCCCTCCTGACACGCCGAAGGTGGCCGGTAGCCGGTAACCGGCGGTCAGCGGGGAAGCCTGCGGCCGAGGAAGTCGTCGACGAGGCGGGCGATCTGGGCCCCGTGGCTCTCCAGCGCGAAGTGACCGGTGGGAAGCAGGTGGATCTCCGCGTCGGGCAGGTCACGCCGGAAGGCCGTGGCGCCGTCCGGCCCGAAGATCTCGTCGTGGGCTCCCCAGGCGGCGAGCAGCGGAACCCGGCTCGCGCGGAAGTACTCCTGGAAGGCCGGGTAGAGGTCGATGTTGGTGACGTAGTCGCGGGCGAGCCGGAGCTGGATCTCGATGTTGCCCGGACGCCGCAGCAGCGCGAAGTCGTGATGCCAGGTGTCGGGGCTGACGAGGGTCTCGTCGGGGACGCCGTGGGTGTACTGCCGGCGGATCGCCTCAAGTGTCTGGAACTGACGGACGGGAGCCTCGGTGGCCGGGGACGGGTCGGTGCCGTAGGCCCGGATCGGGGCCCAGAAGTCCTCGTCCAGGCCGTCGAGGTAGGCGTTGCCGTTCTGGGTGACGATCGCGGTCACACGCTCCGGGTGAGCGGTGGCGAGCCGCCAGCCGATGGGCGCGCCGTAGTCCTGCACGTACATGGCGAAGCGCGACAGGCCGAGCCGCTCGGTGAAGGCGGTGGTGAGCTCTGCCAGGTTCGCGAAGGTGTAGTCGAAGTCGTCCACGGACGGCATCGCGGAGTAGCCGAAGCCGAGGTGGTCGGGCGCGACGAGCCGGTATCGGGCGGCCAGCCTCGGGATGAGGTCACGGAACATGTGGGAGCTCGTCGGGTAGCCGTGCAGCAGGAGCAGGATCGGCGCGTCCGGGTTCCCGGCCTCACGGTAGAAGATCTCCTGCCCGCGTACGACGGCGGTGCGGTAGTGGACCATCTCATTCATGCCTAACCCCTTTGAGTCGTCGAGGGAGTTATTCACGGCCAGCGAAGCACCACCACTGCTAACCTGTCAACATGCTCAAGGTGGTTACAGCGGACGTTGACCTCCTCGTGGAACTGCTCAACACCACACCCGTGGTCGACGGCGTCCCCACGGACGCGCTGGAGGACCGGCGCGAGGCGGCCCGATGGCTGGGCGAACGCGACCTGCCCCGTTCACCGGCCGCCGTCGCCTCGGCCCGCCGCGTCAGGGACGCGGTCGCCCGCGTCGTCAGGGGCGAGGAACCCGCCCGGGCCCTGGAGCCCTTCCTCGAAGGGGTGTCGCAGACCCCGTCGGTCGGCGACGACGGCGTGCGCTGGGAGCTGAACACCGGCTCCGCCGACCCGTTCGGCCTGCGTTGCGTACTGGCCTGGGCACACCTCCAGGAGACCCTGCCCGGCCGCCTGCGCCCGTGCGCCAACGACGACTGCCGCCTGTTCCTCGTCGACCACAGCCGGGCCAACACCCGCCGCTGGTGCTCGATGGCCGCCTGCGGCAACCGCCTCAAGGCCCGGCGGCACCACCGGCGCGCGACGAACCGGAACGGCGGCGACCGACCGGCACACGGCGAACCGGCAGACACATGACACCGGGCAGGCGTACGGCCGGGGACACGACGCCGGAATCCCGTTCCCGCCGGGGCGGCCGAGATCTACGTCTTGAAATCAAACACGAAGTACGATCGAATGAACACGAAAGAGTTCCGGAACGGCCCCGAACGATCAATGATCATCCCCGTCCCGCCGAGCGCGCGACGCGTCAGGGCCGGGCGGGCGGGGCCCGCCCGCCACATCGGGGTGACACCGGAGCCGCCGGCGCAGGACCGTTCCGAGGACGAGGAGAGCCCGTGACCACATGGATGCTGCTGGACTACGGCGAGGTCATCTCCATGCCGCAGCCCTCCGACGCGACGGCCTCCATGGCGGAGCTGCTCGGCCAGGACCAGGCGGCCTTCCGCGACCGCTACTGGCGCCACCGCGACGCCTACGACCTCGGCCAGGCCTCCCACCTGTACTGGGGCGCGGTTCTCGGCAGGTCGCTCGCCGACGACGACCCGCTCGTCGCCAAGCTCGACGCGGCCGACGTCGAGAGCTGGTTCCACCTGAACCCGGAGACCCTGCGCGGCATCGAGGACCTCGCCGGACGCCACAGGCTCGCCCTGCTGTCCAACGCCCCCGAGCCGCTGGCCGCGGCCATCGACGACGCCCCCTGGTCGGCGGCGTTCGCCCACCGCTTCTACAGCTGCCGCATGGGCCTGTCCAAGCCCGACCCCGCCATCTTCGAGGAGGTCCTGCGCCACCTCGACGCCGCTCCCGGTGACGTCACCTTCCTCGACGACCGGGCCGTCAACGTCCGCGCCGCGGCGGCGCTCGGCATCAACGCCCTCCTCTACCCGGAGTGGCCCGCCGTCCCGCACGCGGGCTGACGGCCTCGCGCACGACCGCGTAGGCCGCGCACGACCGCGCAAGCCGTGTACGACCGCGCAAGCCGCGCACGGCCGCGCACGAGGCGACTTCCCGCTCGGCGCGGCCGGGCACCATGCGTGGCGACGGTCACGACGAGAAGCGGGCGACCCACTCGCGGGCCCCGGGAAGGATCTCCTCCACCGGCGCCACGTGCGGGTACCAGACGCGCTCCCACTCCAGGGAGACCCAGCCCCCGAAACCGCGCAGCAGCTCGCCGCACTCGTCGAGGGGGACCCCGCCCGCCCACATCGGCACCGGGGTCGTGTCGGTGGCCGAGACGGCGTCCTTGATCTGCACGTACGCCAGACGCCCGGCCAGCGCCGCCAGGGTCTCCGCGGGCTCTTCACCGTGCCGCCACGGGTGCAGTACGTCCCACAGCGCGCCCGCCGCCTCGGGAACGCCCGCCGCGTCCAGCAGCCGTCCGACCGCGGCACCGGTCGGCATCGCGTCATGGGTCTCCACCAGCACCCGCACCCCCGACTCCACGCACAGGTCCGCGACCGCGCGCAGCCTCCGCGCCCCCGTCTCGACGTCGTCTCCCCCGGGGAACACCCGCACGGCGGGCGCGCCCAGGTCTGCGGCGAGCGCCAGGTCGTCCCGCAGCGCCCGCACGACGGGTTCGTCCGGTCCCGCCGTGGCGATCCTGACGTATCCGGCGAGGGCGGAGACCTCCGGCCGGACGGTCACGGACGGGCCGCCACCGGCGGGACGCGCGGCGCCCGTCGCGCCCTCCCCTCCAGCGCCCGGCATGCCTTCCCATCCGTCGCCCGGCACGCCTCGCCCGCCGTCGCCCGGCGCCCCGGCACCCTCCGGGTGACCACCCGGCGTCCCAGCGCCCTCCGGGTGACCACCCGGCACCCCGGCACCCTCCGAGCGGCCACCTGACGACCCGGCGCCCTTCCGGTGGCCACCCGGCGCCCCCGTGGCTGCCGGGTGACCCTCCGGCGACCCGGCGAGGATCGCGCGAACCGCCGCACGCCGTGCCGGGGAGAGCCCGGCGTGGACCCCGGTGTCGGGGTGGAGGCGGAGTTCGAGCCCGGCGCACCCGTACTCCACCGCCGTCGCGACGGCCTCGCCCAGGCCCTGCCCCGGCATGCCGAGCGTGCTGAACGCCAACTTCATCGAGGTTCCCCCTCCGCCACCCTTCGGAAAGCGCTTCCCAAGAAAGCCCATCGTAGACGCCACGTCACCCCGCGCGTGCCGGGGACGGAGAGGCTCCCCCAGGTGGGGCCGCGGGGCGGGTCGTCCGCGCGCCGGATTAGGGGCGCGCGACTCAGGGGAGGCCTCAGGTGATGCCGATCGGGGGGCGCGGAGCCGGAGGAGCCCCGGACTCGCAGCGACATCGATCTTCTCAGCTGGAGAATCCCATGACTGGACACGTATCGGCCCCGGGCGACCTCGGCCGCCGGATCGCCAGGCGGCGCGAGGACCTCGGCCTCACCCGGGACGAGCTGGCGAGGCGGGCCGGGATCGACCCGGGCTATCTCGCCTACCTGGAGGACGCCGTGGCCTCGCCGAACACCGGCACCGTGAACCGCGTGGCCACCGCCCTGGACACCAAGCCCGAGGAGCTGCTCGGCGGGAACCTCGACCTGCCGCCGGACCGGGGCCGCCCGGACTCCCGGCCCCGGATGGAGAAGCTGGACCGAGACGAGTGCCTGCGGCTCATCACCCCAGGCGGGGTGGGCCGGATCGCCTTCGAGGAGATCGACGGGCCGGTGATCATGCCGGTCAACTACGCCCTGCACGGCAGCTCGGTGATCTTTCGCACCGCTTTCGGCGGCCCGCTCGACGACGCCCTGCGCACCGGGGTCAAGGGGGTCGAGTCCAAGGTGGCCTTCGAGGTCGACCGGATCGACGACGCCGGACGCGAGGGCTGGAGCGTGCTGGTGCGCGGCGGGGTCCACCATGTCTCCTCGGAGGAGGACCGTGCCGCCCTCGCGGCCCTGGGCGTCCGGCCGTGGGCGGGAGGCGAGCGGGAGCTGTACGTGAGGATCGCCGCCACCGAGGTCACCGGCCGTCGCATCCGGCGCGACCCCTGACCGCCACGGGGCTTCCGGGGCGGTCTCCTCCGTGCCCCGGCTCAGGTGTCCTTGAGGATGCGGTGCAGGATGGCCGGCGTCGCGGCCGGTTGCTCGGCTTCGATGCCCAGGCGGTTCATGACGTGCCAGTAGCGCTCGACGTCGGTGAGCTTCTCCAGGTAGATGGCGCCGGTGAGCTGTTCGAGGTAGACCACGTCGGGAAGCTCGCCCTCGGGAAAACGCAGGATCGTCGCGGGGCCCGTCGCCGCCGCGGCCGCTCCGGCGCTGAACGGCATCACCTGGAGGGTGACGTGGCCGAGTTCGGCGATCTCCGTGAGGTGCCGGAGCTGGGCGCGCAGCACCTCGGGACCTCCGACGGGGCGGCGCAACACGGCCTCGTCGACGACGCTCCAGAGCGTGGCGGGCTCCCGCCGGGTGAGGAGCCGCTGGCGCTCCATGCGCAGGGCGACACGGCGCTCGATCTCGGCCTCCGGGGCGCCCGCGCAGGCGGGCCGGATGAGGGCGCGGGCGTACTCCTCGGTCTGCAGCAGCTCGGGGACGAACTGGACCTCGTAGCTGCGGATGAGAGAGGCGGCCTGTTCCAGCCCGAGGTAGGCGTCGAACCAGGGGGGCACCACGTCGCCGTAGGCCTGCCACCAGCCGGGCCTGTTGGCCTCCGCGGCCAGGGCGAGCAGCGGGGCGCGCTCGGCGTCGGCGACGACCCCGTAGAGGGTGAGAAGGTCGGCCACGTCGCGCTGCTTGAAGCCGGTCCGCCCCAGCTCCAGGCGACTGATCTTGGAATGTGACGCGCGGATCGCCTCTCCGGCCTCCTCGCGCGTGATGTGGCCGTTCTCGCGCAGCTTCCGGAGCTGCGCGCCCACCAGCATGCGGACCACGGTGGGCCCGGCCTGCCGGTGATCCGGGCTCTGACCCTCGGCTTGTTCGCCCGTCGCCCGAACAACGCGCAAGTTCGCTCCCTTCAACCGCGACCGGCCGGTCGGTGAGTGTTCAAGCTTTTCACGTCCGGGTGGTTTCCCGTAGTGAGACACGGACTCCGCGCCACGTGGGCGCGGCGCCCGGAGAAGTCCGCATCTCTTCTCCAGAGATCTCTACTTTAGGCGAGTAAATCTTCATAATTGGTGATCTCGAATGGACTCCTCGGAGAGAAAGCCAGACCATGCCCGATATCTCCCCCGTACGGGCGGGGGATCCCGAACGCGTGGACGGGTACCAGGGTCGTGGGACGGCTCGGGGAGGAGCAGCGCACCAGGGGCTTCGTGATCGTGGACGTGGTCTCGCGCACCGCCCGCGTCACCCGGGTGCCGGGCGACGACCACCGCTCCGACTACGTCTGGGGCCCCGGCTCGGCCTCGGTCGTCCACTCCGGGCCGGACGAGGCGGTCCGCTTCTACCGCCCGGACGGCACGCCGCTGCGGACGGTCCCGCCGCCGAGCTGAGCGAGATCGGCCTCTACTGCACGTTCAAGTGAGCCGGCCCGTACCGCACACTCAGGTGATGGGTTCCGGCGCGGTCCGGCCGCCCCTCGCCTCGTGGACCTCGCGCAGCAGCGCGGCCGCCGCCGCGCTCGTCGGGTCGCCCGTCACGGTGACGGTCTCCCATGCCGGTACGGCCCCGGCGAGCCCGACGAAGCGCACCCGGTCGGTCTTGACCGCGAAGGACCGCGGCACGAGCGCGACGCCGAGCCCGAAGGTCACCAGGTCGAGCAGCGAGTGCACGTCGTTCACCTCCAGCGAGACGCGGCGCTCGACGCCCGCGGCGGCGAACACGTCGTCGGCCAGGTCCCGGGTGCCCCAGTCCGGCTGGAAGTCCACGAACCGCTCCGCCCCCAGCTCCGGAAGCTCGACCTTCTCTCTGGAGGCGAACGGGTGATCGGGCGCGCAGGCGAGGACGAGCGGCTCGTCCGCGAGCGGCCCGACCACGACGTCGTCGGGGCAGCGGGCCGGGCGGGAGACGAACGCCAGGTCCAGCCGCCCGGTGCGCACCTGCTCGATCAGCTCGCCGGATCCCCCCTGGCGCAACCGGATCTCCAGGCCGGGGTACGCGGCCAGGAAGCGGGCGAGCACGGCCGGCAGGTGCACCGCGTGCAGGCACTGTAGCGAGCCGATGGCCAGGCTGCCGCGGAGCAGGCCCCGCACCGCCGCGACGGCGTCCCTGGCCGCGTCGGTCGCCGACAGCGCCCGCCGGGCCTCGACCAGCAGCGCCCTCCCGGCGGGGGTGAGCTCGACCTGCCGGGTGCTGCGCAGGAACAGCGAGGCGCCCAGCTCGCGCTCCAGCGAGCGGATCGAGGCCGACAGGCCGGACTGGGCGACGCGCAGCCGGTTCGCCGCGCGGGTGAAGTGGCACTCCTCGGCGACGGCGACGAAGTACTCCAGTTGCCGTAGTTCCACGTATTCATCACCTGGACCGCTGAAAGGCATCGGTTTCTTCTATTGGACAGCTTAATCGGGGGCAGGAGAGGGTGAAGGCCGTACCAACCGATCTCCGAGGAGGAACTCCCATGCAGACACGCCGAATCGGCGACGTCCAGGTCAGCGCGATCGGCCTCGGCGGCATGCCGATGTCGATCGAGGGACGCCCCGACGAGCAGCGTTCGGTCGCGGCGATCCACGCCGCGCTGGAGGCGGGCGTGACGCTGATCGACACCGCCGACGCCTACCACGTGGGCGCGGACGAGGTCGGCCACAACGAGTCCCTGATCGCCCGCGCGGTGGCCTCCTACGGCGGCGACACGTCCGATGTGCTGATCGCCACGAAGGGCGGCCACGTGCGCCCCGGCGACGGCTCGTGGACCCTGGACGGCTCGCCCGACCACCTGAGGAGGGCCTGCGACGCGTCGCTCGCCCGCCTCGGCGTCGAGGCCGTCGGGCTCTACCAGTTCCACCGCCCCGACCCGAAGGTCCCGTACGCGGAGTCGGTCGGGGCGATCCGCGACCTGCTCGACGCGGGCAAGATCCGTTTCGCGGGCGTCTCGAACGCCGATCCCGACCAGATCCGGCTGGCCAACGAGATCCTCGGCGGGCGGCTGGTGAGCGTGCAGAACCAGTTCTCGCCGTCGTTCCGCTCCAGCGAGCCCGAGCTGGAGCTGTGCGCGGAGCTGGGCATCGCGTTCCTGCCGTGGAGCCCGCTGGGCGGGATCTCGCAGGCCGGTGAGCTGGGCTCGCGGTTCGCCGTGTTCGCGGACGTCGCCCGGGCCCACGGGGTGAGCCCGCAGCGGGTGTGCCTGGCGTGGATGCTCGCCAAGGCGCCGGTGGTGATCCCGATTCCGGGCTCCTCGCGTCCGGAGACCATCCGCGACTCGGTCGGCGCGGTCGACGTGAAGCTGTCGGCCGAGGAGCTGGCCCGCCTCGACGCGGCCTGATCCCCACACGGCCTGATCCCGGCATGGTCTGATCCCGGCATGGTCTGATCCCGGCACGGCCTGACCTCGCGCGCCCCGACCTCGACGCGACCTGAGGAGGCGCGCCCGGCCTCGACGCGATCCGATCCCGGCGCGACCTATCTCGGCACGGCCTGATCTCGGCACGGCCTGATCTCGGCACGGCCTGCCCCTGACGCGGGGCGGCCTGAGGAGGCGCGCTCCGGCCGTACCGGCACCGCTTCGGTGCCGGTACGGCCGACCGCTCGCGCGGAGGGTGTCTAGGGCCTGTTTCATAAGTTGATCACAGCCACTCGTTGATGGCGGCGATGGTCACGGTAGCCTCGTACCGGACGGCGAGCTTGTCGTGCCTGGTCGCGACGGCTCGGTGGCGTTTGAGCCGGTTGATGCCGCATTCCACGGCATGACGCTCCCGGTAGTCGCTCTTACAGAACTTGGGTGGCCGGCCGCCACGGCCGCCCCGGTTCTTGCGGTGGCGGATCTGGTCGGTCTTCTCCGGGATCGTGCAGCTGATACCGCGTCTACGCGGGTAGGCGCGGTTGACGTGGGAGCCGTACGCCTTATCGGCACGTACCTTGTCGGGGCGTTTGCGCGGGTGTCCCGATCCGAGCCGAGGCGCGCTGATTCGCTCCAGCACGGACTGGAACTGCGGAGAGTCTCCACGTCGACCAGCGGTGATGATCAGCGACAACAGCTTCTGGCCTGCTCGACGGCCAGGTGCAGCTTGGTGGTCAGCCCGCCCCGGGAGCGGCCCAGCCCGTGATCGGCGGGTTCGGCAGCGCGAGCAGGTCATCCTCGACGTGGACATGGGCCAGCTGAACGACGACGCCGTCGCCACATTCATGCTCACCGCCAGGAAGAAGGCCGACTTCCTCGGCCTGACCGTCGTCACCGGCAACACCCGGGTCGAGGAGGGCACCGCCCACGCCCTGCGCCAGCTCGAACTCATCGGCTGCGTGGACATCCCCGTCGTCCCCGGCGCCGGTGAACCTCTCGTGCCCGGCCGCCTCGACGGGCTCAAGGGCGAGAACCACCTGTACGGCAAGGCCCCCTGGACCGGCGCCTGGGAAGGCTCGCGTCCCAAGTCCCACTGGGACGTCGAGGCGTACGGCGGAGCCCGCCCCCGGCCCCGCCGCCGACTTCATCGCCGACCAGGTCAAGAAGAACCCCGGCAAGGTCCCCCTCTTCGTCCTGGGCCCCGCCACCGACATCGCGCTTGCCGTCAAGACCCACCCGGAGATCGTCCCCCTGGTCAAGGAGGTCATCTACATGGGCGGGGCCTTCGATACCCCGGGCAACGTCACCCCGGGCGCCGAGTTCAACCGGTGGTTCGACCCCGAGGCCGCCAAGATCGTCCTTCGCACGCCCTTCAAGAAGCAGATCATCGTCCCCCACGACGTCGCACTCAAGGTCGCCTACGGCCGCGCCCAGTACGACCGCGTCGTCACCGGAGCCGAGACCCCGATCAAGAAGATGTTCAAGGACGTCCAGCGCGGCCAGGGCACCTTCGTCCGGGACGCCATCGCCGCCGGAGTCTTCCTGGACCGCACGCTCGTCAAGCGGTCGGAGGAGCGATACATCGACCCCGGCATGGGACCCGACTACGGCCGTTCCCTCGGCTACAACCTGGGCGAATCCAAGGCGCCCGGCAACCCGGCCGGCACGCGGAAGGCCACGATCGTCTTCGAGGTCGACACCAAGCGCTTCTGGGACCTCTACGTGGACACAATGCGCAACCAGTGAGATTTGGGTACGGGGGTACTCAGGCGCCGGACCGGCCCACGACGGACGATGCTCTTCTGGCAGCGCTCCAGGGGAGGACATCATGGGCTTAAGAACGAAAGCCGGCCTGTCATTCGCGGCGATGCTGGCGCTGTTCCTGGCCTCCATACCGCTCATCGCCACTCCTGCGGCGGCGGCGCCTCCCGGCATCAAGATCATCTTCGAGATCGAGTACCTCTTCCAGGTCGAGGACCCGGACAGCGGAGGGGTGGGCGACGGCGACTACTTCCCCAGGGTGAAGATCGCCGATGGCCCGCTGGTGACGGGCCCCCGCATCGAGGACGACGAGTTCGAGCCCCGCGGCCTGCCCGAGGCACCCGGCGGCTGGACCTTCACCTACGAGAACTGGCCCGGCGACAAGCCCACCGTGGACATCACGGTCGCGATGTGGGACTACGACAGCGATTTCAACACCAACTCCGACCGGATGGACATCAGCCCCAACAACGAGGACTGGGAGCTGAACCTCACCTACGACCTGCGCTCGGGCACACTCTCGGGCGACCAGCTCGTCTTCGGCACCCCGTGCGTCTGGTCCGACGGCCGGACGGCCAAGGGCCAGTCCTGCATCCAGGGCGACGGCGACCATGGCATCCCCCGCAACAACGACGGCCGGATCACCAAGATCGGTATCACCGCCAGCGCCGAGATGCCGGACACCGACCTCGACGGCATCCCGGACCTCATCGAGCTGTCCGGCATCAGGAACGCGGCCGGTGACGTGCTCGTCGATCTGCCCGCGCTCGGCGCCGACCCGTGCCGCAAGACGGTCATCCTGCAGCTCGACTACATGGAGGACACCGCCCCCGCCACCAGGCACTCGCACGAGCCCAAGGCGGGCGCGATCACCCTGGTCAAGAACGCCCTGGAGGACGCGCCCATCGCGGCCACGAGTCCCTGCCCCTACCCGGGGACGCGTCAGGACGGCATCGACTTCATCTACCGGGAGGGCGCGCAACTGGCCGAACAGGCCCAGCTGGGCCTGAACACCAATGACTTCCGCAACGCGCGCACCGCCAACTTCCCGGCCGAGCTCGCCCCCTACGCGCACTACGGGATCTTCGCGCACCGCCTGCTGAACGCCTTCGGAACCTCCGGCCAGTGCTGCGAACCCGTCCGTGACAACAACAAGGACTTCATCGTCACTCTCGGTGACTGGCGGACCATGTGCGTGGCCGACTTCACCGCCGACTACGGCGGCGACGGCATGCTGCAGACGACCGCGGCCGGAGACGACGTCACCACCGGAACCCAGATCCACGTCGGCAACAACCGCAGGTGCGACACCACCAGCGCCCACACGACGGACGTGCAGGTGCTCACCCGGGGCACGGGCGATGTCGACGCCAATGTCGGCACCGACCAGGACCAGGCCGGCACCATCCTGCACGAGCTCTTCCACGCCATGGCCCTGCGGCACGGCGGCAACGAGAACGTCAACCACAAGCCCAACTACCTCAGCGTCATGAACTACTTCTTCCAGACGGGCATCCCCAACAGCGCGCCGCCGCTGCTGGTCGACGAGTTCCGCGACTGGAAGGTGGGCGCGGTGCGGCTGGACCTGTCCGACGGCGGGCTGCCCCAACTGGTCGAAGGCGGGCTGAACGAGACAGCGGGCATCAGCGACGGCACGGACTGGACGTTCTGGTGGGCCCCCAACGTCGCCAACCCGGGCGGCGACCCCGTGATCCGAGCCGGCGCCGGCAACGGGCCGCTCAACTGGAACGACAACCGCACGGCCGGCACCAACGTCCCGATCATCGACACGACGAACCAGCCGGTGAACATCAACGACGCGGGCGGCCTGACCACGCTCACGGACCACAACGACTGGCCCGCGATCAGGTTCAGGGCACAGTCCCCCGACCGCGTCGGCTGGGCCTGTAGCGTCTGGCCCGCGGGCGCGCCCGCCTGCGGAGGCGCCGGGGGTGACGTGGAGCCGGAACTGACCTTCGACACCGCGATCCGGCAGGAGATGTCCTTCTTCAACCTCTACAACCCCGACCTGGCCATCGACAAGGCCGTCGACAAGGCCGACGCCGAGCCCGGCGACACCCTCACCTATCAGGTCAAGCTGGACAACATCGGCACAGGCGCAGCGACCCAGACAAGCGTGAAGGACACCCCGCCGACCGGCGACGTCCAGACGCGTCAGGTCGGGCAGCTCGGCGCAGGCGGCACGAAGACCGAGGCATTCACCTATGAGATCCCCTGCGACACCGAGGACGCGAAGGTCCTGACCAACAAGGCCGAGGTGACCGCGAAGGACCTCGCCGGTGGAGCCGAGGCCAACACGGCGAACAACTCCGCGACCGCCTCGACCAAGGTCCACGCGCCCAAGCTCACCCTGGACAAGCGCGCGACCGCCACGGTCAACGCGGGCGAGGCGATCACGGTCGACCTGAAGGTCGCCAACGTCGGCAGCGGCAAGGCCACCGGCGTCGTCCTGACCGACACGCTCCCCAAGGGGGTCTACTACAGCCAGGCCCTCGACCAGGGCACGGGCCCCAAGCCCACCGGGGTCACCCGCAACGCCGACGGGACGACGACGCTGACGTGGTCGCTGGGCGAGCTGGCCGCGAGCGGTGACCAGTCGGTGCAGTTCACGGCCAGGCCCAGCCTGCTGTTCGTCGCCGGGGACAAGCTGACCGACCACGCCTCCGTGGCGTACGGCAACGCCAACGGCTGCACCTACGAGCCGGTGGCCGCATCGGCCACCACGACGATCACCGAGGTCACACCGACCCGTGACCCGCGCTCGCACGGCTACTGGAAGACCCACCCCCAGGCCCGCACAGCCGAGTTGCCGGCCCGGGTCCAGGCCACCTACCAGCGGTTCGACAGCTCCGCGAACGGGGCGCTCGACAACACCGAGGCCGACGCGGTGCTCTCGGCCGGCGGTCCACAGCCTGGTCCCGCCAGATTCCAGCTGCTGGCGACTCTGTTCGACCTGGCCGCGCGGCAGATCAACGCCTCGACGAAGATCGACAGCAAGCTCACCCGCGCGCTCGGGACGACCACGGTCGGACAGGCCGTCCGGTACGGCTTCGCCACGCTGGACCTGCCGGTCAACAGCTCGACGGCCCAGCGCTACGCCGACACCACCGCCCTGCTCGACGAGATCGTCAACAACAGGAGCGAGGTCTACTAGGCCTGTTTCAGAAGTGGATCATATGAATGATCCACTTCTGAAATGGTCTCCGGGTGAGTCGCGGGGATCTGACCACCGCGCAGTGGGCGGCCCTGGAGCCGTTGCCGACGGTCGGCAAGAAGTCGGGCAGGCCGCCGACGTGGACGAAACGGCAGCTCATCGATGGGATCCGGTGGCGCACGCGCACTGGTGCCCCGTGGCGGGACGTGCCCACCCGTATGGCGAGTGGGAGACGGTGTACGGGCCGTCCCGCTGACAGCGGGACGGCACCTGGGCGCGTGCGCCACCGAGCCGTCGCGACCAGGTACGACAAGCTCGCCGTCCGGTACGAGGCTACCGTGACCATCGCCGCCATCAACGAGTGGCTGTGATCAACTTATGAAACAGACCCTAGGAGGAGTAGACCTCGAACGAGGAGAGCTGCCCGGCGGGCCAGCCGGTGTTGCCGGTGATGTTCACCCGCACGTACCTCTTCGTCGTCGCCGGGAAGGTGACGGTCGCGGTGTTGCCGGTGGCCGGGTTGAAGGTGAGGCCCCGCGACGACACGAGGGTGTCGAAGGTCGTGCCGTCGGACGAGCCGAGCACCGACAGCGTCTGGGTGCGCGTGCCCCAGGCGCTGGACGGCGGCAGCTTCAGCACCACGCGCCCGACGGTGGCCTGCGCGCAGAGGTCAACGGTGATCGACTGGGGGAAGGCGTTGTTGGCGCTCTCCCAGTAGGTGCTCGCGTTGCCGTCGACGGCGTTGGCCGCCACGTAGTTCTGCGTGGTGCTGCTCGCGGTGATCGACTTGCTCCGGGCCAGGTCGCCGGTGCCCGGAGAGCACCCGGGCGGGGGCCCGGTCGTCGCGGTCACCGTGCCGGAGGGCGGCGAGGTGTTCTGCGCGGCGTCCCTGGCGACCACGTAGAAGCTGTAGGAGGTCGACGGCGTGAGGCCGGTGACGGTGAACGACGTCCCGGCGGTGCTCCCCACCCTGACGTCGGTGGCGCCCGCCTCACGGTAGACGTCGTAGCCGGTCACCCCGACGTTGTCGGTGGCCGCGGTCCAGCCCACCGTGATGCTCGTGCTGGACGCCGGGACGGCGCGCGCGGCGCCCGGCGCGGTCGGGGGCTGGGTGTCCCGCGTGCCGCCGCCCCGGCGGGTCTCGAACTCCGTCGCCCAGTACTTCGTCCGGTCCAGGTACGCGGTCTCCGCCGCGGCGCCCGTCCTGCCGTACGCGCCGTCGAACGTCTGGTAGCCGAACCCGGCGGGCGGGGTGGAGTCGGCGGGCTCGATGGAACTGCCCTCGTGCCACTCGTTGAACGAGGTGATGGAGACCCAGGTCGGCAGGCCGCCCTTGGCCGGGTCGAGGGCGTTGGACCACTCCAGGTCGTAGGTGGCGCCGTTGGCGCGGCCGAGGGTCGGGGTGGTGTTGCCGGGCACCGCGCGGTCGTCGATGTAGCCGGGGGCCACCGAGGGCGCCCAGATCAGGTTGTTCTGCTTGGCGTACGCGCTCGCGTCGGCCCAGCCGGGGGCGGTGGCGCCGGCGATCCCGTCGTAGGTGTACATGCCGGAGAAGTGCGCGATCTTCGACGTGTCGGTGGTCTGGGCGAGCACGATGTTGCCCGCGGTGACCTGGTCGAGCACGGCCCAGTCGGTGATCCTCAGGCTCTCGAACACGTAGAACGCCGCCCGGTTGCCGTGCTCGGCGTCACGGTAGAAGGCCGGGTGGGAGCCGTAGCGGGTGTTGATGTAGCGGATGTCCTCGACGGTGGAGGCCGCCGTGCGCCCGCCGTACGGTTCCAGGTGCCAGGCGACCTTGACGCCGTACCGCGCGGCGGCGTCCATCACCCCCTGGGTGAGCCTGTCCTCGAAGCTGTCGCGACCCCACCAGCTGTAGACGATGACGCCGACCCCGGCCTGCTTGATCCACTGCATGTGCCTGGTGACGGCGCCCGCGTAGTCGCCCGAGTCGTAGGCGCCCAGGCTGGGATACAGGTCGGCGCCCACGTCGTCGGGCGGGGTGTGGCCGCCCTGCTGCCAGTGCCGCCAGTCACCGCTCGTCTGGGGGTTGCCGTACCAGGAGTAGTAGAACAGGTGAACGTTGGAGGACTGCTCGGGGACGGCCGCGCCGCGCGCCGGGAGCGGCGCCTGGGCTCCGGCCCAGCACAGGGCGGCCAGCAGGAGCGCGAGGACGATCTGGGCACGTCGTCCGGTGTGGCGTAAGCGGCTGACAGATTGGTCGGATGTCTTCATCGGCTGACCCTTCGTCACGCGGGGCCGGATCGCCGCGGCCGGCGGGGCGTGCGGTCACCGCGATCCAGCCAGGTGGGGGGCGGAGAGGCTACCGCCGTCACCGGGTGGATCGGCGAACGGCGCTGTGCACACCATAAGATGGCGGCCAGATGTCCGCAATGTTTCTACTTCTTTTCGCAAAAATATGCCTGCCACACGGCTTTGAGTGATAGATCGACCGACAGAGACCGACAGGCGGCTGGTCCAGCCCCGTGAGCGGACACCCCTCATGGAACGGTCCGATGTTTCGCTTCCCAAGACCCCTGGAGCCCGAGCACCGCGCGAGCCCGCGGCCAGGAGGTTCGAAAACCTGCACAAATCCCCCAAAGAGGCGCTGCGATCATGAATTGCTTTGACCGGCAACCAGGAATTGGCCATATTTACGCAATGATTTATTTACGTAACCTCGCGGGAGCGGCCCTCGCGGCCGTTCTGCTGGCCGGCTCCGTCGCGGCTCCCGCGGCCGCCTCGACCCGGGAAACCGTCACCGCCTCCTCGACCGAGGCCGCCGCCCGACCGGGCAACGGAAGGATCCTCTACGACCGCATCAGCGGTGGGCGGGGCACGCTGAAGGTCAAGAACGGCAGCGGCAGGGACGCCGTCGTCACGCTGGTCCGTGGCAGGTCCAAGGCGATCAGCATCTACGTCCGCGCCCGGTCGACGGCCTCCGTCCGCGACGTCAGGGACGGCACCTACACGATCTTCTTCACCTCCGGCTACCGGTTCAGCACCTCCCGGGGCAGGTTCACCGGCGCGCCCTCCTACCAGCGCTTCACCAGCAAGCTGAGGTTCACCACGACCGCGACCAGCTCGACCATCTGGACCCTGACCCTCAACCCGGTCCGGGGCGGAAACGCCCGGACGACCGGCGTCAACCCGAACGACTTCCCTGCCTGATCAAGTCTGGTCAGCTCTGATCGGGCCTGACCTACCCTGATCCGACCGGGTATGGCGGAGTCAGGTGAAGTCAGGCAGGGTCCAGCCTCATCCCTCCCCCTCCCCCTCCCCCCGTACGCCCACCGTCACGGCAACCCCCGCAGTGTCGCCGGAAGATTCGCCGGGCCGCCTTTCCCCGCCGGGAAAGGCGGCCCGGCGGCCGTTCGGCGGCGTGACGGGGCGGTCGCGCCCTTCGCGAGAGCTCTCGCGGCGGAGGCTCTCCGCTCCCAGCGAAGGACACGACGGCGAGCCAGGCGCCGCAGCACACCGTCGCGGGACGTACCTTGAACTGCACGGGTTGTTGTATCTGACCAGACCTGGGGAAGGTGTGAACGCCATGGAAGCCGCCACCGTGGAAGGCACCGTTGAGGTTGTCGAGGTTGAGGAAGAAGAGCTGGTCCTGACCGACGACGACGAGGCGCCCGCAGCCCTGGAGGCGACCGTCGGGGCGAGCACCGACCCGGTCAAGGACTATCTCAAGCAGATCGGCAGGATCCCCCTGCTCAACGCCGAGCAGGAGGTCGAGCTCGCCAGGCGCATCGAGGCCGGGCTGTTCGCCGCCGAGCGTCTCAACGACGGCGACCGGCTCCAGCCCGACGTGCGCGCGGAGCTCGAATGGCTCGCCGAAGACGGCCACCGGGCCAAGAACCACCTGCTGGAGGCCAACCTGCGCCTGGTGGTGTCGCTGGCCAAGCGCCACACCGGCAGGGGCATGCTGTTCCTGGACCTGATCCAGGAGGGCAACCTGGGGCTGATCCGCGCCGTGGAGAAGTTCGACTACACCAAGGGCTTCAAGTTCTCCACGTACGCCACCTGGTGGATCAAGCAGGCGATCACCCGGGCGCTCGCCGACCAGGCCCGCACCATCCGCATCCCCGTGCACATGGTCGAAGTGATCAACAAGCTGGCGCGCGTGCACCGGCAGATGACGACCGACCTGGGCCGCGAGCCCACCCCCGAGGAGCTGGCCGTGGAGCTGGAGATGACCCCGGAGCGGGTCGTCGAGGTCCAGGGGTACGGACGAGAGCCGATCTCCCTGCACAGCCCGCTGGGCACCGAGGGCGACAGCGAGTTCGGCGACCTCATCGAGGACTCCGAGGCGATCACCCCCGAGGACGCGGTCGCCTCCGCGCTGCTGCAGGAGCAGCTGCACACGATCCTGGAGGCGCTGTCCGAGCGTGAGGCCGGGGTGGTGGCGATGCGGTTCGGGCTCGGCGACGGCCGGCCCAAGACGCTGGAGGAGATCGGACGCGCCTACGGGGTGACCCGCGAGCGCATCCGGCAGATCGAGTCCAAGACCATGACGAAGCTGCGCCACCCCTCGCGATCGCGGGCCCTGCGCGACTATCTGACCTGATCGGTTTCCCGGCCCCGCCGGAACCGACCCGATCGCCGTCACCGTCCACGCCGATCGCCGTCGCCATCGCCGTCCAGGCCGGTCGCCGTCGGGACCGGCCTGAGGGTGCCGTTCGCCGGGGGCGGCCCCGGTGCCGCTCAGCCGGCCATACGCGCGATGAGAGCGCCGACCGTCTCCTCCAGCCCGGACGGCGGCCGGTCCAGCAGGCGCGCGAGGTCGGGGCCGGTCTCGGCGAGGGCCCCGGCGCGTACCGCCGGGAACACGCCTCCCAGCCAACCGGCCTCCGCGTCGGTGATCTCCCGATGCTCGACGAGCCTGCCCAGCACGCGGGTGAGGACCTCGGCGAGCTCCGGGTAGGTCCAGAGCGGACCGCGCAACTCGTAGGTCGCGTTCTCGTGCCCGGAGCCGGTGAGGGCCGCGCTCGCCGCCAGCGCCAGGTCACGGAACCTCGCGGTGTTGAGCGGCCTCCCGCCGGTGGAGGAGGTGATCTCACCGCTCTGCCCCGCCTGGGCCAGCGCGACTCCCAGGAACGCCTCGGAGTAGAGGGCGTTGCGCAGCACGGTGTAGGCGGGCCCCGCCTCGCGGAGCGCCTTCTCCGTCGCCGTGTGGTCGGCGATGGGGCCTTGGCCGTCCTCCGCGCCCGCGCCGCTGGTGTAGACGACGCGGCGCACCCCCGCCCGGGTGGCGGCGTCGATGACGGTGCGGTGCTGCCGCACGCGGACACCGGGCGTCAGGTCCGACCCGGACACCAGGAGCAGGACGTCGACCCCCGCGAGCGCGGCGTCGACGGACGCGGCGTCGTCGTGATCGCAGTGCCGCACCTCGACGCCCCGGCCCGGCAGGTCACCCGCCTTCTCCGGGGTGCGGGCGAGCGCGACGAGATCACGGGGAGGAACCCTGGTGAGCAGGTCCTCGACGACGAGACGTCCGAGGTTGCCCGTGACACCGGTCACAGCGATCCTGGTCAACGGCGTTCATCTCCTCTTCCACGGCATCCTGCGGCCTTCCCGCAGCCTTCCTGTGGTTTCCCGCCGACTCCGCGACGGCTCCGTGCCTGCTCAGCACCTGTTCAGTGCTGTTCAGCGCGAGCGGGCCGTCGCCGACGGCGGGAAGATGCCCGGGGAGCGTACCGGTGCGAGCGCACCGGTCGCCTCAGATTTAATTCTCGCCACCACGGGGCCCTCTGCCCCGGCCCCGCCACAGGGCCACGCCCCGACGAGCACGCGGACGAACTGGGCGTTCGAAACTCGACACACGCGTGCGGCGGCCGCCACGGCCCGCGTCAGCCACCACGACTCGTGTCACGGCCTGCGCGCGACGAGTATCTCGGTGACGACCTTCTCCCGCCACTCCCCCGACGGGTTCGCCGCGGCCAGTGCCTCACGCACCGCCTCCGTGAACGCGGGCAGGCGCTCACCGAGCCGCGCGGGCGAGGAGTAGGAGAACGACAGCTGCAAGCCCACGATGTCGTCGACGGACTGCCGGGCCGTACGGGTGAAACACCGGGACTCCAGCCGGTGGAACGCCGACCCGCGCAGCACCTCGTCGTGGTGCCGACCGCTCTGGGCGTACTCCTCGCTGTTCGCCCGCCACTCCAGTCCGAACGTCTGCCGTACGGCCTGCACCACCGGCTCCCAGGGCGGATCGACCGGGTCGGTGGTGGGGCCGGCGAGGACGACCGCGCCGTGCGCGGGGAGCAGGTCGTCGAAGTGACGGAGCAGCCGGTCGCGCTCCATCCAGTGGAAGGAACGGCCCATCACGACGTGGTCGATCGGGCCGAGGGACAACTCCCCGAGCGTCGACGAGTCGCCTCGCAGCCAGCGGATGCCGGGCGTGCCCCACCGGGCCCCCTCGGCGAGCATCTCCTCGCTGGGGTCCACGGCCAGGATCTCCCCGGCCCGGGCCGCGAGGGGGATCGCCAGCGTGCCCGGCCCGCACCCGAGGTCCAGCACCCGTGCCCGGTCGTCGAGGTCCAGCACGTCCGCGATGTATTCGATGATCTCTGCTTCGTAACCGTGCCGGTAGCGCGCGTAGTAGGTGGCGGCACCCGCGAACAGTTCGCTCCGAGAGATCATGCGAACCAGTCTAGACACGCTTTTCCGGAAGCCGGAGACCTGCGGCCGGGCCCGTGAAGGCACCCCGAACGGCGGAGGACGCTCTCCGCCACGCGCTTTCCGGAACACCGGGACACCGGGAACGCCGGGCCACCGGGAACGCCACGGCCCGTTCAGGACAGGTGGGAAACCACGTCCCGTCCAGAACACGGGGAAGGCCGGGACACCGGGAAGACCTGAACGGAACACCAAGAAGACCGTGTCCCGTTCAGGGGGTCCGGGAACCTGAGGAAACGGCCTTGCCGAGTCCCCAGGCGACGAGGCCGGTGATCGCTCCGACGATGACACCGGTGAAGACACTGCTGATCACGGCGAAGAGGCGCAGGATGACGGACTGCGCGGCCGGGTCGAGGCCGCTCAGGTTTCCACCGAGTGAGGGCGGGGCGCCGCCGAAGGCGGAGTCCCACAGCACCTGATGTCCCACCGCCAGGAGGATGCCGTAGAACAGCCCCGTGACGAGGAGGGTGAGGAAGGGGTTGGGCACCCGTTTCCACAGGACGACCGCGATCCAGATGATCGGGGGCACGAAGACGAACAGGGCGTTCACGAACGTACCCTCGTGGATGAGGTCCAGGTCGTGGAGCACGACCCGGGGCGCCGCGAGAAGGGCGAGTCCGATCACGGCGGTCACGGGCAGCCCCAGGACCTGGCGCCTCGGGACGAGTGGTTGACGCGGCCGGGGGTTTGGAGAGGTCATGGCCTCACGCTAGGAAGCGTCACGGACGCGGCGCATCCGTGTCCGGTCTCGACCCGGGTACGTCGAGAGGCGACTCCCGGCGTCACCTCTCGCGGGACTCGGAGCGACGGAACGGCGTCATAGGGTGAATTCATGATCGAGGAGCGGGCGCGAAGAAGACTCCCACCGTGGGCGGTGGACGCCCTGATCGGTGCGGGCGTCACCCTCGTCGTGTCGATCGTCATCTCCGCCGACCAGGGAGGACGGCAGGGCCCGGACGCGATCGCCCATCTGTGGGCCGTGGGGCTGGGCGCGCTGATGCTCGCCCGGCGACGCCATCCGGTGACCGTGCTCGCCGTCACCGCCCTGGGGCTGTTCGCCTACTACGCCGCCGGATATCCGGCCGTCGGGATCGCCGTCCCCGTCACCGCGGCGCTGTTCTCGGCGGCCGAGTCCGGGCGTCTCGTCCACGCCGTCGTCACCGCCACCGTCGTGGTCGTGGTCTCGGTGTTCTTCCGCCTGATCGAGGGACAGGATTTCTCGTTCGTCGTCGGCTACGAACTGGCCGGGCACATCCTGCTCATGGGCGCGGCGATCGCGCTGGGAGACAGTCTGAGATCGCGGCGGAACGCGCAGGCGGGAGCGAGACGGATCGCCGAGCTCACCGCCCAGCGGTACCGGCAGGAGGCGGGAGCCCGGCTGCACGCCGAACGCCTGGCCATCGCCCGGGATCTGCACGACTCGATCGGCCACACGACCTCCGTCATCTCCCTGCACGCCGACGTCGCCCGCGAGTCGCTCGGCCACGACGAGTCGCAGACCCGGGCGGCTCTCGATCTGATCAAGGCCACCACCACCCGCACGATGAGCGAGCTGCGCAGGACCGTCGCCCTGCTCCGCACCCCGGACGAGGACGCGAGGTCGGTCGTCTCGTTGTCGAGCGTCGGCACACTCCGCGAGACGGCCGCGGCCGCGGGAATCGAGATCGACATCGAGATGCGCGTCACCACCGAACTTCCCGCGACGGTGGACGCCTCCGCGTTCAGGATCGTCCAGGAGGCGGTCACCAACATCGTCAAGCACTCCCACGGCACCCGTGCCCGTATCACCGCGTTCGACGACGGAGCGGTCCTGCGCCTGTCCGTCGTCGACGACGGCCCCGAGCAGTCCCGTGACGGCAACGCCCCAGGCCACGGTGTCGGCCTGGGATACGAAGCCGGTCAGGAACAGGGCCTCGGCCCGGAACACGACATCGGCCAGGGACACGGCCTCGCCGGGATGCGCGAGCGGGCCGAGAGCCTCGGCGGCACCCTGACGGCCGGGCGCGAGCCCGCGGGATTCGCGGTCCGGGCCGTTCTCCCGCTGGAGCCGCGGGAACCGCTGGAACCATCGGAGCCGCAGGAGTCGCTGAAGCCGCTGAAGCCGCTGGGGCAGGCGTCATGATCGGCGTGGTCATCGTCGACGATCAGGAGCTCGTGCGCGCGGGACTGCGAACGCTCCTCGAGAACGATCCGGGCATCACCGTCGTCGGTGAGGCCTCGGAGGGACGTGCCGCGCTCTCCCGCGTCCGGGAGCTCCACCCGGACGTGGTGCTCATGGACATCCGCATGCCCGGCATGGACGGGCTCGAAGCGACCGCGGCCATCCGCGCCGACGAATCGCTGGCGGGCTCGCGGGTGCTGATCCTGACCACGTTCGACGACGAGGAGGACATCGTCGAGGCCGTCACCCTGGGAGCCGCCGGGTACCTTCTCAAGGACACTCCGTCGGAGGACCTCCGCAAGGCGGTGCGTACGGCCGCGGGAGGCGGGAACGTGCTCTCCCCCGCGATCGCCCGGCGCGTCATGGAACGTCTCGCCCGGACCCCGAGACCGCCCGAGCCGGACCCCCGGCTGGCCACCCTGACCGAGCGGGAACTCGCCGTCCTGGCCCGCATCGGTCACGCCGAGACCAACGACAGGATCGCCGCCGCGCTCTTCATCAGCCCGGCCACCGTACGCACCTACGTCAGCCGGATCCTGACCAAGCTCGACGCGCGGGACCGTACGGCGCTGGCCGTCATCGCTCACCGCTCCGGGCTCGCCACCGGCGAGGACCCCCGCCGGTAGCGGCCCGCCCGCCGATGGCCGAGGACTTCTCGCCGCTCCCGGCCCGAGCGCGCGCCTCTCCCCTGTCCCCGCCCCCGGTAAGACCCCCTGTCTCGGGCCCCACGAGGGCCCCTTGTCACGGCCTCGGCGAAGGCCCCCCGCCCCACCCCTCGCCAAGGTCCCCTCTCCCAACGCTGGGGAGATCCCAGCCTTGAAGAGACGAGATCTTCGCGCACCCTAGTGAGGGACATGCAGGCCACGCTCGAAGAAGCTCTCCAGCACCATGATGGTTCGCGTCCCGGACACCCCCTCGATCTCGAAGATCCTGCGCAGCACCTCCTGCAGTTCCCGGGTGCTCGCCGTACGCACCTTGACCAGCAGTGACGCCGGGCCCGCGATGACGTGCGCCTCCTCGATCTCGGGAATCGCCAGCAGCGCCTCGCCCGACGCGCCCATCCACGCCTCCCCCTCCACGAGCACGAACGACAACACGCCCCTGCCCGCGGCGATGGGATCGACCTCGATGGTCGTCCGCCGGATCAGCCCCCGTTCGCGCAGTTTGCGCACCCGCTCATGCGCGGCGCCACTCGACAGCCCCACCGCGGCGCCGAGCGCGGAGTAAGGCTGACCCGCATCGGCCTGAAGGAGGCTGACCAACATCTTGTCAATCTTATCCATAGCCGTATCATATTCTGTGATCAAGGAGGATTGCATGACGGAAACCATCCCGGCGGAGTTCGAGACGCTCGACGAGCGGTTCGCCGACGTCGGAGGCGACGAGCGGATCGAGCGGATTCACCATGGTTGCCGGTGGGCCGAAGGCCCCACCTACGTCCCGGCGGGCCGCTATCTGCTGTGGAGCGACATCCCCAACGACAGGATGCTCCGGTGGGACGAGCTGACCGGAAACGTGGGCCCCTTCCGCGCCCCCGCGGGCTACACCAACGGTCACACCCTCGACCGGCAGGGCCGGCTGGTCTCCTGCGAGCACGGCGGCCGGAGGGTGACCCGCACCGAGCACGACGGCTCCATCACCGTCCTCGCCGACCGCTGGCAGGGCAAGCGCCTCAACAGCCCCAACGACGTGGTGGTGAGGTCGGACGACTCCGTCTGGTTCACCGACCCCAGGTACGGCATCACCAGCGACTACGAGGGCCACCGCGCGGAGAGCGAGATCGGTGCCGACCAGGTCTACCGTCTCGACCCCGCCACCGGGGAGGTCACGGTGGTGGCAGACGACTTCGTCCGCCCCAACGGCCTGGCCTTCTCACCCGACGAGTCCCTGCTCTACGTCGCCGACACCCGCCGCGGGCATCTACGGGTCTTCGACGTACGCGGCGCCTCGCTGGAGAACGGCAGGATCCTCGCGGAATGCTCGGCGGGCGGCCTCGACGGCATCAGGCTCGACACCACCGGCCGGATCTGGGCGGCGACGCACGAGGGGGTGCACTGCTTCGCCCCGGACGGCACCTTGATCGGCAGGCTCAGGCTTCCCGAGAAGACCTCCAACCTGGTCTTCGGCGGCCTCAAGCGCAACTGGCTGTTCATGACGGCCTCCAGCTCCGTCTACGCGATCATGACCAACGTCCGCGGGGCGTGACCTTCCGGGGCGGGACGGCGGTCAGCTCGCGGACGCGGACGGCACCTCGGGAAGCCTCGCCGAGGCGGTGTCGCGGGCCTGCTGGAAGATCACCGAGGTACGGGACCCGGCGACCACGCGGCGTTCGCCGAGCCGGTCCAGGAGGTCGGTGGTCGCGGGGATCGGCGGTCACGGGGATCAGGCCAGGGCCGGGGACCGGGCTCCGTCCCACGCCCGGTCCCCGAGGCGCCGCCCCGCGTTCCCGGTTCAGGCCGATCCGCGGACCCCGCGTCGTCGACCACGGCCACGCGAGTCCCACTCCAACGTGGCGGGGCCTCCTCGATCAGACCCTGTCGGGATGTCGTCATCGCCGGTCGGCCTGGCGGAGCATCGCGTCTGTTTCGGGGTCGGGCATGAGCTCCCGGACCTCCTGCGCACAGCGGCAGGCGACGGCGATCTTGGCAGCCCACGCCAGCGCCTCCTCGCGTGAGGCCACGTCGACGACCGAGAACCCGCCGATGACCTCCTTGGTCTCCGGGTAGGGGCCGTCGGTGACCATCCCGTCCGTGGCCACGACGCTCGCCCTCTGCCTTTCCAGCCCGGCGCCGAACACCCACACGCCGGCGTTCACGGCCTCCTGGACCACCGCGTGCGAGGCCTTGCCCACATCGGGCATGTCCTCGTCGGGGATGTGGTCCATCGCGCCGTCGTTGAACGAGATCAGGTACTGCGTCATCCCATCACTCCCTTGTACCGGCGGTCGTCTCCGGCCGCCTCTCACCTGTTCTACGAACGACTCGTCCCGGATTCGACATCATGCCGGAGGATTTCTCATGGGACCTCCGCCGCCCGGCGCGTGTGGGTGTCATGCCGTCCCTGTTCGCCGGGACCATCGCCGCCGCCACCGGCCGCGGGCTTCTCGCGCCCGCGAGGACGGCCCGTCGAACAGCCCGGCGCCGACGCCCCAAGCCGCCGGGCGAGGAGGGCGGCGATCGGGTCCCCCGGCACGCGGGCGTCGTTCACGGCCGGGACGACGATGACCCCCGCGGCCCGCGCCTTCGGCACGGAGGCGCGGAAGGCGCCGAAAGCGCCGAAGAGACCGGGACCAGGCCGTGCCCGGCGAGCATCCGCTGGAGTTCGCCGGCTTTCCGGACACCGCGGCCGGCATCGCGCGGCGCGCGGGCGTTCGCGCGCACCATCCGCCCTCGAAGACGGTGGAACCCTCACCCAAGGGCGCGGGCCAGGGACTCGGCTCTGCGGTGGTCGTACGGTGCGGCGAGGCGTTCGGCGGTCGCCATCGCCTGCTCGGCCGCCCTCCTGGCCCGCTTTCGCCCGCCCAGGTCGGTCAGGATCAGCGCGAGGGCCCAGCCGATCCGGGCGGCGGCGCCGGGGTTGCGGGCGGCGTACCGGGAGAGGTGCCCGAGCAGGCGGGGGGCCACGGTCCGGTCCTGCCCCGCGTCCCCGAGCAGCTCGGCGAGGCCGGTCCAGCACTCCAGCATGCCGGGCTGCACCGTCGGCAGCCGTTCGGCCAGCGTCAGCGCCTCGGCCAGCGCCGCGGGCGCCCGCGCCGGGTCCAGGCGGGCCGCAATGGTGAGCAGGCGCAACTCCTGGATCGTCCGGCTCGCCGGGCTGTCGCGCAGGCCGATCTCCTTCGCGTGCGTACGCCGCCGCTCGTGCGAGGCGCGGGCGGCCGCCAGCAGCTCCCGGATCCGCTCCACCGGCACCCCGTCCAGGCGCAACAGCGCTTCGGCCCGGCCGGTCAGGCACCAGTGGCGGCCGATGTCGTCCCCGCCCACCCGCGCGACCGCCAGCTCCTCCGTCTCGGCGTACGCGGTGGCCGCCGCGGCGAACTCGCCCTGCCACAGTGCGGTCTCGGCGAGCATGCCGGCGCAGTTCTCGGCCACCCGCGGGTCGATCGTCCGCGACCGTCCCTCCGTGAACGACCGCCTGGCGTCCTCGAAACGGCCCGCGTGCAGCAGGTCGATCCCGCGGGCCAGCCGGGCCCGGTGCACGGCCTCGGCCGGGTGGTCGATGCGGGAGAGCGCCTGGTCGGCGAGGCCGCCGTAGCGGGTGGCGATCCGGTGGCGACCGGCGAGGCGGGCGATGGCGGCGAAGTTCGCGTAGGACTCGGCACGCAGGGCGGGGTTGGTCCCGCGGTCGGCGGCGTTGAGCTGACGCAGCGAGGTCACCAGCATCAGGGGGAGGTCCCGCTGGTGGTAGGCGAGCCGGGCGAGCAAGGTCAGCGCCTGCGCGGCCTCGTCCGTACGGGGTGCCGGGAGGAGACGGCGGACGGCCGTGATCGGCAGGAGGCGGTGGGCGGCCTGGCGGGTGGCGGCGGTCAGCAGGGCGGCCGCGAGTCGGGCGGGGGTGGTGGGGATCGGCTCGCCGAGCGTGTCGAGGGCGGCGCGGGCCAGGCGGGTGGCGGCGCGTTCCCTGGCGAGCTGGTGGGAGCTCACCGCGGCCATCCGGAGCAGGCGGGCCCGCAGGCGCGGGTCCCGCGGAGGGCGGTCGAGGTGCTCGCGGACGATCGCCACGGACTCCTCGTACAGGCGCAGTCGCAGGCACAACGTCCAGTAGTGGTCCAGGAAGCGCGGGTGTCCGGACGCCCGCCAGGCCAGGCGGATGTTGTCCATCTCGGCGCCGAGCACGCGGACGACCTCGGCGTCCGAGCCGTCCTGGAGCGCGGTGGCGTGCCGGTCGAGGAGACGGGCGTAGTGGCGGGCGTGCCGTTCGCGTACCCCCGGGTCCTCCAAGTGGGCGGCGGCGAGCTGCTGGATGACGGGGTGGAGGGTGTACCGGCCGGCCGGGGTGAGCCGCAGCATGCTGTGGTCGACCAGGTGGACCAGCGCCTCGGGGCCGGTCGCGGCGACCTCCAGGGCCGCGCGCAGGGTGCAGCCGCCGCCGAACACCGACAACGCCGCCAGCGCCGCCCGCCCAGCCGGGTCGAGCAGCCGCCAGGACGTCTCGAAGACCGTACGCATGCTCGCGTGCCTGGGCCGTGCGGCGGGCCCGGCCGTGCAGAGCAGCCCGGTGTCCACGCCGAGACGTTCGGCCAGGTCGGCGCACGGCACGGCACGCAGCAGGCCGGCCGCCAGCTCGATCGCCAACGGCAGCCCGCCGGTCGCGGCGCAGATCGCGGCCACCAGCGGGGCCTCGCGCTCGGGGTCGAACTCCGGCCGGGCCCTGAGCGCCCGCGCGGCGAACAACGCCTCGGCGGCCGGCTCGGCGAGCCCCTCCACCGGGACGATCACCTGTCCGGGCACGTCCAGCCGCCGCCGGCTGGTCGCCAGCACCCGCAGGCCCGGCGCCACCCGCAGGATCTCCGCGATCACCCCGTCGAAGGACGGCAGGTGTTCGAGATTGTCGAGCACCAGCAGCGTCGAGCGGTCGGCGAGGGCGGCGAGCAGCAGTTCGGCGGCGGGCCGCGGCGGCGAGAGGTCCACGCCGAGCCGGCGCGCGAGCGTCGTCACGGCCGCGTCCGCCCGCACCCCGGCAAAAGACACGAACGCCACATCCGCCGAGCAGGGGGACGCGGCGTCGTGCTCACCGGTGCCGGTGGAGGAGAGGGGCGCGGCGTCGTGCTCACCGGTCCCCGTGGCGGAGAGGAGCGCGGCGTCCCGGCCCCCGGCCTCCGCCGCGGCGATGGCCAGCCGGGTCTTGCCGATGCCGCCCGGTCCCGACAGGGTGACCAGGCGTTCCCGGGACAGCAGGGCACGTAGGCGGCGAATGTCGGACTCGCGGCCGACCAGTTCCGACCCGGGGACCGGCAGGGCGGCCCGGCGGGCGGTCGCGGGCCGGGGCGTGAGGTCCCGGCGGAGCGCGCGGGTCTCGGGTGCGGGGTCGACGCCCAGCTCGCGCGCCAGCCGCAGGCGCAGCTCCTCGTAGCAGGCCAGTGCCGCGGCCCGGTTCCCGCTCCCGGCCAGGGAGGCGATCAGCACCCGATGGGCCTCCTCGTCGTACGGGTCCAGCTCCGTCACGATCCTGGCCAGCCGTACGACGTGTTCGGAGGCGGCGGGCCCGGGGCGGACGAGCAGATCGCGCAGCACCAGCCGGGCCCGCCGCCGCTCGCACTCCAGCCACCCGGCGAACGCGGGCGCGTCCCCGAAGGAGAGGCCGTCGAGGAACTCCCCGCGCCACAACCGGAGCGCCCCCGCCACCGTCGGGTCCCGGGTGAGCTGCCAGTAGTCCACGAAGCAGCCGTCGTCGGCGCGGAAGCCGACGTGGTCGCGGGTGATGTCGAGCCGGCCGCCCACGTCCTTGCGCAGCTCCGACAGCGCCAGTCGCAGACTGCCCCTGGCGTTGGCGTCGGGACGCTCGCCCCACAGCAGCCCCGCGAGCTCGGCCCGCGAGCGCGCCCCCGGCGTGGTGGCGAGATAGCAGAGGAGTGCCCGTGTCTTGGCCGAACGGATCCGCACCGGCCTTCCCCCGACAGCCAGCTCGGGCGGGCCGAGCAGCAGCAGGCTGAAGGAATCTGCCATACGAGGACGGTAGACGCGGGCCTGCCGCCCGGCTGTGTCGGAAGACGCGCGAATCGTGTGCCCTACGCCGTTGACCTGGGATCTCACGATGTGCTCACGCCGCCTCCGCGACTCTGACGCAGCGTTTCGCGACGGTCGCGAAACGTCAGCGTCTCCAGGAGGAGCAGCATGCATTCTCGTAAGGTGATCGCCGCACTCGCCCTGGCCGGAGGTCTGGTGGCGCCGATGGCGTTGGCCGCGACCCCGGCGGCCGCCATGGCGGGCTCGTGCCGCGTGGAACTGTACGACATCGACGCCGGCAACGTGGCCGACCGGGACGGCCAGGACGAGCTCCGGTTCCTGGTCGGCGGGAACCTGTTCCCCCGGATCAACGCCAACTACTTCGGCATGAACGCCGGTGACGACGGGGATCCCGGCGACTTCGAGGGCCCGACCTCGATCATCCTGAACACCCAGGACGTGGACTTCGAGCTGCGCGAGACCGACGGCCCGGTCTGGGGACAGGGCGACCGGCTCGGCACGGTGACCGCCACCGGCAACACGTGCGCCGGGCTCGCCACGGGCGCCACCAGGATCATCACAAGGACCCTCACCGGGAACGAGCAGACGGCGTACTCGTACGTGGTCAGCCTTGAGATGACCGCTCTGTAACCGCCCTCGGGGCCGAGGCCGCGCTGCCGCCGCGGGGCAGCGCGGCAAGGTCGTCGGCGGGGCCATGCCCCCGCCGGCTGCCGCGCCCTTTCGGGTACGCCGTCCGGTCGGCCGATGCCGCCCGACCCCTCGGAGAGCGCCACCGACCAGCGCGGACCCCAGGGTTCCAACGACCGACGATCAGGCCTGAGGCCTGTTTCCGTCGTGTTCCGCCGACACCCCCACCTGAGCGGCCAGCCGCTCCAGGCTGTCGGCGAGCGCCCGGTCGACCGCGTCGCCCGGCGGGACGTGCGCCTCGTCGAAGAAGGACAGGTGGATCGTCACCTCGCTCTCGGCGTCGCCGATCCCGGCCACCTGGAGCCAGCCGGCGTAGCTGCCGTCGTCGCGGGTGCCCCACTCCATCCGGAGCTGGTCGCGCTCGGTGCGCAGCAGCGCGCGGAAGTCCTGCCCGGCGCCCCGCCCGTCGGCGTCCTCGTGCACCGTCACCGCGGGCAGATCTCCCGGCCGCACGTGCAGGTCGTGCGGGAGCCAATCGTCGAGGTTGTCCAGGTCGCCCGCCCGGTCGAACACCACCTCCGGCGGCGCGGCGATCGTACGGGAACGCTCGTATTCACTCATCTCGATCCCTCCGGTGTGGAGACCCCGGCCTCGGCCCGGGGAGAGTGCCGACCGGTCGTGGACGTCGATCGACGACCTACCCCGCCCCGCGAGATCCATCCATGAAACGCCAGGTCAAACCGCGTTCCGAGTGCTCGCGGCCGGAGCCTTCACCGGGATCGCCCGCCGGGGACCCGCGGTGCCTCCGGCGGGAACGGCGCGGAACCGAACGGTGCCGGGTGTCGTTGTGCGAGGAGCATCGAGATCCCGGGAGGAGTACCGGGATCCCGGGTGGAGCGTCGGGCCCGGCGAGGCGCGTCCCGCCCTCCCCCTCCGACCTCCGACCGCCGACCCCGTAAACTCCGTGAACCCATCGGAACGGAATGAAGCCATGCACGTCCCCCAGGACCCCCGGCCCGCGGCGGAGCCCTCCCAGCCTCCCGGCCCGCCGCCCCACCGGTTCGGCGATCCCGGTTCCCCCTACGCGTCCGGCGTGCCCATGGAACACTTCCCGCCCCCGCCCCGGCACGACCCCTGGCTGGTGCCGGCACCGCCCGGCAGCCGCTACGACCGGCTGGCGCGCACCCGCCTGCACGCCTGGTGGCGGCCGCTGCTGGGCACGGTCGTGGGTCTCGCGGGCCTCATGCTGGCCGGGCTCGCCGTCATCCTCGGCGGTGCGACGCTCGGCCTGCTCGTGGGCGTCGAGATAGGCGGGACCAACGGGCAGATCTTCACCGATCCGGTGTTCGACCTGGGCATCAACCTGCTCGCGATCGCGGCCGTCCTGCCGATCGTGTACGGCGTGGTGGCGTGGATCCAGCGGCGCCCGCCCGGCACCCTCTCCTCGGTCACGGGCCGCCTGCGGTGGGGGTGGATGGCGCGGTGCGCGGCGGTGGCGATCGGCGCCGTGGTGCTGGGCCAGGGCGCGGTCGCCGTCGCCTACGTCGCCACCGGGGAGGACCTCGGCGACCTGTTCGGCTGGGTCGGCTGGGAGCGTTTCCTGCCCGCCCTGGCCGTCACCCTGCTCCTGGTGCCCTTCCAGGCCGCCGCCGAGGAGTACGTCTTCCGGGGGTGGCTGATCCAGGCGTTCGGCGGCTTCCTCTCCAACCCGTGGCCGGGCATCCTGCTGAGCGCCGCCGGTTTCACCGCCGTGCACGCCTACATCGACTGGGGCATCGTCGACGTTTTCGCCTTCGGGGCGCTGATGGGCTGGCTCGCGGTGCGTACCGGCGGCCTGGAGGCCGCCATCGCCCTGCACGTGGCCAACAACGTGCTCGCGTTCGGGGTGAGCGGAGCCGACGGGAGCCTGTCGGAGGCGCTGAAGCAGGGGTCGGTCCCCTGGCAGAGCCTGGCGGGAACGGTCGTGCAGCTCGGCCTCTACGCGATCGTGGTGGTGGTCATGGCCAGGAGGCGAAGGATCGAGACCGTCTCCCGCTGAGACCACGGCGACCGCGGCGACCGCGGCGGCCACGGCTCGGATCGCCCGGACGGCTCAGGACCGCCGCGCGGATCCCCACCGCGGCCCGGCGGTCGCCGTCCGGAACCACCTCACGGCCGAGCGATGGCCGCCACCGGCCCGGGACCTCGGCCCAGAGCAGCACGGCACCGCCTTCCGTGTCCCTTGACAGCTTATATGCCAATCTGGCTATATTTCTGAGGTGGCAACCACATTCGAAGTACTGGCCGAGCCCCGGCGCCGGGAGATCCTCGACCTGCTCCGCACCGGCGAGCGTCCCGTGGGCGACCTGGTGGAGCGGCTCGCGCTGACCCAGCCGACGGTGTCGAAACACCTGAGGATCCTGCGCGAGGCGGGCCTGGTCGAGGTCAGGCACGACGCGCAGCGCCGGTGGTACCGGCTGCGGCCGGAGCCGCTCGCCGAGATCGCCGCCTGGCTCGACCCCTACCGGAGCATGTGGGAGACCAGCCTGGACGCGCTCGAACGCCACCTCGACACCATGCCGGAAGAGACCTGACGGGACATCCGGCAGGACGCGAGAAAGGACGACACAGTGGAAGACGACACAGCGGAAGGACGACGGGCGACCCTGCGGACCGTCGGCGACCGGCCGGTGCTGCGCTTCGAGCGGCGACTGGCCCACTCCCCCGAGAAGGTCTGGAGGGCCGTCACCGACCCGGCCGAGATGGTCCGCTGGTTCCCGGCGGCGGTCGAGACCGAGCAGGTCGTCGGCGCCGAGATGCGCTTCACCTTCGAGGGCGGGAACGCCCCCACCCACGGCCGGATCCTGGAACTCGACCCCCCGAAGGTGTACGCCTTCCGCTGGAACCAGGACGTGCTGCGCTTCGAGCTGCTCCCCGACGGGCCGGGGTGCCGGCTCGTCTTCACTCACACGCTGGGAGGCGGGTGGGCCGGCAGGCTCACCGCGGGGCGCACCGCGGCGGGCTGGGACGTCTGCCTGACCGCGCTGCTGGCCGGGCTGGACGGCGAGCCCACCGAGCCGCCTTCGGGCTGGGCCGACCGCGTCGGCGCCTACGTCGAGGTCTTCGGGCTGGCCGAGGGCGAGACGCGTCGGAGCGGCGACGGCCACCTCGTGAGGTTCGCCCGCGACCTGATGTGGAGGCCCGTCGAGGAGGTGTGGGACATCCTCGCCGAGCGGGACGCCCCCCGGCCGGGCGCGAAGCCTCCGGTGTGGTTCACGAACCCGTACGTGCCCGCGGGCCCGGTGACGGAGGCCGTGGCTCCGCGCGTCCTGGAGTACGAGTGGCTTCATGACGGCGAGCCCGCGGGACGGGTGCGCTGGGAACTCACGCACGACCCCGCGCTGGGCACCCGGGTCGTGCTGACGCAGACCGTTCCCGCGCGACTGGCCGATCTCCGCGCGACGGCACTCGCCGCCTGGCAGGCGCACCTGGAGGCGCTCTTCGCGGCCGTCCAGGGCGAGCTCCGGCGACAGCCCGAGGACCGCGTCGAGGAACTACGGAAACTGTACGAGCATCGCCTGGGATGACATCCCGGGTACGGGCTTTCCCGCTCTCATCATGTCGTTATATTGCATAGCAATGCTATGGTTTTATAAGACAACGAAGGCGAAGGAGCAGCGATGATCGTCGTTCGGTGGATATGATCGCTTCTCGGTAGATATGGGCCGGACGGTGGGCAGGCAACCGGCCAACGAGCCACATCGGCGACGGCGGAGGGAGTCGGCCCCGGTGGGAAACCTCGATCTGAACCGTGAGGCGCTGGCCAAGCTGCGCGTCGCGGTGAACTCCCAGGGAAGAAGGCTCGCCACCGTCGGCGACGACTTCCCGGCCGGGAGCGGCGCGAGCTCGTCGCTCTTCGGGACCCTGGACGGCGCCCAGGAGCTGGCCGCGGCGATCGGCCGGGTGGAAGGACACGCGGACAGCGAGCTCGGCACGGTGAAGAGCCGCCTGGACGGCGTCGAGCGCGCCCTCGACACGATCGAGGACAACGTGACCACGGCCGAGCGGGGCACCACGAGCCACCTTCCCGCCGTATGACCGACATGGACGCCGTGGCGGCGCTGCCCGGAGGTCAGGCCCTGGTCGCGCTGGTGAGGAAGGCGGACGGGGATCCCACCGCGATCCGGGCCGTCGCCACCCGGTGGCGCAAGGCGGTCAGCTCGTCCACCGAGCCGTTCACGCTCCTGAACAACGCGGTCAACCAGGTGGACATCGCCTGGAAGGGCGCCTCCGCCGACGCCTTCGTGGCGTACATGCGGCGATACGGCAGGGCGGGCACCTCCCTGCGAGACGCGCTGAGCGACTGCGCGGGCTCCCTGGACACCGCCGCCGGCGCCGTCGAGACGGCGAGGTCGAACGCCGAGCGCGTCTGCGGTGACCTGCTGGCCTGGGCCGCGGAGTACCGGCGTCGCAACCCGCACGCCACCGAGGAGCAGCTCAGGCCGGTCATCGGCCGGCAGGTCGAGATGGCGGTGTCCCGCGTGCAGGGGCACGTCGACACGGCCGAGACCGCGCTGTCCACCGCCCGGCGCGAGATCGACAAGCATCTCGGCGACACCACGCTCTTCTCCGCCATCCCGGCCGCGGGCGACCAGGACTTCGTCCCCGGCCCCGGGCACACCACCCGGTGGGTGCCGGTGCCCGAGGAGGAGCTCCGCACCGCGCTCGCCGGTACGGGACCCGGGTCGCGGGGCGGCGACGGCAACGGCGGAGGTGGCGGCGGCGGTGAATCGTCGTCCGGGAACCAGGGCGGCGGTTCGGGCGGCGCTTCGGGCGGTGGCGGTGGCGGAGGTCAGGCGATCCCGTACACGGTCACCGGCGACGGCACCGGAGCCGACATCGTGGCCGCCGCGAGGAGCCACATCGGCAAGCCCTACGTCTGGGGCGCCGACGGGCCCAACGCGTTCGACTGCAGCGGCCTGGTGCACGTCTCGCTGAACGAGGCGGGAATCAAGATCGGTGACAACACCGCCGCCGGATACCAGGCGAGCGGCCGGCCCATCACCGGTCCGCCGCAGCCGGGCGACATCGTCTTCTTCGGCGACCCGGCGACCCACTGTGCCGTCTACATGGGCGACGGCAAGATGATCGCCGCCCCGAAGCCGGGCGACCACGTCAAGATCCAGACAGTGGCCGGCGCGTCACCCATCACCTACCGGCGCTTCACCTGAGCGTCCGTGCGCGGCTCCCACGGCTGAGCGCCCGTGCGAGGCTCGCACGACGCTGACCTGCGGGCCCTCACGGTGGCGGTGACGGCCGACGGTTCCCCGGCCGCCGCGTCCCTCGGCCGTCCGCGCACCGGGTATGGACGGAAGGGAAATGTCGGCGGGCTCTGGCAGGCTGACGGGCGACCGGCTCGATGCTCTCGCCCCCCGCGCGAAAGCCTGGAGACGGGTCACCGGCATGTGAACGCACCGAAGGAAGAGGCCATGCTCACCACCCGATATGTCCCTGGCTCCCCCAGCTGGATCGACCTGGGCACGCCCGACACCGAGGCCGCCGCCGCCTTCTACCGCCCCCTGTTCGGCTGGAGCTTCCAGTCGGCCGGCCCCCACGCGGGCGGCTACGGCTTCTTCCAGCTCGACGGCGAGACCGTCGCCGCCGTCGGGCCGCTCACCCAGGAGGGAGCGGTGTCGGCGTGGATGCCCTACTTCCAGACCTCCGACGCCGACGCCACGGCGAAGGCGGTCGAGCAGGCGGGCGGAACCGTGCGCGTCGCCCCGGACGACGTCTTCACCAAGGGCCGGATGGCCGGGTTCACCGACCCCGGCGGGGCGGAGTTCGCCGTCTGGCAGCCGGGCACGACCAAGGGCCTGGACCTCGTCACCGAGAACGGTTCCCTGGCCTGGTGCGAGGTGTACGTCCCCGACCCGGAGGCCGTCCGTCCCTTCTACCGGGCGGTCTTCGACTGGAACATCCAGGACATCTCATTCGGCGACATGCCCTACCTCCTGCTGTCGACCGCCGAGGGCGAGAATTCGGCCCTGGGAGGAGTCAAGCCGCTCGGGGCGGGCGACAGGCCGCACTGGTTGCCGTACTTCGAGGTGGCCGACTGTGACGCGTCCGTCGTGCGGGTGCGGGAGCTCGGCGGCGACCTCGTCGCGCCCGCCGCCGACATCGAGGGCGTCGGCCGTTTCGCCGTGGTCTCCGACCCCCACGGCGCGCGCTTCGCCGTCATCACCAGCGTCGGCTGACCCGCGCGGGGCGCCCCGCCGGACTCGCCGCCCTGACGAGGCACTCCTCCTCGGACGCGGGCACCCGCGTAGGACGACGATGGTTACTGCCGGCGCCGGTCCGGCGCCGGCAGTAACCATCGTCGTGCGCGCACTCCACGATCTCTCACCCGATCCGGCGGCCCCAAGACCCCCGCCCCCCGGAGGACAGGGCCCGCCGGAAGACGGACGAGGACGTCCGGCCTCGGGGCCGGGTCAGCCCTGCCGGGCGAGGCCCTTCTCGACCGCTTCGATGATCCTCGGCCGCAGCTCGGCGCAGCTGATGATCATGTCCACCGAACCGACGTCGACCGCCCGCTGGATGCTGTGCACGCGGTCGAACTCGGTGGCGACCTCGGTGAGCTTCTCGGCCCGCACCGACGACCGCAGATCGGCGAGCTCGGTGGCGAGCGCGGCCCGCGTGGCGGCCGGTGCCTCCGCGACCCGGGCGGCGAGCGCGAGCACGCGGGGGTCGTTGCCGGTCCGCTTGTCGACGTCACGGGCGAAGACCACCGCGGCGGCCGGAGCGCCGCCGAGCACCGAGGCGAACGAGCCCTCGACCGCGAGCACGGTCATGTTCGGGTTGAGCGCCTTGGAGAACACCACGAACGCGCCGCCGTGGTACCGCGAGATCACGCAGAACACGATGGGACCCTTGAAGTTCACCACCGCGCGGCCGATCTCCGCGCCGTACTCCAGCTGCAGCTTGCGCATCGACTCCGGCGACCCGTCGAACCCCGACAGGTTGGCCAGCACGACCAGCGGGCGGTTCCCGCTGGCGGCGTTGATGGCGCGGGCGGCCTTCTTGGACGAGCGCGGGAACAGGGTGCCCGCGGTGTAGGTGTCCGGGCCGTCGGTGGGCGGGAACCCGCGACGCGGCACGGACCGGGACTCGATGCCCAGCAGGCACACCGGCCGGCCACCGAGGTGGACGTCCTGGACCGCGGCGGTGTCGGCGTCGGCCATGCCCGCCCACCTCTCCAGCACCGGGTGGTCCTGGTCGGACAGCGCGCGCATGACGGTGCGGATGTCGAACGGCTTCTTGCGGTCCGGGTTGGACTCGACGGAGAAGATCTGGCCCACCGTCGTGAAGTCGCTGTCGGGCGCGGAGTGCGGGAACGTCGACACGTCGCGGTCCACCGGGTCACCGGTGACCGTCTTGCGCGGCCGGCTCTCCCCCGGCGCGACGTAGCTGTGGTCGTAGTGCGACATCAGGACCTCCCGCGCGCCGCGGATGTCCGGCGCCCAGTACTGTGCCTGACCGTTCGGGCCCATGATCCGGTCGTACCCGCCGATGCCGTGGTTGTCCTCGGCCGACACGCCCCCGGAGAAGTCGAGCGACTGCTTGCCCGTCAGGACCATCGCGGAGTCCGGGGTCATCACCAGGATGCCCTTGGTGTGCATGAGCATCGTGGCCTCGGCGTTCCAGTACGGCTGGGCGCCGACGTTGATGCCCGCGACCACGATGTTGATCTCGCCGCCGTCCTGGGTGAAGTTCACGATCCGCTTCAGCGCGGCCGCCACCCAGTCCATGTTCTCGGTGCCGGACGACATCGAGATCCGGGCGCCCGCCGAGAGCGCGAACCACTCCAGCGGCACCCGCATCCGCTCGGCCAGGTCGAGCGCGGCGATCACCCGCGCGCACTCGGGCTCGGACAGCGCGCCGAGCGCCTTCGTCGGGTCGCCCAGCAGCACGACGCGGGTCATGCCCTCGGGGTGGCGCGACGTGGGCGTGCTGACGACGCCCGCGACGAGCGCGGCGGTGTTGCGCCCCTTGGGCCGGTTCACCGGCACCAGCGTCGACTGCTCGTCCAGGTCGTACTCGGTGAACGAGCCGAACGGCCCGGCGAGCATGGCGGTCAGCTCGTACGGGTGGTGCGTGCCGCGGCTGTGCGCGCGCAGCACCTCCTGGCGGTAGTCGTCCAGCGGCTCGATGGGCTCGGTCGGCGGCGGCACGACGGACACTTGCACGCCCGAGCCCACGTCGTAGCCGATCCGGACGGCGATGTCGACGAGCTCGCCGGTGGCGCCGTCGCGGCGCCTGCCGAGGAAGAGCACCTCCTCCAGGCCCGCGCCCGCCGTCGTCGGCAGCACGCGCTTCGCCACGGTGTTCAGGTCGTCGGGCGAGAGGTCGTTCGGCGGCCACACGTAGATGACGATCCGGTTCGTGGCGGACGTCTTCGCGCCGGGCTTCCTGGCCCGGCGGATCGCGTCGAGGCACGTGGCCAGGATGTTCTCGGCCGCGGGCAGCGCGACGAGCCTGCCCTCGTCGTCGCGCAGCGGGGTGAGGTCGCGGACCTGCCCCAGGGCGACGAGGCGCTCGTCGGACGGGTTCTGCCGCGCGGTGGCCCGGAAGAGGTAGACCTCCTCGTCGGGCGCGGGCAGCCGGGTGAGGTCGAAGTCGCGCAGCCGTTCCAGCTGCATGCGCTCGGCGATGCGCGGGTGCAGGCCGCGCAGCAGCCGTTCCTCCGCGAAGCCGTCGGCGGACGGCCGGAAGGTGAAGTGGTGGTGCATCACGGCGCCGCTGTTGCCCGCGACGGTCGTGACGATGCGGCCGACCTGGTTCGGCGGCTGCTGCGCGACCATGACCTCGCGCAGGAGCGCGGCCATCTCGTCGGGGTCGCTCGGACCGTCCGACCAGGTCAGGTAGATGTCCGCCATCAGCTCACCGTCACCGGCGAACTCGCCGACCGCCTTGACCGCCTCGGCCAGCGCCGGGAAGTCGACCGCGGTGGCCACGACGCGGCCGTTGCCGGTCGCGGTGCGGTGGTCGGCGACGACGAACGTGCAGCCCGCCACCTTGCTCACCCGGATGTCGCTGAGCGCGCGGTTGCCGTAGTAGCGGCGGCTCAGCACCTCCAGCAGCGGCACGGGGTCCGCGCCCTCGCGGCCGATCCGCTGGCCGACCAGCCGGACGAGCGGCTCGGCGCTGGCGACCATGGCGGAGATCCGCTCGGCGCGGTCGGGCGCGTCCGGGTGCCGGTCGAGGTGGCGCAGGTGCTTGCGGACGTTCGTGTAGACCCTGGCGCGGGTGCGGCGCAGCAGCGGCTGGGCGAACCAGGCGAACACCACGCCGCGCGCCAGGTCCGCGACGGCCGGGAACCGGACCTGGGTCGCGGCGACCAGGTGCTCCAGCGCCAGGCCGACGGTGACGCGGTCCGCCTGGGCGGGTGGGGACTCCTTCACCCACTCGCGCAGCAGGGTCGTCACCACGGCGACGTCGGTGGACGCGCGCCGCTGGGCCAGGAAGATCCGGAAGACCGCGTCCTCCAGCTCCGGCGTGCGCTCCAGGCCCTCGACGCCGTAGCGGGACAGCACGTGCGTGAGCCGCTGCCGGAAGCTCTCCGAGAGACCGGCCCGGTCGGGGTCCAGGTACTGCAGGTAGGTGTGGAAGTGTTCGCGGGGGCTGTGCACCGAGGAGTCGGACTTCGACTCCTCCCCGGCGGGCCGGTTGCGGCTCAGCTCGCTCAGGTCGGCGAACATGCGCAGCAGCTCGACCTCGCCGGCCGGCTCGTGCTCGCCCTTCTCGGCGAGCTCGGCGCGCGCGGCCAGGTAGCCGTCGAGCAGGCGCTTCTCGTCGCGCGAGTCGACGTCGAAGCCCAGCAGGAGGCTGCGCAGGTCCTGCAGGCCGCGCGCGGCCCGCTCGGCCGCGGGCACGCCCACCGGCTCGGCGGGAAGGTCCAGCTCGACCTCACGCACCTCGGCCACGGGACCGGCCGCCTCGTCGCCGTCTCCCAGCGGCTCCAGGCGCAGCAGGCGGGCACCCGCCTCCACCTGGCTGCCGACCGACACCGCGAGCTCCCGCACGCGGCCGCGGAACGGCGCGCGCAGCACGGTCTCCATCTTCATGCTCTCGACCACGAGCAGCGGGGCGCCGGCCTCGACCTCGTCGCCCGCCTGCAGCGGCGTGGCCACCACGAGCGCGGGCACCGGCGAGCGTACGATGCCGCCCTCGTCGCGGCTGATCCGGTGCGTGACGCCGTCGACCTCGACCAGGTGGATCGGGCCGTGGGTGCTCGTGACGATCTTGAAGCGGACGCCGTTCACGGTGATCTGGCCGCTGTGCTCGTCGAAGCGCTCGAGGTCGACGTCGGCCGCGTGCTGGGGGCCGCCCGCCGAGACGCCGACGCGGAACCGGTGGCCGCCGGTACGGGCGACCTGGACGCGGTAGCCGACGTCGCGGAGCTTGAGCTCCAACGCGCGCCCGCTCTCGTGATGCGCCTGCGGGCGGCCGCCGTGCGCGGTGGTGAGGAAGCGCTGCCGCGTCACGGCCTCCTCGTCCTCGTAGGCCTCGATGGCGGCGGCGATCAGCGCGATCGCGGAGTGGCGGTGCGAGACGAGGGCGCCCTGGGCGCGCACGCGGTCGATCCAGCCGGTGTCGGCGGACCCGTCGATCACCGCGGGCTCGTCGAGCAGCGTGCGGACGAAGCTCTTGTTCGTCACGCCGCCCTCGATGATGACGGTCGTCTGCGTCATCGCGCGGCGCAGCCGGGCGAGCGCCTCCGTACGGTCGCGGCCGTGCGCGATGATCTTGGCGATCATCGAGTCGAAGTCGGCGGGGATGGTGTCGCCCTCGCTGAACCCGGTGTCCACCCGGATGCCGGGGCCGCTGGGCAGCGCCAGCCGCGCGATCCGGCCGGGCGAGGGGGCGAAGTCGCGGTCGGGGTCCTCGGCGTTGAGGCGCGCCTCGACGGCGTGCCCCCACTCCGCCGGGGCGTCACCCTCCAGCCTGCCGCCCGCCGCGACGTGCAGCTGGGCCTTCACCAGGTCGACGCCCGTGGTGATCTCGGTGATCGGGTGCTCGACCTGCAGGCGCGTGTTGACCTCGAGGAACGCGAACAGCCGCTCGCCGGGGTGGTAGAGGAACTCGATGGTGCCCGCGCCCTTGTAGTCGACCGCGAGCACGAGCCGCTCGGCCGCAGCCTTCAGCTCGGCGACCTGCCCGGCGTCGAGGACCGGGGAGGCCGACTCCTCGATGATCTTCTGGTTGCGCCGCTGCACGGAGCAGTCGCGCACGCCCAGCGCCCACGCGGTGCCCTGCCCGTCGGCGATGACCTGCACCTCGACGTGCCGGGCGCCCGTCACCAGGCGCTCCAGGAACACGACGCCGCTGCCGAACGCGCGCGCGGCCTCCTGGCGCGTCAGCTCGTAGGCCTGGGACAGCTCGTCGGCGTCGGCGACCATCCGGATACCGCGGCCGCCGCCTCCCGCGGTCGCCTTCAGCATCAGCGGGTAACCGATCCGGTCGGCCGCCGCCTTCGCCTCCTCCAGCGTCTCCACCGGGCCGCGGCTCCACGGCGCGACGGGCACGCCGACCTCTTCGGCGATCAGCTTGGAGCCGATCTTGTCGCCCAGCCTGCGCATCGCCTCGGCGCCCGGGCCGACGAACGTCACGCCGATCTCGGCGCACAGCTCGGCGAACGCCGGGTCCTCGGCCACGAAGCCCCAGCCCACCCAGGCCGCGTCCGCGCCGGTCTCGATCAGGGCCTTCCTGAGGACCGCGTGGTCCAGATACGGCCGGTTCGCGGCGAGTCCCAGGTCGTAGGCGATGTCGGCCTCGCGGACGAACGTGGCCGTCCGGTCGGAGTCGGTGTACAGGGCGACGGTCTCGATCTGTGTGCCCGTCTCCGCTGCTAGGTCCTGAACGGCGTGGATGAGCCGCATGGCGGCTTCACCACGGTTGACGATGGCGACACGACTGAACACTGAGCGGGCCTTTCGAAGACGGTGAACACGGCGGTCGTCCCCGCCATAGCCGGGGTACATACTCTCTACTGCCTCCGGATACCGGAATGGTGGGGACTAAGCGTGTTTCGCGGCCGAAGTTGTGCGGCTCGTACAAACGCACCCGACGGAGTGGTGTGACATGTGGCGGTGTGAGGCGCGACTGATGTGATCTTGGTCGCGGCGGCTCGTGGACACCTCGTCGACTCCTCACGGGCTCCTCGTGGACTCCTCGCGGACTCGAAGGCCCGTTCGGACCGGTCAGGGGCGAGGGTAGTCCGTTTGCCCGGCGGCGACAAAGGGGCAGCGCACCGCCGTCCCCGGGACCTCGCCACGGCGCGTGATCGCCGCCGGTCACCGCGCGGCGCGGCATCGCCGTGGATCACCGCCCGGCGCGGCACCTCCATCGGTCATCACACGGCGCGTGATCGTCCGTGGCGCGCGGTCGCCACCGGTCGTCTCGCCCCTTGGTGGCGCACCGGTCACCTCGCGGCTCGGCGCGGCTTCGAGGGCAGGGGGCGGCCACCCCGGGTCATGACGGCTCCTCCTCGGGGGCGTAGAACGCGGTGGTGGCGGCGACGGTGGCGGCGACCTGGCCGGGCGAGCCGCCCGCGGCCTCGTAGGCCCGGCCCCACGCCTGGCTGCTGGCCGTGATGAAGCGCCGGCCCTCGTCGGTCTGGTGGAAGGTGTGCTCCTCGACCTTGGGCGCGCCGGACAGGTGCAGGCCGAGGCCCAGGACGGCGAGGTCCCAGCCCACCCCGACGGCGCCGGGACCGTAGCCGGACCACATCTCCGGCGGCACGTCGGCGGTGTGGCGCAGCTCGAACAGGGTGCCGCCGTCCTCGCTCGACAGGCGCAACTCCACCTCGGAGAAGCCGGGGTCCTCGCCGTACAGCCAGCTGATCCTCAGCAGGCGGGGTGGCTCGCAGCGCAGGATCTCACCGCCCGCGTTGCCCTCGATCTGGTACGTGCCCCCCGGCCGCAGGTCCCCGGTGACGGGCGGGAACCAGCGGCTCAGCCGCTCGGGGTTCGTGCAGGCGTCCCACACGTCCTCGGAGTCCGCGTCGTAGCGCCGTCGCAGCGTCACGACCTTGCGCTCGCCGTCGAGCAACTCGCGGTGCGCCTGGTTGATCTCGTCAACGATGTCCATCAGGTGTCCTCCGTGTCGTCTGTCATGCGGCGCTCGCGGCCGGGACGTCCGGGCCGCCTACTCGCCGGTGAGACCGTCGATCCGCTCACGCAGCAGGTCGGCGTGGCCGTTGTGCCGGGCGTACTCCTCGATCATGTGGACGAGGATCCAGCGGTGGGAGCAGTCCTGCCCGTGGCGCTGCCGCTTCGCGATGGCGTCCAGTGGCACCTCGGCCGAGAGCTTGCGGGCGATCTCGATCTCGGCCTGCCAGGTGGCGAAAGCCTCCTGGGCGGAGGCGGTGTCGACGTCGTTGAAATCCGCGTCGGGATCGTCGGTCTTGTACAGGAGGGGGACGTCCTCGTCGTTCAGCACGCGGCGGAACCAGGAGCGCTCCACGTGCGCCATGTGGCGGACCAGGCCGAGGAGCGACAGGGTCGACGGCGGCACCGAGCGCTCCCGGAGCTGCTCCACCGAGAGCCCCGCGCACTTGACGGCCAGGGTCTCGCGGTGCCAGTCGAGCCAGTTGTTCAGCATGGTGCGCTCGTCGCCGACGAAGGGCGGAGGAATGCGGTTGTCGGTCACGGCTCACGATTCTCCCACCGCGAAGTACCGTCTGGTCATGGCCGATGATCCGCTGGAGTCGCTGCGCAGGCTCTGCCTCGCGCTTCCCGAGACCACCGAACGGCTCAGTCACGGCGAGCCGGCCTGGTTCGTCCAGGGCAGGAGGACGTTCGTGTCGTACGCCGACCACCACCACGACGACCGGCTCGCCTTCTGGTGCGCCGCCCCGCCCGGCGTCCAGGAGTCCCTGCTCGCCGAGGCTCCCGAGCGCTTCTTCCGCCCGCCGTACGTCGGCCACCGCGGCTGGCTCGGCGTGTACCTCGACGTCCCCCAGGACTGGGCCGAGATCGCCGAGATCGTCACCGACGCCTACCGGACCGTCGCGCCCAAGCGCCTCGCCGCCCTCCTGGAGTGAGTCCCGAAGCGGGTCTGGACTTCACGATGTGGCGGTGGTCAAGCTACCCCCATGAGAATCCTGCTGGTCGGAGCGACCGGAACCCTCGGCCGGAGCGTCCGTGACGTCCTCGGGGAACGCGGCCATGAGATCGTCACCGCCTCCCGTGGCGGTTCGGACGTCTCGGTCGACATCACCGACACCGAGTCGATCCGCGCGATGTACGGGAAGGTGGGCGAGGTGGACGCCGTCGCCTCGGCGGCGGGCGGCGTACCGTGGCTGCCGTTCGGCGAGCTCAGCCACCAGGACGTGCTGGACGGTGTCGTCGGCAAGGTGATCAGCCAGGTGGAGCTGGTCCGCCGGGGCACCGCCCACGTCACCGGGTCGTTCACCCTGATCACCGGCGTGCTGGCCCGCGACCCGGTGCGCACCGGCACCGTCGCGTCGCTCGCCAACGGCGCGGTCGAGGCCTTCGTCCGCGCCGCCGCGATCGAGCTGCCGCAGCGCGTCAACGCGGTGAGCCCGACCGTCTTCACCGAGTCCGTCGGCGCGTACGGCGACCTCTTCGCCGGATTCGAGCCCGTCCCGGTGCGCCGGGCCGCGAACGCCTACGTCCGCTCCATCGAGGGCCACCAGACCGGTCAGGTCTACGAGATCGGCTGACCCGGAGGCGGGTACCGGGAGGCGGGAGCCGAACGCGAAGGTCGTCGTCACCGGTCCCCCAGGCGGCCCGGACCGCGAGTCCCCAGGCGTGGCAGCCGCGGGTGGCGAACTCCTTCGCCTCGGGCGTGTCCTCCCGGTTTCCGAGTCGAACGTGGTAGCGCTCAGGAAGTCGATCACGTGTCTTCCTCGTTTCTCGTCGGGGGTGTCCGTCCACGGGCGGCGTCGCACCGGGTCGCCGAGCGCCCCGAAGACCTGCGCGGCAACGAAAATTTCACTTCTAACTTATATAAGTCAAGTTTTAATCATCGCGGCCGGTATCGCCCGCGCTCGGCGGCCAGTTGCGGAGCGCGACGTCGAGCGTGTCGAGCACCCGGCCCCAGGACTCGTCCGCGCCGCGTGGATGGTGGCGGAAGCCGCCCGCGCGCTCCAGGCTCACGAACCCGTGGAAGGTGCTGCCCAGCAGCCGGACCGCGTCGGTCTGGTCGGGCTCGACCAGCGAGTAGCCACGCAGGATGGCCCGCATCATGTCCGAGTGCCGGCGCGCCGCGCTCGCCCTCGCGGTCTCCGGGTCGAGCTCGACCTGCGCCGCCGCGTACCTGCCCGGATGCTCCCTCGCGTAGTCGCGGTAGACGTTGGCGAAGGCGACCAGCGCGTCCTTGCCCGCCCGTCCGGCCAGCGCCGCCGTGCCCCGGTCGGCGAGCTCGGCCAGCGCCAGCACGGCCACCCGGACCCGCAGCTCGTGCGCGTTCCTGATGTGGGAGTACAGGCTCGCGTCCTTCACCCCGAATCTGCGCGCGAGCTCCGAGACGGTCACGTTCTCCAGCCCCACCTCGTCGGCCAGCTCCGCCGCCGCCTCGGCCAGCCGTTCGACGGTCACTCCGGCGCGCGCCATGAACCATCCCCCTTTCCTAGGACATCTAGGAAAATACATAGTAGTTTGCTATCTGCGTATAGGGAAGCTAGCTTTTTGACTATGAGAGTGATTTCCGAGCACGAGATCCGCGCCTCCTTCGTCAACTGCACCAAGGGCGAGGTCAAGCGGCTCGCCGTGCCCAGGGACCTCGACGCCCGACCGTGGGAGGACCTCGACTTCCTGGGCTGGCGGGACCCCGCCTCCCCCGGCCGCGCCTACCTCGTCGCCGAGCACGGCGACCGGCTGGTCGGGGTGGCGCTGCGACGGGCCGCCCCGCACGCCGGGCACGCGCGGCGCACCATGTGCTCGCTCTGCCTGACCACTCACACCGGCGACGGGGTGTCGCTGATGACCGCCCGCCGGCCCGGCGGCGACGGCGACTCCGTGGGCGCCTACATCTGCGCCGACCTCGCCTGCTCCCTCTACCTGCGCGGCCGGAAGGACGCCGGGCCCGGCGGGCGGATGCCCGAGTCGCTCACGCTCGAAGAGAAGATCGACAGGACCGCGGACAACGTGACCCGGTTCCTCCGGAAGGTGACCAAGTGATCGACGTCCCCATCACCCCCGACCTCGTGCGCGGCGCGCTGGAGCTGGAACACACCGCCCACGGCCTGCTGCCGCACCGGCTGCCGGCCCGCGCCCGCGCCCAGTTCCCCGACGCCTACCTGGCCGCCGTGGAAGCCCAGCCGTCGGGGGTACGGCTGGCCTTCCGCACCCGGGCCACCGCCGTCGAGCTGGACGTGCTGCCGGTCAAGGTCGTCCACCCCGGCCTGCCCGAGCCGGAGGACGGCCTCTACGACCTGCTCGTCGACGGCCGTCTGGCCGGCCGGGGCACCGCGACCGTCACCGGCTCGCCCGTCCGCGAGAGGACGTCCGGATTCAGCGGGCTGCCCACCCCCGAGAGGACGGCCCGGTTCGCCGGCCTGCCCGGCCGCGAGAAGGACGTGGAGATCTGGCTGCCGCTGCGCGAGATCACCGAGCTGGTCGCGCTGCGCGCCGACGCCCCGCTCACGCCCACCTCCGGCGCGGGCCGCCGGGTGTGGCTGCACCACGGCAGCTCCATCAGCCACGGCTCGGCCGCCGAGAGCCCCAGCACCACCTGGCCGGCACTCGCCGCCACCCGGGCCGGGGTGGAGCTGGTCAACCTGGGCCTGGGCGGAAACGCCCTGCTCGACCCGTTCACCGCCCGCGCCATGCGCGACACCCCCGCCGACCTGATCAGCGTCAAGATCGGTATCAACCTGGTCAATCACGACCTGATGCGCCTGCGCGCCTTCGGCCCGGCGGTGCACGGGTTCCTCGACACCATCCGCGAAGGTCACCCCGGCGCGCCCCTGCTGGTCGTCTCGCCGATCCTGTGCCCCTTCCTGGAGGACACCCCCGGCCCCATCGCGGCGCACTTCGACGGCGGGCGGCTGACGTTCCGCTCCGTGGCCACCTCACCGGACACCGTGGACGGACGCCTCACGCTCACCGTCATCCGCGACGAGCTGGCCCGTCTCGTCGCGAACCGCGACGACCCGAACCTGCACTACCTGGACGGCCGCGCCCTGTACGGCGAGGCCGACCACGCCGAGCTGCCGCTGCCCGACGAGCTCCACCCGGACGCCGCCGGTCACCGCAGGATCGGCGAGCGCTTCGCCGCCGAGGCGTTCGGGAGCCACGGCCCGTTCACCGCCGACGGGTCCCGATAGCCCGGCGAGCCCGTCCGGCAGGGGGAACGCGATCGACCCGGCGGCCGGCGGGTCAGCGGCCGGGCGCGCCGTCGGGCGGCGCGGCGGGCAGGACGCAGGACAGGGCGCGGCGCAGCGTGGCGGCGAAGGACTCGGTGTTGCCGGGCTCCAGCCAGTGCCGCCCCGCCACGCGGATGGCACCGGCGACCGCGGCCGCCGTGACGGCGGGGAACAGGTCGCGTCCGGGGTCGGTGCCGGTGCGCGTCGCGATCGCCTCGGCGAGCGGCCCCTCCGCCATGGTGAACGCCCTCAGCGCCTCGCCCTCCAGCTCGGGCGTCGACATGATCATGCGTAGGCCGGCCTTGTCGGGCTCGGGGTCGGTGTAGAGCTCGACCACGGCCGCGGTGACGGCCTCGCCGAGCGGCTCGTCGGCGGGCCGCGAGCGCAGCGCCTGCCCCACGCGCCTGGACTGGTCGGCCTGGAAGGCGCAGATCGCCTCGGCCCTGCTGGAGAAGTAGTTGTTGTAGGTGCGGGGGGAGACTCCCGCCGCCGTGGCGATGTCGTTGACGCGGACCAGGGCCAGCCCGTTGGGCCCCTGCTCGATGGCGAGGCGCAGCGCGGCATGGCCGATCGCCTCCCGGGTGGCCTGGCTGTTACGTGCCCGGAGGTCCATCGCGTCGTCGTTCATACGGCGATCCTATCGAGATTGCGTAACACGCACTATATGCGTGACACGCAAGTTGCGGGTAGAGTGCGGTGGAGCGCCTGGCACTCACGCCTGGAGAGTGCCAACCACGAGGCGTGTGCCGGGACGGCGAGGTCCGGGGGCGGGTCGGCCGCCCGCCGGTGGGCCGTCCGTCGCGGGCGCCGTCCCGGACAACCCCGTCGAGAACCGTCAAGAACCACCGAGAGCCATCGAGAGCAGGAGCAGGAATGACGTCGAAGATGATCGCGTTCAACGAGGACGCCCGGCGCGGTCTCGAGCGTGGCATGAACCAGCTCGCGGACGCCGTCAAGGTGACCCTCGGCCCCAAGGGCCGTAACGTCGTGCTGG
>NZ_JBHMBS010000034.1:0-78614 GCF_042428775.1 Streptosporangium vulgare | reverse complement strand
CCGCAGCAGAAACCCATTCCACAGACACTTACCGCTTAACCTGCAGAAACAGGATCACGCGGAGATCAACTCATACACCACTTCGCTGGACGTGACCGCACCACACTCACCGAAGTCCGAGGAAGATCAGTCCTCGTGATGCTCGCGCCCACGCGACAGGGATGCACAGCAGAGCATGCGCCAATACAGCGAGCATCACCAAAGGATGAAGCCCGCAGGGACACCCCCCCCCGGAAACACAGAAGGCTCTGACCTCTTAACACAGGTCAGAGCCTCTACCAGCGGGCACTACTGGGTTCAAACCAGTCACATCTCGCTTGTAAAGCGATCCGAGCAGGGGCGCGACCAGGGTCGATATTGGCGCTGACCTGGGCATACGGCCCACGACCGTCCACCGTCGTCCGCCCCCGTCCGGGGTCGTTGTCACCCAGTTGGCCACTCAGGTACGACATGCGGCCAGGCAGCGCGGCAGCAACGTGAACGCCCGCAAAGGACACGCTTGACAGCGCACAGTGTGGATTCGGGCCTGCTGGACGGGCTCAATGTCCGTAGCGCACGCGATGCGACGGATGGTGGGGGCGAGCGCGTCCTGTCAGTAGCTGAACGTCGTCGCTCCATCTCCGATCCAGCGCCACATGGGCACCGTGCCGCCCATCTCCGCGGACTTGATCAGCTGGTTCTCATCGAGGCCCTTCGCGTTGAAGCAGATCGGGCAGACCAGGAACGTCCCGCCCGCGTTCTGGTATCGCTCGACCAGATCGGGCAGCGGCGGGCAGCCGTCGCAGGCCACCCCGATGGCGACGCCGCGCATTGCCAGCCGAACGGCCTCCTTGGTCAGGAACATCAGCGTTGGCCGACCCTCCTCGGCCGCGCCGACCGCCACCAGGAACGCCACAGTGACCCGCTCGGGGTCCTCCAGGCCGGTGGTCAGACTGATGACTGCTTTTCCAGGCATGTCACTCCTCCTCGGATGTGTTTCCTCACTCCTGAGGCTGCGCGACGCGCAACCGCCGGCCTAGTACATTTTTTGTAGCGGCGAGAGACGAGCGCCGCGAGGAGGATGGGACCATGAAGCGCTACGGCCAGTACTGTCCGGTCGCTCGGGCTGCCGAGATCCTCGCCGAACGCTGGACACTGCTCGTCATCCGCGAGCTCCTCTGGGGTGAGGACCGGTTCACCGGCATCGCCCGTGGCCTCCCTCGGATGTCACCGTCGCTGCTGGCAGCGCGGCTGCGCGAGTTGCAGCGTGCCGGTCTCGTGCAGCGCCACGTGGTCGACGGTGAACCTCGTTACCGTCTCACCCCGGCCGGGGCGGAGCTGGAGCCACTGCTGAAGCAGATGGCCATGTGGGGCGCGCGCTGGATGCACGAGTTGCGCCCGGACGAGTTCGACCCCGTGCTGCTGATGCTCCAGATCCGCCGGGAATCCCAGTCGGTCCGGATGCCCGAGCAGGCGACCACGGTACAGGTCCACTTCCGGGACGCGCCGACCGGTCAGCAGCGATGGTGGCTCGTCCTATCCCGGTCCGGCGGCGTCGACGTGTGCGACAGCTACCCGGGTTTCCCGGTCAGCGTGTGGCTGGAGACCGAGGTATCGATCCTCACCCGCATCTGGATGGGCGATATGACCTGGTCGGCGGCGCTGCGCGACGAAGTGCTGAGCCTGACCGGCGATCACGCCGCCTGCCGTGCCCTGCCGACCTGGCTCCACGTCAGCCCGTTCGCCACCGTCGAGCGGGCGCCGGTGTCGTTGCCCCGGTGGCCTATTCAGGCGTCATCGTCGGGTGCGCCACTGTAGGCTCCGAGAGCAGAACGATCACCATCTGCCAGTTCGCTCAGCCCGGTCTGGCCTAGCGCCCCCGTCGAGAACACCTCGCGCCTCGTCAATCATCGCAACGTGGTCATCACGGAAACTGCATATCGCGAGTAGAACCGCCCGGCGCACCTACAGGCGCTGAGGCGTTAGACAAAGCCTTCAGGAGTTAGTCACCCAGTAGTCGCTCTCGCCCTGCACCCAAGGTGAGAGAGGGGACGTTTCGCCTGGTGGGCACTACCTACTGGTGGGCACTACTGGGTTCGAACCAGTGACATCTCGCTTGTAAGGCGATCCGAGCGGGGGCGCGACCAGGGCGGATACCGGCTCTGACCTGGGCGTACGGTCCACGACCGTCCACCGTTGTCCGCCCCCGTCCGGGGTCGTTGTCACCCAGTTGGTCACCCAGAACTGGCGCTCTCCGCCGGCCTGCGCGGCTCCTCCGCCCAGACGTCCCGGCCGTTGCTCCACAGCTCGGAGGCGTGATAGCCGAACCGGTCGAACAGCCCGTCGTCCTGATAGCGGCGCAGGTGCATCATGGGCGAGTCGTGGCCGACGAGCTTGGCCAGGTGCGGCGTCACGAGCATCTCGGAGTCGAAGCGGAAGACGCTCATCGCGATGTGCTCGTCACCGAACCTCGCCTCGATGCCGGGCACGTTCCGAACCTGCTCGATCTCCGAGAGGGTGATCCGGATGCGGGTGGAGACCGTCAGGGGGACGTTCTCCACCTCCTCCCGGCGACGGGTGACCTCGCTGTCCGGGTCGCCGATCAGGAACCGGATCTTGCACCCCTGCTCGGCCTTGCGCTTGAGGACCTTGGCGAGGTTGGGGTGCTCCAGCCACAAGAAATAATTGGTGTACCCGGCGAAGACGATCTCGTTGCGGGCTGAAGTGATCAGGTTGCGCCAGATCGACTTGGGGCAAGCCGACCGATAGGGGTAAACGGTCAAAACCTCTCGATCCGGACCGGTCTTCACAGTGTTACGGATAGCTTCTGGCCACAACACGGACGTATCAACTCCTAATGCCTCGGCGGCGGCCAACTGGTGCCGGAGGTGCGGAACTCGTGCCTCATCCTGTAACCAGCGTTCCACCGTCTTAACATCCACCCCGCAACGATCCGCCAGGTTCTGGTTGCTCAGCTTCGCATCGAGCATGGCGCGGCGTAAGGGGACGTTGGCCACGGTGCACCTCGGGGCGTGAGGACGTCAGGGACGTTTTCGACTCTAACTTTGAAACGTCCTGGACGTCTCTGGAACGCGGTGGGTTCGTCACCCAAATGGAATGACGCTTACTCCATGTCAACCCCCGTAATTCTGGATGACCTCCAGGCAGCCTTTCCCGGATGGTGCATTTGGCGTAGTTCTGCGGGTCGTTTGTGGGCCACCCGGAACGGCCGACACCTTACCGACGAGGAGGTGAATCTCGGCCTCTATCGGACGATCGACGCTGATGACGTTGCCGAACTCGCCCAGCAGCTCCGCGACCAGGAGGGGCTGGAGTCATGAGCACCCTCGACAGGAAAGAGCCGGCCCAACGATGCCCGGCCGCCCTGACTGCTGAACGCCTACGTATCGGCCTCGAACACTGCGGCATCGCGGCCGACGTCCACCAGGGCCACGGCGTCGCCCTGCTCTCCGTCTGGACCAATCTCGTGGTCTGGACAGACGGGCTTGCCTACCGCTGGTGGACGGGAAAGATCTCAGCGAAGACGGGCCGCTTGTACAGGGTCTACGGAGTGGATAACCCGATAACCGTCGCCCACAGAGTCGCTCAACGGTGCGAAGAACTTCGCAAGGCTTCCCACTGGTCCAAGGGCGTCGCGGAGCGCACGTCGTGATTCTGCTTGATGAGTGCCTGAGCCCGCATGTGGTGATGCCGCAGCGAGACCACATCCGTCTGGACTGGCGAGAGCCGTACCCGACGCTTGAACGGGCACGCTCGGTGGCCTGGACCTGCTGGTGCCGTGCCACGATCTACGAACTCTACGAGGGCGGCGGTCGAGCGTTCGTCCGGCGAACCCTCCAACTCGATGACGGCCATCAAGTCCACGAGACCTCCACCTGGACGATCAGCGAAGCTCGGGCGATATGGATGGCATTGCTGTCCGGAAAAGCCCGCTAAGACGGGCGTAGCAGCGTGATATCTGGCAAGGTGGTCATTGCGCATCGGCGGCATACGTTGTCGTCAGTTCAAGTCACTCGATGGCAAGGCCCGACGCAGGAGGGCTGCGGCAGCCGATCGCCCCAGCCATCTACGGGAAAGAACCGAAGTCGGCGATCGCCACGGCCTCCACCCGCAGAATAGAGAGAATTTTGAACGAGGAGTTAGTCGCAGGACTGATGTCGAGCTTTGGCATGAAGTTTCTTGGCCTTAGACATGGTACGGGAATTCCCACCTTTGTCGCGGGAAGAGTTACATCTTGCGGGCAGGAGGAGGGCCGACGCGACCGGATAGTCAAACTTGATGACCCTAATCTCATTTCGAAGTTCAACTCCGACTGGCATGAAATGGCAACCGAGTTCGGGCTTTTCTCAGTAGATCGCCGATTTCTGGTTTCACTCAGTCCTGCTATTGATCCCGTCTTCGACCAGGCGCGTGAGGAAACCGATGACTGGGAAGCTCCTTCTTGGTGGGAATCAGTGTGGGGATTAGTAGAGCTATTAAATGATTGGGATCTTGCAGGTGCCGGGGCAGCATCCCGCGTTCTGGGCGCGGGATACGGTCACCCGTCATTTGCCATGTCTGCCATGGATGGATCGGTCTTCGTCGTAGGAACGGTATGGCAGGACAGCATTGGAACGGCTGCCTTGCCCACGCCTTACTGCTCGCCGACACTTCGAGACTCAGCTCGCAAGAGTCTGGGCTCGCGGACAGCGGCGGAGAACGAAGACCTGAAGGCTTGGCTGGCCCGCGGGAAAGAGTGCGCTCAGTGATATGACAGCCATTTGTGATGGGTCTGCGCGTGGGCGGCGCTGGCCGCGACCGGCCGAAGAGCCGCAGCGCGGCCAGCGACCGCCCGACGCGCGCAGGCCGCCGCAGGCGGGCTGCCTTGAACCAGTAAAGAAAGTCTGAGCCCACTACACCCTGAGTGAGACCTGTCCGTCTGATCCGGCCTGGTCATGCTCACTGGCTGCTGCGGCTTCGAACCGGTCCCCGGGGGCTTCGATCTCGGTGAACTCCAGCGGGCGGCCGTCCTTGCTGAGCATCAGCCGGCGGACCAGCAACAAGGGTGTGCCGATCGGCTCCATGTTGAGGTCCTCGTAGGTCTCGCCGTAAGGCATCTGGGTGTGGACCGAGGTGATCCAGCGCAGCGGACCGTGGGTGCGCTCCAGGTGGGCGTAGTAGTCCTCGGGTTCGATCTCAGAGTCGATTTCCATACCTCTGCCTTCGCCGGTGATCGTGGCGACCTGGTCGGCCAGGAGGTAAGAGCACAGGTGGATTCGCGCGCGGGTCTTAGTGTGCTGCCAGTAGGCGTAGCGGTAGACGCCCATGCGGCCTCGACGCACGCCCAGGACGTCGGCCTTACTGCCTTCGATGGTCATGAACAACGCCGAGTTGGGAGTGACGCGGCCTGCGGTGCGTTCGGCCTCGCTGGCGACGGTGACGTGTTCCCATCCCTGCTTGGCAGGGTCGTACGTGGGGCTGAGCAGGTCTTCGCGCTCTGAGCCGCCCATGAGAATGAGGCGCCGATCCGGGGTGGGGCGGACGAAGGTGCCCCGGCCGTGGGCGACGGTGAGCAGCCCTTCCCCGACGAGCTGGGCGATGGCCTTGCGGATTGTCGGGCGCGAGGTGGCGTACTCGGAAGCGAGGAACGCTTCGCCGGGGAGTGCCTGTCCTGGCTGGTAGTGGTCCTGCACCACGTCTGAACGCAAGAGGTCGGCGATGATTCGCCACCGGGCGGTGCCCTTGTCATCGGTCATGCCGAGTTCTCCTTCTTCCACGTTTGCTCTTTACAAGAGGTAGCACGTGTTGTTTACCATGTCCACATGGGCCAAGACGTAGCACGTGTTGGAGTACCTGTCGGGAGCGAGCGAAGGAGGATGTCATGAACAGCAAGGAGGAACCGCAGCACCGCACCGCCGACCAGCAGCCGGAATGGCTGGTCGATCTCGCACGGGTGATCAACGATCCGGGCTACGACCGGTGGCGCTCGATGGTCGCGGCGACCGGAGGGTGCGCTCACCCGGTGCACCTGGCGGGCGAGTCGTTGATCGTCAACGCGACCAGCGGTGAGGTGCTGCACAGCTACCGCACGACGGATGAGCCGTCCGGACATCTGCTGGTGGCCTGTGGCAACCGCCGGGCCTCGGTGTGTCCGTCCTGCTCGGAGGTCTACCGAGCCGACACCTTCCAGTTGATCCGGGCGGGCCTGTCCGGCGGCAAGGGTGTCCCGCAGGAGGTGAGCGCGCACCCTCGGGCGTTCGTCACGCTCACCGCTCCCTCATTCGGGCCGGTGCACACCCGGCGAGAGAAGGGTGGGACGGTACGGGTCTGCCGTCCCCGTGAGCGCGACAAGGTCTGTGAGCACGGGCATCCGGTCGGCTGCCATACTCGCCACGAGCCGAGAGACGGACGGCTCGGGCAACCCATCTGCGGCCGGTGTTACGACTATGTCGGCGCGGTGCTGTGGCAGGCTCACGCGGGCGCGCTGTGGCATCGCTTCACCCTGGAAGTGCGGCGCACCCTCGCCAGCGAGGCGGGGCTGAGCCGTCGTGAGTTCGCCAGGCGGGTCCGGGTGTCGTTCGCCAAGGTCGCCGAGTACCAGCGGCGCGGCCTGGTGCACTTTCACGCCATCGTCAGGCTCGACGGTCCGGGCGGCGGGAGCGAGATCCCTCCGGACTGGGCTGATCACGGCCTGCTCACTCGGGCGATCCCTCCGGCGGTCCAGCGGGTCACGGTCACCTCTCCCCCGGGTGATCTCGGCCGGTGGGATCTGGTCTGGGGTGATCAGCTCGACATCCGGCCCATCCTGCTCGACCAGGCGACGGACGGGTTGGGCGAGCGGGCGGTGGCCGGCTACATCGCCAAGTACGCCACCAAGGGCGCCGAAGCATCCGGCACCGTCGACCACCGGCTGTCGTGCCCGGCCTGCGGCGGTCGCGGGCGGTTGAGCCTGATGGCGTCCTGCGGTCGCTGCCACGGGACGGGCTTGAAACCGGGCCTGCACCTGGACGCGCTACCCGTCAGCGAGCATGCCCGGCGGATGATCCGCACCTGCTGGGAACTGGGCGCTCGTCCCGAGTACAAGGCGCTCCGGCTGCGGCCTTGGGCGCACATGCTGGGGTTCCGGGGCCACTTCTCATCCAAGTCGCGCCGCTACTCCACCACCCTCGGCGATCTCCGGCAGGTACGCACCGCGCACAGGGCCGCCGAAGCACGCGAGCGGCACGGGCTCCCGGCCCTCGGTGACGAGACGACCCTCGTACTCGGTCACTGGCGGTTCGCCGGATCGGACTACTCCCCCGGTGAGGCGATCATGGCCGAGCACATCCGCCAGAAGGTCGCCACCGCACGGAAGATCGCCACCGAGCGGGAGGGCGGGTGACAGCACCCGGACCGCCCGGCGAACGGCGGCTCTACCGCATATGCGACGCCATGCATCTGCTCAGCATGAGTCGCAGCGTGATCTACGAGCAGATCAGGGCGGGCCGCCTGCGCTCCGTCACCCAGGGTCGTACCCGGCTCATCCCGGCCTCGGCCATCTCCGACTACATCGCTCTACTCGAACGGGAAGCGAGGGCATCATGACCGCACGACGCAGCCGGGGAGACGGCGGCCTGCACTGGGACGAGCAGCGAGAGCGCTGGATCGCCTCGGTGACGGTCGGCTACACCCCCGCAGGGAAGCGCATCGTCAAGAAGGCCAGCGGCAAGAGCAAGACGGAGGCCAAGGACAAGCTCAAAGAGATCATCCGCGACTATGACGACGGCCTGACCATCGCTCCGGCCCATTACACGGTGGCCGACGCCGTGAAGTACTGGCTGCAACACGGCCTGGGCGGGCGCTCCGCGACCACCGTGAAGATGTACACCACGTTCGCCGACAAGCACGTGATCCCCGCGGTGGGAGCACGCAAGCTGCGTGACCTGTCGGTGGAGGACGTCGACCGGTGGCTCGCGAGCAAGACGGGTGAGCTGAGCACGCGGTCTCTCAAGCTGATCCACGGCATCCTCAACCGGTCGGTGAAGAGCGCCATGCGCCGTGACAAGGTGAAGCGGAACGTGGTCGATCTCTGTGAGATCCCGGAGGGACGCGAGGGCCGGACCTCCAAGGCGCTCACGCTCGCGCAGGCCGCTTCCATCATCGCCCTGGCGGAGCAGGCCAACCCGCGCATGCGGGCGTACGTGGTGCTCTCGCTGCTGATCGGTGCTCGTACGGAGGAACTGCGCGCGCTCCTGTGGTCCCATGTCGTCGCGTTCGACGAAGAGCGCAAGGCGTGGTTGCCGGTCACCGAGACGGGCTGGGAGCACGAGCAGTTCGCGATCTACGTGTGGCGGTCCGTGCGACAGAAGGGGGACACCAAGACCGTCAAGTCGCGTCGTTCTCTCAAGCTCCCTCGGCGGTGCGTGGACGCACTGCGGACTCTCCGGGAGGAGCAGGAGAAGGCTGGGACGGAAGCGGATCTTGTCTTCTCCACCTCGAAGGGCACCGCCATGAGCGCGGGCAACGTGCGCCGCGACGTGCGGAAGATCATTGAGAAGGCGGGACTCCGTGGCACCGACTGGACCCCTCGCGAGATGCGGCACAGCTTCGTCTCGCTGCTGTCGGACTCGGGCGTCCCCATCGAGGACATCTCACGGCTCGTCGGCCACCGGAACACGGTGGTTACGGAGACGGTCTATCGGAAGCAGATCCGGCCGGTGCTCATGCAGGGGGCGGAGGCGATGGACGACATCTTCGGAGGTTAGTCACCCAGTTAGTCACTCACGCCCCGTTCCGAAGATCGGATACGGGGCGTTTTGGCTGGTGGGCACTACTGGGTTCGAACCAGTGACATCTCGCTTGTAAGGCGAGCGCTCTACCGCTGAGCTAAGCGCCCGGGAAATCCCGTTGGACAGACGGGATAACACTTTACGCCACCCGGGGGGACTTCAGTACATCGAGAGACCACGTGGTTCCCGCGTCGGCGAAGCCCGCGGCACGCCAGCCGAGGAGGGCGGCGCCGAGCATGCCGGCGGACATGCCGAGGGCGGCCTGACGCAGGGGTGGAGCCTGGCGGAAGGCGAGGCGTTTCTGGAGCCGTTCGGCCAGGGGGGCGGAGAGAACGGTGCCCGCTTCGGCGAGGCCACCGCCGAGGACGATGGCGGAGGGGTCGAGGAGGAGCGTGTAGGAGGCCAGGGCGAGGGAGAGTGCCTCGACCGCCTCTCCCCAGATCTCCGTGGCGAGAGGATCACCGGAGACGGTCAGGGCGGCGACCCGCTCGGCGGTGACGGAAGCGGCGGCGGAAGCGGTCACGGAGGCGGCGACGGGCGAGCCGGGAGCGGCAGGAGAGGAAGCGGCGGCGCGGGTGGAGTAGCGGCGGGCCACCGCGGAGGCGGAGGCGTAGGTCTCCAGGCAGCCGATCTGGCCGCAGGCGCACGGTTCGCCCTCCGGGAAGACCGGGATGTGGCCGATCTCGCCGCCCCAGCCCGCACTGCCGCCGTACGGCTCGCCCTGCAGGATCGTGGCGCCCGCGATACCGGTGCCGATGGGCAGGAACAGGAAGTCGGAGAGCTCGCGGCCGGCGCCGAGGACGCTCTCGGCGAGACCGCCGGTGCGGACGTCGTGCCCGAGCATGACAGGGACGTCCAGCGGGACGAGGTCCGTCGCCGGGACGTCGCGCCAGCCGATGTTGGCGGAGTACAGGGCCGCCTCGGCGGTGACCAGCCCGGGTACGGCGAGGCCGACCCCCTCCGGGGGGCCGCCCCCCGCGGCGGCGAGGTCGTCGATGAAGGACCGGATCGTCGCGATGACGGCCGCCGGTCCCCTGTCGCGCGGGGTGGCGCGCCGGTCGGTGCGGACGATCTCGCCGGAACGGGTGACGAGGCCGCCCTTCATCGATGTTCCACCGACGTCAAGGGCAACAACGAAGGAGCTCATGCACCTGTCCAGCGGCTCGAAGGGGCGGGGCCGAGCCCGACCCTAGCGCACGCCGAACACGCCGGAACGGAGGGATCTTCCCCATATGAGCGGGATACGGCGGCAGCGGGCCGGTCGACAGCGGTACTCGATGCCCGGGTGGCTCCGGGAACGGCCGGGGCGGGGCTTGGCGGGGCCGGATGGGGCCGGGCGGGCTCTCAGGGGACCCGGCGCATTCCCGCTTCCCGATGATCCCACGCTCGCGGTGACCGGCCAGGTGGGCTCTCAGGGGACCCGGCGCATTCCCGCTTCCCGATGATCCCACGCTCGCGGTGACCGGCCGGGTGGGCTCTCAGGGGACCCGGCGCAGGACCCTGGCCAGGGCGGCCTCCACCTCGTCGGCCAGGCCGGGCGCGTAGGAGGCGACCAGCCTGCCGTCGCCTCGTGCCGGTCGTACCGAGCCGCAGGAGCGGCACTCCACCTCGCCCAACCGGCAGATGAGTGTGACGGAGCCGCACGAGGAGCACGTGTCGAGGTCGGCTTCGTGGGTGCGCCGGCAGTCCGGGCAGATCAGCACCTGCGTCTCGGCGCGCACTCCGCGCGTCCACGGGCTGGCACCACGGATCGGGTCGGTCTGCCTGGCCCCGCAGGAGAAGCAGGGCATGATCGCCTCCGAGAGGTCGGACCGGCAGGCACCTCGCGAGTGGGCGGCCGCCGGATCACCGCTTAGGGAAGTTCGGCGAGCACCTTGCGGTACTCGGCGACGTCGCGGGCCCGCGAAATCGGGTTCACGACGCGCCAGCGGACCACACCCTCGCCGTCGATGATGAAGGTCCCGCGTCCCGCGTAGCCCTTCTCGTCATCGAACACACCGTATGCCCGCGCGACCTGTCCGTGCGGCCAGAAGTCGGAGAGCAACGAGAAGGCGTAGTCCTTCTGATCCGCCCACGCGCGGTGAGCGAAGATTGAATCAACTGAAATCGTGAGAATTTTAATGTCTTCCGGCATGTCGGCGCCGAACTCGTCCCGGAGGGCGTCGAGTTCGCTGCCGCAGACGCCGCTGAAGGCGAGAGGGTAGAAGATCAGCACGATCTTTTTGCCCCGATGCTCGGAAAGCTTGACCGGGGTGCCGTGCTGGTCGCTCAGCTCGAAGTCGGGAGCCTGGCCACCCACCTCGATCGTCATGATCGGGGATCCTTTCCTCGGCTGACGGCAGGCGTCATCATCCTGCCGTACGGCCCGCGCGAGCCGTACGGCAGGGCGGACCCTTAGCGGCGCGCCTTGGGCGTCGCCAGACGCGTCCCCGACCAGTCGGGAGCGGCACTGATGCTGCTGGTCTGCGAAAGACCCGCAGTGGTCGCGTCTTCCCCGATGTCGCTCGGCTCCACGTGCCCGTCCCGGCCGGCTTTGGGAGTGAGCAGCCAGATCTGGCCGCCGTCGGTGAGGTTGGTCACCACGCTGCTCAGGGCGTCGAACAGATCGCCGTCACCGTCACGCCACCAGAGCAGCACGACGTCGACGACGTCCTCGAAGTCTTCATCGACCAGCTCGTTACCGGTCAGCTCCTCGATGGAGTCGCGCAGATCGTCGTCGGTGTCCTCATCCCATCCGACCTCCTGCACCACCTGACCCGGCTTGAGGCCGAGTCGTTCGGCCAGGCCGCGTTCGCCCTGCGCCTGACCCGCGGTCGCGCTCACGTTTGTCCCTCCTGCTTGAATGGCCCCGCAATCACACGGTGCTCAGAGTGCTTCGGCACAGTCCACACGCTGTGACCCTCAGTCGTCAACGGTCGCCACGGCAACGACTGGGCTACGTATGAATTAGTCCGACAAAAATGACAAACGGACCTGGCGTTCCAGATTGTCGACGTTGAGATCCACCACGGCGATGGACTGCCAGGTTCCCAGTGCGAGCCGCCCGGAGAGAACCGGGACGGTGGCGTACGGCGGAATGAGGGCGGGCATGACATGCGACCGTCCATGCCCTCGTGATCCGTGCGCATGCCTCCATCTGTCATCGGCCGGAAGCAGCTCCTCCAGGGCCGCGAGCAGATCGTCGTCGCTGCCCGAGCCCAGCTCCAGCAGCGCGACCCCTGCGGTCGCGTGGGGCACGAAGACGTTCAACAGGCCGTCGCCCCCACATGACCGGACGAAGCTCTCGCACTCGGAGGTGATGTCGTGCACCCGTTCGCGGGAACCCGTTACCACCTCGATCGTCTGAGATCTCACATACCGATCCTACGATCCATCGTGAGCTGCGATGACGACCGCACCCGGTCCCGGGGACGGCGGGTGGCCCCGGCCACCCACCGATCTTCCGCCGGGGCGGAGACAAGATCGCCGTGTCCGGTTGCTGGAATGTCCTCGTCTGGACCGTTCCTCCGGCAGCAGAAGCCGAGGTGTGGTTTCTGGACACACCGGTCGGATGTGGCACGTCCCGGTCACGGGGGCCGACGACGCCCCTGCGCGTGCCGCCCGTGGGCGCTCCCGGGGGGCGGGCGAATCGTTACCAGTTCGGCACGGAACACCACGGCGCCGGGCGCCCCCTTCACCCTTGTTTCTCCCGCGTCCCCTCCGCGCCTTCCCCGGCTCCCCGTCACGTTCCCTCCACGTTTTCACCGCGAGGAGGCCGTGAGAGGGGGAAAGCGGGGACAGAGGGGGAAAATCGCGGGGAAAGCCAGGGGACGATCCTCTGTGAGAGCTCCCAGAGTTCCATGAGAGCCTTCCGGGATCCTCGCTGGAACTCTCGCGAGGCCCTCACGAGGGCCCCGCGAGGGCCTCGAAGGGCTCTCACAGAGATCCTTCAAGGACCTCACAGCGGTTCTCCAGAGGCTCCTCGTATAGTCCCTCGAAGGACCTCGCGGAGCCCCGGAGGGCCTCACGGAACAGGGGGCGGGACAGGCCGGACAGCGGGTCCCGGATTCCTAGGGGGTGGGAGCCTGTAAAAAAGGGGGAACCTCGATGTAACCTTTGGTGGCAATTCGTCCTACCATCGGTGGTCTAGGCCACTTTCGTATCACTGCCAGCAGGGATCTCCTGGTTACCGGTAAGTAGAGATGCACTTTCCGGGGTAAGCGACCAGGATGGAAGACGACCTACACCAGACAAAAGTCCATCCTCGGAAGGCGAGACCCAGTGGCTTCCGGACGCCAGCGTTTCTCGATCATCAGCGACGGCCTACCCAGCCAGCTTCCTGATGTCGACCCCAGCGAGACCCAGGAGTGGCTCGAGTCGCTCGACAACGTCGTGAAGACGGAAGGTCGCACTCGGGCCCGTTATCTGATGCTCCGGCTCTTGGAGCGCGCCCGCGAACACCAGGTCGGGGTGCCCGGCCTGCGCAGCACCGACTACATCAACACCATCCCGCCGGAGCGCGAGCCCTGGTTCCCCGGCGACGAGTACGTCGAGCGCCGGATCCGCGCCTACACGCGCTGGAACGCGGCCGTGATGGTGACCCGGGCCAACGCCCGCACCAACGTCGGTGGGCACATCGCCACCTACGCCTCCGCCGCGTCGCTCTACGAGGTGGGCTTCAACCACTTCTTCCGCGGCAAGGACCACGGCGAGTCCGGCGACCAGGTCTTCTTCCAGGGCCACGCCGCGCCGGGCATCTACGCCCGAGCCTTCCTGGAGGGCCGCCTCAACGAGGGGCAGCTCGACGCCTTCCGCCAGGAGCTCTCGCACGGGTTCAAGGGCCTGCCCTCCTATCCCCATCCGCGCCTGATGCCCGACTTCTGGGAGTTCCCCACGGTCTCCATGGGCCTCGGCCCGATCGGGGCGATCTACCAGGCCCGGTTCAACCGTTATCTCCTGAACCGGAAGATCAAGGACACCAGCCGCAGCCACGTATGGTGCTACCTCGGCGACGGCGAGATGGACGAGCCCGAGTCGCTCGGCGCGATCGGCCTGGCGGCTCGTGAGGAGCTCGACAACCTCACCTTCGTCATCAACTGCAACCTGCAGCGCCTCGACGGCCCGGTACGCGGCAACGGCAAGATCATCCAGGAGCTGGAGTCCTACTTCAGGGGCGCCGGCTGGAACGTCATCAAGGTCGTCTGGGGTCGCGACTGGGACCCGCTGCTCGCGGCCGACGTCGACGGCGTGCTGGTCAACAAGATGAACACCGTCCCCGACGGTCAGTTCCAGACGTACTCCGTCGAGTCCGGCGGCTACATCCGCGACAACTTCTTCGGTGACGACCCGCGCCTGCGCAAGATGGTCGAGCACCTGTCGGACGAGGACATCCGCAAGCTGTCGCGCGGCGGCCACGACTACCGCAAGGTGTACGCGGCCTACAAGGCGGCCCGCGAGCACGTCGGCCAGCCGACGGTCATCCTCGCCCAGACGATCAAGGGCTGGACCCTCGGCAAGGACTTCGAGGCGCGCAACGCGACGCACCAGATGAAGAAGATGTCGAAGGCCGACCTGAAGGAGTTCCGCGACCGGCTCTACCTGCCGATCCCCGACTCCGCCCTCGAGGGCGACCTCCCCCCGTACTTCCACCCGGGCGAGAACGACCCCGAGATCCAGTACATGAAGGAGCGTCGCGCGGCCCTGGGTGGTTTCCTGCCCAAGCGCGTGATGCGCGCCAAGCCGGTCAAGCTCCCCGGCGACGCCGCCTACGCGCAGCTGAAGAAGGGTTCCGGCAAGCAGAACGTCGCCACCACGATGGCGTTCGTCCGCCTGCTCAAGGACCTCATGCGCGACAAGGAGATCGGCCACCGGTTCGTGCCGATCATCCCGGACGAGGCACGCACCTTCGGTCTCGACGCGATCTTCCCGACGGCGAAGATCTACTCGCCGCACGGCCAGACGTACGAGGCGGTCGACCGCGAGTTGCTGCTGTCGTACAAGGAGTCGACCGAGGGTCAGATCCTGCACGAGGGCATCAGCGAGTCGGGCTCGATGGCCTCCACGATCGCGGTCGGCTCGTCGTACGCCACGCACGGCGAGCACATGATCCCGATCTACATCTTCTACTCGATGTTCGGGTGGCAGCGCACCGCCGACCAGATGTGGCAGCTCGCCGACCAGATGGGCCGGGGCTTCCTGCTCGGCGCCACCGCCGGCCGCACCACGCTGAACGGCGAGGGCCTGCAGCACGAGGACGGCCACACCCCGCTGATCGCCTCGACGAACCCGGCGGCGATCTCGTACGACCCCTCGTGGGGGTTCGAGGTGGCCCACATCGTCAAGGACGGCCTGCGGAGGATGTACGGCGAGGAGCCGGAGAACGTCTTCTACTACCTGACCGTCTACAACGAGCCCTACCTCCAGCCCGCCGAGCCCTCGGACCTGGACGTGGCGGGCCTGCTCAAGGGTCTGTACAGGTTCGCCCCGGCTCCGACCGTGTCCGGGCCGAAGGCCAACATCCTCGCGTCCGGCGTGGCCGGGCCGTGGGCCGTGGAGGCCCAGCGGATGCTGGCCGAGGACTGGGGCGTGGCGGCCGAGGTGTGGTCGGCCACCTCCTGGGCGGAGCTGCGCCGCGACGCGCTCGCCGCCGAGGAGCACAACATGCTCAACCCCGACGCCGAGAAGCGCGTGCCGTACGTCACGCAGGCGCTGTCGGGGGCCCAGGGGCCGTTCGTGGGCGTGAGCGACTACATGCGGGCGGTCCAGGACCAGATCGCCCAGTGGGTTCCCGGTGACTGGAGCTCGCTCGGCACCGACGGCTTCGGCCTGTCGGACACCCGGTCGGCGCTGCGCCGCCACTTCCACGTGGACGCGGCCTCGATCACCCTGGCGGTGCTCACCCAGCTGGTCAACCGAGGCGAGCTCGACCAGGAGGTGCTGGGCGACGCCATCTCCATGTACCACCTGAAGAACGGCGTGACCGAGGCCGCGGGCGCCGAGAGCAACGACACCCAGTCCATGGGAGTTTGATCGTCCCCGGGCGGGTTCTCCTTTTCCATGGAGGGCCCGCCCGGTTAGTGTTAATCGCTCCCCCCTCGAACGATTCCAGGGGAGAGCTGTTTCATGGCAAGAATCCTTAGAGCGGCCGCGGCGGTCACGGCCCTGTCAACCGTGCTCTCCGCCTGCGGTGGTGGCACCGGCGGGGACGGTGCCGACGGGGGCGGTGCCGGTGGCGGTTCCATCGAGGGCGGTGTCGTCTCGGGCACCTCGGGACCGGTCGCCACCCCGACGACGGCGACGGCGACCCCGGCTGAGACGATCACCTGGGGCCCGTGCACCAACATCAAGCGGCCCGGCGGCGAGACCCCCGCGAAGCAGAACCCCGCGCAGCAGTGCGGGAAGATCAAGGTCCCGCTCGACTACGCCAGGCCCGACGGCGAGTCCATCGACATCGCCGTCATCCGCGTCAAGGCCACGAACCCCGTTAAGCGGATCGGCTCGCTGGTCTTCAACTTCGGCGGTCCCGGCGCCTCGGGCGTCGACACCATGGCCCAGGCCGCCAAGGCCTTCACCACCCTGAACAGCCACTACGACCTGGTCAGCTTCGACCCGCGCGGGGTCGGCCGCAGCTCCGGTGTCAGGTGCGGGGACAGCGCGGTGATCGAGCGGTTCACCGCGATGGACACCCTGCCCGCCAACGAGACAGAGCGCGCCAGAAGCCGGGAGACCACCAAGGAGTTCGTGACGGCCTGCCAGCAGACCTCGGGACGGCTGCTGCCCTACATCGGCACCGTGAACGCCGCCGCGGACATGGACCGCCTCCGCGCGGCCCTGGGCGAGAAGCAGCTGGACTACTTCGGCATCTCGTACGGGACGCAGCTCGGCGCGGTCTACGCGACCAGGTTCCCGAAGAACGTGGGCCGGTTCGTGCTGGACGCCCCGCTGGACCCGAGCATCACCCTGGCGACGCGCACGATGGTCCAGACGAAGGGGTTCCAGCACGCCTACGACGCCTTCCTGAAGGACTGCGTGAAGCAGCCCCGCGAGTGCGAGATCGGCAGCGACGCGACGATCGCCGACAAGAACGTCAACAAGCTCATGGACGAGCTGAACGACAAGCCGCTCAAGGTCGGCAAGCGCCTGTTGACGCAGGGGCTGGCGGGCACCGGCATCGCCGCCGCGCTGTACTCGCGGATGACCTGGCCGCTGCTGGACCAGGCTCTGAGCCAGGCGATGAAGGGCGACGGGCGGATCCTGCTGGCGCTGTCCGACAGCTACAGCGGCCGCCAGCCCGACGGGAGCTACACGACGCTCATGAGCAGCTTCCCGGCGATCAGCTGCGCGGACACCACGGAGCGGCCCACCCCCGCGCAGCTGACCGCGCTGGAGGACGAGACGCTGAAGGTCTCCCCGCTGTTCGGCGGCGCGGGGATGGGCCTGATCTGCTCGATGTGGCCGACCCCCGGCAACGACGAGGCCAGGCGGGTCAACGCCACGGGCTCGGCTCCGATCCTGGTGGTCGGCGGCACCGGCGACCCCGCCACGCCGTACGAGTGGGCCCCGAAACTGACGGCGGAGCTCAGGACGGGCGTGCTGGTGACCTACAAGGGCGAGGGGCACGGCGCCTACCTGTCCGGCAACGCGTGCATCAAGAAGATCATCGACGCCTACCTGATCGACGGGAAGGTCCCGGATCGGGGGATCGTCTGCACCGGCTCGTGACGCGCCCTCTCCCGGGACGCGCCCTCTCCCCGTGGTGCGCCCTCTCCCGGGACGCTTCCCGTGACGCGGTCCCTCCCGTCACGCGACCTCTCCCGGGACGTGATCTCTTCTGGGACACGACCTCTCCTGAGACGCCCGGCGGGCCCTCGCCGGGCGGGTCTCAGCGGGCTTCCGGCCGGGACGACCCGGTCTCGAAGCGGGCGGACCTCAGCAGGTCTCCAGGCGGGGCAGCTCGGTCTCGAAGCGGAAGCCGACCCTGCCCAGGTGCTTGTCGAGCAGATCCTTCATGGTCCCGTCCGCGTACATCGAGGTGATCACTTCGTTGATCTTCCGGCAGGCCACGGGGTCTCCGGACCTGAGCGCCACGCCGTACCTCTCGGTGGTGAGCCTGAGCCCGGCGATCTCCAGCTTGACGTCGCGCAGCCGGGCGCCGAAGCCGGCGATCAGCAGGTCGTCGCCGACCATGGCGTCGGCGCGGCCGTCAGCCACCCGGGACGCGCACTCCGCGGGGTCCGGCGCCCGTACGTCCAGGAAGTCGACGCCCTTCTCTTGGATCATCGTGCCCGTGGTCTGGCCGGGCGACAGGCAGATCCTCCTGCCGCGCAGGTCCTTCAGCGTGTCGATCCTCTCGCTGGCGCGGGCGAGCACGTCGCGGTGGGCCACGTAGTACGGCCCGGCGAAGGCGACGCGGCCGGGGTCGGCGCCGTCGATCGAGAAGTTGGCGATCACGAGGTCGGCCCTGCCCTTCTCCACGGCCCTCTCGCGCCCGCCGAGCCCGACGGGCACGAACCTGAGCCCGCGCTCGGGCACCCCCAGGGCCGTGGCGAGGTGGGCGGCCACGTCGGCCTCGAACCCCCGCGGCGGGTCCTCGCCCAGCGAGATCCCGGGCAGGCCCTTCCTGAACCCCACGCGGAGCCTGCCGGTGTCCCTGACCCGGTCGAGCAGGGGCGAGCCGGTGGAGACCTTCGGTGTCGGGGGCGTGCTCGGCGAGGACGTGGAGGGGGCCGTCGACGGCTGGGCGACCGGCGGGCGGGTGGGCTCGGCCCGCCCGCCCCGCGCGAGGCCGAGCTCGACGGCCACCAGGGCGCCCGCCACCCCGAGGATCGCGATCCCGGCGGCGATCGCGGCGACGGTCGCGGACCGGCGTCGCGTCGGCCGGGCCGGCCTCTCCGGCCGCGTCAGGTCCCCGGTGGCGGCCTGCGCGCCCTCGGCCAGCTCCTCCTGCGAGGCCTCCGGGGTGTCCTCCTCGTCCACGGGGTGGCCGAGCAGGCGTTTCAGCAGCACGTCCGAGGTGGGCCTGAGCCTCTGGTCCTTGTTCAGGCAGGCGGCGACGATGTCGCGCAGCCCGTCGGGCAGGCCGCTCAGGTCGGCCTCGTGGTTGATGACCCGGTTGAGCGTCGCCACGATCGTGTCGCTCCCGAAGGGGGCGCTGCCGGTGGCGGTGAAGACGATGGTCGAACCCCAGGCGAACACGTCGGCGGGGAAGCCCACCTGCTCTCCGGCGATCTGCTCGGGCGCCATGTAGGCGGGGGTGCCGACCGCGCGGGTGGTGATCGTCCCGCTCTCGTCGATGATCTTCGCGATGCCGAAGTCGACGACGCGGGGACCGTCGGTGGCGAGCATGACGTTGTCGGGCTTGAAGTCGCGGTGCGCGATGCCCGCGTGGTGGATCGCGGTCAGGGCGGTGGCGGTGCCGACGGCGAGGCGGTCGAGCGCCTCCCCGGCCAGCGGCCCGTCGCGCTCGACGATCTCGCGCAGCGAGGGACCCTCGATCAGCTCGCTCGCGATGTAGGGCGTCTCGCCGTCGAGCTCGGCGGCGAGCACCCGGGCGGTGCAGAAGGCGGCCACCCTGCGGGCCGCCGCCAGCTCGCGGGCGAAGCGGGAGCGCGCGTGGTTCTCCTCGGTGAAGCGCACGTGCAGCAGCTTCACGGCGGCGCGCTCGCCGTCCTCGGACTCGCCGAGGTAGACGACCCCCTGCCCGCCCTCCCCCAGTCTGCCCCTGAGCTCGTACTTCCCCAGTCGCGGCGGGTCCCCCGGCCGCAACGGTCTTGTCTCCGGCACCGCGGACCCCTCGTTCCCTGTGCTTTGCCAGAACATTACACACCAGGACGGCGGCGATCGCCCTCCCCCGCCGGACGGCGGACGTAAAGACGAGTTAAGCGAATTCGCTTAGGGAGTGTTTAACAGGGTCTTCGCTATACCTGTTCCCACACGAAGGGAATGGCGATGAACAAATACGTGACAGTGGCGGCGGTCATCTCTTTCGCGGCGCTGGCCGGGTGCGGGCAGACGGAGGGCGCGAAGGTCGCCTCCGCCGGGGAAGCGGCCACCTCGGCCGCCCCCTCCGCGTCGTCCTCCGCGTCGTCGCAGGCCGACGGGCTGAAATTCGCCCAGTGCATGCGGGAGAACGGGGTCGACATGCCCGATCCGGAACCGGGCTCCGGCAACGTGATGCTGCGCGGCAAGACCGACGACGGGACCCTGAAAAAGGCGTCGGAAGCCTGCCGCAAATACAATCCGATCGGTTCCGGAAAGAAAATGCTGAGCGACCCGAAAACCCAGGACGCCCTCCTGAGGTTCGCCCGGTGCATGCGGGAGAACGGGGTCGACATGAAGGACCCCGACTTCTCGGGGGGCGCGGTCCGCATAGGGGGCGAGGGGATGGACCCGGAGTCGCCGCAGACGAAGAAGGCCATGGACGCCTGCCAGAAGCACCTGCCCGGTGGTCTCGGGAAGCGGCCGTGAGGCGGGGCGGGGTCCTCGCCGGGGCGGCCGCGGCGGTCCTCCTCGGTGCGGGGGGCGTGGCGGCGGTCACGCTGACCGGCCAGGACGACGTCCCGGCCGCGGCCTCGGCGGCCCCGGCCGCGGTGGCCGAGATCACCCGATCGGACCTGGTGGACACCAAGGCGGTGGACGGCGTGCTCGGCTACGCGGGCCGCAGGGAGCTGCCCAACCACGCCCCCGGAACGGTGACCCGGGTGAGGAAGGAGGGCGCCGTCGTGCGCCGGGGCGGCTGGCTCTACCGGGTGGACGGCAGACCGGTGATCCTCATGTACGGCGACATACCGATATATCGCACCATGTCCTCCGGGACCGGCGGCAAGGACGTCGAGCAGCTGGAGCGCAACCTCAAAGCCCTCGGCCACGACCCCGGAACCGTCGACGGCGACTTCTCCTGGCGGACCGAGCGTGCCGTACGGGAGTGGCAGGAGGAGGCGGGCCTGGCCGAGACGGGCACGGTCGGCGCGGCGCAGGTCGCGGTCACCTCGGGCCCGGCCAGGATCGCCGAGGTGGTCGCGGAGGCCGGGGCCCCGGCCGGGCGGTCCGTGGTGACCACGACGAGCACCCGCAGGGTCGTCCACGTCGACCTCGACTCCGGCGACCAGCGGCTCGCCAGGATCGGCGCCCGGGTGACGGTTGACCTGCCGGGCGGCGGCGAGGGCAAGGGCCGGATCACCTCGGTCGGCACGGTCGCCGAACCCGTGCGGCAGAACGGGCAGCCGACCGGCGAGTCCACGATCGACCTCGACGTCACGCTGGACGACCCCGGCGATCTCGGCCGCCTCGACCAGGCCCCCGTGACGGTGAACCTCCGCAGCGAGCGGCACGCGGACGTGCTGTCGGTGCCGGTCGAGGCCCTGCTCGCCCTGCGCGAGGGCGGGTACGGCCTGCGCCTGGCGGGCGGCCGGATCGTCCCGGTCGAGACCGGCCTGTTCGCCGCGGGCCGCGTCGAGGTCTCGGGGAACGGTCTCGCCGAGGGCATGAAGGTCGAGGTCCCCCAGTCATGAGCCGGAACCTCGACAGACCATCTCACTCCACCGCACAGCACTCCACCGCACAGCACTCCACCGCGCAGGACCCCGCCGTACGGGCCGGGCGACGGCCGGTGATCGAGCTGTCGGGGGCGGAGAAGAGCTATCCGGGCGGGGTACGCGCCCTGCGGGGGGTGGACCTGCGGGTGGACGCGGGCGAGCTCGTCGCCATCGTCGGCCCCTCGGGGTCGGGAAAGTCGACCATGCTCCACCTGATCGGCACTCTCGACCGTCCCTCGGCCGGAACCGTCCGCATCGCCGGGCACGACGCGGGAACACTCCCCGACAGGGAGCTGTCCGCGCTGCGCGCCCGGCACATCGGCTTCGTCTTCCAGCGGTTCCACCTGGCCGCCGGGGTCAGCGCGCTCGACAACGTCGCCGACGGGATGCTGTACGGCGGCACCCCGCGCCGGGAGCGGCGGGAACGGGCCGCCGACGCGCTCGGGCGCGTCGGTCTCGGGCACCGGCTGGCCCACCGGCCGCACGAGCTGTCCGGCGGCGAGTGCCAGCGGGTCGCGGTGGCCAGGGCGGTGGCCGGAGGGCCGTCGCTGCTGCTGGCCGACGAGCCGACGGGGAACCTCGACAGCTCCTCGGGCCAGGACGTGCTGGCGATCCTGCGCGAGCTCAACGCCTCCGGCACCACCGTGGCGATCATCACCCACGACGAGGAGGTGGCCGCCGCCGCCCCGCGCCGCGTCAGGCTGCGCGACGGCGTGATCGTCGCCGACGAGCGGCCTCTCGGCGCGACCCGCGTGGGAAGCGTGGGAAGCACAGGGAACGCGGGGAACGCGGGGAGTCCGGCGAGCTCGGGGATCAGGGGCAGCACCGGGAGCACGGGCGACGCCGGGAGCACGGGCGACGCCGGGAGCACGGGCGACGCCGGGAGCACGGGCGACGCCGGGAGCACGGGCGACGCCGGGAGCAGGGCATGAGCGCCGGGACCGGGCGTGACCTGGTGCCGGGGCGGCTCGGCTGGGCGGACCTGCTGCGGGTGGGGGCGTCAGGGCTGCGGACCCGGACGGGACGGGTGGTGCTGTCGGCGCTCGGCATCGCGCTCGGCATCGCCACCATGGTCTCGGTCGTCGGGATCTCCTCCTCCAGCAAGGCCAGGCTCCTCGACGAGCTCGACCGGCTCGGTACGAACCTGCTCACCGTCACCCCCGGCCAGACCCTCTTCGGCGACAAGGCCGCGCTGCCCGAGAGCTCGGTCGCCATGGCCGCCGGGATCGGCCCCGTGACGAGCGCGAGCGCCACGGGCGACACCGGCGAGAGCGTGCGGCGGACCGCCGCGATCCCCCGGGAGCGCACCGGCGGGATCGCCGTCCGGGCGGCCTCGCTGGACCTGCCGGCCACGCTCCAGACCCGGGTCGAGCGAGGTGCCTGGCTCAACCGCGCGACGGGAGAGCAGCGGGCGGTGGTACTCGGAGCGGTGGCCGCTTCGCGGCTGGGCCTGCGGGACGTGGGCGACCAGGTCTGGATCGGCAGCCAGTGGTGGACGGTCGTCGGCGTCCTGGCCCCCTCGCCGCTCGCCCCGGAGATCGACCGTTCCGTGCTGACCGGGTTCGAGGCCGCCCGTACCCACCTGGGCTTCGACGGCCACCCGACCACGCTCTACACCCGCTCGGCCGACGAGGCCGTCGGCGACGTACGGGAGGTGCTGCCCAGGACCGTCAACCCGGAGAACCCCGAGGAGGTGGAGGTCAGCCGGCCGTCCGACGCGCTGGTGGCCAGGGCCGCGGCCGACGGGGCCCTCACCGGCCTGCTGCTCGGTCTCGGCGGGGTGGCGCTGCTGGTCGGCGGGGTGGGGGTGGCCAACACCATGGTCATCTCGGTACTGGAACGCCGGGGGGAGATCGGCCTGCGGCGCTCGCTCGGCGCCACCAGGGGCCAGGTGCGCGCGCAGTTCCTGGCCGAGTCGCTGTTGCTGTCCGGCGCGGGCGGCGCGGCGGGGGCGGTGCTGGGGACCCTGGTGACGGTCGGGTACGCGGCCGTGGGCGGCCTGCCCGCCGTGATCCCCCTCTGGGCCCTGGCGGGCGGTGTCGGGGCGACCCTGCTGGTCGGGACCGTCGCGGGGATCTACCCCGCGATGCGCGCGGCCCGCATGTCGCCGACCCTCGCCCTCAGCACCGCCTGAACCGTCTCGGCACCGCCCGAACCGCCTCGGCACCGCCCGAACCGCGCGGGCCGGGGACCTTTATCCGCTGTTTAGCCGCTGGAAAGCAGGATGACGCCCATGCGAGTGCTCATTGCGGAGGACGAGCGGGTGCTCGCCGACATCGTGGCGACCGGCCTGCGCCGGGAGACCATGGCCGTGGACGTCGTCTACGACGGCGACGCGGCGCTGGAGCGGGCGGCGGTCAACGACTACGACGTGATCGTGCTGGACCGGGACCTGCCGGTGCTGCACGGGGACGAGGTCTGCCGCCGCCTCGTGGCCGGCCGGGTCCCCGCCAGGATCATCATGCTGACCGCCGCCGGTGACCTGGGCTCGAAGGTCGAGGGCCTGTCGATCGGCGCCGACGACTACCTCACCAAGCCCTTCGACTTCCCCGAGCTGGTCGCCCGGCTGCGCGCGCTGGCCCGCCGCTCTCCCCAGTCGGTGCCGCCGGTGCTGAGCAGGGCGGGCATCACCCTGGACCCCGGCCGCCGCGAGGTCTTCCGCGACGGCCGGTACGTGGCGCTGAGCCCCAAGGAGTTCGCGGTACTGGAAATCCTGATGCGCGCAGACGGCGGCCTGGTCAGCGCCGAGGACCTCCTGGAGAAGGCATGGGACGAGAACATCAGCTACTTCACCAACTCGGTCAGGGTCACCGTGATGACCCTGCGCAAGAAGCTCGGCAGCCCGCCGGTGGTGGAGACGGTGACGGGGTCGGGATACCGGCTTTGACCTCGCGGCGCGTCTCGGTTCGGCTGCGCCTGACCCTCGTCTACGGCAGCCTGTTCTTCGGGGTGGGGGTCGTGCTCGTCGGGGTCAACTACCTGTTCGTGCGGGATGTGCTCTCGCGGCCCGCGAAGATGACCGTCCAGGGGATCCCGGAGGCGCTCGCCTCCCTGAACCCGTCGCAGCCGTCCGTGGCGGTGTCGATCCCCAAGGACACGCTCTTCCTTCGGGCCATCAGCGACGCGCGGACCCAGTACCGCGAGGACGTGATGGGGTCGATGCTCCAGTGGTCCCTGCTCGCGGTCGCCGTCGTCGGGGTGGCCGGGCTCGCGATCGGCTGGATCGTGGCCCGCCGGGCGATGGCCCCGCTGCAGACGATGACCGAGGCGGCCCGCCGCCTGTCGGAGAGCACCCTGCACGAGCGGATCGCGCTGGGAGGCCCCCGCGACGAGATCCGAGACCTGGCCGACACCTTCGACTCGATGCTGGAACGCCTCAGCCGCGCCTTCGACAGCCAGCGCAGGTTCGTCGCCAACGCCTCCCACGAGCTGCGCACCCCCCTGGCGATCAACCGGGCGCTGCTCCAGGTCTCCATGACCGACCCCGAACTGCCCCGGCAGGTCAGGACGGTCGGCACCGAGCTGCTGAACGCCAACGCCCGCCAGGAGCGGCTGATCGAGGGTCTGCTCCTGCTGGCGCAGAGCGAGCGCGAGCCCGCGGAACGCCTGCCCGTGGACCTCGCCGAGCTCGCGGGGAGCGCGATGACCTCGGTTCCCGAGACGACCGCCGACCTGCGGCCGGCTCCGGCGGAGGGTGACCCGGTGCTCCTGGAGCGGATGATCGGCAACCTGCTGGACAACGCCGTGAAGTACAACGACGAGCGCGCCCTGGTCGTCCTGCGCACCCACAGCGACCGCTGGGGAAGTGTCGTCACCGTGGAGAACACCGGCCGCGTCGTCCCCTCGGGCCGGGTCGAGGACCTCTTCGAGCCGTTCCGCCGTCTCGACCGCGACCGCACCGGCTCGGCCGGGGGTGCCGGCCTCGGCCTGTCGATCGTCCGCGCGATCGCCCAGGCCCACCGCGGCTCCGCCGAGGCCCGCCCCCGCCCCGGCGGGGGGCTGGTGGTCACCGTACGGCTGTGATCCCGGCGGTGCCCGCGCCGAGGCCCCTCACCGGCTCCGGCCCATCACCGGCCCCGGCCCCGGCCGACCGAGCCCTCGGCCGCGCCCCCCGCCGCCCGCCGCCCGTTTCCAGGCCGGACCAGGCCGGACCAGGCCCGCACCCGGCCCGCACCCGGCCCGCCGGGCCCGTGCGGCTCACCGCCGCTCCGCGCGGGCACCTGCGGTTTCTCGCGAAGGCGATTTCCCGCGAAAGATCCGGGCCACGGTTGAACAGACAAAACCACATCGATAGCCTGTGGCGACGCATCTCATTGGAGCTCGATGGCCGCACGACCAAAACACCCACTGGCCTCACCCCAGAATCCTCCGGGCAGAACGCCCGCCAAGTCCTCGGGTTTCAAGGCCTCGAAAGCGGTCACCATCACCGGGATCGGTGTCGTCTCCCTGCTCCTGATCGGCTACTGCTCCGCGCAGGAGGACTACGAGGAGGTGGGCGCCGAGTGCGTCGACCTCAACAGCCGCCAGCCCGACGGCACCTACGCGGTCGTGGACGAGGACTACTGCGACGACGACAGGCACTACTACGGGTCACGGGGCGCCTACGGCTGGTACTACGGCGGCATCAGGTCCGGCACCCACATCCGGAAGGGCACCACCGTGCGGCCCTCGGACGTCCACATCACCAGCCGTAAGGGCACGGTGATCCAGCGGGGCGGGTTCGGCGGGCGCGGCGGGTCGGGCGGCGGAAGCTGATCCGGCCCGATGAGCAGCAGGTGAGCAGGAGATGAGACGCGAGACCTCGCTCCCCCGCGACGACTGGGAGAGCGTCATCGAGGGCCACGGCCTGGCCTACCACCGCTCGGCCCATCCCCCGGGCCTCGACCGCCCGTACTGGGACGAGGCCGTCCAGTACGTCTTCTCCATGGACGAGGTCCTCGACCTGGAGAACCAGGTCGAGGAACTGCACCGGATGTGCCTGCACGCCGTGGAGCACGTCGTCGCCAAGGGCCGCTACGCCGACTTCGCGATCCCCGAGTGGCTCGCCCCGGAGATCGCCGCCTCCTGGGAGCGGAACGACCCGCACCTGTTCGGCCGCTTCGACCTGCGCTACGACGGGACCGGCCCCGCCAAGATGCTGGAGTACAACGCCGACACCCCCACCAGCCTCCTGGAGAGCTCGGTGGTGCAGTGGTTCTGGCTGCGCGACCGCTACCCGGACGACGACCAGTGGAACTCCATCCACGAGCGGCTGATCGCCAGATGGCAGCAGATCTCGACCGGCCTGCCCACCGGGCCCACACACTTCGCCTGGACCAACATGGACGAGTCGGGCGAGGAGGTGATGACCCTCGCCTACCTGCAGGAGACCGCCGACCAGGCGGGGCTCAAGACCGTCGCGGTGGCCATGGAGGACATCGGCTGGGACGACCTCAACCTCCGCTTCGTCGACATGGAGCGCAGGGTGATCCGCTCGCTCTGCAAGCTGTACCCGTGGGAGTGGGCCGTCGCCGACCCGTTCGGCGCGCGGGCGGTGCGCCAGCAGGTCTCGACGACCTGGATCGAGCCGCTGTGGAAGATGCTGCTGTCCAACAAGGCGCTGCTCGCGGTGCTCTGGGAGCTGTACCCGCAGCACCCGAACCTGCTGCCCGCCTACCTCGACGGCCCCCGCGACATGTCCTCGTACATCGTCAAGCCGCTGCTCGGCCGCGAGGGCGCCGGCATGCGGATCGTCACCCCCGGCGAGCACGTCGAGACCCCCGGCGGCTACGGCGCCGAGGGTTACGTCTACCAGGAGTTCCAGGCGCTGCCCGTCTTCGAGGGCTGGCGCCCCGTGCTCGGCGCCTGGGTCGTCCACGACGAGGCGGCGGGTGTCGGCATCCGCGAGACCTCGGGGTTCATCACCGACGACACGTCGTCATTCGTCCCGCACCGCATCGAGCTCTGAGTCCCGGAAAGAGAAACGACACATGAGTCCCACCCCCGCGCCGGCCCTGACGTCCGTACCCAGCGTGCCCGACGTGACGGTCTCGCTCGCCGAGACCCTCGGGCGCGGCGCGCTCGCGATCGTCTCGTACGCCGCGCTCGGCGTGATCCTGCTGATCATCGGCTTCTACGTGATCGACCTGGTCATCCCCGGCAAGCTCAGCAGGCTCATCAAGGAGGAGCGCAACCCCAACGCCACCCTGCTCACCGGCTCGGGACTGGCCGCCGTCGGGCTGATCGTGGCGGCCTCCATCTGGTCCTCGGGCGGCGCCCTGCACGAGGGCCTGCTCGCGACGTTCGTCTTCGGCCTGGTCGGCATCGCCGTGCAGACCGTGGCGATGGTCGCGTTCGACAAGGTGGCCGGCATCTCGGTGCGCGATCTGGTCACGGAGCCGGAGCTCCAGCCGGGCTCCCGGCTGCTGGCGGTCACCCACCTGGCCATCGGGCTGATCACCGCCGTCGCGGTCATCTGAGCCCCCTCACCGCCCCCTCCCCCGCCGCCTCGCCGTGCCTCTCGTCCGTACGTCCGCGCCCCGGCGGACGTACGGAACACGCTGCGCGCGGACACGCGGAACGCGGGCGCGGCGGGACGTACGGGCCCGCTCGTGCGGGACCACAGGAAGACGTACGGGCCCGCTCGTGCGGGACCACTGGAGACGTACGGGCCCGCTCGTGCGGGACGCGCAAAAGACTGTACGGGGCCCGCTCGTGCGGGACGTACAAGATCGGGGAGCACACGCTGTCCGTAACCGCGGCTGGCGCATCTCGCGCGACCTGGCACTCTTAGTGGCGTGAGGGAGCGGAGCGAGCGAGGGTTCAGGCACAGCGGCGTCGTGACCGGCGAGGACGGGAGCGATCTCGACTCCGACCGGATACGGGAGGACACCACCCGCCGGTTGGAGCGGGCCATGGGCACGCTGGGCACGGCCGCCATGTCCCGGATGGACGACCGGCTCATGTGGTTCCGCGCCCTGTCGGCCGAGGACAGGTCCTGGGTCGGGCTGGTGGCCCAGGCCGGGATCGCCGCGTTCGTGGAGTGGTTCCAGCACGCCGGCGAGGGCCGCCCGACGCCCAGCATCGAGTTCTTCGGCACCGCGCCCCGGGAGCTGAAGCGGTCCATCTCGCTGCAGCAGACCGTCGACATCGTGCGGGTCGTGGTCGAGGTGGTCGAGGCGCAGACCGGGGAGCTGGCCGCGCCCGGCGGGGAGGACCAGCTCCAGCAGGCGATGCTCCGCTACACCCGTGACGTCGCGTTCGCCGCCGCGCAGGTGTACGCGCGGGAGGCCGAGGCCCGCGGGGCCTGGGACGCGCGGCTGGAGGCGCTGATCGTGGACGCCCTGGTCAGGGGCGAGGTCGACGACGGCCTGCACTCGTGGGCAGCCGCGCTCGGCTGGACCTCGGCCCCCGTCGTGGTGCTGGCCGGGCAGACCCCGGACGACGACCCGCAGGCGGTCATCGACGCGCTGCGCGACCGGGGCCGCAGGTCGGGCCTGGACATGCTGGCCGGGGTGCAGGGCGACCGGCTGATCGTGATCGTGGGCGGGGCCGACAGCGTCGCCGCGGCGGCCAGGCACGTGGTGCCGCGCTTCGGCGCCGGCCCGATCGTGATCGGGCCCGAGGTGGCCGACCTGCACTCGGCCGCCAGCTCGGCGCGGGCGGCGATGGCCGGGCTGCGGGCCGCCGCGGGATGGCCGGACGCGCCCAGGCCGGTCCACGCCGAGGACCTGCTGGCCGAACGGGCCATCGACGGCGACGGCGACGCCAGGGCACAGTTGATCGAGAACGTCTACCTGCCGCTGATCGGCACGCCGCTCCTCGACACCCTCGCGACCTATCTGGAGCAGGGCACCTCCCTGGAGGCGACGGCCCGGCTGCTGTTCGTCCATCCGAACACGGTGCGCTACCGTCTTCGCAAGATCACGGAGTTGACCGGCTACCAGCCGACCGAGGGGCGGTCCGCCTTCACCCTCCAGGTGGGGCTGATTCTTGGGCGTCTGTCCGAAACACCGGTAACCTGAAGCTCTTTACTTAACCTTTGCGAAACTCTCGCTGTAGCTTCCCTACAAAGAAGTAGGGACAAACTTCGTCTGGATCTCTATCCATGTAGTGAACCCCTACAGGGCAGGCTGGATTTTGTGCTCGTCATCGTCGCTCCGGGCCAGGGTGCCCAGACTCCAGGCTTTCTCAGTCCATGGCTCGAACTCCCGGGCGTGGCCGATCGGCTGACCGCTTGGTCGGAGCTGGCCGGCCTCGATCTGATCGCCTACGGGACCACCGCCGACGCGGACGAGATCCGCGACACCGCCGTCGCGCAGCCACTCCTCGTGGCCGCCGGGCTGGCCGTCGCCGAGGTTCTCGGAGCCTCCCCCGACATCGTCGCCGGGCACAGCGTGGGCGAGTTCACCGCCGCCGCCCTCGCCGGAGTGATCACCCCCGAGCAGGCCGTCGCCCTCGTCCGCGAGCGCGGCCAGGCCATGGCCAAGGCCGCGACGATCACCGAGACCGGCATGTCGGCCGTCCTCGGCGGCGTCGAGGAGGAGGTCCTCGCGGCCATCGCCGACAAGGGGCTCACCCCCGCCAACATCAACGGCGCCGGGCAGATCGTGATCGGCGGCACGCTGGAGCAGCTGGCCGCCTTCAAGGCCGAGCCGCCCGCCCGCGCCCGGGTGATCGCGCTGTCGGTCGCCGGCGCGTTCCACACCGAGCACATGGCCTCCGCGGCGAGCCGCCTGCGCGAGGCCACCGCGGACATCACGCCCGCCGACCCCTCCGTCACGCTGCTGTCCAACAGCGACGGCGCGGCGGTCGCGAGCGGCGCCGAGTTCATGGAGCGCCTGGTCACCCAGGTCGCCAATCCGGTGCGCTGGGACGCCTGCATGGCCACGATGATCGAGCGCGGCGTCACCACGATGATCGAACTTGTCCCCGGCGGCACGCTCACCGGCCTGGCCAAGCGTGCTCTGCGCGGGGTGACGACCGTCGCCCTGAAGACCCCCGACGACCTGGAGGCCGCGAGAGCAGCCCTTGAGTCGCATGAGGAACGGTGATCGCCGCATGAAGATCTCACAGGGCGCGCCCGGCGCGAAGATCCTGGCCTTCGGCCACTACCAGCCCTCCAACGTGGTCACCAACGACGACCTGTCGGCGACCATGGAGACCGACGACGCCTGGATCCAGAGCCGCGTCGGCATCAAGGAGCGCCGGATCGCCCCGGACAGCGAGTCCGAGATCGACCTGGCCGTGCAGGCCGGCGGCAAGGCCCTCGCCGCGAGCGGCCTGGCGGCCTCCGACATCGACCTGGTGATCGTCGCCACCTGCACGCTGGAGACGCAGATCCCCAACGCCGCGGGCCGGGTGGCCACGCGGCTCGGCATCGACGCCCCCGGCGCGTTCGACGTCAACACCGCCTGCTCGGGCTTCTGCTACGCGCTCGCGGTCGCCAACGACGCGATCCGCGCGGGCTCGGCCACCCACGTGCTCGTCGTCGGCACCGAGAAGCTCTCCCAGTGGATCGACTGGACCGACCGGGCCACCGCGGTGATCTTCGCCGACGGCGCGGGCGCCGCGGTCGTCGGCCCCTCCGACACCCCGGGGATCAGCCCGGTGGTCTGGGGCAGCGCCGGTGACAAGTTCGACGCGATCATCATCAAGGACCGTGACTCCTTCCTGCACCAGGAGGGCCAGACCGTGTTCCGCTGGGCGACCACCGCGCTTCACCCCATCGCCAAGGAGATCTGCGAGCGTGCCGGGGTGGACCCGGCCGACCTCGCCGCCTTCGTACCCCACCAGGCCAACCTGCGCATCATCGAGACGATCGCCCGCAAGCTCGGCGCGGACAACGCCGTCGTCGCCAAGGACATCGTCCTGGCGGGCAACACCTCCGCCGCGTCGATCCCGCTGGCCCTGTCCCGGATGATCGAGCGCGGCGAGGTGCGGTCGGGCGGGCTCGCCCTGCTGCTGGGCTTCGGCGCGGGCCTGACCTACGCGGGCCAGGTCGTCGAGATCCCCTGAGGCACCCTCAGAAGCTTCCGCGCGGCCCCACCGCACGGGAAACAAGAAGAAACCGATCGCAAGGAGAACACCCGACATGGCTCTGACCGAGCAGGAGATCCTCGCCGGCATCGGCAAGATCATCAATGAGATCACCGGGATCCCGGCCGCCGAGGTCACCCCGGAGAAGAGCTTCGTCGACGACCTCGACATCGACTCGCTGTCCATGGTCGAGATCGCCGTCGCCGCCCAGGACGAGTTCGGCGTCGAGATCCCGGACGACCAGCTCAAGCACCTCAAGACCGTCAAGGACGTCATCAACTTCATCCAGAGCTGAGACGTCCCGGCTTCTCCCTCCGACCTACATGACCAGCGATTCACAAGGAGCGCAGCAGTGAGTACAGACCAGGTACGTGTCGTCGTCACCGGGCTCGGCGCGACCACGCCCCTCGGTGGAGACGTCGCCTCGACCTGGTCGGCGCTCCTCGCCGGTCAGTCGGGGGTAAGCACCATCACCGCCGACTGGGTCGACTCCGTCCCGGTGAAGTTCGCCGCCTTCTCCGCCGTGGACCCGACCGAGGTCCTGCCCCGGCCGGAGTCACGGCGACTTGACCGGGCCGAGCAGTTCGCACTGGTGGCGGCCCGCGAGGCGTGGGCGCACGCCGCGATCGACAAGGTCGACCCCGAGCGGCTCGGCGTTGTCGTGGGCAGCGGTATCGGGGGCATCACCACGATCCTCGCCGCCTACGACACCTTCAAGGAGAAGGGCTGGCAGCGGCTCTCACCGTTCACCGTCCCCATGCTGATGCCGAACGGCTCGGCGGGCTGGATCGGCATCGAGGTCGGCGCGCGCGCCGGCGTCCACGCCACGGTGAGCGCCTGCGCCACCGGCGCCGAGTCGATCGGGTACGCCATCGAGATGATCCGCTCCGGCCGGGCCGACGTGGTCGTGGCCGGCGGCACCGAGGCGGCCATCCACCCGCTGAACATCGGGTCCTTCGCCGCCATGCGCGCCATGTCCACCCGCAACGACGAGCCGCAGCGCGCCTCCAGGCCGTGGGACAAGGGCCGCGACGGCTTCGTCCTCGGCGAGGGCGCGGGCATCCTGGTGCTGGAGTCCGAGGAGCACGCCCTCGCGCGCGGCGCCACGATCTACGCCGTGGCCGCCGGTGTCGGCTACTCGGCCGACGCCCACCACATCGCGCAGCCCGAGCCCACCGGCGCCGGGGTCATGCTGGCCATGCGCCGCGTCCTGGAGGACGCCGGCATCACGGGCCAGGACATCAAGCACGTGAACGCGCACGCCACCTCCACCCCGGCGGGCGACGTGGTGGAGACGATGGCGATCAAGGAGGTCATCGGCGACCACCCCCTGGTCAGCGGCACCAAGTCGATGACCGGTCACCTGCTCGGCGGCGCCGGCGGCATCGAGTCCGTCTTCACCGTCCTCGCCCTGCACGAGCGTCGCGCCCCTGGAACGATCAACGTGGACGACCTCGACGACGGCGTGGAGGTCGACATCGTGCGCGACGAGCCGCGCGCTCTGCCCGACGGCCAGATCGCCGCCATCAACAACTCCTTCGGGTTCGGCGGACACGACGTCGCCGTCGCCTTCACCACCCTCTGACAGGGAGCTCGTGCCGACCTCCCTCTGACAGGGAGTTCATGTCGACCTCCCTCTGACAGGGAGCTCGTGCCGCCCCCTCCCGCGACGCGAGCCGGGGAGTCTCGGCCCTCACAGGCCGGCCTTCCCGCCTCGCGGGCGACCGCTGTTCCGTTCGTCGTCCCGGTCGCGGCGGGGGGGGGACGGGAAACCGGCCGACGGTCTCACCCGGCCTCCACAGGCTTCACATCCCGCCGGCCCAGCGGCAGGTCCGGCCGCCCGGCTCTCGATGCCGGGAGGCCGCGCCCCTGCCACCATCGTGCGGCGACGCGCCGCGTTTCCCGCCCGGGACTGACATCCGGGGTCTCCATGCTGGAGGTAGCTGATGACCGCGCTCGACAACAGGGTGGTGAGCGAGGAGGCCGGACAGGACCCTCCCGATCCCCGTGACCCCCACGCGCGTCTGTCCGCCCTGCTCGACGAGGGCTCGGTGCGCCTGATCTCGCCGGTCGACCGCAGCGGCGTCCTCGCCGCGACGGGCCGCGTGGAGGGTGTGCCGGTCGTCGCGTTCGCCAGCGACGCCCGTGTCCAGGGCGGCGCGATGGGCGCCGAGGGGTGCGAGCACATCGTGCACGCCTACGACGTCGCGGTCCGCGAGCGGGTTCCCGTCATCGGCGTCTGGCACTCCGGCGGCGCCCGCCTCGCCGAGGGCGTGGAGTCGCTGCACGCGGTCGGCCGCGTCTTCGCCACGATGACCCGCGCCTCCGGCGTGGTGCCGCAGCTGTCCGTGGTCGTCGGTCCCGCCGCCGGAGGTGCCGCGTACGGCCCGGCGCTGACCGACATCGTGATCCTGGCCGACGAGGGGCGCATCTTCGTCACCGGCCCCGACGTGGTCCGCAGCGTCACCGGCGAGCAGATCGACATGGCCGGCCTGGGCGGTCCCGAGCCGCACAGCAGGCGAAGCGGCGTCGTCCACGTGGTCACCAAGACCGAGACGGACGCCTACGCGCAGGCCCGCCGCCTGGCGGTGCTCCTCGGTCACCAGGGCCGGGTGCGCGCCGAGGTCGAGGAGGTCGACTTCTCCGGTCTGCTTCCCGAGAACGTGCGCCGCGCCTACGACGTGAAGCCGCTCGTCACGGGCCTGCTCGACGAGCCGGGCGTGGAGCTGCACGCCAAGTGGGCGCCCAACGTCGTCACCACCCTGGGCCGCCTCGGGGGCCGGACCGTGGGCGTGGTGGCCAACAACCCGATGCGTCTGGGCGGCTGCCTCGACTCCGCCTCGGCGGAGAAGGCCGCGAGGTTCGTCCGGATGTGCGATGCCTTCGGGGTGCCGCTGGTCGTCCTGGTGGACGTCCCCGGCTACCTGCCGGGCGTCGGCCAGGAGCACGACGGCGTGGTCCGCCGCGGCGCCAAGCTCCTGCACGCCTTCGCCGAGGCCTCCGTACCGCGGATCACCCTGGTGACCAGGAAGGCGTACGGCGGCGCCTACATCGCGATGAACTCCCGCTCGCTGGGCGCGACCAGGGTGTTCGGCTGGCCGACGACCCAGATCGCGGTCATGGGCGCGATCGCCGCGGTCCGTGTCCTCAAGCGCCGCGAGCTCGCCGCCGTGCCCGAGGAGGAGCGCGCCGCCCTGGAGACCAGGCTCGCCGAGGAGCACGAGATCCTCGCCGGCGGCCTCGACCGGGCCATCGAGCTCGGCGTGATCGACGAGGTCGTCAAGCCAGAGGAGACCCGGGGCGCCATCGCCAGGGTCCTGGCCCAGGCGACCCCCGCCAGGGGCGCCCACGGCAACATCCCCCTCTGACGGTCGTTCGACGAGCCCTCGCCGGTCCCGCCGGCGGGGGCTCACCCGTTTCCCGCCGCCCTTCCCCCGCGGCGGGAGGCACCGCCGCGCGGTGACGCCGTCCCCCGGAGCGGAACGACCGTGGCCGGACGGCCGGTGGGAGCCGTCCACTCAAGTCCACTCAAGTCCGCCAAAGTACGCCTAGGTTCACCCGAGTCCACGTAAGGGCTCACGAATGGTCACGAGGCCGCGAGGGGCCGCGAGGTTGTCCCCGGTGGCCGCCATGTCTCGCCGGGACGGCCGCCGGGCACGTTCCAAAACCGCGTCCGGGGCGGCCGTCCTCCGCGAGAGAGCGGACCGTACCGGTCAGGACGGGCCCGATCAGACGGCGGCGTGCAGCCAGCGGACCGGAGCGCCCTCGCCCGCGTAGCGGAACGACTCCAGCTCGGCGTCCCACTGCTTGCCCAGCAGGCGGTCGAGCTCCTCCTCCAGCACCACGCGGCCCTGGCGGGCCATCAGCATCGCCGAGCGCAGCCGGTCCTCCGGGATCAGGATGTCGCCGGTGGCCCCGACCACGGCCGTGAAGGCGCCTAGGGAGGGGGTGTAGGCGTGCCGGGTCCCGTCGGCACCCGGCGAGGCGTCCTCGGTGATCTCGAAGCGGATCCGCTGCCAGCCCATCAGCGACGAGGTGATGGCCGCCGCGGTACCGACACGGGCCTCCCACTCGGCCTGCGCGCGCACGTGACCGGGCGCGGCGGGCTGCGGCGTCCAGGTCAGGTCCACGGGCACGCCAAGGACACCTGCGACCGCCCATTCAATATGAGGGCACAGCGCAGGCTGAGCCGAGTGGACGTAAAGCACGCCACGAGCAGACACCGGACCTCCCGTTTCGTACGAGGTGCGCCTTCCCCAACGGCCTCATACCAGGATGATCACAAGTGACTGAAGGAGAGACTACCGTCGGTTGTGACGCCGCACCAGAGGGGGGTCATACCGAGATGTTGCGGCGCGGACAATTGGCCGGGGCATCCTCGGGAATGAGAAGAACCCCACGAACTGGTGATCGCCCCCCGGAGGACCAGATGAATACCGGTATCGAACGGGTCGAACCCATCCCCGGTTCGCCCGCCCTGATCAGGAAAGGCCAGCTGCTAACCGACGCCTCGGGCCTCGCGGCCACCGCCCGCTGGGCCGACGCCGTCACCGAGACCGGAGGAATCTACCGGGTGCGGCTCTCGCCGGGCGTGGACGTCTGCGACCTCGTGGCGTCGGTACGGGCACGGGGCGTCCGGGCCTCCCCCAACCACGTCCTGACGGGCCAGCCGCTCTACTTCGGGGGCCCGGCCTCCCGCCCCTTCCCACGCGCCGCCCTCCCCGCGCCCGAGGCCGCCCCGGCCGGGCCCTCGGCGAGCGCCGTGACGGTGGCGCTGGCCGACACCGGCCTGGCGGAGCACCCCTGGTGGCAGGAGAGGCCGTGGTTCCTGGAACGGGGACGGGAGGCCGCCGAGACACCCGACTCGGACGGCGACGGCGAGCTGGACCACCAGGCGGGGCACGGCACCTTCGTCGCCGGGCTGATCCTGCGATCGGCCCCGCTGGCACACCTGCGGCCGATCCGGGTGCTGGACGGCCACGGGATCGGGGACGAGGCCGGGCTGCTGCACGTCCTGGGACGGCTGCGGGCCGAACCGCCGCGGGTGCTCAACCTGTCCTTCGGCGGGCACACCTTCGACGACCGGCCCTCCCCGCTCGTGGAGGCCGCCCTGGAGGGACTGTCCGGCACGGTCACGGTGGCCTGCGCGGGCAACACCGCCTCCGACCGTCCCTTCTGGCCCGCCGCCTCACCCGGGGTGATCGCCGTCGGGGCCCTGGACGCCGGCGGGGAGGCGCGGGCCCCGTTCTCGGCGTACGGCCCGTGGGTGGACGCGTGCGCCCGGGGCGAGTGGCTGTCCAGCACCTTCCTCGAACACGGGGCGTTCCAGGGCTACGCGCGCTGGAGCGGGACCTCCTTCGCCACCGCCCTGGTGAGCGGGGCGATCGCCGCGGCGTGCGCGGACCGGCCGTCCCGGGAGGCGGTGAAGCATGTCCTCGACCCGTCGGGAAGCAGGCGGATCCCCGATTTGGGAGTCGTCGTGCCCACGCCCGGCTAAAGTCTCACCCAAAGTCTTCACGCGAACACCCAGAGTGTTCTACGCGGTCATGGAGGTGCCGGTGGGCGACCAGCACACGCTTGACGCCATCCTGGTCGACGACCAGGCGGCCTGGGACGAGCTGGTCACCCGTTTCCAGGGGCTGCTGTGGTCGGCCGCGCGTGCCTACGACCTGAGCCCGGCGGACGCCGCCGACGCGGTGCAGGGCACCTGGCTGCGGCTGCTGGAGAGCCTGCACACCATCCGCGACCCCGACAGGATCGGCCCCTGGCTGTTCACCACGGCCAAGCGCGAGGCGTCCCTGCTGAGCAGGCGGCACCGGGGCGAGCGGCTGGTCGCCGACCCGGCGGACGCCGAGCACGCGCACCTCGCCCCGGCCGGCGCCGGGCACGCCCACGCCGATCCCGCGCTCGCCGTGCTGAGCGCCGACGAGGGCCGCCGCCTCTGGCAGGCCGTCGACGAGATGCAGGAGCCGTGCCGCTCGCTGTTCCGGCTGATGGCCACGGCCCCCGACGCGGGCGTCCACCAGCTGGCCGGGCGCCTGGGCATGCCCAGCGGCAGCTACGGCCCCACCCGGGGCCGCTGCCTGAACCGGCTCCGCACCCTGCTCACCGCCCGGGAGGCGACACCGTGACACGACATCCGACGGCGATCGACGACGAGTCCCTGATAGCCGCGCTGCGCCTGGCCTCGGGGAGCGACCCGGTGCCCGCGCGGGTGACGGCCGCCGCCCGCGCGGCCTTCGGCCTGCGGCTGCCCGACGCCACCACGGCCCGCCCCGTGTCCACGCCCGTGCCGCGAGGTGTCCGGTCCGCCGAGGAGCCCCGGCTGCTGAGGTTCACCGCCGGCGGGCTCACGGTGGAGCTGGAGGTCACCTCCCTGGACGGCCTGGTCGACCTGGCGGGCCAGATCTCCCCCTGCCCCGAGGCGGGCACGCTGGTCGAGATCCGCACCCTGCACCTCACCGAGTCGCGCACGCTGTCCCCGACGGGCCAGTTCGCCGTCACCGGCCTGCCGCCGGGCTGGTTCAGCGTGGTGTGCCACCGGCCCGAGGGCGCCCCCGTGGTCACCAGCTGGACCCGGATCCGCCCGTAGGTGACCGCCGACGAGGCGCTCGCCGCCGCCGAGCACGCGGTCGACCTCTCGGGCAGCGACCCGGCCCGTGCCCTCGCCCTCGCCCGCACCGTGCTCACCACGCTCGCCGCGCTGCCCGCCTCCTGCCGGGAGGCGACCGGTGTCGCGGGGTGCGGGCACTGCGAGGCCGAGGCGGTGGCGCACCGGGCGCTGGCGGTGGCGGCGCGCGAGCTGGGCGACCTGCCGTTCGCCGAGGAGCGGCTGCGCCGGGCGGTGCGGATCGCGCTCTCGGCGGGGTTGCCGCACCGGGCGGCCCAGGCGCGGCTGTCGCTGGTCCACGTCCGCACGGAGCTGGGGCACCCGGAGCAGGCACTGGCCGTCGCCGCGGACGCCGAGCCGGGTCTGACCCCGGCCGAGGTGGGCAAGCTCGGCGTGCACCGTGCCGTGGCCCTGGCGCGGCTCGGCCGCTACCGCGAGGCCGTCGACCACTGCGACCGGGCCGTTCCCGTCCTCGGCGGCGACGTCAGGTTCCTCGCCGGGGCGATGCTGAACCGCGGGCTCGCCCGGGTGTTCCTCGGGGAGTTCGGAGCGGCGGAGGCCGACCTGAGCCGGTGCGCGGAGCTGGCGAGGGACGCCGGCCTGGAACACGTTCTCGCGCTCGCCGAGGGCAACCTGCCGTTCCTGGCCGCGCGGCGCGGTGACCTGCCCGCCGCGTTCAGCGCCTACCGGCGCGCGGAGAGCATCCTGGTCGGCTATCCGGAACGGCTCGCGACGGTGCGCTGCGACCTGGCCGAGGCCCTGGTCGGCGCCCATCTGCCCGGCGAGGCGCGGGTGCTGCTGGAGATGGCCGTTCCCGAGCTGGCGGCGGCGGGCGCGGGCACGGCCCTGGCCGAGGCCCTCCTCCTGCTCGCCAGGGTCGAGCTGCGCACCGGTGATCCGCGCCGCGCCCGGGAGAGCGCGGAGCTGGCCGCCCGCGAGCTGGCCGCGCAGGGGCGGACGGTGCTGCTTCCGGTCGCCGACGAGATCATCCTGCGGACCCGGCTCGCGCTGGACCCGCCCTCGCCGGGGCTGCCCGCCGCGATGCTCTCGTGCGCCGACGCCCTCGACGCCGCCGGGCACGGGGACACCTCGGCGGCGCTCAGGCTCACCGCCGCCGAGGTCTCGCTCCGGCTGGGCGACCGGCCGTCCGCCGAGGAGCAGCTCGCCCTCCTGGCCCGCTCGGGCCGCGGGGTGGTCGCCCTCCAGGCGACGGCGCTGCGGCGGTCCCTGGCGGGAGACCGCAAAGGGGCGTTCGCCGCGGTGCTGGCCGGGCTGGCGGAGGTGGGCGCGGGGACGAGGACGTTCGAGGATCCGGTGGTGCGCGCGCACGCCGCCAGGGCCGGTGAGCCGCTGGCCGGGTTCGGGCTGGCCCTGGCCATGCGGACCGGGCGGGGCCGCGCGGTCCTGGCCTGGGCCGAGCGGTGGCGGGCGGTCACCGGGGGCGTGGGCCGGCCGCTCGCGCCCGGCCTGGCCGCGCTGCGGGCGGCGCTCGGGGAGTCGGTCCTGGTGGAGTTCGTCCGCCACGAGGGCGATCTGGCCGCCGTCGTGGTCACCGGGGACCGCGTGACGCTGCGCCGCCTCGGCCCGTTCCCCGCCGTCGCCGAGGCCACCGTCCGTCTCCGTTACGGGCTGCGCAGGACGCACCTGCTCGACGGGAGCGCCCCCGAGCCCGGCGCGGAGGCCGCGGAGCTGGAGCGGCTCCTCTTCGGCTCGCTGCGCGACCGGCTGGGCGACCGGCCGCTGGTGGTCGTGCCGACGGGGACGCTGCACACCCTGCCCTGGCCGCTGCTGCCGATGAACGCCGACCGGCCGGTGACCGTGGCGGCCAGCGCCGCCGCCTGGCTGGCCGGGTGGCGGGTGCCGGCCGTGCGCGACGGCCGGGAGACGGCGGTGCCGGTGGCGGTGGCGGGCCCGGGGCTGCGGTACGCGCGGGCCGAGGCCCGCATGGTCGGCGAGTGCCATCCCGGGACCGAGCGGGTGGCGGCGCGGCGGGCGGAGGTGATGGCGGCGCTGGAGCGGGCCGACGTGGCCCACCTGGCCGCGCACGGGATGTTCTCCCCGCGCAGCCCGCTGCTGTCGAGCATCGACCTCGACGACGGCCCGCTGATGGCGTACGACCTGCTGCGGCTGCGCACCCCGCCCGCGCTGGTGGTGCTGTCGGCGTGCGACGCGGGGATGGCGCACGCTCCCGCGGACGGGGCGCCCCTGGGGCTGGCGGGCACGTTCCTGTCGCTGGGGACGCGGTGCGTGGTGGCGAGCCTGGTGCCGGTGCGCGACGAGGAGACGCTGACGCTGATGACCGCCTTCCACGGGGCGCTGGCCGCGGGCGCCCCGCCCGCGGCGGCGCTGGCCGTCGCGAGCGGGAAGACCGGTGTGGCGGGCTTCGTCTGCTTCGGGTGCGGCGACCGGCCGGTGACGACCGCTCCGGAGGACCCGGCCCCCGGGGCGGTCAGCCGGTGACGACCGGCCAGGAGGAGCAGGTCACCTGGAGCGGCCGATGGATGACGACCACTCCGAAGAGGTCGGCCCTCCGGAGCGGTCAGCCGGTGACGACCGGCGAGGATGAGCCGGTCGTCCGGAGCGGCCGGCGGGTGACGACCGCTCCGAAAGGGGCGGCTCCCCGGGGCGGTCAGCCGGTGGCGACCGGCCGGGAGGGGTCGGTCACCCAGTCGGACCACGACCCGACGTAGAGCGCGGCCGGGATGCCGGCCACCTCCAGGGCCAGTACCTCGTGCGCGGCCGTCACGCCGGATCCGCAGTAGGCGCCGACCTCCACGCCGGGGACGACGCCCAGGGTGTTGAAGCGTTCGCGCAGGAAGTCGGGCAGGTGGAAGCGGCCGGAGGGGTCGACGTTCTCGCCGGTGGGGGCGCTGACCGCGCCCGGGATGTGCCCGGCGACCGGGTCGATCGGCTCGACCTCGCCCCGGTAGCGCTCGGCGGCGCGGGCGTCGAGCAGCACCCCGTCGGAGGCGAGCCCTCCGGCCCGCGCGGCGTCGAGCACCGGCATCCCGCCCGGCCGCGCCTCGAAGTCGCCGGGCTCGGGGCGGCCCTCCTCGGCGGAGACCGGCAGGCCCTCGGAGACCCAGGCGCGCAGGCCGCCGTCGAGGACCCGCACGTCGGGGTGGCCGAAGTAGCGCAGGAGCCACCAGGCGCGGGCGGCGGCCGCGGTGGAGTCGGCCCCGTCGTAGACGACGACGGTCCGGGAGCCGGACACGCCGAGCCGGCGCATCGCCTCCTGGAACGCCCCGGCGGAGGGCAGCGGATGGCGGCCCCCCTCGCCTCCCTGCCCGGGGTGGGCCGCGAGGTCGGTCTCCAGGTCACAGAAGACCGCGCCGGGGATGTGCCCCTCGCGGTAGGAGTCGATCCCGGCCGGGCCGGTGGGCAGGACGGCGAGCTTCCAGCGCACGTCGAGGACGCTCACCCCGGTCAGGCCCGCCAGTTCGGCGGGGGTGATCAGCGGGCTCATCGAATACCTCCAGCGTGAAGATCCCGGCTTGGGCTGTGGGGGGATGTCAACGGGTGCTGACCTCTAGAAGGGGGACGTGCTGCTCGGCGGGGGTGAGCGAGCCGTGGCAGCCGAGGAACCCCGCCTCGTGCGGCTCGGCGACCGAGGCGACGAGGGCGCAGTCGGTGTACGGCACCGCGAGGACGTCGCCGATCCTGGGCAGCCACTCCGGGCGGATCTCCGGCCCGAACCAGCCGGACTCGACCGCCTCCTCCCGGGAGACCACCCACGCCTTTCCGGCGAGGACCTCGCGCCAGGTGTCGAGGACCGCCGCCGAGGCGCCGGGGGCGGTGTAGAGGTGACGGGCCCTGGCCTCCCCGCCGAGCAGGGTGACGCCCTCGCGCAGCGCGGGGAGGGTGTCGATGTCGACGCGGTCGGCGACGTTGATCATGCCGTGGTCGGCGGTGACGTACATCGCCGAGTTCGGGGGGAGCGTCTCCGCCAGCCGCTCGGCCATCCGGTCGACCAGGGCGAGCTGGTCGAGCCAGGCCGGGGAGCCCCAGCCGGTGAGGTGGCCGGTGGAGTCGAGGTCGCCGTAGTAGACCGAGACATGGGCCCGGGGTTCGGCGGCCAGCGCGTGGCGGACCCCCTCGATCCGGTCGTCGACCTCGTCGGCGCCGACGAAACGCACGCCCCGGTAGACGGCCCGGTTGAAACCGGTGGTCTCGAACTTGGCCGGGCCGACGTAGCTGACCGGGACCCCGGCCGCCACCGCGCGCTCGTAGACGGTCGGGGTGGGCTGCCACTCGCCGGGCTCGACGAGGGGGCCCGGGGCGGTCCAGCGCAGGCAGTTGAGCAGGTATCCGGCGCCGGGCACGGCGAGCTGGTAGCCGAGCATGCCGTGCCCGCCCGGCGGGACGCCGGTGCCGAGGGTGCCCAGGCTGGTCACGGTCGTGGCGGGGAAGCCCGCGGTGAGCACCCCGCCGGACACCCCGCCGGGCAGGGAGGACAGGAACGGCGCGACGCCGGGGTGGGCGCGAAGCAGCTCGGCGCCCATGCCGTCGACGAGGAACAGCAGGACCCGCCCGGCCGGGGCGAGGTCCAGCGGGTTGTCGCCGTCCGCCCCGACCGCGGCGAGCAGCGAGGAGGACAGGTCCGCGAGCGAGGCCGTCCCGTACGCGGGGACCAGGGGGTTCACGAGGCGGTGCGGGCGGTGGCCTCCGACAGCGCCTTGGCGAAGGCCAGCACGTGGGAGACGGCCTCCGGCCCGTCGGCCGCCTCGCTCACCCGCAGGGAGAGGTCGTCGGCCGTGATGGCGCCGGTGTATCCGTGGTCGGCGTCGCAGTTCTCGTCGCCGCAGGTGGCCGGCTCCAGGTCGACGTGGGAGATGGCTCCCCAGCCGATGGTGAGCGTGACCTCCGTGGGCGGCACTCCCGGCACGTAGGAGGCGGGGTCGGGGACGACCCGGGTGACCGCGACCGACTGGATCCGGCTGAGGCGCACGGCCTCGGTGGTCGTGGAGGCGTGGGACGCCGACACCCCCTCCACCGGGGGGTGCTCGTCGGTGTGGCAGACGAGCAGCCGGGTGGGGGAGAGCACCAGCACGGTGACGTGCCTGCGCACCTCCATGGCCGGGTCGAAGGTGGCCTCGTGGTGCACGACGTAGGCGCCCACCTGCTCCTTGCCGAGCGCGGAATCGACCGCGTCGGCGACCAGGTCGGGATAGTAGCCACTGCGGTCGATGGCGTCGCGCAGGCCGGCGGACGAGAGTCGGGTTTCCCTCATGGGTCCATCCTGCCCTGTCCGGGGCAGCGCTTTCACCGGGAGCACGTGAGCTTCGGCCGACGGTGCAAATCGTGATGCGGCCCGCCACCGGCTTCTTCCGGCCGGGAAGGCGTCATCGGGGGTGCTCCTGGGGCCGCCGGGAGCCCGTCCGGCCCGCGGTTTTACCCTCCGCCCGGTTTGGCGTGATCGCATCGGGGTTACCGGGAGCAGTAGCGGTGGCGTGCGCGTGCCGTCCCGGGCAGCGGTAACGGGCGATTCTCCGTATTCCCCGCCTCGTTTGACATATCCGGGAATGCTTCTCGCCGTGCCGGAAAACCGTGCCGGGAACGGTGAATCCCTACCGAAATCGGGGGCGAGGGAATATGGCCGGTGACGGCGCGGATTCAGCGGGACGGGGCAAGGTGAGCAGGGTGACGCGACCGGCCCCAGTGAAGCGAGGCGGGGTGACGCGACCGGATTCAGTGGAGCAGGGCGGGATGGTACGACCGGACTCGGTGAAGCAGGGCGGGACAGCGCGGCCGGACTCGCCACGACGGGTCCGGCCCGCGTGGCGGACCGGGCTCTCGCGCCTCGCGGCGGCCGTTCCGGTGACCGTCGTGACGGCCGCCATGACGACCGCGACGGCGACCGCGATGGGCCCGCCCACCCTGGGGGCGGACCTCCCCCGCGACCTGATCCTCACCACGGTTCACGACGGCCCGTTCGAGGCGGGCGGCGTCGGCACGTTCTCCGTCGACGTCACCGCGGCCCCCGGCTTCGCCGGGATCACCGGTCCGACCGAGGTCACCTATCTCTTCCCCTCCGGCCTGACCCCGGTGAGCGCCTCGGGCGCGGGCTGGAGGTGCCGGATCGCGGCCGGGACCGTCGGCTGCGACACGCGGGAGCCGGCCGCCCCCGGGTTCCAGCTTCCCCGGATCACGGTCGGCGTGGCCGTGTCGCGGAACGCCTCGGGGACGCTGACCGCGTCCGGCAGGGCCGTCCACGCCGACCGGGCCGTCCAGGACCGCACGGGCAGGGCCGCCCCCGGCGCGGAGGGCGCGATGGAGACCGGTCCCGCGCCCGCCACCGTCGCCAGCTCGGTCCAGATCGTCCCCGCGACCCCGCGACCGGGCTAGGAGGTCCCGTCCGGACCGTCGATCGGGCCGGGAAGGGATCCTCGCGCCCGGAATGTACCGGAATGTAAGGGGCGCCGACGAGCGCGACGTCCCGGCGGCGTCGGCTCCCGCCCCCGGGACACGTGCGGGCGGGCCGTCGCCTTCGGGAGGGCGGGCGCGTCCCGGCCGGGAGACGAGGGCTCGACCCGCGCCCGCCGCGTACCCGGCCTCCCAGGCCGGCGCGCCTAGCCGAGGCGCCGGGGACCGCCGTCGGGGCGCGGGCCCTCGTGGCTGCGGAGCACGGCACGGGCGCCCAGCACGATCACCCCGGACTCCCCCACCAGCACCGGGTCGAGGGTGAGCCGCGCCACCTCGGGGAGGTCGTCCGCCAGCCGCCCGAGCCGGATCAGCAGGTCCTCCAGGGCCTCGACGGCGACCGGCGGGTAGCCGTACTCGCCGAGGAGAAGGGGCGCGGCCCTGGGCGACCTCACCAGCGCCGCGGCGTCCTCGCGGGTCAGCGGGGCGAGCCGGTACGCCTCGTCGCGCAGCAGCCGGGCGGTGATCTCGCCCAGCCCGAAGGAGACCACCGCGCCGAAGGCCGGGTCGTCCATCACCCCGGCCACGGTCGGCACCGCGGGCTGCGGGGCCATCCGCTGCACCGCGAGCACCGCCTCCGGTTCGAGCTGGCGCGTCAGGTCGGCGTAGGCGTCGCGCACCCCGTCGGGGCCGGACAGCCCAAGGCGCACGGTCCCGGCGCGCATGGCCGCCTCGGGGCCCGCCGCCTTCAGCACGACCGGCCAGCCGAGCCTCGACGCCGCCTCGACGGCCTCCTCGGGCGACTCCACCGTCTCCGCCGGCCAGACCTCCACCCCGTAGCGGGCGAGCAACTCCGAGGCGTCGATCTCGGCCGGGGCGTCTCCGAGCGTCGCGAGCACGAGGTCGCGCGCGGCGCCGGTGTCGACGCCCTCGATCTCCTCGGGCAGTCCCGCGGGCCGCTCCAGCCAGCGCGCGTGCCGCACGACGTGGGCGAGCGCGCGGACCGCCTCCTCGGGCGCCGCGTACGAGGGGATGGAGCCCCGGCCGGGCACGGCGCCGACCCGCAGCTCGTCGAGCATGCCGATCCTGCCCTCGAAGGTGGCCAGCACCGGCTTGCCGCAGTCGCGGGAGGCGCGCAGCAGCTCGGAGGCGACCTTCGCGCCGTCGCCGGGGATGGGCGGCATATAGATCGCGACCACGGCGTCCACGTCCGGGATCACCGAGGTCAGGGCCTCGCCGAACTCCTCCGGACAGGCCCGCGCGCCGAGGTTGACCGGTGGCCGGGGCTCCAGGCCCACCCGTACGCAGGCGTCGGCCGCGAGGAGCGCCATCGCGTCGGAGTTGCTGACCAGGCCGACCCTGGAGCCGGCGGGCAGCGGCTGGTAGGCCAGCAGCTGCGCCACGTCGAACTGCTGGATCAGGTCGTCGACCCTGATCACCCCCGCCTGCTCGAACAGCGCGCTGAGCGCGGTGTCGGGCAGGCCGAGCACGGGCGCGGCGTGGCCGGTGGGCACGTCCTGGGTGGTGCCGCCGCTCTTGACGACCACGATCGGCTTGCGGCGCGAGATGCGCCGCGCGAGGCGGGCGAACTTGCGGGGGTTTCCCAGCGACTCCAGGTAGAGCAGGATCACGTCGGTCCGCGGGTCCTCCTCCCAGTACTGCAGCAGGTCGTTGCCCGACACGTCGGCGCGGTTGCCCGCCGAGACGAACGAGGAGATTCCCATGCCGCGCTGGGCCACCCGCTGCAGCAGCGCGGTGCCCAGGGCGCCCGACTGGCTGAAGAAGCCGACCCGGCCGAGCTCCGGGAGGGTCGCGGCGAGGGTGGCGTTCAACCTGACCGCGGGGTCGGTGTTGGCGATGCCGAGGCAGTTGGGGCCGACGACCCGCAGGCCGTACGCGCGGGCGATGCGTGCCAGCTCGTCCTGTCTGGCCCGGCCCTCGGGGCCGGTCTCGCCGAACCCGGAGGAGACCACGATCAGCCCGCGCACGCCCTTCTCCGCGCACTCCTTGACCACCTCGATCACCCCGTCGGCGGGTACGGCGAGCACGGCGAGGTCGACCTCGCCGTCGATGGCCGTCACGCTCGGGTAGGCGCGTACCCCCGCGAGGGCGCGCGCCTCGCGGTGCACGGGGTAGACAGGGCCGGCGAAGTCGGCGCCGAGCAGGTTGCGCAGCACGGTCTGGCCGATGCCGCCCGGCTCGCGGCCCGCTCCCACGACCGCCACCGAACCAGGTGAGAGCAGCCGTTCGATGGAGCGGGACTCGGCGCGGTGCTCGCGGGAGGCGGTCACCTCCTGGGCGGTCTCGGTCGGGGTGAGGTCGAGGGTCATCCTGACCACGCCGTCGGCGAAGCGGCTCTGCGCGGTGTAGCCGACCTGCTTGAGCACCGCCATCATCTTCTGGTTGGCGGGCAGCACGTCGGCGACGAAGCGGGCGATGCCCTTCTCCCTGGCGGTGGCGGCCAGGTGTTCGAGGAGCACCGAGGCGACCCCCCGGCCCTGGTGGGCGTCCTCGACGAGGAAGGCGACCTCGGCCTCACCGGGCTCGATCCGGTCGTAGCGGATGACCGCCACCATCTCGGTGCCGATCGTGGCGATCAGCGCCACGCGACTCTCGTAGTCGACGTTGGTGAACCAGGTGATCTCCCGCTCCGACAGCCGCGGCCGGGGACCGAAGAAACGGAAGTAGATCGACTCGTCGGACAGCCGGCCGTAGAAGGAACGCAACCGGTCGGCGTCGGCGGGCCGAATCGGGCGTACGTGGGCGGTGCCGCCGTCCGACAGAACGACGTCCGCCTCCCAGTGAGCGGGATACTGAGCAGCCTCCACAGTCCCGAGAGTAGACGCGAATCTCGTCTGACAGACCACCCGGACGGATTCACGCAACGCTTGTGCATCGACTGCGGTCCGGTGTCCGGTCAAGACCCCATACGCTGGCCGGAAGCTGTTAAGTTTTTCGCGGTTAGAGGCACGACCAGAGGTATGGCTTGAAGCATGTCTAGAGGCACGTCGGCATCGAAGGCAGCAAGGTGGTGACATCATGACGCGGGTGGTCGTGGTGGGCGATCTCATGACCGACGCGGTCGCGCGGGCTCGCTACCCGCTGGCCAGGGCCAGCGACACACCGGCGATCGTCACCATGCACGGCGGTGGTTCGGGTGCCAACATCGCCTCCTGGCTCGCCGTCGAGGGCACCGAGGTCGCCTTCATCGGACGACGCGGCGCCGACATCACGGGCCGTAACCGCGACATGGAGCTGATGGGCTACGGCGTCGACGCCCGCCTCGTCATGGACCCCGAGCGCCCGACCGGCACCTGCGTCGTGCTCGTCACCCACAAGGGCGAGCGCACCATGCTGTCCGACCCCGGCGCGAACGCGGCCCTGTCGCCCGAGGACCTGCCCCGCGACCTGTTCGCCCAGGGCGGGCACCTGCACCTGTCCGGCTACACCCTGATCAACGAGGGTTCCCGCGACGCCGGCATGGCCGCCCTGGAGATGGCCCGCCGCTCGGGGATGTCCGTCTCGGTCGACTGCTCCTCCTCCGCGCCCCTGGAGCGCACCGGCGCCGAGCCCTTCCTGGAGTGGACGCAGAGCGCCAAGCTGCTGTTCGCCAACGCCGACCAGGCCAAGGTCCTCACCGGCCGCGACGACCCCGCCGCCGCGGCCAAGGTCCTCACCGCCTGGTTCCCCCAGGTCGTCGTGAAGCTCCGCGACGAGGGCGCGCTCTGGTACGCCAACAACCGCCCCGACCCGATCAAGGTCCCCGCCGAGCCCGTGGAGCGCGTGGTCGACGGCACCGGTGCCGGTGACGCCTTCACCGCCGGGTTCCTGCCCGCCTGGCTCGGCGGCAAGCCCCCGGCCGAGGCCCTCGCCTCCGGCTGCCACCTCGCCTCCCGGGCCATCTCGCACCTGGGCGCCCGCCCCCGTCTCTGACCCGCCCGCGAGGGGCGTTTCCGGATTTTCCGCTCCAGCCGGGGATCCAATACTGTGGCCGGACCATGTTCGCGGCGACCCCCTGGAGTGACGCATGCCGGAGCCCCGCCCTCTGCGGCCGGGTGACCCGGAGTGGATCGGCCCGCACCGGCTGGTCGGGTTCATCGGCGAGGGCGGCCAGGGCGTGGTCTATCTGGCGCGCACGCCCGAGGGAGAACGCGTCGCGCTCAAGGTGCTGCACGCCAGGCTCTCCGACGACGCGCACGCCAAGCGGCGCTTCCAGCGGGAGGCCGACGCCGCCCGGCGGGTCGCCCCGTTCTGTACCGCCCGGGTGCTGCGGGCCGACGTCACCGGCGACCGGCCGTACATCCTGAGCGAGTACGTCGACGGCGAGTCACTGCAGCAGGTGGTGACCAGGGAGGGCCCGCGCGAGGAGTACGCGCTGGTCAGGCTGGCCGTCGCCACCGCCACCGCGCTGGCCGCGATCCACCGCGCCGGGATCGTGCACCGCGACCTCAAGCCCAGCAACGTCCTGCTCGGGCCCGACGGCCCCCGCGTCATCGACTTCGGCATCGCCAGGGCCCTCGACGCCGCGTACAGCCTGACCACGGACCTGGTCGGCACGCCCGCCTACATGGCGCCCGAGCAGTTCCACGAGCAGGAGGTCGGACCGGCGGGCGACGTGTTCGCCTGGGCCGGGACCATGGTGTTCGCGGCGACCGGGCGACCGCCGTTCGGGCTGGGCAACCTGGCCGTGGTGATGCGCCGCATCCTCGTCGCCGAACCGGACCTGTCCGGCGTGCCGGAGTCGCTGCGACCGCTGCTGGAGGCGGCCCTCACCAAGGATCCCCGCTCCCGGCCCGGCTCGTCCGACGTGCTGGACATGCTGCTGGGCGCGGCCGGGGGTCCCGCGCCGGCCGCCGGACCGTTCCCTCCCCCCGCGCCGGGGTCGGCCGCCGATGACCTGACACCGGCACCGGCTCCCCCGCCACCCCGCGCGCCGGGGTCCGCCGCCGCGTTCCCGGCACCGGCTCCCCTGCCCGGCCGCGCACCGGTCCCGGCCCGCTCCTCCCTCCCGTCCCCCGCTCCGTCTCGGGAATCGTCTCCCACGACGCCTTCCACCGGGTTCTCCTCGCCGTCACCCGCCCGGCTCGGCCGACTCGACCGGTTCGCCCGGCTCGCCGGTACGGCGGGACGCCGCCGGATCCTCACCGTCGTCTCGGTCCTGGTGGCCGCGTGCGTGCTGGGTGTCGCCACCTGGCTGGTCCTGCCGTCCGGCGCGCCGGCCGCCGTCCCGCGGTCGGCGCCGAAGCCCACGACGAAGCCCGCGCCGACCGGCTTCGACGCGGCCTCGGCCTCGGTCGTCAACCCCTCGGCGCGCAGGGGCGGGACGATGCGGTTCGGCGCGGGCTTCGTCGCCGACTCCTTCGACCCGGGCAACACCTACTACCCGTCGCTGTGGAACGTCGCGCGGCTCTACGGACGCTCGCTCACGATGTACCGGCCCGCTCCCGGCGCCGGGGGCCGGGAACTCGTGGGCGACCTCGCGGAGGGCCTCGGCGTGCCCAGCGACGGGGGCAGGACGTGGACGTACCGGCTCAGGGCGGGCCTGAAGTACGAGGACGGCACGCCGATCGTCGCCGCGGACGTCAAGCACGCCGTGCTCCGCGCGATCGGCAAGGACACGCTCAGCCGGGGCCCGTACCACTTCGAGGAGCTGCTGAACCTGCCCTCGGGCTATCGGGGCTACTTCGCGTCGCCGAAGGCCGACACCGACGGCGCGATCCGGACCCCGGACGACCGGACCGTCGTGTTCCACCTCAGGAAGCCCCACGGGGCGTTCGACCACGTCGCCCAGGTCCCCCAGACCATGCCGGTCCCCGAGGCGAAGGACACCGGCGCGGCGTACGAGAAGCACGTGCTCTCCTCGGGTCCCTACGAGTTCGAGAGCGCGGAGCGGGGCAAGCGGCTCGTCCTGGTCCGCAACCCCCACTGGTCGGCGGCGACCGACCCGAACCGCCGGGCGCTGCCCGACCGCTACGAGATCACCTTCGACATGGACCAGGACGCCGTCGACAAGGGCCTCGTCTCCGGCGACCTCGACCTGGACCTCGACTCGGGCGCGAGCGCGAACCTGCCCGAGCGGATCGCGGCCGACCCCGCGCTCAGGGCGCGGGCCGACGCGCCCACGATCGGCTGGCTGCGGTACGTCGCGATCAACCCGCAGGTGCTGCCCTTCGACAACGTGGCCTGCCGCAGGGCCGTGTTCGCCGCGGCGGACCGGGAGGCCCTGCGCGACGCCTACGGCCGCGGCCTGCGCGCGGGCACGATCGCCACCGGGCTGCTCCCCCCGACCATCTCCGGGCACCGCCCGCTGAACCTGTACCAGACCGGCAAGGGCGACGTGGCCGGGGCTCGCGGGCAGCTGGCCGCGTGCGGGCGGCCCGGCGGCTTCGCGGCCACGATCATCTTCCGGGCCGCACAGCCCGCCGAACGGAAGGCCGCCGAGGCCCTGAAGACGGCCCTGGGACGCGTCGGGATCCGGCTCACGCTCAGGGGCCTGTCCCAGGCCGACCACACGGCCCAGCACGGCGGCAGCCCTTCGTACCTGCGAAAGGAGAAGATCGGCCTCTCCGTCCGGGCCTGGACCGCCGACTGGCCGGAGGGCGCCAGCTACCTGCCGTATCTGGCCGACAGCCGGGAGATCCTGGAGGACGGCCTGTCGTTCAACGTGAGCGTGCGCCTGCCCGAGGTCGACTACCTCATCGACCAGGCCGGCGCCGAGCTCGACCCCGGCCGGCGCGAGGAGCTGTGGGCGCGGGTCGACCGCGCGGTCATGGAGCAGGCCGTCGTGCTGCCCGTCCAGTGGGACACCCGCGTCCTGCTCCGCGGCGAGCGCCTGACGAACGTGCACGTCAGCCACGCCTTCTCCGACTACGACTACGTCGACCTCGGCCTTTCCTGAGGGACGCCTCTTCCCGGGGCCGCACCTTCCCGGGAGCCGCGCCCTCCCGGGGACCGCGTCTCCTCCTGAGGGTCACGCCCTCCCGGAGGCCGCACCTTCCCAGAGGCAGCACCTTCCGGGAGGCCACGCCCGTCCGGAGACCGTGCCCTCCCGGGGCCCGCCGTCTCGTCCCGGTCGTACTCCTCCCGGCCGGGCTCCCCCGGCCAGGCTCCCGGCCGTTTTCTAGCTCGTGACCGCGAGGGCGAGGGGCAGCACGGCGGGGGCCCCGGCGTGACGGAGCATCGCGGCTCCCAGCGTCATCGTCCAGCCGGTGTCGACCAGGTCGTCGACGAGCAGGACCGGGCCTCCGGCCCCGGCGACGGCCGGGCCCAGGGCGGCGGGCATGGCGAGGGTGCCCCTGATCGCCTGGACGCGCTGCGCGCTGTTGAACTGCCGTCCCGGCGGGCCCGACCGGTAGCCGAGGTCGCCCAGGTAGGACAGGCGCCCCACCTGGGCCAGCCGCTCGGCCAGGCTGCGGACGAGCTGGGGACGGCTGCCCGAGGGCACCGCGACGACGCCGACCGGGCGCTGGGCCCACTCCCAGGACGACAGCACCTTGATCACGGCGGCGAAGACGTCGTCGGGAACCGGCCCGTCGGGGGCGCCGTCGGCGAGGAGCCCGCGCAGGCGGTTTCCCCAGCCGATGTCGGTGAGCCTGCCCAGCACCCTTCCGGGCTCGGCGCCCAGCTCCGGCTTGATCCGGCCCTTGAGGTCGGCCAGCCCGGTCGGCCACTGCTTGCGGGCCTCGACGTCCACCCCGGGCCGCTGCAGCCGGTCGGCGGCCGACCGTACGGCCCGCTCGTCCACCTCGGGCGAGCGGTGGACGCCGGTGCAGTTGTCGCAGCGCCCGCAGGGGGAGGCGGTGTCGTCGTCGAGGCGGCGGCGCAGGAACTCCTCGCGGCAGCCGGTGGTGTCGAGGTATTCGAGCATGGCCCGCTGCTCGGCCTCGCGCTCGGCGGCGACCCTGGCGTAGCGCGGGGCGTCGTACGCCCACGGCTCGCCGGTGGCCTCCCAGCCGCCCTTGACCCGGTGCACCGCGCCGTCGACGTCGAGGACCTTCAGCATGGTCTCCAGACGGCTCCGGCTGAGGTCCACCCGGTTCTCCAGGGCGGCCGTGGACATCACGCCGCCCTCCTCCAGCGCGGCGAGCACGGCGCGCACGACGGGCTCGGGCGGGAAGGCCAGCGAGGCGAAGTAGGCCCAGATGTCGCGGTCCTCCGCGCCGGGCAGCAGGATCACCTCGGCCCGCTCGACCCCTCGGCCCGCGCGGCCGACCTGCTGGTAGTAGGCGACCGGGGACTGGGGGGCGCCGACGTGCACCACGAAGCCGAGGTCGGGCTTGTCGTATCCCATGCCGAGCGCGGAGGTCGCGACCAACGCCTTGATCTTGTTGTCGAGCAGCGCCTGCTCGGCGGCGAGCCGCTCGGCCTGCTCGGTCTGCCCGGAGTAGGCGATCACCTCGTGGCCCTGCTCGCGCAGGTAGGCGGCGATCTCCTGGGCGGCGGCCACGGTGAGCGTGTAGACGATGCCGGAACCGGGGAGCTCGTGCAGCGTCTGGGCGAGCCAGGCCAGCCGCTGCTCGGCGCCGCGCAGGCGCACGACCCCGAGGTGGAGGCTGTCGCGCTCCAGCGCGCCGCGCAGCACGAGCGTCTCCTCGCCCATCTGCTCGGCGACGTCGCGGGTGACCCTGGCGTTGGCCGTCGCGGTGGTCGCGAGGATCGGCACGCCCTCGGTGAGCTCCTCGAACATCGTGCGCAGCCGCCGGTAGTCGGGGCGGAAGTCGTGGCCCCAGTCGGAGATGCAGTGGGCCTCGTCGACCACGATCAGGCCCGCGCTCTCGGCGAGCTCGGGCAGCACGTGGTCGCGGAAGTCGGGGTTGTTGAGCCGCTCGGGGCTGACGAGCAGCACGTCGACCTCGCCCTCGGCGACCTGGTTGTAGACCTGCTCCCACTCCTCGGGGTTGGCCGAGTTGACGGTGACCGCGGTGATCCCGGCGCGCTCGGCGGCGGCGATCTGGTTGCGCATCAGGGCCAGCAGCGGCGACACGATCACGGTCGGCCCCTCGCCCAGCTCGCGCAGGAGCGCGGTGGCGATGAAGTAAACGGCCGACTTGCCCCAGCCGGTGCGCTGCACCACGAGCACCCGGCGCCGGTCCATGACCAGTGCCTTGATGGCCGCCCACTGGTCCTCGCGCAACCGGGCGTGCTCCCCGGCGAGCGCCCGCAGCCGCTCCTCGGCCTCTTCGCGCAGCATCAGCTCTTCGCTCACCCGGTCATTGGTACCAGGTCTCGCCGACTGTTTTTCCCCGGTACGGCATACACGGGCGGCACATGCCGTGCCCGAGGGGGATGCGGGGCCCGGCGCACGCCCTACCGGACGGGAGGCCGGGGGAGTGATCGGCGGGCTTCCGCGCGTCCGGCGGGGCGCCGCGCGGGCGGCGCCGAGAGGCCGCCGGGAGGCCGCGGAGGGGCTGCTGGGAGCCCCTCCGGGTGGCCGCTGTGAGGCCGCTGGGAGGCCGCGGCCCGTTCCGGCGGCGCCACCGGACCCCGCGGCGCCGGGAGCTGCGGACCTGACGGGCTCCGAGCCGTGATTTGATGCATCCACTATGGACGTCACCACCTGGTACCTCGAACAGACCTCACGCTCGGACCTGCTGCCCGCCAAGCCCCCGTCGGTCGAGGTCGACGTCGTGCGCGCCGAGCTGCCCTCGCCCGAGTTCAGCCGGTTCCTCACCACGGCCGTCGGCGGAGACTGGCACTGGACCAACAAGCTGCCGTGGACCTGGGACGAGTGGGCCGACTGGCTGGCCGGCGGCGTGGAGACCTGGGTGGCCTACCACCGCGGCACCCCCGCGGGCTTCGTCGAGCTCGACCCCCAGGACGGCGGGGCCGTCGAGATCACCTCCTTCGGTCTCCTGGCGTGGGCGATCGGCAGGGGCATCGGCGGTCACCTGCTGGAGATCGGCGCCGCCAGGGCCTGGGACCTGGCCGAGCGGCAGCCGGAGCGGGAGCCGACCCGGCGGGTGTGGCTGCACACCTGCTCCCTCGACAGCCCGGTGGCGCTCGCCAACTACCGGGCGCGCGGCTTCAGGGTCTACGACACCAAGGTGAACGCGCCGGGCGACGAGTACGAGGGCGAGACCCCCGGCCCCTGGCCGGGAGCGGGCCCCCGGACCCGCGCTCTCCCCGGGGCCCCTGCCGTCCCGGGCACCCCGGCCGTCCCCGGCGCCTCGCCGGAACGGCCCTAGCACCCCCGGGCAGGCCGGGGAAGGCCCGGAAGTGTCGGATGGGCTGGGTATGGTATCGAGTCTCGGTATGATGCCCGGTCGCCCCCGTCACCGGTCTCCCGCCGGACATTCCGGCCAAGGCTCCCCCGGGGGCCCGCGCCAACGGTTGGACCACGAAGACAGAAGGAGGATGCGCCTCCCCCGGCCTGACGGCCGGGCGCGCGCGCAGGAAATCAGATGGCTCGACGGACGACCACACCCCCGACCGACGAGGGCTTCGAGGAGCGGATCGTCGACATCGACGTTTCCACCGAGATGCGCACCAGCTTCCTCGAATACGCATATTCGGTGATCTACCAGCGTGCGCTGCCGGACGCCAGGGACGGCCTGAAGCCGGTCCAGCGCCGCATCCTCTACTCGATGAGCGAGATGGGCCTGCGGCCCGACCGGGGCCACGTCAAGTCGTCGCGCGTCGTCGGCGACGTGATGGGCAAGCTCCACCCGCACGGCGACACCGCCATCTACGACGCGCTGGTCCGCATGGCCCAGCCGTTCTCGATGCGCCTGCCGCTCATCGACGGACACGGCAACTTCGGCTCCCCCGACGACCTGCCCGCCGCGATGCGCTACACCGAGGCCCGGCTGGCCTCGGCGGCGATGGCCGTGGTCCAGTCGATCGACGAGGACACGGTCGACTTCAAGCCCAACTACGACGGCCAGGAGACCGAGCCCACGGTCATGCCGTCGGCCTTCCCCAACCTGCTCGTCAACGGTGCCACCGGCATCGCGGTCGGGATGGCCACCAACATGGCGCCGCACAACCTCGTCGAGGTCGTCGCCGCCGCCCGCCATCTGATCAAGAAGCCCGACGCGACGCTCGACGACCTGATGCGGTTCGTCCCCGGCCCCGACCTGCCCACCGGCGGCACGATCATCGGCCTCGACGGCATCCGCGACGCGTACGCCAAGGGCCGGGGCACCTTCCGGATGCGCGCCAAGTGCGCCGTCGAGCAGGTCAGCCCCCGCCGCAAGGGCATCGTCGTCACCGAGCTGCCCTTCAACGTCGGCCCCGAGCGCGTGGTCACCAAGATCCGAGAGCTGGTGACCGCGAAGAAGCTCCAGGGCATCTCCGACCTCAAGGACCTCAGCGACCGGCACAAGGGCCTGAGCCTGGTCATCGAGATCAAGAACGGCTTCATCCCCGAGGCCGTGCTGGAGGAGCTCTACCGGCTCACGCCGATGGAGGAGACCTTCGGCATCAACAACGTCGCCCTGGTCGACGGCGAGCCGCGCACGCTGGGCCTGCGCGAGCTGCTCCAGGTCTACGTCGACCACCGCATCGACGTGGTCCGCCGCCGCTCGCTGTACCGCAGGCGCAGGCGCGAGGAGCGGCTGCACCTCGTCGAGGGCCTCGTCGTCGCCCTGCTCAACATCGACGAGGTCATCCAGGTCATCCGTTCCTCCGACAACTCCGCCCAGGCCCGCGAGCGCCTGACGGAGATCTTCGAGCTGTCGGAGATCCAGGCCAACTACATCCTCGACACCCCGCTGCGCCGCCTGACCCGCTACGACAAGCTGGAGCTCGACCGCGAGAGCCAGACCCTGCGCGACGAGATCGCCGAGCTGACCGCGATCCTGTCCTCCGACGACAGGCTCCGCAAGGTCGTCTCCGACGAGCTCGCCCAGGTCTCCAAGACCTTCGGCACCCCGCGCCGCACGGTGCTGCTGGAGTCCTCGGGGGTGGCGAGAAACGTCTCGGTCCCCCTGGAGGTGGCCGACGACCCCTGCCTGGTGCTGTTCTCCTCCACCGGCCTGCTGGCCCGCACCTACGACGCCTCGCCGCTGGCCGGTGACGGCGACCGCTCGTCCCACGACGTGCTGGTCTCCGCCGTGCGGAGCACGGTCAGGGGCGAGGTGGGCGTGGTCACCAACCAGGGCCGGATGATCCGGGTCCAGGTCGTCGACCTGCCCACGCTGCCCCGCTCGGCCAACCCGCCGTCGCTGTCCGGCGGCCACCCGGTCACCGAGTACGTCACCTTCAACCCGGGTGAGACGGTCGTCGGCATCGGCTCGCTCGATCCCAACGGGCCCGGCCTGGCGCTGGGCACGGCGCAGGGGGTGGTCAAGCGGGTCGTCCCCGACTACCCGGCCAACCGCGACGACTTCGAGGTGATCACCCTCAAGGACGGCGACACGGTGGTGGGCGCGGTGGAGCTGGAGAGCGAGGAGCACGATCTCGTCTTCATCACCTCCGAGGCCCAGCTGCTGCGCTACCCCGCCTCCGTCGTCCGCCCGCAGGGCCGTCCCGCGGGCGGCATGGCCGGGGTGCGGCTGGACGGCGACGCGGTGGTGATCTGGTTCGGCGCGGTCGATCCGGCCCGCGAGTCGCAGGTCGTGACCATCGCCGGTTCCTCGACGGCACTGCCCGGCACCCAGATCGGCGGCGCCAAGATCTCCGACTTCGCCGAATACCCGCCGAAGGGCCGGGGCACCGGCGGGGTCCGCGTCCAGCGGTTCCTCAAGGGCGAGGACGTCCTGCTGCTCGCCTGGGCGGGTCCCGGCCCGGCCCGCGCGGTCTCGGCCGTCGGAAAGCCCGTCCCCCTGCCCGAGGAGCTGGGCCGCCGTGACGGCTCCGGCGTACGGCTCACCCACACCGTGTCGGCCGTGGGCGGCGCCCTCGGCGCCGGGAGCGGCGAGGAGGCCTCGGCGGCGGCTCCCGCCCCCGAGGAGTGACGCTCATGCGCGACAGGGCCCCGGGGTCCCGCCACGACGGCGGGATCCCGGGGCCCTGTGTCGCGATCCCCGCGAGGCTCTGAGATCGCGCGAGGCGTCCGGCCGGCACGAAGGTCCTGACGTCACGCGGGCATCCGGCCGACGTGAGGCCCGGGAACCACACGGGACGCCCCGGCCTACGCCCAGCCCCGGGAACGCCTGGGACACCCGACCGGCCAGGAGGCCCTGAGATCACCCAGGAGGGTCAGTCGGCGCACAGGCAGAACGGGTGCCCGGCGGGGTCCAGAAAGACCCGGAAACCCTCTTTCTCGCCCGGCTGGTACGGGTGTTTGGACGCGCCCAGCGCGAGCGCCTCCTTCTCTGCCTCGTCGAGGTTCTCGACCGTCAGATCGAGGTGGAACTGCTGGGGCCGCTCGCCGGTGGGCCACTCCGGTGGCCGGTGGTCGGGAACCAGCTGGAAGCAGAGCCGTCCGGGCCTGCCCCCGGTGACCACCACCCAGTCGTCCTCGACGCTGGCGACCTTCCAGCCCAGGAGCGCGCTGTAGAAGTCGGCCAGTCGCCTGGGGTCTGGACAGTCGAGGACGATCGACCTCAGCTGCGCGATTCCCATGCTTCCTCCCAAACTCGGCACCGACAAAGATCCTACGGCGGTGTCACCGGGAGCCTCAACGGCTGCCGCGCCGATCGGCCCGGGGCACGCGGGACGCTCCCGGCCCGGGTTCGCCTCTCCCTGGTTTCCCCGGCGGGCGGGCCGAAACCCGGGACCTCAGGTGAGCGCGCCCTGGAGCGCGAACCTGATCGCCATCAGCAGTTGCCAGGGCTCCCCCGACTCCCAGAAGCGGACGACCCTGGCGACCCGGTCCGTCGGCTCGAACTCACCGGTCCCCTCGGGGCCGAAACACCCCGCCTCCGCGAGAACGGCCACGAACGGGTCGTCGTCCTTGAGCGACCGCGTGTAGACCGCCGCGTCGAGCAGGGCCAGCGCCGAGCGCGCGTTGCGCCCCCCGTCCCTGACCTCGACCCGGTCCAGCTTCCGCCTGCCCTGGTCGCGAAGATAGTCGGCCAGCGATTCGGTCCTGCTCATCAGCCTCTCCACACTTCCGGACGTTGGGTGACGACATCATGACCCAGAGCGAGCGGCGGTGGCGGGATCTTGGTGAACTCCTCACCCGGTGCGCCCCCGGCAACGCTCCGGAAACGGGCATGAAGCATCATTAGTCCGTTGATCGCACCGACCGAGGGATGCGCACGTGAGTGCTTTTGACGACCTGCTGACCGCCAACGAGAAGTTCTCCGCCACGTTCACCAACGCGGGACTGACCGGCAGGGCCGCCTGCGGCCTCGCCCTGGTCACCTGCATGGATTCACGGATCGACCCGCTGGGGCTCTTCGGCCTCAAGCCGGGCGACGCCAAGATCCTCCGCAACGCCGGTGCCCGGGTCACCGACGACGTCCTGCGTACGCTCGTCCTGGCGGTCAACCTGCTGGGAGTGGAGCGGGTGCTGGTCATGCCGCACACCGACTGCGGCATGACCAAGGTGACCGACGAGGAGGTGCACGCGATCGCCGCCCGGCGCGGCGTCGACACCCGCAGCCTGGACTTCCACACCGTCCCCGACCAGGACGCGGCGCTCCGCCACGATCTCGTACGGATCAGGACGAGCCCGTTCCTGCCCGCCGGCATGCCGGTCGGCGGGGCCATCTACGACGTGCGCACCGGCAAGCTGATGCCGGTCGAGATCTGAACCTCGTGATCCGGCTCTCGTGACCCGGTCCCGGCCGGGGCACGAGAGCCGGATCACGCGTCCGCGAACGGCCGTGTTCGCCGGCGTCCGGAGGCGCCGGGCACGGCACCGAACACGGCGGGCGCCCCGGGGGCGCACTCGCCCGGCGGCACCGGCCGTCAGGTGCCCCGGGGCTCGCCGTCAGCCGTCCGCGCCGGGGAGGATCACCCGGCGGGGACGGGCACGGTCACGCGTCGATGTGGTCGCGGTCGATCTCGGCCGCGCTGCTCACGATGAACTCCCGGCGCGGGGCCACGTCGCTGCCCATCAGGAGGGCGAAGATGCGCTCGGCCTCCTCGATGTCCTCGATGCGGACCCTGCGCAGGGTGCGGTGCCGGGGCTCCATGGTCGTCTCGGCCAGCTGGTCGGCGTCCATCTCGCCCAGGCCCTTGTAACGCTGGATCGGGTCCTTCCAGCGCTTGCCCCGGCGCTCCAGGTCGCGCAGCACCCGCTGCAGCTCGGCGTCGGAGTAGCAGTAGACGTACTTGCCGTGACCGCGCGTGGGGTTGATGACCTCGATGCGGTGCAGCGGCGGCACGGCGGCGAAGACGCGCCCGGCCTCGACCATCGGCTTCATGTAGCGGTGGAAGAGGGTGAGCAGCAGGCAGCGGATGTGCGCCCCGTCGACGTCGGCGTCGGCCATCAGGATGACCTTGCCGTAGCGGGCGGCCTCGATGTCGAAGGAGCGGCCGGAACCCGCGCCGATGACCTGGATGATCGCGGCGCACTCGGCGTTCTTGAGCATGTCGGCGACGGACGCCTTCTGCACGTTCAGGATCTTGCCCCGGATCGGCAGCAACGCCTGGAACTCCGAGTTTCGGGCCGCGCGGGCGGTGCCCAGCGCCGAGTCGCCCTCGACGATGAACAGCTCGCTGCGGTCGACCTCGTCGCTGCGGCAGTCGACCAGCTTGGCGGGGAGCGCCGAGTTCTCCAGGGCGGTCTTGCGGCGCTGGTTGTCGCGGTGCTCCCGGGCGGCGATCCGGGCCTTGGCCGCCGCGACGATCTTCTCCAGGACCGCGCGGAGCTGCGCCTTGGCGTTGCGCGACGGGTTGGCGAGCAGCTCCTTGAGCTCTCGCGAGACGACGTGGGCGACGATCCTGGAGGCCGCGGAGGTGCCCAGGACCTCCTTGGTCTGGCCCTCGAACTGCGGCTCGGGCACCCGGACGGTCACCACGGCGGTGAGGCCCTCCATGATGTCCTCGCGGGTCACGGGGGCGTCGCCGTTCTTGAGCAGGCGGGTCTCGCGCAGCTGCTCGTTCAGGGTGCGGACGAGGGCGCGCTCGAAGCCGTTGACGTGGGTGCCGCCCTTGGGGGTGGCGATCACGTTGACGAAGGAGCGGACGGTGCTGTCGTAGCCCTTGCCCCAGCGCACCGCTACGTCGACGGTGAGCTCCCGCTGGACCTCGGTCGGGGTCATGTGCCCCAGGTCGTCGAGGACCGGCACGGTCTCGTGGAAGTGGCCGACGCCCTGCAGGCGCAGCACCTCGCAGACGGCCTCGTCGCGGGCGAGGAACTCGGTGAACTCCGAGATGCCGCCGTCGAAGTGGAACTCCTCCTCGACGGCCTCCTCGCCACGGCTGTCGCGCACGGCCAGGGTGAGGCCGGGGACCAGGAACGCGGTCTGGCGGAGGCGGACGTGGATCTCGTCGAGGGAGACCTCGGCCTCGGGGAGGAAGATCTGGTGGTCGACCCAGAAGCGCACGCGGGTGCCGGTGACGTTCTTCGCGACGCTGCCGCCGTCGCGCAGCCCGGACTTCTTCTTGAACTTGGCCTTGGGGCCGTCGCCGTCGAAGACTCCGGGGACGCCCCTGCGGAAGCTGATCTCGTGGACCCGGCCGTCGCGGTCGACCTCGACGTCCAGCCGCGAGGACAGGGCGTTGACGACGGAGGCGCCGACGCCGTGCAGGCCGCCCGAGGCGCCGTAGGAGCCGCCGCCGAACTTCCCGCCCGCGTGGAGCTTGGTGTAGACGAGCTCCACGCCCGCCAGGCCGCTCTTGGGCTCGACGTCGACCGGGATGCCCCGCCCGTCGTCGCGGACCTCGATGGAGCCGTCGGGGTGAAGCTCGACCTCGATGCGGCTGCAGTAACCGGCCAGGGCCTCGTCGACCCCGTTGTCCACGATCTCCCAGAGGCAGTGCATGAGACCGCGGCTGTCGGTCGACCCGATGTACATGCCTGGACGCTTGCGGACGGCTTCGAGACCCTCCAGCACCGACAGGTGGCGGGCCGTATAGCCCGTCTCCGCGCTAACTGCGGTCACGCCCACTCCCACTCTGTCGAACACGTGTGCGCAGCTTACCGTTCTTCCCACCACGACGAGTACAAGCTTGCCATCCGGGGGGCTCAGGTGTTACATCCGGCGTGATCATCGTTACTTTCGGACACTTTCCGCTCTGGGCGTAGCAGGGGGTCGGTTGGGAACGTTCGTATCGGGTTAGATGTTCTCTCAAGTGACTGACGCCAGATCCTCCACCTCAGGGGATGACCTGAAAGGCGATACGTGACTGGAACCCTCGCCCCCGCCAAGCAGCTCACAGCTGCTGACCGCTGTGACCGGTGCGGCGCCCAGGCTTACATCCGCGCGACCCTGCCCGTAGGTGGGGAGCTGCTGTTCTGCGCCCACCACGGGCGGCAGCACGTGGCTGTGCTGAGAGACAAGGGCGCCAACATCCAGGACGAGTCCGCTCGTCTCAGCGACGCCCCGGCCACGGCAGGCAACGACGAACGATAACCAGACGAATGGAGCCATCATCGGACCCGATAGTGATATCGGCCCGCCACTGTGAAGCCCTGCCGCTCGTAGAGCGCCCTGGCCGCGGTGTTCGACTCCACCACGACTAAATATGCCCACTGTGTGCCCTGCGCCCGCGCATGCGAGAGCAGGGCACGCAACATATTCCGTCCATGACCCCGGCGCCGCGCGTGCGGCGGCACGGCCATGGAGTAGATCCCGAACCACTCCCCCTGGACCACGCCCCGTCCCACGGCCTCCCGGCCGAGCGAGGCGTATACGGCGGGCACGCCGGTGAGGATACGCGCGGCCGTCGCCAGACCGTCGTCACCGAACCTCCCGTCCACGCTCCACCAGGTGTCCAACCACGCCTGTGAGGGCGCCTCAGCGAGCTCGACCTTCTCTCCTGGCTCCCCAGGCCCTTCACGCTCACCGGGCTCCTCCGGCGCGAGAGGCGCCGTCATGATCAGTGTGGGGTCCACCACCCGGTAACCGCGCGCCCGCAGCGCCGCGTCCAGGCCGGGCGTGGCACCGCCTCCCACCGAGAAGACGCAGGGCAGCCCCCGGTCGGCGTAGAACTTCTCGGCTCTCTCGATGCCCGTCCGAAGATCCTCCGGCTCGCCCAGCGGCAGCACGGAGTTGGCCCGCTTGGTCACCCCGTCCGCGGCGCGCAGCGTCCAGCCCCCGGCGTCCACCCGCTGGAGCGCCGGCCAGGCCTGGTCGACCAGCCGGTCGAAGACCTCATCGATCATGCTGAAGGATCCTAACTCCCCGATCGTCCCACTACGCTCGGCGACTGTGCTGATTCTGCTGCCTCCGTCCGAGGGAAAGGCCGCGCGGGGCGACGGCCCGGCCGTCGACCTGCCCGGACTGAGTTTTCCCGCCCTCGGCCCGCCCAGGGAGATCGTCCTGGACGCGCTCACCGCGCTGTGCCGGGATCCCTCCGCGCGGGACACGCTCGGCCTGTCGCCGGGGCAGGCCGGCGAGATCGGCAGGAACCTGATCCTGCGGACCGCGCCGACGCTGGCCGCGGCCGACCTGTACACCGGCGTGCTCTACGACAACCTCGGCCTCGCCTCGCTCTCCCCCGGGGCCGCGGCGCGGGCCTCGGAGAGCCTGCTGATCTTCTCCGGCCTGTGGGGCCTGCTGCGGATCGGCGACCGCGTGCCGCCGTACCGGCTGTCGATGGGGGTGCGGCTGCCGCCGCTCGGCGGCCTGGGCGCCTTCTGGCGCCGGTCGGTCACACCGCTGCTCGACGCCGAACCCGGCCTGGTCGTGGACCTGCGCTCCAGCACGTACGCGGCGGCGTGGCAACCGGGCGGCCGGGCGGTGGCGGTACGGGTGTTCAGGGACGGGAAGGTGGTGAGCCACATGGCCAAGGCCACCCGCGGGGTGATCGCCCGCTCCCTGCTGGAGGGGGGCGTCGATCCGGGGAGCCCGGAGGAGCTCGCCAAGGTCCTGGATCATCTGGGCCACTCCGTCACCCTCGGGGCGCCGCCCACGGGAAGACGCCCGTGGACGCTCGACGTCATGGTGTGATCCTCCGCGTGTTCCCCTCCCCCAGGTCCCGGAGGTCCCGGAGGTCCCGCAGGTCCCGGAGGTCTCACGGATCCCGCGGACGCGCCGGGTAAGGGACGTGGCGTGTCCCCGGCGCGCCGGAGGACCACGGCCGGGTTCACGCCGCGACGAGGTGGAGCCGCCCGCAGGCCCGCTGGAACTGCTGGGCGGGATCACCGAGATAGGACCACGGCAACCGGCTCACCCTGCCTCCCGTCCGCACCAGGTGCCCCCGCGCGGGCCGCCGCAGGTCGGCGAGGTAGAAGGCGGCCCCGAACAGGTTGTGCGCCTCGACGGACCGAGGATGGGTGTCCCGGCCCAGCCAGCGGCCCGAGTGCGAGACGACCTCGCGCAGCGCCTCGTCGGAGAACCAGCCGCCGCGCGACATCGGCGACCGCTCGGCGGCCACCCGCTCGAAGTGGGCCAACGGGACCAGGGACGCCATCGGGTCGCCGTCCGGCGCCCGCGAGACGGCCTGCCTGGCGAACTCCAGCATCTCCTGGGCACTGCCGCCCCAGGCGGGGGACAACGTCATGAGCCGGGCCACGTGGGCCGGGAACAGCGTCGGATAACGGCGAACGGCCTCGTACCAGACCGCGTCCTTCTCCTGACGCGGCCGGTCGAGGCCGAGATAGAGCCACATGATCGATTCCCAGGGCACCGGATCGGACGGCGCGAGCGACGCCGCGGTGAACAGCGGCATCCTGGCCGACTCCATCGCCCCCTGGAACGCCTGCACGCGCTGCGCCTGCACGGCCCGCGCCTTGACGTCCGGCTTGATCGTCCAGGCTTCCTCGATGCGGGTGCGCCCGAGCCAGAGCCAGATGTCGGGGTTGGCCCGGTCGCGGGCCGCCAGCGCCTCTATGGCACGGCTGTGGCCGACGGCCGCCTTGGCCAGCGCCTCGATCCTGAGCGCCCGGCTCTCCGGATCACCGCGGGCCGCGCCGATCGCGATCGGGCCGGCCTCGAACACGCTCCGGCGCACCGCGGCGACCGCCTCGTCGAGCATCGTGTCCGCCCACGGACGATCGACGATCACGCGCAGCCCTCGGGCGCGAATCCTGTCAGCTTCGGCCACACCCATGAGGCGGCAGCCTAGAAGTCCGTTTCACTCCGCGTGCTACCGACCTGTTACGCCCGCGTTAATGACAGAGGGCCCGCACCACATGGCGCGGGCCCTCTGTCATCAAGCCGTCATCGAACCTCAGTCGAGGTAGTCGCGCAGCACCTGCGACCGGGACGGGTGGCGGAGCTTGGACATCGTCTTGGACTCGATCTGCCGGATGCGCTCGCGCGTCACCCCGTAGACCTTGCCGATCTCGTCCAGCGTCTTCGGCTGACCGTCGGTCAGGCCGAACCGCATCGAGACCACGCCCGCCTCGCGCTCGGACAGCGTGTCCAGAACGGAGTGGAGCTGCTCCTGCAGAAGCGTGAAACTGACCGCGTCCGCGGGAACGATGGCCTCGGAGTCCTCGATGAGGTCGCCGAACTCGCTGTCGCCCTCCTCACCCAGCGGGGTGTGCAGGGAGATCGGCTCGCGACCGTACTTCTGGACCTCGACGACCTTCTCGGGGGTCATGTCGAGCTCGCGCGCCAGCTCCTCCGGGGTGGGCTCGCGGCCCAGATCCTGGAGCATCTGCCGCTGGACGCGGGCCAGCTTGTTGATCACTTCGACCATGTGGACCGGGATGCGGATGGTCCGCGCCTGGTCGGCCATGGCGCGGGTGATCGCCTGCCGGATCCACCACGTGGCGTAGGTGGAGAACTTGTAACCCTTGGTGTAGTCGAACTTCTCGACCGCGCGGATCAGGCCCAGGTTGCCCTCCTGGATCAGGTCCAGGAAGAGCATGCCGCGCCCCGTGTAGCGCTTGGCGAGCGAGACCACGAGGCGGAGGTTCGCCTCCAGCAGGTGGTTCTTGGCCCGGCGGCCGTCCTCGGCGATCCACTCCAGCTCGGCGCGGACGTCGACCGGGAGCTTCTCGCCGTCGGTGCCGAGCTGCTCCTCGGCGAACAGGCCGGCCTCGATGCGCTTGGCGAGCTCGACCTCCTGCTCGGCGTTGAGCAGGGGAACCTTGCCGATCTGCTTGAGGTAGTCCTTGACCGGGTCGGCGGTGGCACCGGCGGCGGCGACCTGGGGAACCGGGGCGTCATCGTCGTCGTCGGTGAGGATGAGGACCTCGTCCTCGTTCACCTCGACGGCCTCGACCTTGGGCTCCTCCTCGGCCTCGGCTTCCACCTCGACCTCGGCTTCGACCTCCACCTCGACCTCGACCTCGGCCACGGCCTCCAGGTCGAAGTCCTCGATCTCGACGTCCTCGAGGTCGATGACCTCGTCGTCGTCACCGGTGACCGGCTTCGGCGCGGACGCGGGAGCCGGAACGGCGGCCCCGGCGGGACCGGCCTTCTTCGGCGGCGGGGCGGGAACCGGCTTCTTGGCCGCCGGAGCGACCTTCTTGGCCGGGGCGGCCTTGGCCGGAGCCGCCGGCTTCTTGGCCGCGGCCGTGGCGGGCTCGGAGCCGCTGACGACCGCGGTGACGGTCTCCGGCTGCTCCTTGGCCGCCGCGGCGGTCTTGGTCTTCTTGACCGCGGCCGGCGCGGCCGGGGCAGTGCGGCGCTTGGCGGGAGTGCGGGGCTTCTTGGGAGCCGCGGAGTCCTCGGCGGTCAGTCGTACTGTGATGCCCTCTTTGCTGAGGCTTCGCAGGATTCCAGCGACCTGCGCCATCGGAATGTCCGCTTCCTCGACGGCCTTGCGGACATCCTCGGACTCGAGGAACCCCTGCGAGCGCCCCCGCTCCATCAGCTGCTGAATGACGGGCTCGTTCAGCTCGGATGGCTTCGAGCGAGTCGAACTTGCAGGCGACACGAACACCTCTCGAAGGAAAGCGTGACGAGAATGGACCCAGATGCCCAACTAGGGGCAGTTTTACCTCTAGTTGTGATTAACGAGGCCGCGCGAACCGCGACGCACCTGTCCAGCATTGTGGCATGACACCGTGATCCATACGGCCGCCTCCTGGCGGTTGCCCTCCACCCTAGGCCGACCAAGAGAGTAGTGCGTACGGAAGCGAGGCACCGATACCCGAAAGCAACCGTTATGACTGTTTCATTCAGTCACTCTTCGTGGCGAGGGGCACGTGAATCGCGAGCACCGTGACGTCGTCGTCCTGCTCATATCCGGACAGCATGCGGTCGACAAGAAAATCTAGCAACATGTGGGGACTTCCCACCACTTCGGCCGGCGCTTCGGTCACAACCGAGCAAAGATCGGCAAGTCCGGCATCGAGGCCACGCTTCCGGTTCTCCACCAGACCGTCCGAATACAGGACAGCGGTGTGGCCCGGCGGGACGCAGAACCTGAACTGCCTGCGGCTCGTGGGCCAGCCCAGCGGGGTGCCCGGCTCGCCGTCGCACAGCAGCGGCACGCCCTGCGGGGAGACCAGCAGGGGCGGCGGGTGACCGGCGAGCGCCAGCGTGCCCTCTCCGGTGCCCGGCTCGACGACCATGTAGGCGAGGGTCGTGACCTGCTCCTCCTCCTCGGTGGCCTCGAAGACCCTGTCGAGGCCGGTGAGAACCGCCGCGGGCGGCGGGTTGGTCAGCGCCAGGGCCCGCATGGCGTTGCGGATGCGGCCCATCCCGGCGGCCGCCTTGACGCCCTTGCCCATGACGTCGCCGACCACCGCCGCGACCCGGCCGTCCTGGAGGACGAACGCGTCGTACCAGTCGCCGCCGACCTGCACGTGGCGGCTTCCCGAGCGGAACCGCTGGGCGAGGACCAGGCCCCGGACCACCGGCAGGCGGTCGGGCAGCAGGCTGCGCTGGAGCGTCTCGGCCGTGCGGTGCTCGCGCTCGAACAGGGTGGCCCGCTCCACGGCGAGGGCGCACTGCCCCGCGAGAGCCTCCAGGAACACCCCGTCCTCCTGGGAGATCTTCTGCGGGCGGGTGAAGGAGAACCTCAGCGCGCCGAGCGCGCGACCGGCGGCCAGCAGCGGCAGGCCCACCCAGGCCCGCTCGTCGCTGTGGGCGATGAATCCGGTGATGGCCTCGTTGTCGCCGCCCGCGTCGACCAGCTGGGAGCGCAGGCTCTCCGGCGACTCGGCGAAGACCGGGCGCCGGCTGTTGACCGCCATGGTCATCACGCTGGAGTGCGACAGCGGGATCTCCTCGCCCGGCGCGCCGGGAACGTCGGGGATGCCGCCGCTGTTGACCAGCTTCAGCGCGGCCCGGTCGACGTCGAGCAGCGCCACGGCCGAGCGGTCGGCCGCCAGTGCCGTACGGCCCACGTCGATGATGACCTGGACCACCTGCTCGACGGTGAGCGCCTCGGCGAGCATCGCCGTGGCGCCCTGCAGGCGCGCGGTCCGCAGGGCCGCGGCGCCGAGCTGGTCGGTGAGGCGGCCGCGCATCTCCTCGGCCTCGCGCTGCGGGGTGACGTCGGTGTTGGCGCCCACCCACTCGACGACCCGGTTGTGCCGGATGATCGGGACGGCGCGCACCTCGAAGTGCCGGTAGCCGCTGGCCCGGGTGCGGACCCGGTAGCTCCACTCGAACATGATCCGGCCGCGCAGCGCCTCGCGCCACGCCTCCTCGGTGTGCGGGCGGCCGTCGGGGTGGACGGCCTCCAGCCAGCCGTGGGTGAGGTATTCCTCCAGCCCCTGGCCGGTGATCGCCCGCCACTGCGGCGCGTCCTCCTCCACGACGCCGTTGGGCGCGGTGATCCACACGAGCTGGGACTGGGCCTCGACCAGCGAGCGGTAGCGCTCCTCGCTGCGCCTGAGGTCCTCCTCGACCTGCCTGCTGTCGGTGATGTCGACGCCGACCAGGCAGATCGCGCGAAGCGCGCCCTTGTCGTCGTGGATCGGGGAGAAGGTCAGCGACCAGTGGTGGGTCTCGCCGCCGGCGGTGCGCACGCGGATCCGCTGGTCGCCCTCGACCTCGGAGCCCGCGACGATGCCGCGTACCGAACCCTCGATCAGGGCGGTCAGGTCGGCTGAGAGCAGCTCGCCGGGGGCGCGGCCGACCAGGCGCTCGGCGGGCAGGCCGACCACGTCGGCGAAGACCTCGTCGACGCGCTCGAAACGGCCACCGGGGTCGAAGAACGCGAAGGCGAACGGTGACTGTGACAGCAGGCCCTGCAGCAGGCCGGAGTCTGAGATGTCCACACCCGACTCCCGGGGACGGGGCACGGAGGTTTCGGCGCTCATGGTCGGCACCTCCGTCGCGTGCCAGGGTCTCCCACGAGGCACATCTCCAAACTTGCGAATTGGCGTAGCGCGGCTCCGGGGGACCGGATCCTGGAGTACATCATCGGCGATGGGCAGGTGCGGACGGAAGCCCCGCCCAGGATGCGGTCCGCGCACCCCGGGAACCCTGGGAATCCCGCCGCTCCGATGACCGGAACCCTCGCGCCGGCGCGAGGGGGCTCCCGCACGGGCGCCGACCGGCCGGCGTTGTGCCTCCGAACGTTTGCGGCCAGGACCATAGCAGGATCGGGCCGGACCGTCCCGGCAACTGCCCACCTCATCTCCGTCGGGCTTGCAGGCGAGATCAGGCTACTGACTCGCCGTCAATTCGGCTCCCTGTTCGGGGACACTCACTTACTCCCCTGTTGCAGGATTCAGTCAAGACACGGGGCCAGCTTTCCATATCACGGCGCCGAGGGTTGACACTCCCGAGATAAGTTGTGGAATGAAAACGCACGTCCTCGCCGACACATCCGGGGGATGCCCCCGGGAAACTCCGGAGGAATGCGACATCCATGCCCGTTCTAACTACCCGCTTCGCCGGGCCTTCTCCGACCCTCGCCGCGTCCTCGGCGTCCTCGGCGTCCCCGACGCCCTCGGCGGTCCTCCGCGAGCCGGTGACCTCCCACCTGGCCGCCGAGTTCCTGACGGTTCCGGTCGACACCGTCGACAGATGCGTGGCCGATGTCTGCGCCTGTGCCGAGCATCTCGGCATCGAGGCGACGGCCGAGATCGTCGAGCGCGTCGCCCGCGAGCATCTGCTCGCCCTCGTCAACTCCGCGCCGCCGCCCCGCGGTCCCCGGTAGCATCGGGGGCACCCGGCCGTCTTCTACGCACCGTTTGGACCGGGAATGCGAGAAGGTTGGGGCGTGAGCGAGGGAAGCGAGCGGGCCAATCGACACGGCGGCGGCGTCCGCGATGGGCTCGCGCGCCCGACGGGGGAGGCTGCTTGAGCCGGCGACATCGTCGAGACCCCAGGGAGAGCCAGTCCCCCGAGGCGGTCTTCTCCGAGATGTTGCTCGCCGCTCGCGAGCTGCTGGCCGTGCGCAGCCCGCTGGACGCCGAGCTCATGGTCTCCGACATGGTCGGGGCCTGGTGGGGCCGCCGGCTGCGCCGCGGGGACGCCGAGCAGGTCCTCGGCGAGGGCCTGGTCGACTACGCGGCCAAGGCCGGCTCGCCCGCCGCGCTCACCCTGCTGATCGCGCTGGCCTACCTCGGCACGGCCCGCCAGGCCGCCAAGGCCGAGGGCGCCGCGCTGGCGCTCATGGAGCGCGACGTGGCCAGGCCCCGCTGGGCCGACCGGCTGGGCGTGGTCAAGACGAACGGCTGCTTCGTCTCCCGCGACGCCTACGGCGACCAGGACACCGTGGTGTGCACCTTCGGCTACCGGGGCGCCGACAGCGTCGAGGACCGGCACGCGCTGGTGGTGATCGTCGACTACAACATGCGCGGCATCGCCCGTGACGCCTGGGTCTCCTCGCACGTCGACAAGCTGCTGGAGCAGGCCAGGGCCGAGGCCGAGGGCAACCCGATGCTCAGGTTCGGGGAGATCGAGCCGCAGCAGGCCAGGGCGCTGCTCGAATCGGCCATGAAGGCCACCGACGAGTACGGCCAGCGCAGGACGGCCGCGCCGGTCAGCGACAGCTACAGCGCCTACCACGCCTTCGCCAGGTCCCGGATCAAGGCGCTGCCGCCCGGCAGGAAGCGACCGGCCCCGCTGCACAGCGAGGCCCCCTACAGCCGCGACCGCCGGGCGATGCTGGCGGCCGAGTTCCTCTCCTCGGACGCGGCCGAGCACCTGTCCGACCCTTCTGCGGCCTCCCGGTGCGCCGACCACATCATCGACTACGGCTGCGACCAGGACTTCGGCCGCCCGCTCCGGGTGAGCCCGACCAAGTGCGAGACGTTCCTCCTCGACTGGCTGCCCCGCAAGGTGATGCTGACCACCGCCGAGCAGGAGGCGGTGCCGCACGTGCTGGGCGCGTGGGCGCGGTTCGCCGCCGGCCGGACCGGGCTGCCCGACGAGGGGCTGCGGGCCACGCTCGACGCGGTCTGGGAGGCGACGGGCAAGTTCGCGGAGTCCTACCGCGACCCGACGACCTTCGGGCTCGACCGCGACCTGCTCGACCGGCTGCTGCCGGACGGCGACCTGTCGGCTCTGGCCAGGCGGGTCTTCGCGTTCCCCTTCCTGCAGGGCACGCACGGCGAGATCAAGCTCAGCCTGCTCAACCCGGCCGACGACACCGACCGGCGGATCCTGCTGGGCATCGACCACGCCGGTGAGCTCGACCGGCGCGACTACGACGAGCACCTCGCCTGGCACGAGGAGATCGCCGCCCGGCTCTGGGAGGGCGACCCGCCCCAGCTCTGGGAGGCGGCGCAGCGGCTGCTGGACCTGGGGCACGACCGGCACGACGTGCTGCACGTGCTGATCGAGATCGCCGAGCGCATCGGGGACGACCCCGAGGAACTGGCCATCGCCCTCGATGACATCGCGGACATTCCCGACGAACCCCCGGTGTAGGTGAGCCATGGTGATCGATCTCAACGCCGACCTGGGTGAGGGCTTCGGGATCTGGCGGCTGGGCGACGACGAGGCCCTCCTCGACGTCGTGACCAGCGCCAACGTCGCCTGCGGGTTCCACGCGGGCGACCCGCTGAACATCCGGCGCACGTGCGCGGCGGCGGTCGACCGGGGAGTGGCGATCGGCGCCCAGGTCTCCTACCGGGACCTGGCCGGGTTCGGCCGCCGGGAGATGGACGTCGATCCCGAGGAGCTCTGCGCCGAGATCCTCTACCAGCTGGGGGCGGTGGACGGCATCGCCAGGGCGATGGGCGGCCGGGTCTCCTACGTCAAGCCGCACGGCGCGCTGTACAACCGGATCTGCCGCGACCCCGAGCAGGCCGGGGCCGTCGTGGCGGCGGTCGCCGACTACGACCGGAGCCTGCCCCTGCTGACCCTGCCCGGCTCCGTCGTCCACGAGATCGCCGCCGGGGAGGGGGTCACCACCGTCGTCGAGGCCTTCGCCGACCGGGCGTACACCGGCGCGGGAACGCTGGTCTCCCGCCGCTCCCCCGGCGCGGTGCTGCACGACGCCGGCACGGTCGCGGACCGGGCCGTGCTGATGGCGACCGAGTGGGTGGTCGAGGCGGTGGACGGCTCGCGGGTCCCCGTCGAGGCGCGTTCGATCTGCGTGCACGGCGACACCCCCGGGGCCGTGCTGATGGCCCGCGCCGTCCGGGACCGCCTGGTGGAGGCCGGAGTGACGCTGAGGTCCTTCACGTGAGGATCCGGGAGGTCCCCCAGGTGAGGATCCGGCGGGCCGGGGAGCACGCGCTGCTGGTGGAGACCGGCTCGCTGGAGGTCTCCCACCGCCTGGACTCCCTGCTGCGGGCCGACCGGCCCGCCGGGGTGACCGAGATCGTGCCCGGCCCCGTCACGGTCCTCGTCACCGCGCCCGGAGCCGACCCGGCGCGCCTGCGGGACGCGCTCTCCCGCCTGCTGGACACGGCGTCCGCCGCGGAGGCGACGGTGACCGCGGACGCGCCCGAGGTGGTCCTTCCCGTCGTGTACGACGGCGCCGACCTCGACGACGTCGCCGCGCTGAGCGGGCTCTCCCCCGGGGAGGTGGTCGAGCGGCACACCGGCCGGGAGCTGGTGGTGGGCTGGCTGGGCTTCGCCCCCGGGTTCGCCTACCTCACCGGCCTGGACCCGGCGCTGCACGTCCCCCGGCTGGACACCCCCCGGACCTCGGTGCCCGCCGGGGCGGTGGCGGTCGCCGGCCCCTACTCGGCGGTCTACCCCTCGGCCTCCCCCGGTGGCTGGCGGCTGCTCGGCCGCTCCGCGACGGCGGTGTGGGACGTGGCCGCGGAGCCGCCCGCCCTGCTCACCCCGGGGACGCGGGTGCGGTTCCAGGCGGTCGGCGCGCCATGATCGAGGTGATCGCGCCGGGGCCGTACGCCACCGTGCAGGATCTCGGCCGGCCGGGGTACGCCCATCTCGGGGTGCCCCGCTCGGGTGCCGCGGACGAGCCGAGCCTGCGGCTGGCCAACCGCCTGGTCGGCAACCCCGAGGGGGCCGCGGGGATCGAGCTGACCCTCGGCGGTGCCCGGCTGCGCTTCACCACCGGCGCCTGGGCCGCCGTCACCGGCGCCGCCTGCCCTCTGGACCTCGTACGACCGCGTGCGGCGCTCCCGGGCGGGACGGTCCCGGCCGCCGCGGGCGGGGTGTCCGTGAGCTCCGTGAGCAGGATGTCCGTGAGTTCTGTGAGTTCTGTGGGCTCTGTGGGCTCTGTGGGCTCCGTGGGCGGGGCGTCCACCGGCGACGCCTCCCCCGGCGAGACGATCCGGCGTGTGACGGTCCCGCAGGGGATGTGCGCGCCCTTCTGGGTCCCGGCGGGCGGCGAGCTGCGGCTGGGCATGCCCGGGACCGGCCTGCGCACCTACGTCGCCGTCCGGGGCGGTGTGGAGGCGCCCGTCACGATGGGCAGCCGCTCGACCGACTCGCTCTCCGGGCTCGGCCCCGCCCCGCTCGCCGCCGGGACGGTCCTGCCGGTGGGGCCGACCGGCGGACTGCCGCCGATCACCGTGGACGCGGCGCCCCGTCCCCGGCCGGGGACGGGTGTCCTGCGGGTCCTGCCCGGCCCCCGGGACGACTGGTTCGTCCCCGGAGCCCTGGCCACGCTGTGCGCGGAGCCGTACGAGGTCAGCCAGGACAGCAACCGGGTGGGCGTGCGGGTGCGCGGTCCCCGCCTGGAGCGGGCCCGGGAGGGGGAGCTGCCCAGCGAGGGCATGGTGGCCGGGGCCGTGCAGGTGCCGCCCAGCGGCCAGCCGATCGTGTTCCTCGCCGACCATCCGCCGACCGGCGGCTACCCGGTCATCGCCGTCCTGACCTCGGCGAGCCTCGCCGGGGCCGCCCAGCTCCGCCCCGGCGACCGGGTGCGCTTCCGCCTCGCCTGACCGCCCGGCGGCCGGACCCCGCGGGCGGCGATCCGGGGTACGGTACCGAGCCGTCCACCGCTCCCCGCGTGAGGACGGGCACCGGCGCGTACGGGCGGCCCGCGCGTGGCCTGGCCAGGGGCGACCGGCGGGCCTCGTGCGGGCGCCCCGGGCGTGACCGGACCGGGGCGACCCATTATCGTCATCGCGACGATTGAGGAGATCCCATGTCGCTCGCCGAGATACTGGCCCCCCTCCTGCGACCGGCGTTCACCGTCGCGGGGACCCCGACCAGCTGGGCGGAGCTCCTGGGCTTCGCCACCGGCGCCCTCACGGTCTGGCTGGTGGTCCGCAGGAACATCTGGAACTGGCCGATCGGGATCGCCAACGTGATCCTGCTCGGAGCGGTCTTCCTGGTCGCCGGGCTCTACGCGGACGCCGCGCTGCAGATCGTCTACGTCGTGCTGGGCCTGTACGGATGGTGGCAGTGGCTGTACGGCGGGGCCGGCCGGACCCCGCTCGCGATCCGGCGCACCGGGCGCGCCGAGTGGGCGGCGCTCGCCGCCTTCGGGATCGCGGCCACCGTCGGCCTCTCCTTCGCCCTCGCCACCTGGACCGACTCGACCGTACCGGTCTGGGACGCCCTGACCACCGCCCTGTCCCTGGCCGCGACCTACGGGCAGAGCCGGAAACTGGTCGAGTCGTGGTGGCTGTGGATCGCGGCCGACGTCGTCTACATACCTCTTTACGCCTACAAGGGACTCCACCTGACCGCCGTCCTGTACGTGGTCTTCCTGGCGCTGTGCGCCGCCGGTCTGCGGGCCTGGCGCGCGGAGCTCGCGTCCCGTTCCGTCCCGGTCGCGGTGTGAGCGGACGTGCCCGGCGGGAGGGCGTGCCGCTGAGCGGGTGTGCCGGACGGGAGAATGTGCCGGTGAGCGGGCATGTCGGACGGGGAGTGGGCCGGTGAGCGGGCACAACGGAGGGGAGGGTGTGCCGGTGAGCGGCGGGACCTTCGCCCACGGGCTGGTGATCGGCAAGTTCTACCCGCCGCACGCGGGCCACCACCACCTGATCGACACCGCCGCCGCGCGGTGCGCCCGGGTGAGCGTCGTGGTCGCCGCGTCGACCGCGGAGACCCTCCCGCTGGCGCTGCGCGCCGCCTGGCTGCGCGAGGCGCACCCCCAGGCCCACGTGACGATCGCCCCGGTGGTCGACGACGTCGAGATCGACTACGACGATCCGGAGATCTGGTCGGCGCACGTCGAGGTGTTCCGGTACGGCCTCGCCCAGGCGCACGGCCAGGTGCCGGAGATCGACGCGGTGTTCTCCTCCGAGGCGTACGGACCCGAGCTGGCCCACCGGTTCGGCGCCGCGCATGTCGGCGTCGACGCGGACCGGGAGCGGTTCCCGGTCAGCGGGACGATGGTCAGGAACGACCCGGTGTCGTGCTGGGAGCATCTCTCCCCGGCCGTACGCGGCCACCTGGCGCGGCGCGTGGTGGTCGTCGGCGCGGAGTCCAGCGGAACGACCACGCTGGCCAGGTCCCTGGCCGCCCACTACGCGGCTCGCGGCGGGCCGTGGGCGGCGACGCGCTGGGTGCCCGAGTACGGCAGGACGTACTGCGAGGAGAAGCTCGCCCTGGCCCGCCGGCGCGCCAAGCTCGGCGGGCTTCCCGAGCCGTGGCTGGACGACCTGGGGTGGGAGCCGCCGGAGTTCGGGGTGATCGCCGAGCGCCAGCTCGCGTGGGAGGACGCCGCGGCCAGGACGGGGTCGCCGCTGCTGGTGTGCGACACCGACGCCTTCACCACCTCGCTGTGGCACGAGCGCTATCTCGGCGAGCTCTCCGAGGAGGTCTCCGCCGTGCATCGCCGTGCCCGGCACGACCTGTGGATCCACACCTCGGTGGAGGGCGTGCCCTTCGAGCAGGACGGCTGGCGCGACGGCGAGGCGATCCGGCACCGGATGGACGCCCGCCTCCGCGAGGAACTGGCCGCGGGCGGGCTGCCCCACCTGATCGTCACCGGGCCGCCCGAGGTCCGGCTGTCGCGGGCCGTACGGGCGGTGGACGCCCTGCTGGAGCGGGGCTGGGAGTTCGCGGAACCGCTGTAGGGATCGCTCTCCTCGCCCGCGGACCGGGTCAGCGCAGGGATCGCCCTCCTCGCCCGGCGGACCGGGTCAGCGCAGGAGCGCGGAGACCCGTTCTGCCTCGGCGGCGAGGGCGGCGGCGGGGACCTCCTCCAGGAGATCGACCGTGATCTTCCCCTCCTTCGCCTCCCAGACCCCGGCCACCCGGCCCTGGTGGATCACGACCGGGGAGATCCAGCCCGCGGCCCGGCTGACCTTCGCCCTCGCCTCGGCGGGCAGGAGGGGCTCCAGGTCGCGCGGGGCGGCCAGGATGTACTGGTCGAAGCCGGGCAGGAGATGGACCCCGGTGGCGGGCCGGGTCGCGGCCAGGTCGTCGAGGTGCTCGGCGAGCACGACCATCGGCCGGCCGTCCACCTCGATCTCGGCCAGCTCGGGGGTGAGGTCGCGGAACCAGCCGCGCAGCGTCGCCTTGCGGCCGGCCCCCCGGTAGAGCCAGCCGTCGAACGTCTCGGGGGTGCCGGGGCCGTGGGCGCCGAGGAAGGAACGGAGCAGGCGCACCCCGGCCTCCTCCGCGGAGGGAAGCTCCGCAGGCCAGCCGGGCACCTGGTCCCGGGGACTGGCGAAGGTCACCCGGCCCTCGCGCGGCGGGCCCTGGCAGAGCTCGCCGAGGAAGCTCAGCGGCTTGAGCAGGGCGCCCCAGCCGGAGGTGAGCGCCTCCCGCAGGTGGCCGTCGCCGGTCACCTCGATCACCCCGTCGACCAGCTCCTCACGGGTGAGGACCCGGCCCGCGAGCGCCTTGGGCGCGGCGTCGAGGATGGCGGCGACCTCGGCGGCGGTGACGCCGTGGCCGCGCTGCCAGGAGCCCTTGTCCCAGAGGCGGAACGAGCCGAGGACGGCCGCGTAGCAGGCCAGCTCGTCGGCGGGGACGAGGTGCAGGGTGCCGCGCGCCGTCCAGGTCTTGACCAGGTCGCGATCTCGCCACAGCGCGCGGTCGATCTCGCCGGGATCCGGCCGCGCGCTCCGCACGGCCACCGCGAGGGCGGCGGAGGAGGCCACCTGCGCCTGCACCCCGGCGAGTCTCCGCACCACGGACACCGCGTCGGGCCCGTCGGCCGGGTCGACGAACTGCCGCCTCAGCCGCCAGGCGAGCACCTGGGGCCAGGTCACCGAGATAGCCATGACCGACTTTCTACACCGCCTCCCCGACAGAACGCGGCCCGCTGAGGACTACCGGGACTACCTGACGAAGCCGATGTCCTGGTATCTCAGGTCGTAGAAGCCGCGGGCGCCGAAGTTGGCGAGGTTGCTCTTGACCGCGATGTTCTGTGGTCGCTGGTAGAGCGTCACCACGTTGACCGCCTGCCAGATGAGCTTGTCCGCCGCGTTGGTGTCGGCGACGGCCCTGGCGTCGTCGAGGTCGGCGGTCGCCTTTCTCATCGCGGCGTCGATCCGCGGGGAGCCGATGCGCCCGAGGTTGGCGTTCCACTGCCTGGTGCCGTCGGGGCGCCTGACGGCGTCGGCGTACTGGCCGTAGGAGCTGGAGACGGGGAAGGGCGTGCCCACGTACGCGAACGCGGTGATGTCGTAATTACCGGGAATTATGTATTTGGTGAAGTAGTCGTCCCCGGGCACCGACTGCAGGGTGACCCCGACACCGATCCGGCCGAGCATGTCCTGGACGAGCTCGGCCTCGGATTTGGCGACCTGCAGGCCGGACGGCAGGACGAAGCGCAGGTTCAGCTCCCTGCCGTCCTTCCTGCGGGTCCGGCCCTCCAGCTTCCAGCCCGCGGCGTCCAGCTCCCGCCCGGCCCTGCCGGGGTCGTAGGTACCGATCTCACCGGCGTTGTCCTGGTAGCCCTCCTGGGTGTTCATGAAGAAGTGGTTGTTGAGCAGGACGATCGGCCAGTCGAGGCCCTGGAGGTCCGACTGCGCGATGGCCTGGCGGTCGATGCCCATCGCGACGGCCCTGCGGACCCTCGGGTCGGACAGGACGGCGCTCTCGCCGTTCATCGTGATGTGCCGGAAGTCGGGTCCGGCCGCCTGCCGCACGATCGCGTCCGGGGTGCTCCTGGCCCGCGCGTAGTCGGGCGCGGACGGGCCGACGTCGAAGGTGTCGAGCTCGCCGTTGCTGAAGGCGCCGACCAGCGCGTCGCTCTCCAGGGACCGGTAGATGATCTGGTCCAGCTTGGCCCGGTCCCCCCACCAGCGGTCGTCCCTCTTGATGGTGACGGTCTTGGCGGTCGGGTCGAACGCGACGAACGCGAACGGGCCCGCGGTGACCGAGACGCGGTTCAGCCAGGCGGTGTTGAACGCCTCCGGGGTGGCGTTGGTGCTCCGGGGGTACAGCGGCGCGAACAGCGAGCGCCAGTCGCCGAAGGGCTTGGCGAAGGTCACCACGACCTGGTGGTCGTCCCCGCCCCTGACGACCTTCTCGATGTCCTGGTAGCCGGTGGTGCTCGCCACCCGGTAGCCGGCGTCGCGGCCGTTCAGCGCCTGCCACTGGGCACGGTAGTCCTCCCAGGTGATCGGGGTGCCGTCGGACCATCTGGCGCGTGGGTTGAGGGTGAGCGTGACGACCTGCCGGGGCCGGCGCGAGGTGACCCTGCCCTCGATCAGATAGTCGGTGTTCGGAGAGATCTTCCCCTTGGCGTCGGAGCGGAAGGGGGAGGGCATCATGGCGTCCATGACCCGCTTGACCGTCGCCAGGTTGCCGTCGATGTGGTTGAGGTTCCAGTTGGACGGATACTCGTTGAGTCCCCAGCGGAGCACGCCCCCGTCCGCGACCCGGTCACGGGCGACCGGGTTGATGTCGTAGGCCCTCACCGCCGGGACGGGCCCGCCCGGCGTCCCGGCTCCCCGGCTCCCTCCCCCGCTCCCGCATCCGGCGAGACCCGGCGCGACGGCGAGGGCCACGGCCAGCGCGACGGCGAGCGCGCCCACGCGCCGGATTGATTCGACCTTCTCCCCTCCCTGCAGGGAGAGGATTCCCAGGGTCGCCCCAGGGGTTTCCTGTTTCATCGGGCCGTGCCTCCCCGGAAGACTCCGGGGCCGGTCTTACCGGCCCTCCGCAGGCGTTTTACCTCTCGACCAGCCCGGCCGCGAGAATGTTTCTGGCCGCGTTCACGTCCCGGTCGTGA
>NZ_JBHMBS010000033.1:0-85778 GCF_042428775.1 Streptosporangium vulgare | reverse complement strand
CCGGCTCGGCCGGCACCGCCCAGGCCAAGAAGGACGCCCTGGAGAAGGTCGGCGTCCGCGTCGGCAGGACCCCGAGCGAGACCGCCCGCCTGATGCGCGAGGTCGTCGAGTCGCTCTAGCGCACGGCTCCGGGGCCACGGCCCCGGGTGGGCGAACGCGGCGGCACACGCCCCTGGAGCGTGCTCCGGGGCGTGGCCTCGGGCGAGCGCGGAACGCGGCATGGCGCCGCGCGGTCCGGTGGCGGGCTCGGCAGACCGCGCCCCGCCCCCACCGCGTCGAGGACCATCGAAGGGCGCCCGGCACCCCGCCGGGCGCCTTTCGCCATGCGATCCCGGTACGTGCCTCGTACGCGGTCCCCGTACGCGGTCCCGATACACAGTCCCGACGCGCGATCCCGTAAGCGTTCTCGACGCGCGGTCCGGCGGGGCCTCCCACCGTCGCGAGGGCTCGCCGGGTCCGCGCCGCCGATCGCCTGGTGGCCCGATCGTTCCGACAGCGGCACGTTCCTGCCCGAGGGAGGGGTCGCGGGCGGTTTCCGTACCGGCATCGCCCGGATACCACAGGGGGCTCCCGTCACGCGGTGCGCGACACGCGGGCGCGGGAGTCCCTTCCGCACCGAAGATCCTGAGACCATCGACTACTGTGACGGCCCTTTTCGATCAGCTACGGACGGCTCCCCGCAACGTCCTCAGCCGTATCCCCCTGCCCGGCCTCACGGGTGACGACGATGACGTCCGCCGGCCGCTTCCCGTCTCCGGGATGCTCGCCGCCGCGTGGACCCTCGGCGTGGGGCTGGCGGTGCTCACCACGCTCACCCTGGTCGGCTGGATCGCCGCTCCCCGCGGCGCGCTCGGCGCGGGCCTGCCCGCGGTGTTCCGCACCGCGTCGCAGCTCTGGCTGGCCGCGCACCACGCGGGTTTCGCGATACCCGGCGGCTCGGTGGGGCTGCTCCCGCTCGGGCTCACGGTCCTGCCCGCCTTCCTGCTGTACCGCGCGGGGATGTGGATGGCCCGCGACGCGGACCTGCGGCTCCGGTTGCCCGCCCGGCTGCCCAAGAACACCCCGAAGGAGGTGTCCAACGCCCGCCGCAGGGCGCAGCTGGTCCTGATCGCGCAGGCGGGCATCTCGCTGGCGGCGCCGTACGCGCTGCTGGCCGGGCTGATCGCGCTGGTCACCAGGAACGAGATCACCCAGCCCTTCCTCGGCGACGTGCTGGTCAGCCATCTGGTACTGGCCTTCATCGCGGGCTCCGTGGCCGTCGCGAGGACGATCGGGCCCTGGCGGTCGATGCTGCGCCTGCTGCCCGAGCGGCTGCGCTCGGTCGTGGCCGGGACGTCCGCCGCACTGGCGATCATGCTCGTGGCGGGTGCCGTCATGGTGCTCGGGGCCGTCGTGGTCAACTTCGGGCAGGTCCAGGAGCTGTCCGGGATCCTGGCGCCGGGGTTCGTCGGCGGCCTGCTGCTCCTGCTGGTCCAGGGGCTCTACCTGCTCAACGCCGTCATCTGGGGGCTGGCCTACATCGCGGGTCCCGGTTTCGCGGTCGGCACCGGCACGCTGGTCGCGCCGACGGGCGTGCAGCTGGGCACGGTGCCGAGCCTGCCGATCCTGGGCGCGCTGCCCGAGGCGGGCCCGACCCCGGCCTGGGTGATGATCGTGATCGCGGTGCCGTTCGTGGCCGGGGCCGTGGCGGGCATCCTGGTCGTCCGGATCTCGCCCTCCTCCTCGTACGAGGGGGCGCCGCTGTGGGGGTTCGTCTGCGGGCTGGCGACCGGGGCGACGGCGGGCCTGCTCGCGGCGCTCTCCGGCGGCTCGCTCGGCGGCGCGCGGCTGTCCGCGCTGGGCCCGGCGGGGTGGGAGGTGATGCTCTCGGTGACCCTGGAGGTGGGCGTCGCGGCGGGGATCGCCGCCGGGCTGGCCAACTGGTGGCTGATCTTCCGCGGCCACAGCACCGCCGTCACCAAGGCGGCGGCCAAGGTCGGCACGGCCACCGCCCCGGTGCGCAAGGCGGGCGTCAAGATCGCCAAGGCGGCGGCCTCGGCGGCCGGGAAGGTCGGCTTCGCCGAGCCGGAGGAGTTGCAGAAGCTCCCCGGCTACTGGCTGGACGCCACGGAGTGCGACACCCAGCCGATCCCGGTCATCAGGGACGACTGGGAGGACGAGCACGCCTCGGCCGCCGCGGAGAACCCGCAGAAGACCCGCCGCCCCGACCCGCCGCGCCCGCCCCGGCGCGACATCGTCGACGAGACCGACGACAAGGGCGGCCACGTCATCTACGTCGACCCCTACGCCTGGGACCGCGACTGAGAAGCGGGCATCCACGTTCCGCCACACCTGAGACTGAGGTCATCCGAGACTCCTGAGGCTGAGGTCACCTGGGACCGTGGCCGCCCGGGACGCGGCCGGCGGAGGCCGCGACCCCTCGGGGCCGCGGCCTCCAGGGACCGTGACGACCCAAGACCCTGACATCCCAAGACCCTGACCCCCGGGGCCGTAACCGACCGTGACCGACCGGCACCGTGACCGTCCAAGATCGTGGCTGGAGGCCCGGTGGCCGGAAATCCGGTCATGCCTGGAAACCCTTCGCGCGGGGCCGGGCGTATGGACGGGTATGAGACCTAAGACGGCCGCGTGAGCGGTCACGAGGGGTTCACCGAGTTCGTGGCGGCGCGGGGAGCGAGCCTGTTCAGGATCGCCCACCTCACCTGCGGGTCCCGCGACGAGGCCGAGGACGTCCTGCAGAGCGCGCTGGAGAAGGCCTACCGCAGCTGGGGCCGCCTGCACGCGGGAAGCGACCCCGAACCCTACGTGCGCCGCATCATCGTCAACACCGCCATCAGCCGCGCCCGCCGTCGCGCGATCCTGCGGATCTTCCTGACCGACTCGCCCCCGGACACCCCGGCGCCCGACTCCCTGACCGGGGTCGAGCTTCGCCAGGTCCTGATCACCGGTCTCCGGGGCCTGCCGCCCCACCAGCGCGCCGTACTGGTCCTGCGTTTCTTCGAGGACCTGACCGAGGCCCAGACCGCGGAGGTCCTCCGATGCTCGATCGGGGCGGTCAAGAGCCAGGCGTCCAAGGGACTGGCCCGTCTGCGCGCCCTGATCGGCGCCGATCTTCACGAGGAGGAGCTTCCCCATGCCGAACGTTGAGCAAGAACTCCGGCTGGCCATGGTCGAGGAGACCTCCGCGCTCGGCGTGCCACCGGGCCTCGCCCACCGGGTCGTACAGGGCGCGAAACGGGACAGGAGGGCTCGTACGGCGGCGGTGGCCCTGGTCGCCGCGGCCGTGCTGGCGGCGGCCGTGCCCAGCTACCTGGTCGTGACGGACCGCGGCGGCGTCGCCTCCCCCACCCAGGCGGTGGGCGTGGACGGGGTGAAGGTCGGTTACCTGCCCGCGGGTCTCGGCGCCCCCGTGGTGGAGAGAGCCGACGCGGGAGGTCTTCGCGGCACCGGCGCGACCTGGGGGACGGGGGACGACCTCGTCCGGGTCACGGTCTACCGGGACGCGACCTTCCACATCGGAGGAGCCGAGCGGGTGCTCGGCGGGGTCAGGGGCACGCCCGAGACGCTGCCGGGAGCCCTCGTCGCGAAGGTGCGCGGACGCGGGGCGTTCACCCGGGCCGAGGGGGACGACCTGGTCTGGGAGGAGTGGCCCGGCCTGGTCCTGCGCGTCACGGTGGGCGCCCGGCACCGGGACGCCCTGCGGAGGATCGCCGACGGTCTCGTCCCCAGGGATCCGACCGGCGGACTCTTCCAGGGACTGCGCGTCACCTACGTTCCCCCCGGCCTGCACCTGAAGGACCTCTCCACCGCGGTCGACCCGACCGGGTGGACCGAGATCGAATGGAGCGGGGACGACGGGGCCTCGATCCGGATCCTGGCGGTGCGCGGGGTGAGCGCCGCGGACGCGGAGACGTTGCTCACCTGGGCCAGGGTCCGTCAGAACCTGTACACCGCCACCCCGGAGAAGGTCCGGGGCAGACCGGGGTACCGGGCCGACGGGGGCGGCCAGGGCGCCTCGTACTCGCGGATGCGCCTGTGGCTGGAGAGGCCCGGTCTCGGATACGTCGTGGAGGTGAACGAGGGCCTCGCGACCACACTGGACCGGATCGTGAAGGGCCTCGTCCCCATCGAGCCGCCGTCCACCTCCGGCGACGCGGTCGACGACGTCGCCGTCGCCTACCTGCCTCCCGGCCTGCGACGGGTCGCCGGGGAGACGACGCGGCTCGGCAGGGGCTGGAGCGCGAAGGCCGGACGCTGGTCGGACGGCGCGCGCGACGTCGAGGTCACCGTGGTACGCGGCGCGGTCCTGCACAGCAGTCAGTGGGTGGACGAGTTCCTGCGCGGCGAGAAGCGGGAGTCCGCACGCACGGGAGCGCCGCTCATGGGCATACGGACCACCGATCCGGACGGTCACCGGGGGATCTTCTTCGAGAGCGCGGAGGTCGCCGTACACGTCAAGGTCGATCCCGCCCTCGCCGGCGAACTGGACAGGATCGCCGCGAAGATCCGCGTCCCGCCCCCGTCCTACCGGCCATAGCCCCTGCGGGCCGTAGCTCCACCGGCCATGGCTCCCGCGGGTCGTGGCTCCCGCGGGTTGCGGGAGTTACGGCCCGCAGGTCTTACGGGCACCGACCAAGGAGGGGGGCCCGCGAGCGCGGGTGGTGTCATCACCGGCCACCCGCCGCCCGGTCAGGGCCGGAAGGGGCCTGTCAGGGCGGGAAGGGGAACTGCACCTGGCCCGGCTGCAGGAAGGGCATCTTCCGCTCCATGGCCCGTTCGAGCTGCTCCACGCACTCGTTCTGCGCCGCGATGGTGCCCGCGCCCCTGCCGCACTCGGTGTAGGCGGCGAGCTCGTCACCGAAGTAGAACTGCAGCGCCGTCACCGCGATCGAGATCAGCAACGCCCCGGCCGACAGCACGACGCCGACCACGGCGGTGCCGGCGGGCTTGGGGATGGAGCGGAGCGTCCTGATCGCACGGATCGAGGTGATGAGGGCGAAGATCGCCATGACGATTCCCGCGAGGGGGAGCACCAGCGTCATCACCACCGCGGCGACCGCGAGCCACAGCGCCCTCCGACCGGCGCTCTCGGCGGGCCGGACCTCGACCGGTAGTGTCACCTGACCTCCTTGCATCGTTCGTACGGACAGGCCGATACCCTTGCAGCGGCGTGAGTCCCCGTCCGAATGGAGTGCGTCGGTGTCATCCCAGGCCGTTCGGCTTGTGGTTCTCGTGTCCGGTTCTGGAACCAACCTACAGGCCCTGCTGGACGCTGTGGCAGACGAAACCTACGGTGCCCGGATCGTGGCCGTGGGTGCCGACCGCCTCGGCGTCGAGGGGCTGGCCCGGGCCGAGCGCGCGGGGGTGCCGACCTTCGTGGAGAGACTGGCCGACCACCCCACCCGCGAGGAGTGGGACGAGAGTCTCGCCGCCCGCATCGCCGGGTACCGGCCGGATCTCGTGGTCTGCGCGGGGTTCATGAAGATCCTCGGCGCGCCGACGCTGGAGGCCTTCCCGGTCCTCAACACCCACCCAGCCCTGCTGCCCTCCTTCCCCGGCGCGCACGGCGTCCGTGACGCGCTCTCGTACGGCGTGCGCGTCACCGGCTGCACCGTGATGCTCGCCGACGCGGGTGTCGACACCGGGCCGATCATCGCCCAGGAGGCCGTGCCCGTGCTGGACGGCGACGACGAGGCGGCCCTGCACGAGCGCATCAAGACCGTCGAGCGTCACCTGCTCGTCGACACCGTTGGCCGGATGGCCCGCGAGGGCTGGACCGTCACCGGCAGGACCGTCCGATTCGGACGACCCGGCGGATGAGCCGGGCGCCACGGAGAAAACCGGAACCAACCAGGAGGAGCACGAAGTGACCCGCATCGCCATCCGGCGCGCGTTGATCGCGGTGTATGACAAGAGCGGGCTGGAGGAACTGGCCCGCGGGCTCGACGCCGCGGGTGTGGAGATCGTCTCCACCGGGGGCACCGCCGCGAGGATCGCCTCCTTCGGCGTCCCCGTCACTCCTGTCGAGTCGCTGACCGGCTTCCCCGAGTGCCTCGACGGCCGGGTCAAGACTCTGCACCCGCGCGTGCACGCCGGGCTGCTGGCCGACAGCGGCAACCCGTCCCACGCCAAGCAGCTGGAAGAGCTGGAGATCGAGCCGTTCGAGCTGGTGGTGGTCAACCTCTACCCGTTCCAGGAGACCGTGGCCTCCGGCGCCTCCGACGCCGAGTGCGTGGAGCAGATCGACATCGGCGGCCCCGCCATGATCCGGGCCGGGGCCAAGAACCACGGCACCGCCGCGGTCGTGGTCGACCCCGCCTCCTACGGTGACGTGCTCGCCGCGGTCGCAGCGGGCGGCTTCACCCTCGACGAGCGCCGACGCCTGGCCGCCGCCGCGTACGCCCACACCGCCTCGTACGACACCGCGGTGGCCTCCTGGTTCGCGAGCGTCTACGCCGCCGAGGACGGCGCGTGGCCGCGTTACATGGGCGCGGCCTGGGAGCTGCGGTCGCCGCTGCGCTACGGCGAGAACCCGCACCAGGGCGCCGCCCTGTACTCCGGGCAGAAGGACGGGCTGGCCAACGCCGAGCAGCTGCACGGCAAGGAGATGTCCTACAACAACTACCTCGACGCCGACGCCGCCTGGCGGGCCGCCTGGGACTTCGACGGGCCCGCCGTGGCGATCATCAAGCACCAGAACCCGTGCGGCATCGCGGTCGGCGCCGACGTCGCCGAGGCGCACCGCAAGGCGCACGCCTGCGACCCCGTCTCGGCGTACGGCGGGGTGATCGCGGTCAACGGGGAGGTGACCGGGGAGCTGGCCCGGCAGATCGCCGACGTGTTCACCGAGGTCGTGGTGGCCCCCTCCTTCACGGAGGAGGCGCTGGAGGTGCTCACCGCCAAGAAGAACATCAGGCTGCTGTCCTGCCTCGGCGGGCCGTCCAACCCGGCGGAGTTCCGCAGGATCGACGGCGGCCTGCTGGTGCAGACCGCCGACCGGGTCGACGCCCCGGGCGACGACCCGTCCACCTGGGAGCTGAAGGCCGGGCCCGCCGCCTCCGCCGAGGTCCTCGCCGACCTCGCCTTCGCCTGGAAGGCGTGCCGCTCGGTGAAGTCCAACGCGATCCTGCTCGCCTCGGACGGCGCGAGCGTGGGCGTCGGCATGGGTCAGGTCAACCGGGTCGACTCGGCGCGGCTCGCGGTCTCCCGGGCGGGCGAGCGCGCCTCAGGGGCCGCGGCGGCCTCCGACGCGTTCTTCCCCTTCGCCGACGGCCCGCAGATCCTCATCGACGCGGGAGTGAGGGCGATCGTGGAGCCGGGCGGTTCGATCAGGGACGAGGAGGTCGTCGCGGCGGCCGAGGCGGCCGGGGTGACCCTTTACTTCACCGGCACCCGTCACTTCTTCCACTGACCCTTCCCCTGGGTGCGGCCGCCGTACGGCTGTGGCGGCCGCGCACAGGAGATAAGAAAGTGGCGGATTAGACAGGACTACCTGGATGAAAAAGGTTTGACCTGCGGTTAGTCTGAAGCATCCCTTTCGTCCCAGCGGTGGAGATCCCTTATGGCCTTGCTCGACCACGCCCTGTACGCCTTTGTGATCATGCATGGTTTCTGGGTCAGCCCCTGGATGATGATCATCATCGCGCTCGGCGCGGCCTACCTCAGCGGGCGGGCCATGGAGTGGATCCCCTTCACCCGCAGGATCATCGAGCGAAGGGAAGCGAGAGAGGCGGAGCGCGGCTGATCCGGCCGATCCAGGGGGGCCCGCCGCTCCCGCCGGTCCCGTGAGAGGGTTGTCCGCATGAGCGCGCGGATTCTCGACGGCAAGGCCACGGCGGCGAAGATCAAGGCAGACCTCACGGCGCGGGTGGCCGCGCTGAGGGAGCGGGGCGTCGTCCCCGGGCTCGGCACCGTCCTGGTGGGCGGTGACCCCGGCAGCCAGATATACGTCGCGGGCAAGCACCGCGACTGCGCGGAGGTCGGCATCTCCTCCATCCGCAGGGACCTGCCGGAGAACGCCACCCAGGCCGAGGTCGAGGCGGTCGTCGACGAGCTCGACGCCTCCGCCGAGTGCACCGGCTACATCGTCCAGCTCCCGCTGCCCCGCCACCTCGACACGCAGGCGCTGATCGAGCGGATGGACCCGGCGAAGGACGCCGACGGCCTCCACCCGGTCAACCTGGGCCGCCTGGTCCACATGGTCGACGCGCCGCTGCCCTGCACGCCGTACGGCATCGTCACGCTCCTGCAGGCGTACGGCGTGCCCATCAAGGGAGCCGAGGTCGTCGTGGTCGGCCGTGGCATCACCGTGGGCCGCTCGCTCGGCCTGCTGCTCACCCGCCGCTCCGAGAACGCCACCGTCACCCTCTGCCACACCGGCACCCAGGACCTCGCGGCCCACACCCGGCGCGCCGACATCGTCGTCGCCGCGGCCGGAGTGCCGCACCTGATCACCGCGGACATGGTGAAGCCGGGCGCCGCCGTGCTCGACGTCGGCGTCTCCCGGGTCGACGGCAGGATCGCCGGTGACGTGGCCCCGGGCGTCGAGGACGTCGCGGGCTTCCTCACCCCCAACCCCGGTGGCGTGGGCCCGATGACCCGGGCCATGCTGCTCACCAACGTGGTCGAGGCCGCCGAGAGGCGCGCCCGCGAACAGGGCTGATCCCGCTCGCGGGGGCCCGCGGCTCGAACAGGGCCGATCCCGCTCGCGGGGCCCGCGGTTCTCCGCGAAGCCCCTGCGAAGTCGCTACGAGGCCCTGCGGTTCGCGGTGGTGGACGACGCCGTCTGCGGCTCCGGGGAACCGGCCGCGCGCTGCGGTGGCACCACGGGGGTGGGTCTGACCAGCCCCAGGGCGACGACCTCGTTCGCCAGCCTGGTGCGCCGGTTGGTCCCCTCGGGGATGCGGAACTTCTGGTAGAGGCGCAGGAGGTGCTGCTTGACAGCCGCCTCCGTCACCACCAGATCGTCGGCTATCTCCCTGGCCGTGGCCGGTGCGACGAACGCCTCGTCCGACAGCGCCGGACGGCACAGCGACGTCAGGACATCAACCTCCCGCCTGGTCAGCTCCGGTGCCGCGGCGCGGCGGAGCTCGACCTCCGGGGCGAAGTCCTCGCGTGGCACTCCGCCGATCCTGCCTCGTGCCGCGCCGAAGGACACCACGTCGCCGTCGTCAAGCACCCTCCGGGCGATCGGCCGGCCGTTGACCCGCGTGCCGTTGCGGGACAGGCCCAGGTCAACGACGTACAGGTAGGGTCCGCGTCGGACGAATTCCGCGTGCAGCCGGGAAACACTCGGATCGGTGAGCCGGATGTCCACTCCTCGGCCGCGTCCGATCGTCGTGATCTCGGGGCGCAACGGGACCACCTCGCCTGTGTCCTCGATGCGTATGAACGGCCCCTCCACGGCAGTTCCTCCCCAGGTAGCCCGCCGTAACTATTCCTACAGCTCCGGCTTACCCAAACGAGGTGATGGGGAATCGCCTTTGCCAGAAGGAGAATCCTGCGTGAAATTGGTCTGTACCTCTCGGGAGGGTTTCCGCTGCTCACAGGTAGACTTCGGACACAGATAAGCGGAGGAAACACTCATGGCGGACAAGCCCACCAAAGGTCTCGCCGATGTCGTAGCCGCGTCCACAGCGCTCAGTGACATCGACGGTCAGGCCGGTCGCCTCTTCTATCGTGGCTACGACATCCACGATCTGGCCGGCCGCACCACCTTCGAAGAGACCGCCCACCTGCTCCAGTACGGCACCCTCCCCACGCGGGAGCAACTGTCGACGTACGGTGAGGAACTGGTCCGAGGGCGCACGCTCGGCACGCTCGCCGAGGCCAACATCCCGGAGATCGCGGAGAAGCAGGCCCCCATGGAGGCGCTGCGCACGCTGGTCTCGCTGGCCGGAGGCGACGATCCGGACAAGGACACCAACGACCCCGAGGCGAACCTGCGCAAGGCCGCCAGGTTGACCGCGCAGCAGCCGATCCTCGTCGCCCGCTACCACGCGGCCAGGACCGGGGCCACCGTCCCCGATCCCGACCCCGAGCTGAGCGTGGCGGCGAACTTCCTGCTCCAGATCACCGGCCGTACCCCCGGTGAGCGCGAGGTCGAGATCTTCGACGCCTGCCTGGTCCTGCACGCCGACCACACGATGAACGCCTCCACGTTCGCCGCCCGCGTCTGCGCCGCGACCCTGTCCGACATGCACTCGGCGGTCGTGGCGGCCATCGGCACCCTCAAGGGCCCGCTGCACGGCGGCGCCAACGAGCAGGTCATGCGCACCCTGGAGTCGCTCGACGCGGGTTCGGTGGCCCAGTCCGTACGGGACAGGCTCGCCGCCGGAGAGAAGATCATGGGCTTCGGGCACCGCGTCTACAAGACCGAGGACCCGCGGGCCACGCACCTGCGCAAGATGTCGCAGGAGCTCGGCGAGGCGTCCGGCGACGACACGTACTACCGGATGTCCAAGGAGATGGAGGAGGTCGTCTTCGAGACGAAGGGCCTCTACCCGAACGTCGACTTCTACGCGGCGACCGTCTACCACTATCTCGGCATCCCGACGGACCTTTTCACTCCCGTCTTCTCCGTCAGCCGCATGTCAGGATGGACCGCACACGTCATCGAGCAGCACGCCGACAACCGGCTGATCCGCCCGGACAGCGAGTACATCGGCGAGCGCGACCAGAAGTGGAAGCCGATCTCCGAGCGATGAGCCGACGTCAGGGGCGAGAGCGGGTGGTGGGCCGGTGAACGCGCGAGCGGTCGAGGCGAACAGGGAACGTTGGGGGGCCTACCCCCTGGTGGTGGGCGGAGCGCTCGTCGCGCTGGTCCTCGCCGTGTTGCTGGGCATGCCCTACTGGGGCGGGATCGCCATGGGCACCGTCATGACGCTGGGCGCGCTCGCCCGGCTGTTCGGGGGCGGGCGGCTCGCCATCCGCCGCAAGGCCACCGACGTCGTCACGCTGGGCGGACTCGGCCTGATGCTGGCGGTGGCCGGGATCATCCTTGAGTTCAAGGACCACATACCCATGTGACGGGTCGGATGACCGGGTGCGCCACGAGGGGATCGACCACGTCCGATAGCCTCAACGGCCAGTGAGCCTCAAAAAGGACTGTCTGGCCAAATTAGTTCAGAAGGGGAACCACACGCATGCCCAAGATCAAGGTAGAGGGCCCCGTCGTCGAGCTTGACGGCGACGAGATGACCCGGATCATCTGGCAGTTCATCAAGGACCAGCTGATCCTTCCCTACCTCGACGTCGACCTGAAGTACTACGACCTCGGGATCGAGCACCGCGACGCCACCGACGACCAGGTGACGATCGACGCCGCGAACGCGATCAAGCAGTACGGAGTCGGCGTCAAGTGCGCCACGATCACCCCTGACGAGGCTCGGGTGGAGGAGTTCGGCCTCAAGAAGATGTGGAAGTCCCCGAACGGGACCATCCGTAACATCCTCGGCGGCGTCATCTTCCGTGAGCCGATCATCATGTCCAACGTGCCGAGGCTCGTCCCCGGCTGGACCAAGCCGATCATCATCGGCCGTCACGCGTTCGGCGACCAGTACCGCGCCACCGACCTGAAGATCCCCGGCGAGGGCAGCCTCACCCTCACCTACACCCCCAAGGACGGCTCGGAGCCGATCGAGCTCGACGTCTACGACTTCCCCGGCCCCGGCGTCGCGATGGCGATGTACAACCTGGACGAGTCGATCCGCGACTTCGCCCGCTCCTCCATGCGGTACGGCCTGTCGCGCGGCTACCCGGTCTACCTCTCCACGAAGAACACGATCATGAAGGTCTACGACGGCCGCTTCAAGGACATCTTCGCCGAGGTCTTCGAGACCGAGTTCAAGGCCGACTTCGAAGCCGCCGGGATCACCTACGAGCACCGCCTCATCGACGACATGGTCGCCGCGGCGCTCAAGTGGGAGGGCGGATACGTCTGGGCCGCCAAGAACTACGACGGCGACGTCCAGTCCGACACCGTCGCGCAGGGCTTCGGCTCGCTCGGCCTGATGACCTCGGTCCTGCTCACCCCCGACGGCCGGACCGTCGAGGCCGAGGCCGCCCACGGCACGGTGACCCGCCACTACCGTGAGCACCAGAAGGGCAACCCCACCTCCACGAACCCGATCGCCTCGATCTTCGCGTGGACCCGGGGCCTGCAGCACCGCGGCAAGCTCGACAACAACCCCGCGCTGATCGACTTCGCCGAGAAGCTGGAGCAGGTCTGCGTCGAGACCGTCGAGGGCGGTCAGATGACCAAGGACCTCGCCCTGCTGGTCGGCGGCGACGCCAAGTGGCTGACCACCCAGGACTTCCTGGCGGCCCTGGACGAGAACCTGAAGAAGAAGGTGGGCTGACCGGCGCCTCACCGGTGTCCGACGGCACCGGACCGGCAGCCGGTCCGCGCCGCCCCCCACGGGAAAGGGCCGCCCCAGGGCGGCCCTTCTCCCTTTTCCCGTTCTTTTCCCGTCCCGTACGGCCTCTTCCCGCGCGGCGCCGGGCGGCCGGTCACGGCGCCGTGACGGCTCCCAGGACGAGCGGGGCGTCCGCCGGGAGGCCGGGCACTCGGTGCGACCGCCCGGTGACGGCGTCCACCCGGTAGAAGCCGAGGAGGCCGCCCCCGGCCCTGGCGTTCATCCGCACGACCACCTCGCGGTTGTTCAGCCAGCTCACGACCTCGGCCTTGGCGGGCCGCTTCGTCTCGGGGAGCGGGAGCCGCTTGAAGACCTCTCGTGAGGTGGCGTCGATGACGTGGAGGCTGTGGAGCTCCTCGCCCTTCCCGGCGGCGATCGCGGCGGAGTGTCTCCCGCCGGGGGAGTCGGCCCAGGTCCCGTACCTCTCCCGGAGCCAGTCCGCGATCCGCTGCGCCGGAGGCATCTGTCCTGCGGGCACAGATGTCGAGGCGCCGGTGGTGAAGTCGGTCCGCAGCCCTCGCTCGCCGAGGGTGACGGTGAAGTGGCGGCCGCTGGGGGAGACGCTCACCCGGGTGCCGTTCTCGGTGTCGGCGGCGACGAGGACCGGTGACAGGTAGCGCTTCACGCCACTGCCGAGGTCGTGGGCCACGTAACGGCGCTCCGCCGCGCTCAGGTAGGCGATGCGGCGTCCGTCGCGGCTGATGGCGGGGGCGAGGCGCGGGCGCTCCTCCTCGTCACCGTGCGCGAGGCGCTGGGCGGCGTCGGGGACGCTCAGTGTCGCCTCGCAGGGTTTCCGGCCCTCGCACTCCGCGGGGCCGGGAGCGGGGCTCTCGGGGCCGCCGGAGGCCATCGTCAGCGTCCAGCCCGCGCAGGTGACGTCTCCGGCGCGCGAGGGAGGTGTTCCGACGGGGGCGTCGGGGCACGGCCCGGGGACCGCGTAGCGGATCACCGAGGAGGTCCGCGGGGCCCGCCACGGTGCCGGGACGGCGCCGGGTTCCCCGCCGCCCGGCCCCGAACCGTCCGGCTCCGGGCTGGAGACCGCTCGTACGGGCTCCTGGGCCTGCGCCGCGTGCGGACGGCTGCGCTCGCCCAGCGCCGAGTTCCACACCTCACCCTGCTGGAACACGGTGAAGGCGGCGACCAGGCCGACCGGAACGAGCACCGCCGTCACGGCGAGGAGGGCTCCCCTGGCGCGACGCCGCCTGATCGTACGCATGGAACGGGCGGTGAGGTCGGGGACGGAGGCCTCACCCGCGGCCGTGGCCATCCTGGTGATCAGACGGCTCTCGCTGCCCTTGGTGAGGGTGTCGACCGCCTCGGCGATCTCCGACTTCACCGTCTCCTCGGAGAGCCCGAGAAGGGAGGCCATCTCCGCGCGGGACCTGCCGTCGTGCAGGCAGGCGACCACGAGGAGCCGCTGCCGGGGCGGGATCCGCACCAGGGCCGTCGCCCCGGCGGCGCTCGGCCGCTGGAGGAAGCGGCGGTAGAGCGCGATCTGGGCGTGCGTGGTGGGGTTCTCCCACAGCGGTGGTGGCCAGGAGAGGGCGACGGTGTGGAAGGAACGCAGGGTGAGGCGGATGGCCTGCTCGTGGCTGCCGGTGAGGAGAAGGGCGGTGCCGACGAGGGAACGCTGATCGCGCTGCACGAACTCGCGATAACCGATGTATCGGCGCATGGAAGTTTTTGCTCCGGCTTGCCTGAGGGACGTACAACGGTAGCGATCTAAGCGGCTGGAGCGCCAGATTGGGGTGAATGTCGGAGATTGGGGGGTGATGGCGTCTGTCGTTTTTTATCGTGACATGGGCGTAAGGCGGGGTGTCGTCGGGGGAAATGTGAGGTCACGTCGGGATAACAGGGGGAGAGGGCGGGTCATGGCGCCGTAAAGTTTGCCACGTCGAAGATTACGAGACCGTGGGGACGATGATGCCGGAGATCGTGCCACTGGAAGCGGGAGAACCGCGCCGGCTCGGGCCGTTCCGTGTCGTCGGGCGGATCGGTGAGGGCGGGCAGGGCATCGTCTACCTGGGGATCAACGACGCGGGGGAGCGGGCGGCGATCAAGCTGCTGCACGTGAAGTTCTCCGGCGACACCATCGCCAGGTCCCGGTTCGCCAGGGAGGCGAGGGCGGCCCAGCGGGTCGCCTCGTTCTGCACGGCGGGCGTGATGGACGCCGACCTCGAAGGCGACACCCCCTACATCGCGAGCGAGTACATCGAGGGCAGGTCGCTGCGCGAGGTCGTGGAGACCGACGGCCCCCTCAAGGGCTCCCCGCTGCAGCGGCTGGCGATCGGCACGGCCACCGCGCTCACCGCGATCCACCACGCCTCGATCGTGCACCGCGACTTCAAGCCGGACAACGTGCTCATCGCCGCCGACGGCCCGAGGGTCGTCGACTTCGGCATCGCCCGCATCCTCGACTCCACCGGCACGATCACCAGCCGGGCCATCGGCACCCCCGCGTACATGGCGCCGGAGCAGATCTCCGGCGCCGACGTCGGGCCGCACACCGACGTCTTCGCCTGGGGGGCGACCATCGCGTTCGCCGCGACCGGCGAGACGACCTTCGCCGGTGGCTCGATCGCCGTGGTGCTCAACCGCATCCTCAACCACGAGGTCGACCTCGGTACGCTGCCGGAGCCGTTGCGCGGCGTGGTCGGCGCGGCGCTGTCCAAGTCACCCGCCACGCGCCCCTCGGCCGACCAGCTCCTGCTCAGGCTGCTCGGCCACCCCGAGACGGTGAACGCCTCGCCCGCGATCCTCACCCAGGGCGCCAAGGTCGCCGTCCCCGAGCCGTCCCGCGACGAACCCCGATCCGGTGAGCAGGGCCGGGAGCGCGAGTACGCCGACGACGGCGATCAGGGCCGTGACCACGACGCCACCAGCCCCATGCGCACGCCGAAGCCCAGGACGGGCGGCGTCCCGGGCGACCCGCCTCTCCCGTCCACGGGGTTCCGGGCCCGGCAGCCCGTCCACGACCAGCGCCCCCACCCCGGGTACGGCGATCAGGGCGACCAGATCGGTCAGGGCGATCAGATCGGCCACCAGGGCAGTCAAGGTGGCCAGAGCAGTCAGGGCGGCCAGGTCGGTCAGGGTGGTCAGGGTGGTCAGAGCGGCCAGGGGGTGCGCCAGGGACCGGGCGGCCAGACCGGGCCGGGCCAGGGCGATCGCCGCGCGCCCGCCGCCCACGGCGGGCCGTCGCACACCCCGGCCCCCATCCCCGCTCCCACGCCCACGGAGCACCCGTCCTTCCCCGACCACCGCTTCCCGGACCAGCGCTCCCCCGAGTCACCCCCCTCGGACCGTCGCTCCCCGCAGTGGCATCCCTCGGATCCCCCTTCTCCGGATCGCCACTCACCGGTGTATCGCGACCACCCGTCGTCCCCGGACTACTGGAACCACCCCCCGCCCCCCGGGTACGGCGACGGCACGGGGTACGCCGAGCACGGGGGCGAGGTGCCCCCGCCCAGCTGGCAGGCGTCCGCGACCCTCGTCGGGGCCCAGGAGACGCCGCGGCGCCCGAGCAGGGGGCGCTGGATCGCCGCCGCCGTGGCCGTGCTGCTGCTGGTCGCCGGAGGGGCCGCCGCGCTCCGCTGGTGGCCTGCCGCCACCCCGAAGGAGGGGCCGGAGGAACCCGTCCCCACCGCCTTCACCTCTGTGGCCGACAAGGCCGCCAAAACGGGCAAGCTCGTCGTCGGTGTGCGCGACTTCCTGCCCGGTATCGCGCTGCGGAACCAGAGCAGGTGGAGCGGCTTCGAGATCGACCTCGCCCTGGAGATCGCGAAGGCGCTGGGGGTGCCGGAGAGTGGCGTCACCTTCCGGGCCACCGCCCGCCCCGACCGGCCGAAACTGCTGGCGGACGGCGAGATCGACCTGGTCCTGGCGACATACTCGATCAACGACACGGACGACGTCACCTTCGCCGGACCGTACTACCTCGCCCACGTCGACGCCCTCGTCAAGGACGGCTCACCGATCACGGGCCTGACGGGCCTGGAGGGCAGCCGGATGTGCGAGCCGGCCTTCAGCGCGGCCGTGGCCGTCCTGCAGGGCGAGGTCAAGCCGCTCACGATGGTCGCCGCCCAGACATACTCCGAGTGCGTCAACAAACTGCAGGCGGGCGAGGTCGACGCGATCCCCGGCGACGACCTGCTGCTGGCCGGTTTCGCCAACCGGGAGAGCGTCCGCTACAGGCTGCTCGGCCTGAAGCTCACCGACGAGCGTTACGCGGTGGCGCTCAAGAGGGGCGACGTACGCACCTGCGAGGCCGTCAAGGGGGCGATCGCCGACCTCTACCGGAGCGGCACGATCCGCACGCTGCTCGACAAGCACTTCTCCAGGGTCGAGTTCCCCGGGCGGGAGAACAACGCCCCCACCATGGCCGCCTGCACCTAGTAGTTCGTCACCCCGTGCCGGGACTCCTGCCGGGGGTCTCCGCCCAGCCGTGCCGGGGCTCCCGCGGGGGACCTCCCCGAAGCCTCCGCAGGGTCTCCGTAGAGCCTCTTCCAGGAGTCCGCGGTGCGGGTCGCGCCTCGCCGTCGCGGGGTGCCCGTCGCGCTCGCCGAGCAGGTCCCGCCGCCCGGCGCGCGGATCGGGGCACTCGCCGGACGGCCGTCCACCGTGGACGGGTAGCATCCGAGCGTCACAATTCATCCTTCGAGTGGGGGAAGGTCATGGCCCAGACTCCCGTAAAGGTCACCGTCACCGGCGCCGCCGGTCAGATCGGCTACGCGCTGCTTTTCCGCATCGCCTCGGGCCAGTTGCTGGGCGCCGACGTCCCGGTCACGCTGAGCCTCCTGGAGATCCCGCAGGCCGTGAAGGCCGCCGAGGGCACCGCGATGGAGCTCGACGACTGCGCGTTCCCGCTGCTGAGCGGCATCGAGATCACCGACGACCCGAACGTGGCGTTCGACGGCGCCAACGTCGCGCTGCTGGTCGGTGCCCGTCCCCGTGGCAAGGGCATGGAGCGCGGCGACCTCCTCCAGGCCAACGGCGGCATCTTCGGCCCGCAGGGCAAGGCGATCAACGACCACGCGGCCGACGACATCCGCGTGCTGGCGGTCGGCAACCCGGCCAACACCAACGCGCTCATCGCCCAGCAGCACGCCCCGGACGTCCCGGCCGAGCGCTTCACCGCGATGACCCGCCTCGACCACAACCGCGCGCTGTCCCAGCTCGCCGCCAAGCTCGGGGTCCCGGTCACCGAGATCAAGAAGATGACCATCTGGGGCAACCACTCCGCCACCCAGTACCCCGACCTCTTCCACGCCGAGGTCGGCGGCAAGATCGCCGCCGAGCTGGTCGACGAGGCCTGGCTGCGCGACACCTTCATCCCCACCGTCGCCAAGCGCGGCGCCGCGATCATCGAGGCCCGGGGCGCGTCCTCGGCCGCCTCCGCCGCCAACGCGGCGATCGACCACGTCTTCGACTGGGTCAACGGCACCGCCTGGACCTCGGCCGCGATCCCCTCCGACGGTTCGTACGGCGTGCCGGAGGGGCTCATCTCGTCCTTCCCCGTCACCTCGCGCGACGGCAAGTGGGAGATCATCCAGGGCCTGGAGATCGACGCCTTCTCCCGCGAGCGCATCGACGCCACGGTGCGCGAGCTGGAGGAGGAGCGTTCCGCGGTGCGCGAGCTCGGCCTGATCTGAGCCGTCCTGAGCCGCATGACGCTGATCTGACTCGTCTTGATCTGAGCCCCCTCTGATCTGAACCCTGATCCGGTGATCTGATCCTGATCTGAGCCCCTCTGATCTGAGTCGCCACGCGAACGGGACCCCGGCACGCCGGGGTCCCGTTCGCGTTCCCGGGCTTGGCGGGTGCCGGGCCCGTTCGCGCTCCGGGCTTCTCACGTTCCCGGACGCTCACGCTCCCGGGTCCCTTCGCGTTCCCGGCCCCTCGCGCTCCCCGGGTCCCTTCGCGTTCCCGGCCTTTCGCGCTTCCCCGGCCCTTTCGTCGCGCGGGCGGCGGAGGAAAAGGCGGCGTGTCGATCGTCGCGGGGCGGCGCGACCCGGCGTTCAATGATCACTTGTGGTCGGGGGATCGCTGTTCAGGGAGCACGCCGCGGTGCGGATCGTCGCCGGGGTGATCTGTCTCGCCCTCGTGGCGACACCCCGCGGGGCGTTCGCCTCACCGGAGGACGACGGCTGGGGCGGCGCCGACCTGTCGGTGCGGCTGACGGCCTCCCCGAAGCGCGCGCAGCCCGGACAGCCGCTGACCTACCGGGCCGAGGTGCGCAACGACGGTCCAGGCGACGCGGTGCTTCCGCTGCTCACCGTACGGGTGCCGGAGCAGGTGGTGGTGGTCGGCGTCAACGTCGCCGAGTGCCTTCCCGGCGCCGTGGCCGGACAGGTGGTCTGTTCCTCGCCGACGGACGTCCTGGCCGGGCAGACCGGCGGGGTGACGATCACCGGGATGGTGAGGTCCGGCGCGCGGGGCCCGCTGAGGGCGAGCGCCACGCTCTCCTCCGAGGTCGTGGACGACGACGAGACGGACAACTTCTCCGAGACGCTGACCGAGGTGGACGAGGGGACGGACCTGGCCGTCAGGCTGTCGCGGGCGAGGCGCGCGGGCCGCCTGGTCACCGTGGCCGCCGTGGTGCGCAACCGCGGGCCGCGGCGCGTCCACGACGCCGGGGTCCTCTTCGACACCGGCGGGGCGCGCCTCATGTCGGCGAGGGGCGCGCGGTGCGACTCCCACCCCGCCTACGTCGGATGCAGGCTCCGTACGGTCGGCGCGGGCCGGCGGGTGAGCTTCATGCTCGCCTTCGTGGCCCGCGCGCGCGCGCCACGGGCCGAGGCGACCGTCTACTCCCTCCGGCTGGGCGACCGCCGCCCGGCCAACAACACGGCCCGCTTCAGCCTGGGGTAGGCGCGGCCGGTCGGCCGGTCCGTGCCCGGCCCCGGTCGTACGTTTCCGAGACCGGTGGCGCGGCCGGGGCGGCGGAGTGGGGTGGGGTGGTGTCAGCCGAGCAGGGCGGCCCAGGCGTCGGCGACGACGTCGCGGACCGACGGGTGCTCGGGCTTCCAGCCGAGCTCGCGCTGGATTTTCTCCGACGAGGCCACCAGCACGGCCGGGTCTCCGGCGCGGCGCTCGCGCACGACCGCGGGGATCTCGTGGCCGGTCACCTCGCGGCAGACCGACAGCACCTCCTGCACCGAGAAGCCCGTCCCGTTGCCCAGGTTGTAGATCTTGTGTTCGCCCGGCGAGCAGGCGTCCAGCGCCAGCAGGTGGGCCCTGGCGAGGTCGGCCACGTGGATGTAGTCGCGCACGCATGTGCCGTCGGGAGTGGGGTAGTCCGTGCCGAACACGCTGACCGACTCGCGCCCGCCGAGCGCGACGGCGAGGATGTTAGGGATCAGGTGGGTCTCCACGGTGTGACGTTCGCGGTAGACCCTGCCGTCTCCGGCGGTGTGGGCGCCGCCCACGTTGAAGTAGCGCAGGCTCACCGCGGCGAGGCCGTACAGCCCGGCGAACGCGCTCAGCGCGGTGTCGACGGCGAGCTTGGACGCGCCGTAGGGGTTGGTCGGCCGGGTCGGGTCGGTCTCCTCGATCGGGGAGCGCTCCGGCTCGCCGTACGTCGCGGCGGTGGAGGAGAAGACGATCCGCCCCACCCCGGCGCCCCGCATGGCGTCGAGCAGGGCCAGGGTGCCGCCGAGGTTGTGCGCCCAGTAGAGGCCCGGCCGCTCCACGGACTCGCCGACCAGGGACTTCGCCGCGAAGTGGAGCACGGCGTCGGTGCCGGGCAGCAGTCCGGCGGCGTCGGTGATCGACCCCTCGACGAAGCGGGCACCCGGCGGCACCGCGTCGGCGTGGCCGGTGGAGAGGTCGTCCAGCACGGTGACCTCGTGACCCGCCTCGACGAGTTGCGCCGCCACGACCCCGCCGATGTATCCGGCACCTCCGGTGACGAGCAGCTTCACGGAGCCTCCTGTTTGATGATGTTTGTACTTGTTTACTTTTGTAAGTCTATCGCCAGCATATGCTGGCACATCAAATATCGGCCACCGCCGGAACGGGCGACCGCCATGACGGAGACGATCTCGTGAACAGCGTCCTGGCGAACATCGCCCTGGTCATGCTCTTCGTACTGATCGGGGGATTCTTCGCCGCGGCGGAGATGGCCATGGTCTCCCTCAGGGAGAGCCAGGTCAGACGGCTCGGCACTCAGGGCCGCAGGGGGGCGAGGGCCGCCAAGCTCGCCCGCGACCCCAACCGTTTCCTGTCCGCGGTGCAGATCGGCGTCACGGTGGCGACCATGCTCTCGGCGGCCTTCGGCGCCGACACCCTCGCCAAGGACCTCATCCCCGTGGTGACCGGCTGGGGCGTACCGGAGGCCGTGACGGCACCGCTCTCCCTGGTGCTGGTGACGCTGGCGATCTCGTACGCCTCGCTGGTCCTCGGCGAGCTGGCCCCCAAACGGATCGCCAGGCAGCGCGCCGAGGGGATCTCCCTGCTGGTCGCGCCGTTCCTCGACCGGATGGCCGCGCTGTCGCGGCCGATCATCTGGGCGCTGTCCAAGTCCACCGACGGCGTGGTCAAGCTGCTCGGCGGCAACCCCGACGCCGACCGCGAGGAGATCTCCACCGAGGAGCTGCGCGACATGGTGGTGGGCCACCAGGAGCTCACCGCCGACGAGCGGCACCTGATCGGGGAGGTGTTCGCGGCGGGCAAGCGGCAGCTCCGCGAGGTGATGCTGCCTCGTACCGAGGTGGAGTTCATGTCCGCCGACACGCGGCTGGCCGAGGCGGCGGTCCTGGCCGCCGCCATGCCGCACTCCCGCTTCCCCGTCTACCGCGACTCCTACGATGACATCGTGGGCTTCGTCCACATCCGTGACCTGCTCGATCCGGTGCTGACCGGGTCCATCGAGCCGATCAGCGAACTGGTGCCGATCCGCCCGGTCAAGCTGGTCCCCACCAGCAAGCGGCTGATGGCCACGCTGTCGGAGATGCGCAAGGAGGGACACCACCTGGCGATCGTGGTCGACGAGTACGGCGGCACGGCCGGCATCGTCACCCTGGAGGACCTCGTCGAGGAGCTGATCGGCGACATCCGCGACGAGCACGACGTGGCGGACGAGCACGTCGCGCTGCCCGCCGGGGAGGTCGAGCTCGACGGGCTGGCCAACCTCGACGAGGTGGCGACCGAGAGCGGGGTCCGCCTGGCCGACGGCCCATACGAGACCCTCGGCGGGTTCGTCATGTGGGCGCTCGGCCACCTGCCCGCGCTGGGGGAGCGGGTGGAGATCCCGGGTTTCGACCTGACGGTCACCGACATGGACGGGCGCAGGGTCGCCCGGGTGAGGATCAAACGGAGCGCGTCGCGCCCGGAGGCGCCGCCCGCCCCCGACAGCTGACAGAGCGGCCGAACAGGGGCAGTTGACGGGAGCGGCTGACGGGAGCGGCTGACGGGGCGGCTGTGGGGAGCGTTTCGCGTGAGCGGGACGCCACGAACGGCTCGTGAGCGGGGCACTGTGAGCGGGGCGCCGCGACCGGAGTGCCGTGATCGGCGGGCCAACCACTCCCGGCAGCTGACAGAATTGGCTGTTATGGCCAGTCCTCGTGTCCTGTCGGGAATCCAGCCCACCGCAGACTCCTTCCACCTGGGAAACTACCTCGGCGCCATCAGGCAGTACGTCGCCATGCAGGAGGGCTACGACGCCTTCTACTGCGTCGTCGACCTGCACGCGATCACGGTGGACTACCAGCCGGACGTGCTGCGCAGGCGCTCCAGGGTCGCCGCGGCCCAGCTCTTCGCCGCGGGTCTCGACCCCGAGCGTTCCACGGTCTTCGTGCAGAGCCACGTCCGTGAGCACACCGAGCTGGCCTGGGTGCTGATCTGCCTCACCGGCATGGGCGAGGCCGGGCGGATGACCCAGTTCAAGGACAAGGCGGCCAAGGCCGGCGAGAGCTCGGCGAGTGTCGGGCTGTTCACCTACCCGATCCTGCAGGCGGCCGACATCCTGCTCTACCAGGCCAACCGGGTGCCGGTCGGCGCGGACCAGAAGCAGCACCTGGAGCTCACCCGCGACCTCGCGCAGCGCTTCAACCACCGCTTCGGCGAGACCTTCACGCTGCCTGAGCCGCACATCGTCAAGGGGGTCGAGAAGATCACCGACCTCCAGGAGCCCACGGCGAAGATGTCGAAGTCGTCCTCCTCGCCCACCGGGATCCTGGACCTGCTGGAGCAGCCGGGGTCGCTCCGCAAGAAGATCATGCGCGCGGTCACCGACACCGGCTCCGAGGTCCTCGCCGACGACGAGAACAAGCCCGGCGTCACCAACCTGCTGCGCATCCAGTCCGCGCTGAGCGGCGTCCCGATCCCCGAGCTGGAGACCCGCTACGCCGGGCAGGGGTACGGCACGTTCAAGAAGGACGTGGCCGAGCTCGTGGTCGACACCTTCACCCCGATCCGCGAGCGCACCGAGAAGCTGCTCGCCGACGAGGCCGAGCTCGACCGGATGCTCGCCGTCGGGGCCACCCGGGCCCGCGCGGTGGCCGCCGAGACGATGGCCAGGGTGCGCGACCGGGTGGGGTTCCTGCCCACTCCGTGATCCTCCTTCGCACGGCCCGGACGGGGTTCCCGCCCGGGCCGTGACGCTTTTCCGGATGCTTTCCCGTACGACCTCCCGTACGACCTCCGATACGGCCGGAGAGGCCGTTTCCGTACGGCGGGAGGATTCTGCGCGGTACGAACTCCGGCCGCCTGCCGTCCGCTCCGTGGTCCTCCGTGTACGCACGGCTGCTTTTTCGCCGCCCTCCACGATCGGGACGCCGGTGATTGGGTAGGGGGCGCACGTGAAAAGCGTGCTGGAACGTGTCCAAGCGGCCCGTGAGCGACTCGGAAGGACGCTCGGCGTGGCCCGGATCAGATGGCACTGGTTCGACCACCTGGTCAGGACCTTCCAGCGCTACCAGATCCAGTCCGGCGACCGGCTCGCGGGAGCGGTCAGCTACTTCGCCTTCCTGTCGTTCTTCCCGATCATCGCGCTCGCCTTCGCGGTCTTCGGCTACTTCCTCTCCGTCAGGCCCGACGCCATCGTGACCCTGCAGACGGCGATCAACCACTACCTGCCCGGCCTCGCCGACAGGCTGCCGATCAAGCAGATCGCCGAATCCCGGACCAGCGCCGGGATCATCGGCCTGCTCGGGCTCCTCTACGCCGGGCTCGGCGCGATCGACGCCCTGCGCGGCGCGCTGCGCGAGATCTCCATGACGACCGAGCCGCCGCTCAACTTCGCCCTGGCCAAGCTGAGAGACCTGGCCGCGCTCGTGACCATCGGCACGACGACGGTGGCGTCGGTGCTGGTCGCCGGTTTCGCCACCCAGGCCAGCGGGGTGGTGGCCGGATGGTTCGGCCTGTCGGGGTCGCCGGTGGCCACCGTCACGATCTGGCTGGCCGGGCTGGCGGTCAGCGTGCTCACCGACGTCGTCGTCTTCCTGGTCATCCTGCGCGGGCTGGGCCGCTCCAGGCAGCCGTTGCGGGTGCTGCTGCGCGGCGCCCTGCTCGGCGCGGCCGGTTTCGCCCTGCTCAAGCAGCTCGCCGCGCTGATCCTCTCCGGCACCCTGAACAACCCCGTCTACGGGGTGTTCGCCGTGGTGGTCGGCCTGCTGGTCTGGATCAACTTCTCGGCCCGGGTGATCATGTACGCCGCCGCCTGGACCGCGACCGCCTCCCTGGGTCCCCCGCCCGACCCCACCCCGGTCCCGGCGACCGCCATCCGCGCCTGAACCGCCCGACTCCGCATCGCCTGGCCTTGAACCGCCTGGCCTTGAACCGCCTGGCTCTGCACCGCCCGGCGTCTCGCGAGATCTCCTCTCGGCATATCCTGCTTTCCGATATATGCTGCAAGGCATGACTCCAAGGGCGATGACAGAGCCCGCGTTCCTCATCCTCACCGCGCTGGTCGACGAGCCGTGTCACGGCTACGGCATCGTGCGGGAGGTCGAGCGGCTGTCGGGCGGGCGGGTCCAGCTCAAGGTCGGCACGCTCTACGGCGTGCTCGACCGGCTGGCGGGTGACGGGCTGGTGGCCCTCGACCGCGAGGAGGTCCAGCAGGGGCGGTTGCGTCGTTACTACCGGCTCACCGACTCCGGTTCGCGGACGCTGGAGGCCGAGGCCGTCCGGCTCGCGGAGAACGCGAGGACCGCCGTCGACCGGCTCCGCGCCCGGCATGCCCGGCCGACCGCCGCCGGAGGTCCCGCGTGAGGGCGAATGGGAGGCCCCGCATGGGGGTGAGCGTGGAGTCCCACCTGAGGTCCCGTGTGAAGTCCTGCGCGAGATCCCGCGTAGAGGCGAGAGTGAAGTCCCACCTGAGGTCCTGCGTGAAGGCGAGCGGGAGGTCCCGCGTGAAGGCGAGTGTGAGGTCCCGCGTGAGGGCGAGTGGGAGAGGGGCGCGACGGTGAGTCTGCTGGAGGATCGCTATCGCCGCTGGTTGCGCCTGCTGCCCGCCTCCTACCGCGCCGAGCGCGAGGAGGAGATGGTCTCCGTGTTCCTGGAGGGCTCGCCGGGCGTGTCCGACGACGACGGACCCCGGCCTCGCTGGTCGGAGATCGCCAGCGTCGCCGTGCTGGCGGTCCGGGTCCGTCTCGGGGGAGCGGGCCACCCCGCGCCGAGGTTCCTCGCGTGGGGAGAGACGGTCCGCCTCGTGGCCCTGCTGGGGCTGGGTCTCCAGGCGTTCCTCGGAGCCCTCGCCGCCACGAGCACCCTGCGTACGTACGGAATGATCGGCACGGTCGATCCCCTGCTCGCCCAGGTGGCAGGGCCTCCTGGGTCGCCCGGGCGGCTCGCGGCCATCCTGGGAGGTCTCGCGGGCGTCCTCTGGTTCGCCCCGCTCGCGGCGCTCCTCGCCGGGCGCCCGCGCGCCGCCAGGGCACTGGCGCTCCTCGCGCTGGTGCTGGAGGTGCCGGGCCTGATCCAGGTGTTCCTGACCGTCTTCTCCAGCCTGTCCACTTTCTCCGGCCTGCCCGTCTTCTCTGGCCTGCCCGCTTTCTCCGGCCTGACGGTCTTCCCCTGGAGCGTGCCGGCCGGCCTGCTGCCGCCCCTGGTCACGGTGCTGGCCCTGTGGGCCGGTTTCCACCGGGACGCGCGGCCCGTGCGCCGGCCGCTGTGGCTCCTGCTGCCTCCCCTCGCCGCCGGTGCCGCTCTCGTCGCGCTGTACGAGGCGGTCGCGTCTCCCACGACCGTCGCCTGGATATGGCCGTGGCTGGACCTTCCCGGCCTGGTGAGCGTGCTCATCATGGGCGCGGGCGCCGCGTACGCCTGCGTGCACGCGTACGCGCCCGACCGGCGCACCCCGTCGTGGCCGCTCGCCCTGGCGGTCCTGGCGCTGCCGGTGCTGTGCGTCCGTCTGGCCGGGCTGAACTACGACGTCGGCATCGGCTTCGTCGACGAGACGAGCCGGATCATCACGCTCGCCATGTTCGGCCAGGCGGCCCTGCTCCTGGCCTTCGCCGCATGGAGCGCCGCCCTGGGGATCAGGACCCTCCCGGCAGCACCGGTCCAGGGCCGAGAGGGACCGGCCGAAGGATGATCGGCCACACCGCTTCGGCGACCTCCCGAGGGGAGTCGAAAGGGACCCGCCGAGGGGTGACCGGGGCGCCGGGAACGGGCGGGCCGCCGCGGGACCGTCCACCCGGCCCGGAGCGGGCGAACCGCACCCGCACCCGCACTCGCACCCGTGCCCGGAGCGGGCGCCCCGGGCACGGCGCGGATCACCGTGGCCGGTGGGAGCGCCTGCGCAGGCCGTACGTCAGCCAGGCCAGGCCGCCGAGCAGGGCGGCGCCGAGGGCGTAGTAGCCGATCGGGACGCCCTCGTCGGCGGGTCTGGCGGCCGCGGCCGGGTCCTGCGCGGAGACGGGGGCCGGAGCGGCGGGGGGCGCCGAGGCGGCGGGCCCGGTGGGCAGCGGGGCGGGCTCGGGGACCGGGTCGACCAGCCTTCCGACCGAGGTGACCTTGCCGCGGTTGGCGAAGCCCCAGTCGAGCAGGTCGGCGACCTCGTCCCAGAAGTAGCCGTCGTGACGCATGATCGACACGATGACGGTGTGGCCGTTGCGCTTGGCGGCGCCGACGAAGCTGCCCAGGGCCTTGGACGTCCAGCCGTTCTTGACGCCGATCATGCCCTTGTAGCGCCAGAGCAGCCTGTTGTGGTTGCCGATCTCGTAGTAGCCCTTGGGAGCCGGGAACTTATCGGTCTTTGTGCTGATATATCGCCGAAAGTCGGCGTTGGCCAGGCCGGCGCGGGCGATCAGCGCCAGGTCGTAGGCCGAGCTGCTCTGGCCCGGCTTGTCCAGGCCGCTCGGGGTCTTGGCCACCGTGTCGAACGCCTGCAGGCGCTTGGCCTCGGCGTTCATGTCCGCCAGGGTCGTGGACAGGCCGCCGTTGGCCTCGGCCAGCGCCATCGCGCAGTCGTTGCCCGAGACGAGCATCAGCGCCTTGAACAGGTCCTCGACGGTGTAGAGGGGCTTGGGGACCAGGCCGACCGCGCTGCCCTCCTCGTTCACGGCGCGCCTGCTCGGCGTGATCTTCCGGTCCTTGTCCAGCTTCGGGATCAGGGTGAGGGCGGTCAGCGCCTTCAGCGTGCTCGCGGGAAGGTAGCGTCCGTGGGCGTCCTTGGCGGCCAGCACCTCACCGCTCTCGGCGTCGGCGATCACGTACGACTTCGCGGCCGTCTTGGGAGGGGCCTTCACGCCCGCGGGGACGACGAGGCCCCGCCCCCCGAGCCGGGAACCGCCGACCGGCTCCCGTCCGCGCCGCGCGCCCGGACCCTCCGCCGAACCGGCACCCATGCGCGCGTCCGTCGCACCGGCACCCGTACGCGAATCCGGCGCACCGGCACCGGCACCGGCACCGATCCGCGCGTCCGCCGGACCCATGCCTGTGCGCAGGTCAGGCCGGCCGGTCGTGGGCGCGTCCGCGACCCGGGCCTGTGCGGGCGCGCCAAGGAGGGCGGTCGCCGCGAGCAGCACCCCGACGGGCGCGACGTGTTTGATCCCCATGATGATGTCAGGGTAGCTTCGTGCCGGTTCGCATGGAGTTACAGGTGCCCTGACCAGGTACGCGCCACTCAGCGGAATACTGACATCATGCAAATAACGCGAAAGATGGCCGTTTTTCTGACCGGCCTTGCCGCTTTCATGATCTTCGAATGGATCACCCTTGGCTTCAACCTCGCGGACGGTCATCCGACGGCCTTCTACGTGGTCCACGGAATCCTGATCGCCGTCAACCTCGTGCTGGCGGTCGTGCTCGGCGCGATCGCCCTACGCGGTCTGGCGAAGCGTGACCAGCGTCCTCCGGTGTAGCTCGGCGGCCTCCTCCGCGGAGTCGCCGATGCTGGTGAACCCGAGCTTGCCGTACTTCGGGATCCCGCCCAGCATGTGCAGCACGTTCCCGGTGCGGCTCTCGCGGTCGAAGCCCAGGCCCTCGTCGTGGACCAGCTTGACCACCTCCCCGGGGGTCCGGCCCCGCAGGGCGGGCGCGGCGCAGTTGTCCGTCGCCACGTAGTGCTTCGGCCGGCCCGCGTGCACGAGCGTGCCGCTCCCCGGGTCGTACGACGCGCCGGTGGTCAGGAGCGCGGCGCCGAAGGGGTGGGTGGTGCCGCCGATGCGCAGGTTGATCTCGCACATCAGCGTGCGGTAGCCGCCGTCGGTCTTGACGGCGAAGAAGTCGATGCCGAACAGCCCCACCACGCCGCGGCCCGCGAGGATCCTGGCGATCCGCTCGGCGTGCGCGCCCAGCTCGGCCCGGTACTCCTGCCGGGCGGGGAAGGTGCAGCCCTGGTAGACGTCGCCGTTGGGGCCGCCGAGGATCTGCTCGTGGGTGGCGACCACGTCGTACGCGCCGCCGGGGGTGATCCGCGCCAGCGCGCTGGGGGAGTACAGCGGCCGGTCCTCGATGAACTCCTCGATCACCGCCCCCCGCTCGGCGACCTTCTCGGCGAACGTCGTCCAGTTCTCGTCCGACGCGGAGAAGCTCGTGGGACAGGAGGCGAGCGGCCGGTCGTCCTTGGTCACGATGGCGTTGCCGAGTCCCGAGTAGCTGTTGTTGAGCTTGACCATCAGCTTGCCGGTGGGACCGAGCGCGCGGGCGGCGTGCTCCACCTCGATCAGCGAGCGCAGGTCGCCGAAGCCCCTGACCAGCGGCACCCCGGCCTCGCCGCCGATCGTGCGGCCGCCGCTCTTGGAGCCCAGGTGGGCCAGCGAGGTGGCGGGGCCGTACACCGGCAGGGAGAGCATCCCGGCGAGGCGCTCCTCGTACTCGCTCACCACGAACGGCACCATCCAGGCGGCCCTGCCGTTGCCGCCGTTGCCGCCGTTGCCGCTTTCCCCGGTGGCGGTGTCGCCCTCCCGGTGGCCGCCGAGGGCGGCGCGGACGCGCGCGATCACGTCCGGGCGGCGCAGCAGCGCCTCGGTGAGCGGGTGCGTGTCGGGATCATCCAAACTGATCATTTGCAGGCGCGTGCGAGCCTCGTCGGGATCGTCGAGGAAGCTCAGGTAGTAGTCCACGACCGCGCTGTCCACCGGCGTCGAGGTGAGGTAGACGACCTCGACGTTCGGCTTCCTCAAGGTGAGGAGGAGAAACAGCAGCCGCTCCTCGTAGCAGAGGGGGCCGGTGATCCTGCGCAGCTCATCCTGGGGAAGCGACAACGAGGGAAGGACCACCAGGGTGCCCTCGTCCGGTTCGAATATGCTCAAACGCGACTGCCTCTCCCCGAATGGGATGTTAGTGATCATGTGAGGAGTTAAACACGCATTACTCCTGTTTACATCACTCCGCCGGGTTCGATGACCGGCACCTGAGGTCACGTAAATTGCCAGGTCGGCGACGTTTGGAAATGGCCCGGGGGCTATCGCCTCTCCGGGAGACCGCCCTCCGCTCTGACCACCGTCTCATAGTCAATTTGGGCTATCTTTCCTGGTCCTCTCGGGTCAGAAGGTGTACGAGTGGGGCATGAGGTGACAAAACATTTGGCCTGGATGTCGGCGAGCTGCTCGGGGGGAGGGATAAAGTCGATGTCATCGCCAACGCGACGGCTTCCCCGGGTCACCGGCCTGCCGTTCTCGCGTCGGTGACCGACCAGTCCGTGCTGATGCGGCCCGTGAGACCCCACTCCGGCCCGTCGGTGCGGCGATCGCTTTTTTTCGAGACTGCCTCATGGGTTTCGAGATCCTGGGCAGTTGCACGGTGCGTCGAGGATCCAGGCCCGCCGGCGCGGATGGGACGGTGAGCAATGCGGGGGCGTAATTTGCGAGGAGAACTCGACACGTTCCTCGCCGGTCGCGAGCAGGAGCTGATCAACTTCCGCCGGGACCTGCACATGCATCCTGAGCTCGCGTTCGCCGAATACCGCACGACGCAGCGCGTCGCCGAGCGCCTCACCGCCGCGGGACTGGTGCCCTCGGTGCTGCCGCGCGGCACCGGCCTGCTCTGCGACGTCGGCAGCGGCGACGGCCCGACCGTGGCGCTGCGGGCCGACATCGACGCGCTGCCGGTGCCGGACGAGAAGGACGTCCCCTACAGCTCGACGGTCCCCGGCGTGTGCCACGCCTGCGGTCACGACGTGCACACCGCGATCCTGCTCGGCACCTCGCTCTTCCTCGCCCAGCAGGCCGAGGCCGGCCTGCTGCCCGGCCGGGTCCGGCTGATCTTCCAGCCCGCCGAGGAGCTTCCCGGCGGCGCGCTGGAGGTGATGGCCTCGGGCGGCATCAGCGGCGTCGACCGCATCTTCGGCCTGCACTGCGACCCCCGTCTGGACGTCGGCAAGGTCGGCCTCAAGCCCGGTCCCATCACCTCGGCCTGCGACAGGGTCACGATCAGGGTGAGCGGTCCCGGCGGGCACACCGCCCGGCCGCACCTCACCGCCGACCTCGTCTTCGCGCTCGCCAAGATCCTCACCGAGCTGCCCGCCGCCCTCTCACGCCGGATCGACCCCCGCTCCTCGCTCAGCCTGGTCTGGGGCCGGGTCGAGGCGGGCTCGGTGGCCAACGCCATCCCCGACGACGGCGTCGCCGAGGGCACCGTGCGCTGCCTGGACGAGGCGGCCTGGCACGCGGCCCCCGACATGATCAAGTCGCTGCTGGAGTCGGTCGCCGGCGCGTACGGCGTCGAGGCGGAGATGGACTACGTGCGCGGCGTGCCGCCGGTGGTCAACGACAAGATCAGCGTGCAGATGCTGGCGGAGGCCGCGGAGGGCGTGCTCGGCGAGGGCGCTCCCGTGCCGACGGAGCAGAGCCTGGGCGGCGAGGACTTCGGCTGGTACCTGGAGTCCATCCCCGGCGCGTTCGCCAGGCTCGGCACCCGCGAGCCGGGGTCGGCGCACCTGGCCGACATCCACCAGGGCACCTTCGACGTGGACGAGAGCGCCATCGGTGCCGGGGTGCGTTTCCTGGCGGCGACCGCGCTGACGGCCCTCTGGGAGGGGCAGCGTCCCGTCGCGGGCGAGGCGCTCATGGCAGTGAACGCCGACAACTAGCGCGTCCTGACATCTAGTCAGCCGAAAAGTCCGGACATATCCTGAGGAACCGGTCGATGATCCTTGAAAAGGATCGTCGACCGCAGGACAGGCGTGCCAACGCCAGGCCGTGGCGGCCGTCCAGCGCTACCGGCGGGTAGTCCCGTCCCGCTTCCCGGGTCACAAGGTGGCGTGAGCTGGATAACGGACCTGTTGCGGACTTGTGTGCTGGTTTGGTCAACCCTGATGGACCAACTATCTTCCGTGCAGGGTTGCCGTGCGTCTCTTCGCGCGTGCACTGAAACGCGAAGGGAGTCCATCTTGCTTCAGAACCGATTCGGCAAGCTGGCCGCGACCGCACTGGCGGGCAGCATGCTCATGGGAGCTGCCGCGTGTGGTGGAAGCGAGGAACCGGCCACGTCGGCTGCGCCGAGCGAGGCCGCCAGCAGTGCGGCGTCGGCCGCGACGGGACCGAAGGTCGGTCTCGCGTACGACATCGGCGGGCGTGGTGACCAGTCGTTCAACGACTCCGCGGCGGCGGGCCTCGACAAGGCCAAGGCCGAGCTGGGCCTGGCCGAGGTCAGCGAGCTGGAGGCCGGCAACGGCGAGACCGAGGCGGCCAAGGAGGAGCGGCTCCGCCTGCTCGCCGACGGCGGCTTCAACCCGATCATCGCGGTGGGCTTCGCGTACTCCAACCCGGTCAAGAAGGTCGCGACCGAGTTCCCCGACGTCAAGTTCGCGATCGTCGACGACGCGGCGGCCGTCGCCCCCAACATCTCGAACCTGCTGTTCGCCGAGCACGAGGGTTCCTTCCTGGTCGGCGCCGCGGCGGCGCTGAAGAGCAAGAAGAACCACGTGGGCTTCGTCGGCGGCGTGCAGGTGCCGCTGATCAACAAGTTCGAGGCCGGGTTCGCCGCGGGCGCCAAGGCGGTCAAGTCGGACGTGAAGATCGAGGTCAAGTACCTCACCCAGCCGCCGGACTTCACCGGCTTCAGTGACCCGGCCAAGGGCAAGACCGCGGCCGAGGGCATGTTCGACGCGGGTGCCGACGTGGTCTACCAGGCCGCGGGCGGCTCCGGTGGCGGCGTGTTCGAGGCGGCCAAGGCCGCCAAGGGCCTCGCCATCGGCGTCGACTCCGACCAGGCGAAGACCGCCGCCCCCGAGCTGCAGAGCGTCATCATGACCTCCATGCTCAAGAAGGTCGACGTCGCCGTCTTCGACTTCCTGAAGAGCTTCACCACCAACTCCGTGAAGTCGGGCAGCACGATCTACGACCTCAAGGCCGACGGCGTCGACTACTCCACCACCGGTGGCCAGGTCGACGACATCAAGAGCAAGCTCGACGAGTACAAGCAGAAGATCATTTCCGGCGAGATCACCGTTCCGGACAAGACCTCCTGACCTGGTACTAATGAGGGGCCCGGCGGACATTTCCCCCGGGCCCTTTGTCTCTGACCACCACGTTCCGTATCGGGGCATCCGTACGGAGGAGGCCGTCATCAGCACCTCGGCACCGGCCGTCGAGCTCGAGGGAATCACGAAACGATTCCCCGGCGTCGTCGCCAACCGCGACATCTCCCTATCCGTACGGCAGGGGCACGTGCACGCCGTCGTCGGCGAGAACGGCGCGGGCAAGTCCACCCTCATGAAGATCCTGTACGGCATGCAACGCCCGGACGAGGGGCGGATCCGCGTCAACGGCGAGGACGTGAGCTTCCGCTCCCCCGGGGAGGCGATCGCCGTGGGCATCGGCATGGTCCACCAGCACTTCATGCTGGCCGACAACCTCACCGTGCTGGAGAACGTGATCCTCGGCAGCGAGCCCCGCAAGGGCGGGGTCGCCCTCGACTTCGGCACCGCGCGCAGGAGGATCCGGGAGATCTCCGACTCGTACGGCCTCGGCATCGACCCCGACGTCACCGTCGAGGACCTGGGCGTCGGGGCCCGCCAGCGGGTGGAGATCCTGAAGGTCCTCTACCGGGGCGCCCGGATCCTCATCCTGGACGAGCCGACCGCGGTGCTCGTGCCGCAGGAGGTCGACGAGCTCTTCGCCAACCTGCGCGAGCTGGTCCGCGAGGGTCTGACGATCATCTTCATCTCCCACAAGCTGGACGAGGTGCTCTCGGTCGCCGACGCCATCACCGTCATCCGGCGCGGCACGACCGTGGCCAGCGTGGACCCCAAGGACGTGACCGCCAGGCAGCTGGCCGAGCTGATGGTCGGCAGTGAGCTGCCCAGCCCGGAGACCCGCGAGTCCACGGTCACCGACGTGGTGGCGCTGTCGGTGCGCGGCCTCACCGTCCACTCGGCCGAGGACCGCCGTGTCGTGGACGACGTCACCTTCGACATCCGCAAGGGCGAGGTGCTCGGCATCGCCGGGGTCGAGGGCAACGGCCAGGCCGAGCTGGTCGAGGCCGTCATGGGCATGCGCGCGGCCGAGGGCGAGATCCGCCTCGGCGAGCACGACATCTCCGCCTGGACGACGCTGCGCCGCCGCGAGGCCGGCATCGGCTACATCCCCGAGGACCGCCACCGCCACGGCCTGCTGCTGGAGGCCCCGCTCTGGGAGAACCGGATCCTCGGCCACCAGACCCGGCGGCCCAACGTCAGGGGCCCCTGGATCGACCGCGCGGGGGCGCGCGAGGACACCCGGCGCATCGTCGAGGCGTACGACGTCCGGACCCCGGGCATCGACGTGGACGCCGCGGCCCTGTCCGGCGGCAACCAGCAGAAACTGATCGTCGGCCGGGAGATGAGCGGGGAGCCCGTCTTCCTGATCGCGTCTCACCCGACGCGCGGCGTCGACGTGGGCGCCCAGGCCGCGATCTGGGACCACCTGCGCGCGGCGCGCGCCGCGGGCCTCGCGGTCCTGCTGATCTCGGCCGACCTCGACGAGCTCATCGGCCTGTCGGACACCCTGAAGGTGATCCTGCGCGGCCGGATCGTCGCCGAGGTGGACCCCAAGGACGTGACACCCGAGCAGCTCGGTTCGGCCATGACGGGTGCTGGAGAGGCGGCATGAACACCCACGTAGCGCACACGCCCCCGGGAACGCGCGGTATGAACACCCAGGTGACGCACACGTCCCCCGGGACGCGCGGCATGAACATCCACGTGGCGCACACGCCTCCGAGGACGCGCGGATGAGCCGGGAGAAGTCCACCTTCGCCGACCGGCTGCTCGGACGGGTCTCGCCGACGGGGCTGCTCTCGCTCGCCGCCCCGCTCGTCGCCATCGTGTTCGCGGCGCTGATCACCATGGTCATCCTGACGATCATCGGCGCCCCGCCGCTCGACACGCTGGTCAGCATGGCCGAGTACGCCATCCGGCCGCGCTCGATCGTGCTCACCCTGAACGCCGCGACGTACTTCTACCTGTCCGCGCTCGCGGTGGCGATCGGGTTCAGGATGAACCTCTTCAACATCGGCGTCGACGGCCAGTACCGCCTGGCGGCGCTCACCGCGGCGGCCGTCGGCGGCGCGGTCACCCTGCCGGCGCCGCTGCACGTCGCGCTGATCATCTTCGTCGCCGTGCTGGTCGGCGCCGGATGGGCGGCGATCGCCGGGCTGCTCAAGGTGCGGCGCGGGGTGAGCGAGGTCATCTCCACGATCATGCTGAACGCCATCGCCACCTCGGTCGGCTTCTGGCTGCTCAACAAGGAGCGCTTCGCGGTCGAGGTCGCGGGCAGCAACAACATCGGCACGAAGCCGATCGGCCCCTCCGGCCAAGTGCCCGGCCTGGCGATCATCTCCGGCACCCAGACGAAGGTGTTCGGCCTGATCATCCTGTCGATCGCGATGGGCGTCCTCTACCACGTGGTGATCAACCGGACCCGCTTCGGCTTCGACCTGCGCGCCACCGGCCGCTCGGAGTCGGCCGCGGTGGCGAGCGGCGTGAACGTCAAGCGGATGATCCTCATCTCGATGATCCTGTCCGGCGGGGTGGCGGGCCTGGTCGGCATGCCGCAGTTGCTCGGCGCCTCCTACAGCTACAGCCTGGACTTCCCCACCGGGCTCGGCTTCACCGGCATCGCGATCGCGCTGCTCGGCCGCAACCACCCGGTCGGCATCGCGTTCGGCGCCCTGCTGTGGGCCTTCCTCGACACCTCCGCGGGCATCCTGCAGCTCCAGAAGATCTCCCCCGACATCGTCACCATCATGCAGGGCACGATCGTGCTCTCGGTGATCATCGCCTACGAGCTGGTCCACCGCTACCAGATCTCCGCCGAGCAGCGCCGGGTGAGCCGCCAGCTGGCGAGCACCACCCCGGCCAAGGAAGGAACGCCGGCATGAGCCAGGGCGCCCTCACCACGCCGGAGGCTCCCTTCCTGGAGCCGAAGACCCCCGCCCGCAGGTTCAGGGTCACCTGGCGGGTCCTGCTGCTCGCCCTCGGCGCGCTCGTCCTGCTGCTCTCCTTCGCGCGGACCGTCACCGGCGCCGTCGACCTCACCTCCGCAGGCGCGATCAACGCCTCCATCGCGCTCGCCATCCCCATCGGCCTGGCCGCCCTCGGCGGACTGTGGGCCGAGCGGGCCGGAGTGGTCAACATCGGACTCGAAGGCATGATGATCCTGGGCACCTGGTGCGGAGCCTGGGGCGCCATCCAGTTCGGCAACCCCTGGGCGGGCGTCCTCGCGGGCGCGATCGGCGGGGCCCTGGGCGGGCTGCTGCACGCGATCGCCACCGTGACGTTCGGCGTCGACCACATCATCTCCGGTGTCGCGATCACCATCCTGGGCCAGGGCGTCACCCAGTTCCTGTCCAAAGTCACCTTCGCCCAGATGCCGGGCGGCGGCGACTCCCAGTCGCCCCCGGTGCCCAAGCCCGAGGTGGTGAGCGTGCCGTGGGACCAGATCGGGGATCCGCTCAGGACGCTGGAGGCGAAGCAGTGGTTCCTGCTGTCGGACGTGGCGGGCATCCTGCGCGGCCTGACCACGAACGTCTCGCTGCTCACGATCCTGGCGATCCTGCTCGTCCCGCTCTCGTACTACCTGCTGTGGCGTACGGCGTTCGGCCTGCGCCTGCGCTCCTGCGGGGAGAGCCCGGTGGCCGCGGAGTCGCTGGGCGTCAACGTCTACACCTACAAGTACATCGCGGTGCTCGTCTCCGGCGCCCTGGCGGGCATAGGCGGCGCGTTCCTCGCGCAGGTGGCCGCGAGCGCCTACCGCGAGGGACAGACCGGCGGGCGCGGCTTCATCGGCCTCGCCGCCATGATCTTCGGTAACTGGCGGCCGGGCGGACTGGCCGGGGGCGCCGTGCTGTTCGGCTACACCGACGCGCTCCAGCTGCGCAGGGGTGGCGAGTCGGTGCACGCGCTGCTGCTCGTGGTGACGATCCTGCTCGCCGCGGTCGCCGTCTACCAGCTCGTACGGCAGAACCGGGCGAGGGCCGCGCTGATCACCGGGGTCGCGACGGTCGCCGTGTTCGTGGTGTTCGCGCTGACCGACACCGTCCCCTCGGAGTTCACCTCCGTCACCCCGCACATCACCACGCTGCTGGTGCTGTCGCTGGCGGCGCAGCGGCTCCGCCCGCCCGCCGCCGTCGGCGCGCCGTACCGCAGGGGACAGGGTAAGTGACCGTCACGCGGCACCTCACGAGCGGATCTGATTCGATGGGCGGCGAGATGAGCGGCGAGACGGGCAGTGAGACGGGCACCGAGATGAGCACCGAGACAGACATCGACTGGGCGGCGCTGAAGGCCGAGGCCGTGCGGGCCATGGGCCACGCCTACGCCCCCTACTCCAAGTTCCCCGTCGGCGCCGCCGCGCTGGTGGACGACGGGCGGATCGTGTCCGGCTGCAACGTCGAGAACGCCTCCTACGGCATCGGCCTGTGCGCCGAGTGCGGGCTGGTGTCCTCGCTGCAGGCCACCGGCGGCGGCCGTCTCGTCGCGTTCACCTGCGTCGACGGGCATGAGGAGCTCCTCATGCCGTGCGGCAGGTGCCGTCAGCTCCTGTTCGAGTTCGGCGGCCCCGAGCTGCTGCTGGAGACCATCGACGGCCCGAAGCCGATGGCGGAGATCCTCCCCTACGCCTTCGGGCCCGACGACCTGAGCCGGGGGGCCTGAGCATGGACGCGATCGACGTCATCGTCACCAAGAGGGACGGCAGGGAGCTGTCGGCGGAGCAGATCGACTGGGTGATCGACGCCTACACCAAGGGCGTCGTCGCCGACGAGCAGATGTCCGCGCTCGCGATGGCGATCCTGCTCAACGGCATGAACCGGCGGGAGATCGCCGAATGGACCCAGGCCATGATCCGCTCCGGGTCCAGGATGGACTGGTCGTCGCTGCCGGGACCCACCACCGACAAGCACTCCACCGGCGGCGTCGGTGACAAGATCACGTTGCCGCTGGCACCGCTGGTCGCCGCGTGCGGGGGGTACGTGCCCCAGCTGTCCGGCAGGGGACTCGGCCACACCGGCGGCACCCTGGACAAGCTGGAGTCCATCCCCGGCTGGCGGGCGTCCCTGTCCAACGACGGGATGCTCGACGTGCTCGGCAAGGCCGGAGCGGTCATCTGCGCGGCCGGAGACGGCCTCGCCCCCGCCGACAAGAAGCTGTACGCGCTCCGCGACGTCACCGGCACCGTCGAGGCGATCCCGCTGATCGCCTCCTCGATCATGTCGAAGAAGATCGCTGAGGGCACCGGCGCGCTCGTCCTGGACGTCAAGGTCGGCTCCGGGGCCTTCATGAAGAACGTGGAGCAGGCCCGCGAACTGGCCACGAACATGGTCGAGCTCGGCACCGACGCCGGGGTGAACACGGTCGCGCTGCTGACCGCGATGGACCGGCCGCTGGGCCGGGCCGTGGGCAACGCCCTGGAGGTCACCGAGTCGGTCGAGGTGCTCGCCGGAGGCGGGCCCGCCGACGTGGTCGAGCTGACCGTGCGGCTGGCGCGGGAGATGCTCCAGGCGGCGGGTCTGTCCGGGGGCAAGGATCCCGAGCGCGCCCTCGCGGACGGCTCGGCGATGGACGCCTGGCGCCGGATGATCACCGCCCAGGGTGGCGACCCCGACGCCCTGCTGCCCAGGGCCGCCGAGACGATGGAGATCACCGTCCCCTCGTCGGGCGTGCTGTCCAGGCTCGACGCGTACGGCGTGGGCCTGGCCGCCTGGCGGCTCGGCGCGGGCCGGGCGCGCAAGGAGGACCCGGTGTCGTTCGGCGCGGGCATCGTGTTGCACGCCAAGCCGGGGGACCTGGTCCGCGAGGGGCAGCCGCTGATGACGCTGCACGCCGACGAGACCGCGCGCTTCGAGCGGGCGCTCGCCGCCCTGGAAGGTGCCTACAGCGTCGGTGAGACCGCCGACCCGGACCTGCTGCCTCTGGTGATCGACCGCGTCACCGCCGACACAGCCTGAAACCGCCTGACGCCGGCGTCCGTGACGCTCTCCTGACCCGTTTCCGGATGTGCCCGGCGGGCCGGGACGTTCGCCCGGTCCGCCATGCGTGCCGGGACGTTTTCCTGGATGTGCCTGGCGGGCCGGGACGCCCACCCGGTCCGCCTCTCGATGTGTCTCGCGTGTCTCGCAGGCGGGACGCCCCCCGAGCGGATTCCCGGTGTGCCTGGCGGGCCGGGATGCTCGCCCGGTCCGCCTTCACATGCGCGGCCTAGCGGGCCGGGGCGCTCTTCCGCTCCGTCTCGCGGGCCGGTGGGCCGAAGATCTCGCCGATCACGGCGCGGTGGGTGGGCAGGGCGGTCGCGTGGCGCTCGCGGCCGTCCTCGGTGATGCCGACGAAGATGCCGCGCCGGTCGTCCTCGCAGATGCGGCGGGTCACCAGGCCCGCCTTCTCCAGGCGGGCGATCAGCCGGGAGCAGGCGCTCTGGCTCAGATGGACCGCGTCGGCGATCTCCTGAACCCGGTATTTGCCCTGGCCGCCCTCGACCATCCGTTCCAGGACCTCGAACTCGCTCATGCCGAGCCGGTGCCGTTCGGAGAGCTCACGTTCCAGCGCGCAGGCGGTCGTGGCGTGCTTGGCGAGCACCTCACGCCACGCGCGGACCGGGTCCTCCTCGTTCATGCCGCGGATCGTACCATGCGTGAACATTAAATGCACATTCATTAAATGCTTTTGCATTAGATGCGCTTGCATGTATTGTCGGGCGACATGACCCCTTCACCGGCCTCGACGGCTCCGCCTGATCCGTCGGTCGCACCCGTTTCCCCTGCTCCCTCTGTCTCGTCCGCTTCGCCGACGCCACCCGCACCGCCCGTTCCGCTGTCCGTCTCGCCGCCCGGCGAGCGCTGGAGCGCGGGTCTGTGGGCCGCGCTCACCGTGCTCTGCGCCGTGGTCTTCCTCGACGCGCTCGACGTCTCGATGGTGGGAGTCGCCCTGCCGTCCATCCAGGCGGACCTGGGGCTGTCCACGTCCTCCCTGCAGTGGGTGGTCAGCGGTTACGTGCTCGGTTACGGCGGGTTGCTCCTCCTCGGCGGCCGGACCGCCGACCTGCTCGGGCGTCGCAGGGTCTTCCTGGTCGCCCTCGCGGTCTTCGTCGTGGCCTCGCTCCTCGGCGGCCTCGTCAACGACGGCACGCTGCTGATCGCGGCCCGCTTCGTCAAGGGCGTCAGCGCCGCCTTCACCGCGCCCGCCGCGCTCTCCATCATCACCACGACCTTCGCCGAGGGACCTGCCCGCAACAGGGCTCTCAGCGTCTTCACCGCCTCCGGCGCCAGCGGCTTCTCCCTGGGCCTGGTCATCTCCGGATTCCTGACCGAGCTCGGCTGGCGCTGGACGTTCCTCATGCCGGTGCCCGTCGCGATCATCGCGCTGGTCGCGGCCCTGAGGTTCCTTCCCAGGCAGCGGGAGGAGCGCGCCGAGGGCGGCCATGACCTCATCGGCGCCGTCACCATCACCGGCTCCATGCTGCTGCTCGTCTACGCCGTGGTGGAGGCGCCCGGCGCGGGCTGGGGCTCGCCGCGCACGATCGCCTCGCTGCTGGGGGCCGCCCTGCTGCTGGCCGTCTTCGTCCTCACCGAGCAGCGCGTCAAGCACCCGCTGGTACGTCTCGGCATCCTGCGCTCCGGCCCGATCGTCCGCGCCAATCTGGGGCTCGTGATCCTGTTCGGCTCCTACGTCGGCTTCCAGTTCGTCGCCATGCAGTACTTCCAGAACTTCCTGCACTGGTCGGCCCTGGAGACCGCGCTCGCCTTCCTGCCCGCCGGGCTCCTGGTGGCGGTGACCTCCACCAGGATGGGCAAGCTGGCCGACCGGTTCGGCACCGCCAGGCTGATCGTGGTCGGCTCGGCCGCCCTCGCCGCCGGGTACGCGTTCTTCCTCCGGATCAACGGCGAGCCCAGCCTGGCCACGCTCATCATCCCCGGCATGGTCCTGCTGGGCATCGCGTTCGCCCTGTCCTTCCCCTCGCTGAACATCCAGGCGACCAACGGGGTGGCCGACGACGAGCAGGGCCTGGCCTCAGGACTGCTCAACACCTCGGGGCAGGTCGGCGGAGCGGTGGTGCTGGCCGTCGTGACGGCCGTCCTCACCTCCGGTACGGGCGCCGATCCCATCGGCACCTTCCGGGCCGCGATCACGGTCTCGGGGATCCTCGCCGTGGTCGGCCTGCTGATCGCCCTCACCGGCCTCCGCGCCCGTCGCGCGCCCGTCGCGGCGGAGAGGGAGAAGGTGCTGGAGACCGTCTAGGGCGGGTCGTCCGGGGGGCACCGCTCGCGTTCCCGTCCCACACGGGGACAGGGACGGGGACGCGAGCACCCTCGGGACTCGAGCACCCTCGGGACGCGGGCATCTTCGAGATACGAGCGCCCTCGGGACGCGAGGAGGGCCGCCGCCGGACGACCGGGGCTCGGCGGCGGCCCTTCTCTCGGCCCACCGGCCTCTTCGCCGCCTTTGCCGCGACCCATGGCTCTCCGCCCATGACCCAGGTCTCCGCCACGACTCACGGCCTCCTCCGTTACGACCCACCGCCCTTTCCGTCACGACTCGCGGTTCTCCCCACGTTCCACGGTCCCTTCCGATACGACTCGCGGTCGTCTCCGTCACGACCGGGGTGCTTGACTCCCCCCTCGACAAGGTGTCACGATCCGGCCAGGGCGCACGCGGACGGCCGGGGGGTGAACCTCTCCGGAGACCTGAGCATCTAACGGGGCAGGAGGCTCATATGAACCGCACCCTCGTTTCCCTCGCGCTCGTCTCCCCGTTCCTGCTGGCGGTCGGCTGTGGCTCGGCCACGCAGACCGCGACCCCGTCCTCGGCCGGCCCGGTGACCACGGCCCCGGCGGATCCGGTGACCACACCGCCCGCCGCGTCCCCCACGCCCTCCACGCCATCCGCCGTCGTGGCCGGGCTGCTCCCGCCGACGAGCACCAAGGAGGTCGAGGTCGACCGCTCCATCGACACCCAGCCGACCGTCACCGGAGCCCGGTTCGGGAAGCACAAGGGGTTCGACCGGGTGGTGATCGACTTCAAGGGCGACCTGCCCGGCTACACCGCGCGGTGGGTGCCCAAGCTCGTCCAGGACGGCTCGGGAGATCCGGTCGACGTCAAGGGCGGGGCCTATCTGCAGCTGACGATCACCCCGGCCGTCGCGCACACCGAGGCGGGCAAGCCCACCTGGACGGGCGGCCCGATCTTCCAGACCAAGCTGGGCAACGTCCGGAACGTGGTGAAGATGGGCGACTTCGAGGGCGTGGTGAGCGTGGGCGTCGTCCTCGGCCGCAAGGCGCCGTTCCGGGTGCTGGAGCAGAAGAACCCGTACCGGCTGGTCGTCGACATCGCGCACTAGTCACTCACCGAATCACGCGCCGGATCGCGCACCGAGTCATGCACCCGATCACGCGCCGGGTCGCGTACCGGAAGCGCCGAGGGCGTTGAGGGGCGCCGCGCGTCGAGACCGGTGACAGACTGGTCCGATGGTACGCAAAATCGATAGCGCGACACGGATTCCCGTTCCGGGGGGCAAGACGATCGACGAATACGTCGGTCTGGCCAACACCGGCGACGCCGGGATCTCGATCGCGCACATGAAGGCCCCGGCAGGGTGGGACGAGCCCGCCCAGACGCCGGAGTTCGCCGAGTACACGCTGGTGCTCAAGGGCACCGTTCTCGTGGAGCACGACGGAGGCACCACCGAGGTCGGCCCGGGGCAGGTGTTCGTGTGCGAGCCGGGGGAGCGGATCCGCTACAGCTCCGGCCCCGACGGCGCCGAGTACGTCGCCGTCTGCCTGCCCGCCTTCTCCCCGGAGACCGTCAACCGCGACGACGCGTGAAGGGGCGACACCCGGTAACGGTTCGTCACGGTCGATCCCGGTGTCTTCGTACCGGGATCGACGCCATGTCCCGTCGCGCGGGACACCTGTGTGAACGTTCCCAGGCCAGGCCGTGACGGCGTTTTCGCACAGGCCGACTGGTCAGGCCCCTGACGGTAAGGTTGCCAATTGACTTCCTCCCCACGGCTGAAGCCAGGGGGCTCCAACCCTCACGGGTTGGGTTTCCTGCTTCGCTGCCGGTTGCCCGCTAGGAGGAAAACTCTCCTCTTTGAGGTCTTACACCAGCTCCACAGGCGTTTTTTCTCTCCGCCAGCCCGGCGGCGAGGGTGGTGCAGGTCATGCGTGCGGCGGCTTGGTTATCGCCACCGCACGAGCATGTTAGCCCGTGCAGAGCCTTGCCGAGTTTCCTTTCCACACTAAAGGCGGGGGTCTCCACACTGAAAGGAACACGATGAGTCAGTTACCCACTTTCGAGCAGATTCGCCAGGCTCCGAAGGTGTTGCTCCACGATCACCTCGACGGTGGCCTGCGGCCCGAGACCATCATCGACCTGGCCCGCGAGACGGGCTACGACAGGTTGCCCGCGACCGAGACGGAGAGCCTGCGCGCCTGGTTCAGGGAGTCCGCCGACTCCGGCTCGCTGGAGCGCTACCTGGAGACCTTCGAGCACACGGTCGGCGTCATGCAGACACGCGAGGCGCTGGTCAGGGTCGCCGCCGAGTGCGCGGAGGACCTGGCGGAAGACGGCGTCGTCTACGCCGAGGTGCGTTACGCGCCCGAGCAGCACACCTCCGCGGGCCTGAGCCTCGAAGAGGTCATCGAGGCCGTGCAGGAGGGCTTCGGCGCCGGTTCCGCGGGGCGGGGCATCCGGGTGGGCACGCTGCTCACCGCGATGCGCCACCAGGCCAGGTCCATGGAGATCGCCGAACTCGCGGTCCGCTACCGCGACGCCGGGGTGGTCGGGTTCGACATCGCCGGCGCGGAGGCGGGCTACCCTCCCACCCGCCACCTGGACGCCTTCGAGTACCTCCAGCGGGAGAACGCCCACTTCACCATCCACGCGGGCGAGGCGTTCGGCCTGCCGTCGATCTGGCAGGCGATCCAGTGGTGCGGCGCCGACCGGCTCGGCCACGGCGTACGGATCATCGACGACATCTCCGTCCAGAGTGACGGGGAGCCCAAGCTGGGCCGTCTGGCGGCCTACGTCCGTGACAAGCGCATCCCGCTGGAGATGTGCCCGACGTCCAACCTGCAGACCGGCGCGGCGGCCTCCATCGCCGAGCACCCGATCGGCCTGCTGCGCCGCCTGAACTTCCGGGTCACGGTCAACACCGACAACCGGCTGATGAGCGGTACGTCCGTCTCCGAGGAGTTCGCCAAGCTGTCGGAGGCGTTCGGCTACGGCTGGGACGACATGCTGTGGTTCACCGTCAACGCCATGAAGTCCGCGTTCCTGCCGTTCGACGAGCGCCTGTCGCTCATCAACGGTGTCATCAAGCCCGGTTTCGCGCGCCTCAAATGGCAGGCGTGAACGGGCTCGTACGAGTGAAGTGAGCTTTCCGATGAAGCAGGTGTTCCGCTCCACCTTCGCGATGATCGTCGGCTGGGTCTGGATGGCCTTCGCCGCGTTCAGCGCGGTCGATCTGGTCGTCCGCTACAGCGGGCAGGCGTCGATGGTCGCCGCGGCGGTGCTGGGGGTGCTGACCGCCCTGGTCTTCGTCACCTGCCTGCGCCCGGCGGTCATCCTGTCCGAGGAGGGCGTCCTGGTCCGCAACCCGCTGAGGAACGCCTTCGTGGCCTGGCGGGACGTGGACGAGGTCACGGTCTCGCACTCGATCACGATCATCTCCGGCGGTGAGCGGGTCCGCTGCTGGGTGCCGCAGGCCTCGGCCCGCGAGCGGGCGGCGGCGGCGCGCAGGGGGCGGTCCACGTCCGCGCCCGCGCGGGGCCGTTTCAGGACCGAGCCGGTCCGCTCGAAGGGCGAGCAGGCCGCCGCCGAGGCGCTGGCGGGAAAGACCCACGCCGACTGGGTGGCCGGGCAGATCACCGAACGGGCGGAAGCCGCCAGGCGCGCGGCCGCGGTCACCGGGACCCAGAAGGCGCCCGGGGCTTCGGCGGCGACCGGGACTCCGGTGGTGCCCGGGACGTCGGCGGCGACCGGGGCGGAGCCCGAGGCCGGGACCGCTACGGGCACCGGCACCGCTACGGGCACCGGCACCGATACGGGGACCGGCGCGCTCAAGGTGACCTGGTCGCCGAGCGCCCTCGCGGCCTTCGCGGTCGCGGCCCTGCTGGTGGTCGCCGCCTTCCTCGCCTGACAGCTCACAGCTGACCGTTGGTCATTGACCGTTCCCGCCCTGACGGCTGATCAGGCCGACGGCTGATCGGATCGGCGACCGGCGAGGGCGGACAGCCGTGGCAGGGCCGGGGACGTCTTCTCGCGTCGGCCCCGGTGAGGCCGGTGAGGTCAGAGGCCGAGCGCCTCGGAGAGGTCGGCCTTCAGGGCGTCGAGATCCTCTACGGCCCGCGCACGGGCGGCGGAGACCTCGCCGGTCACCGGGACCACGACCTCCAGGTAGCACTTGAGCTTGGGCTCGGTCCCCGAGGGGCGGACGACGACCCGGGCGCCCCCGGCCAGGTGATAGCGGACGCCGTCGGTGGGCGGCAGCCCGCCCGCGCCGAGGCTCAGGTCGTCGGCCGTCTCGACCTCGCGACCGCCGAGCCGCGCGGGCGGCGTGGCCCGCAGGCGGGCCATCGCCCCGGTGATCAGCGACAGGTCCGCCACCCGGAACGACAGCTGGGACGTGGCGTGCAGGCCGTGACGGCGTGCCAGGTCGTCCAGGAGGTCGAGCAGGCCGCGGCCCTCCAGCTTGGCCCGCGCGGCGATCCCGGCCACGGTGAGCGCCGCTCCGATGCCGTCCTTGTCGTGCACGGGCAGCCCGAGGTCGGAGCCGACGCTGTACCCCAGCGCCTCCTCGTACCCGAACAGCAGGCCCTCACCGGCTTTCATGATCCACTTGAAGCCGGTCAGGGTCTCCGCGTAGCGCACCCCGTACTCGGCGGCGATCTTGCCGAGCAGGGACGAGGAGACGATGGTGGTCGCCACCAGGCGGTCGTCGCCCGAGGTCTGCCGGATCACGTGTTCGCCCAGCAGGGCACCCACCTCGTCGCCGGTCAGCATCCGGTAGCCGCCACCGGGCAGCGGCACGCCCACCGCGCAGCGGTCCGCGTCGGGGTCGTTGGCCAGGATCAGATCGGCCCCGACCCGCTCCGCGAGCTCCAGCGCGAGATCCATCGCGCCGGGCTCCTCCGGGTTGGGGAAGGCGACGGTGGGGAAGTCGGGGTCGGGCTCGGCCTGCGCCTCGACGGTCGCGGGCGCGTCGAACCCGGCGGCGACGAAGGCCCTCGCCAGGGTGTCGCCGCCCACGCCGTGCAGCGGGGTGTAGGCCACCCGCAGCTCGCGTGCGCCGCCGATCGGGAGCGCGGTCACCGCCTTCAGGTAGGCGGCCACGACGCCGTCGTCCAGCTCGTTCCACGAGGGGTCGCCGGGGGAGCCGAGGGGCAGCTCGGAGACCGGCCCCGTCGCGTCGATGGCGGCGGAGATCTCCGCGTCCACCGGTGGCACGATCTGGGAGCCGTCGCCCCAGTAGACCTTGTAGCCGTTGTCGCGGGGCGGGTTGTGGCTGGCGGTGACGGTCACGCCCGCGTCGGCGCCGAGGTGGCGGACGGCGAAGGCCAGCACGGGGGTGGGCAGCGGCCCGGGGAGGACCGAGGCGCGCAGCCCGGCCCCGGTGAGCACGGCCGCGGTGTCGCGGGCGAAGGCGTCCGACTTGTGCCGGGCGTCGTAGCCGATCACGACGTGTTTGCCGGGACCGAGGACGCGGGCCAGCCCGGCCGCGGCGCGCATGACCGTCACCCGGTTCATCCGGTTGGGACCGGCGCCCAGCTCGCCCCGGAGCCCGGCGGTGCCGAACTCCAGCCTGGAGCCGAACCGCTCGCGCAGCGCGTCGCCGTCGCCGCTCTCCAGCAGCTTCTCCAGTTCGGCGCGCGTGTCGGGGTCGGGGTCCTGGGCCAGCCAGGAACGGGCGTGCCCTGCGAGATCGCTGCTCATCGTCACCTCTCGGGGCCGGGCCCGTCCGCTCGCCGGGCCCGTCTCCTGTTGATCCCTGTGATCCCTGAAGCCAGGGTGGTTCTCGAAGGCCGGACGTCGCTCGCCGTCCTACAGCTTGCCGACGACCCTCGCCAGCAGGCCGCCCATGCGCGTGGCGGTGGCCCGGCCGACCTCCAGCACCTCCTCGTGGTTGAGCGGCTCGCCCACCAGCCCGGCACCCGGGTTCGTGACCAGGGAGATGCCCAGCACCTCGGCGCCGCCCTCGCGGGCCGCGATGGCCTCCAGCACGGTGGACATGCCCACCATGTCGCCGCCGAGGATGCGGCACATGCGGACCTCGGCCGGGGTCTCGTACGTCGGGCCGCGGAAGGCCACGTAGACGCCCTCGGCCAGTGAGGGGTCGGCCTCGCGGGCCAGCGCGCGCAGGCGCGGGGTGTAGACGTCGGTGAGGTCGACGAAGGTGGCGCCGGTGATCGGGCTGGCACCGGTCAGGTTGATGTGGTCACTGATCAGCACCGCCTCGCCGACCTCCTGGGTCTCGGGGCGCAGGCCCCCGGCGGCGTTGGTCAGCACGACCGTGCCCACCCCGGCCCTGATCGCGGTCCGTACGCCGTGCACGACCGGCTCCACGCCGCGGCCCTCGTAGAGGTGGGTACGGCCGAGGAAGATCAGTACGTTCTTGCCCGACTCGGTCCGCACGGCGCGGATCCGGCCCGCGTGGCCCTGCACGGCGGGCGGCGCGAAGCCGGGCAGGTCGGTCACCGGGATCTCGGCGACCGTCTCGCCGATCGCGTCGGCGGCCGGGACCCAGCCGGACCCCATCACCAGCGCGACGTCGAAGGAATCCACGCCGACGGCGCTTCTCAGCGCGTCCGCGGCGTCGTTGGCGAGTGCATAAGGGTCATTGGTCACGTCACCGAGCGTACCGGTCATCCGCCTTCGCGCCACGTCGTGTCTCCTGCTCAACGGAGGGTACGGCCGTCCTGGGCGGCGGGTCCGGCGACGAGTCGTTGGACGAACCGTCAGACGAGCCGGGTGGCGATCACCGAGACCAGGCCGACCGCCGCTCCCGCCGCGATCAGCCACGCCGAGTTCAGCTTCGTCCTCCACAGGGCCAGCAGCGTTCCGGCCGTCAGCGCCCAGGTGAGCGGATCGACCAGGGAGATGCGGCCGAGCTGGAGCGCGACTCCGGCCATCAGCGCGAGCGCGGCGGCGTTCACCCCGTCGAGCAGCGCGCTCGACCAGGCCCTCGACCTGATCCGGTCGGTGATCCTGGTGAGCAGCCCGACCAGCAGGAAGCTCGGCAGGAAGATGGCCACCGTGGCGAGGACGGCCCCCGGGACTCCGGCGACCAGGTAGCCGACGAAGGTGGCCGTGGTGAAGACCGGGCCAGGGGTGAACTGGCCGATCGAGACGGCGTCGGCGAGCTGGGTGGAGCTGAGCCAGCCGAGCCGCTCGACGAAGTCACCCTCCAGGAAGGCCAGCAGGACGTAGCCGCTCCCGTACAGGACGGCTCCGATCTTGAGCATGGTGAGGAAGAGGCGGAGCAGATGGTCGGGGTCCTGGCCACCGGCCAGGGCCAGCGGCGCGGCCAGCAGCGCCCGCGAGGTCCGCGAGCCGTCCGAGGGCGGTTCCTCTCCGACGCCGCGCGGGCGGGAACGCCGGGCGGAGATCGTCCGCACCACCACGGTCAGCAGGCCCCCGGTGGCGAGCAGGAGCAGCTCGTTCACGCCGAGCAGGTAGGCCGCCAGGACGCCCACGGCCAGGATCCACAGGTACGTGGTCCCCAGCGCGGTACGGACCAGGGAGAGCAGGGCCCAGACGATGATCGCGATGACGACGGGCCTGACGCCGTACAGGATCCCGCTCACCGCGGGGGTGTGGCCGTAGTGGACGTACAGGGCCGCCAGCGTGCCGACCATGAGCGCGGCGGGCAGGATGAAGCAGACTCCGGCCGACACCAGGCCACGCCACCCGGCGCGGTCGTGGCCGATGTGGATGGCCAGCTCCGTGGAGTTGGGGCCGGGGATGAGGTTGGTCGCGCCGACCAGGTCGAGGAAGCGCTGCTCGGTCAGCCAGCCGCGCCGCCGCACCACCTCGTCGTGCATCATCGCGATGTGCGCCGCGGGACCGCCGAAGGCGATCACGCCCAGCCGCAGGAACAGCCAGGTCACCTCGCGCAGGGATGACCCGCGCCCGACTTCTCCGTTTTCGGGAGGTCCGTCCTTCACCCTGGAATCATGGCATTTTTCCAGGTGAAGGCGGGATGGCGTGCCGGTTAACGCCACGTTCCGTGCGGGCTCGCGCGCTCCCGGGGAGCCGCCGGGCCGACGACCCCGGGACGCGGCCGGTGACACGCCGGGCCGAGGCCCCCTGGGACGCGGTGGTGACGCGCCGGGCCGGCGACTCGCCGGGACGCGGCCGGTGACGTGTCGGGCCCGGCGGCTTCCCGGCAAGATCCTGGGGAAGGGCGCCCTCTAGCTCCCCAGGGAGGTGCAGGGACGGCCGCGCAGCTCCCTGACGTAGTCGTCGGGGGCACCGGCGCGCTCGGCGGCCTCGGCGAGGATGCCGAGGTAGCGGGCCGAGGGCAGCCCGCCCTCGTACCCGTCGAGCACGTAGAACCACGCCACGACCTCGCCCTCCATGGTCTGCACCCGGAGCTTGACCTTGTGGTAGAGGCCCCGGGCCGCGCCCTCCCACTGGTCGAGGGAGCTCTCGTCCCACTCGGGCACGTCGTAGAGGACGACGAAGACCTGGTCGGCGGCGTCCTCGACGATGGAGGCGAGCGCGCCCTCCCAGCCCAGGTCGTTCCCGCCGAAGGTCAGGCGCCAGCCCTGGAGCCAGCCCGTCCCCCTGATCGGGGAGTGAGGGGCCCGCTGGGCCATCTGCTTCGGGTCCATGTTGCTGCCGTAAGCGGCGTAGACAGGCACGGAGACAAACACTAATCCAAGATCCGCGAGACGCTCACTCAGCTTCGAAGCCACGCCGATGTCTCGCGGAATCCCGATGGTTTTGTGGGGGTTTCGTGGTTTAGGAGGGATGCCGAGCGAGGTCCGGTCCCATCATGCGGGAGAATGGGCTATGTGACGAGGATAGTGATCATCGGTGGCGGTCCCGGCGGATACGAGGCGGCGCTGGTCGCCGCCCAACTGGGAGCGCAGGTCACCGTGGTCGAACAGGACGGCCCCGGCGGGGCCTGCGTTCTCACCGACTGCGTACCGTCCAAGACACTGATCGCCACGTCGGTGCGCAAGCAGGCGCTCCTGGACGCCAGCATGCTGGGGGTCCACTACACCGGCGGCCCCGACGGCGACGTCGGCGGTGTCATCGCCGACATGCCGCTGGTGAACAGGCGTGTCAAGGATCTCGCCCGTGCCCAGTCCGCCGACATCGCCGCCAGGCTGGCGGCGGAGGGCGTCGAGGTGATCAAGGCTCCGGGACGGCTCGTCGACCCGCAGGTGGTCAGGGCCGGAGACCGGACGATCCGCGCGGACGTCGTCATCGTGGCGACCGGCGCGACCCCGCGCATCCTGGCCGGCGCCGAGCCCGACGGCGAGCGCATCCTCACCTGGCGTCAGCTGTACGACCTGGAGGAGCTGCCCGAGCACCTCATCGTGGTCGGCTCCGGCGTCACGGGCGCGGAGTTCGCGGGCGCCTACCGCTCGCTGGGCTCGGAGGTCACGCTCGTCTCCTCCCGCGACCGCATGATGCCGAACGAGGACGCCGACGCCGCCGAGGTCCTCGAAGAGGTCTACCGGCGCCGCGGCATGAACGTGATGGGCCGTTCCCGCGCCGAGTCCGTCAAGCGCACCCCGGACGGCGTGGTCGTCACCCTGGAGGACGGCCGGACCGCCGAGGGCAGCCACTGCCTCATGACGGTCGGCATGGTCCCCAACACCGCGGGGATCGGTCTCGAGGAGGCCGGGGTCACCCTCGACAAGGGCGGTTTCATCCAGGTCGACAAGGTCTCCCGGACCTCCGCGCCCGGCGTCTACGCGGCCGGAGACTGCACCGGGGTCCTGATGCTCGCCTCGGTCGCCGCGATGCAGGGCCGGATCGCCGTCTGGCACGCCCTCGGCGAGGCCGTGCACCCGCTCCGCCTGGCCACCGTCGCCTCCGCCATCTTCACCGACCCCGAGATCGCCGCCGTGGGCATCGCCGAGCGGGCGATCGAGAACGGGGAGATCGAGGCCAACATCGTCAAGCTGCCGCTCGCCACCAACGCCCGCGCCAAGATGCAGGGTTTCAACGACGGCTTCGTGAAGCTGTTCTGCCGCCCGAACACCGGCATCATCCTGGGCGGTGTGGTGGTCGCCCCCCGCGCGTCGGAGCTGATCCTGGCGGTCTCGGTCGCCGTCCAGCAGCGGCTGACGGTCGACCAGATCGCCCACACCTTCGCGGTCTACCCCTCCCTGTCCGGTTCCGTCACCGAGGCCGCCCGCCGCCTCATGCAGCCGATGACCCCCAGCGGCATCTGACTCCCTGCGCGGTCAGGGACGGATGCGCAGGACGCGGACGCGCCCGTCCTCGCCGTACTCGAAATGGAACCGCAGGGTCACCGGGCTGCCGGGGAAGTCGCCGGAGATGTCCGCGGTGACCAGGGTGGCGCCGTCGCCGGTGAGGCCGACGCCGGTGACGGTGTAGGTGACGGTGGGCACGCCGGTGCGCCAGGCGCGGATCGAGGCGATGCCGTGGTGCTCGGCGCCCTCGTCCTCCACGGTCGCGTCGTCCGCGAACAGCGCGAAGTAGGCGTCCTGGTCGGGCAGGGTGGCCAGCTCGAAGTAGCGGCGGACGGCGTCTGGGACGGTGGGTACGTCGGACATGGGGACGGTTCCTTCCGGGTGGGTGGTGGTACCGGTGCTGCCGGTGGGTGAGTGGCCGGATCGGTGAGCCGGGTCAGACGGTCGGCAGGGTGCCGCCGTCGATGACGTGCTCGGCGCCGACGATGGAGGCGGCGCGGTCGGAGACGAGGAACGCGACGAGCTCGGCGACCTCCTCCGGGAGGTTGGGGCGGCCGAGGGGGATCCCGCCGAGGGAGTCCATCAGCTTTCGCAGCGCGGCCTGCTGGTCGATGCCGGAACCGAGGGCGATGCGGTCGACGAGATGGTCGGCGGCCGTCGTCCTGATGAAGCCGGGGGCGACGGAGTTGACCCGCACCCCGTGCGGGGCGACCTCGTTGGCCAGGCCCTTGCTGTAGACGGTGAGAGCCCCCTTGGCCGCGGCGTAGGCCAGCGTCGCGTCGTACAGGGGCATCCGGCGCTGTATCGAGGAGATGTGCACGATCGCGCCGGAGCGGTTCTCGATCATGCCGGGCAGCAGCCCGCGGTCCAGGCGGACGGCGCCCAGCAGGTTGGTGTTGAGCTCCCTGTCCCACGCGTCGTCGTCCAGGGCGGCGAAGCCCCCGGAGGGCGCGTCGGAGCCGCCGAGGTTGTGGACCAGGATGTCGACGCCGCCGAGGCGGTCGAGAACCTGCTCGACGACGCTGCCGGTGCCCTCGCGGGTGGAGGCGTCGGCCGCGATGAACAGCTTGGGGTCGATGTCGTCCGGCTGGGTGCGGGCGGTCACCAGCACCGTGGCCCCGGCCCGCGCGAGCCGCCTGGCGATGGCGGCTCCCGTGCCCTTGGTACCGCCGGTGACCAGGGCGCGCCTGCCGTCGAGCGAGTCGCTGATGAAGGTCTCCACGGTGTGCTCCGTCCCGGACACGGGCATGGCGACGCCCGCACCCCCAGTGGCTGCTAAAATAGGAGTAAGTCACTTCGACTTTAGCAGTAACTGTGGGGAGAGGGGTCACGGTGGCGAGCCGGATCAGACTGGAAGATCGTGAATGCCCGTTGTCGACGACGGTGGCTCACGTCGGGGAGTGGTGGACCCTGCTGATCCTGCACGACGCCTTCGACGGCTACACCCGCTTCGACGAGTTCCAGGAGAACCTGGGCATCTCCTCCAGCATGCTGACCAGCCGCCTCAAGACCCTCGTCGCCGACGGGCTGCTGGAGCGCCGCGCCTACCAGACCAACCCCACCCGCCACGAGTACGTCCTGACCGAGCTGGGCCGGTCCCTGCGCCCGGTGATCGTCGCCTTGGCCGCCTGGGGCAACTCCCGGCTCGACCCGTCACAGCGCGCCATGATCCTCGTCGACGCCGCCACCGGCGAGGAGGTCGAGCCCGCCGTCGTCGACGCCGCCACCGGCCGCCGCCTCGACTCCAGCGAGGAGTTCGTCTTCACCGCCGGTCCCGTCGCCAGCGAGGCCATGCGCGCGCGCTACCTTCGCACCTCCGGGAACGGCCGCTGACCTTCGGGCCTCTTACTCGTGGGAACGGTCGCAGGCCTTCGGGCCTCGACCCCCGGGAACGCCCGTCGGCCTTCGGACCTGGCGTACCCCTGGGAGCGGGCGCCGTCCTTCGAGCCTGTCAGTGCACGCGAGAGCGGAGGCGGTCCAGGGCGGCTCCGCCGTCCCGGACGGCGCGGGCCACGAAGTGCAGCTCCTCCGGGCGGCGGGCGACCAGCAGAGCCTGCTTGGCCGCCTCGTAGGCGTCGAGGGCGAGGCGCCAGTCGCGGTCGGCGGTCATGCCGCCGCGCCCGCTCACCTGGAACTCGTAGTCGAGCTGGTCGATCCCCTCGCCCAGCCGGGTGATGTCCTCCTCGGCGTCGCGCCGCATCTGGAGGAACCGCGCGTTGCGCCGGGTCCGCCGCTGGGCGCTGACACCCCAGGCCACCACGGTCAGCGCCAGGCCCACGGCGCTGAGCACGACCATGACCAGTCCCACGGACAGGCCGCCGCTCCTCGGGGTGGACTCGTCCTGCGGGGCGTCCGTCTCCTTGGTCCCGAAGATGTCGAGGTCGGGCAGCGAGGTCGGCATCGCGACGGTGATGCCCGTGGGCTTGCCCTTGGAACCGGTGAGGTCGACGTCGTCGGCCTGGATGAAGGACGCGCCCTCGACCAGCGCGCCGGTGAAGTCGGCGCCGTCCAGCTCGGCCTGGGTGAACTCGGCCTCGCTCACGTCGGCGTCCTTGAACGTCGCGTTGCGCAGGTTCGCCTGGCTCATCTTGGCCTCGCGGAGCTTGGCCCGGGTGAAGTCGGCCTTGCGCGCCTTGAGCTGGCCGGGGGTGCTCTCCTCAAGGTCGGCGTCGACCAGCTTGGCGTTGGTGAAGTCGACCTGGGTCAGCTCGGCCCTGGTCAGCTTCGCCCCGGTCAGGTCCGCGTGCGGGAACTCCGCCTGCCCGGCCTCGGCGTCGACCAGGATCGCCTTGCGGAGGTCGGCGTGGTCGGCGTGCATCTGCCCCAGGTCGGCCTCGGCGAGGTTGGCGCCCCGCAGGTCGGCGTACTTCAGCGTGGCCTGGGTGAGGTTGGCCTGTTTGAGCGAGGCACCGCGCAGGATCGCTCCGGTGAGGTCCTTCTGGATGAGCTCCACACCGTTCAGCTTCGCCCCGGTCAGGTCGGCGCAGCGCAGGGTGGCGGGAAGCTGGGCGCCCCTGGTGAAGTCCTTGCCACGCAGGTTCACGCCCTGACCGGGCCTGCACGGCCCGGCCGCGGCCTGGGCGGGAGAGATGACTGTCCCCGACAGCGCGAAGATCGCGACGATGAGAGCCAGGGGGATGGAACGACGCACGGGAGCCTCCTTCAAAGCAGCCCCGATCGTGTCAGCGGACCATTGCATCACGCTAGACACCCACTTGCACCTTTTCTGTTAGGGGCTCATCCGTTGGGCGCTCTTCCGTTGGAGCTCTTCCGTTAGGTGCCCTTCCTTTGGGTGGTCTTCCGTTGGGCGCTCTTCCGGATAGGCGCTAGCGAGCAGCCCGCCCACCGGCCTCCCCTCGGTCATCGGGATCCGGGACTCGCTTTCGCCGCGTGACGGTCGCTGTCCGCGTCCGCGTTGGTGTCGGTGTCCGTGTTGGCGTCCGTGTTGGCGTCCGTGTTCAGGCTGGGCCGAGCAGGTCCCATCGGTTGCCGGCGATGTCCAGGAAGACGGCGATCCGCCCGTACGGCTCGGTGCGCGGCGCGGTCACGAACTCGACCCCGGCCGCCACCATCCGCGCGTGCGCGGCGTCGAAGTCGTCCACCCGCAGGAAGAACCCCACCCGCCCGGCGAACTGCTCCCCGACGACGGCGGCCTGGCGCTCGCCGTCCGCACGGGCGAGAAGGATGCCGGTCTCACCTCCCGGTGGCCGGACGACGACCCACCGCTTCGGGCGGCCGTCGTTCGTCAACGACGGCGAGTCCTCGACCAGCTCGAAGCCCAGGGCCCTGGTGAAGAACTCGATGGCCCGGTCGTAGTCCTCCACGACGACCGCCACCAGTTCGATCCGCATCTTCATGACCGTAAGTCTTGTCGATGATCCGTACGGGCGAATGCTTCTTGAGACCAATCCGTATCGGGTCAGGCTGCGGGCCCCTCTCTGGCTGCCGTTCTCCAGGGCGGAGCCGCCGTGCCATGAGTCGATATGGACACAGCGGGTATTGCGCGACACTCGAGTGCTACCTGGTAGCACTCGAAGTTGGAGTCGATGGGTGAGCACTCCTGGGCCCGACCACTCCCGCCAGATCTCTCAGTGCGATCTGCGCAACCGGTCAGCGGAGATCATGGATGGACCGGAACGCGGAGAGCCGACCAGAAGGGTGCGGTGGCGCGGTCCGGCGAGTCTGTGACTCCTCGTCAAGGACGTTCTGATCAGACCCATCACCATCCGGCACCGCATCCCGGCCCGGAAACGCTGCGCGACAGGCCAACACCGACCCAGGCAATCCGCTACGGAGGGCGACCTTCACCCGATTTACCTATCGTATTGGGGGCGTGATGTCTCCTCCGCTGCCGGTCAACATCGCCGTGACGATACTCGATGAATACCTGCACAGGCCATGACAACCGGCCCGACACATGACGCCGACTCACTGAATGGCGAGACGGGACCAGATGGACTGGGCTTGAGCGTCCGAGAGCTTCGTACGAAGATGTCAATGTCCGATCGAGAGCAGTACTGTCCTCACAGATGCCGTTCGAGACCGGTACGGTTAGGCGTTCTTCTGTTACAAGACGGTTCTGGCACCGTTGAATCGCTCCCATTAGCAGCGCATACAGCGCAAGAATGCCAGCGGCGATGGCCGCAAAAGGAGCCAGCACTACTTTCTGGAGTACCGGCTCCCACCTCATCATCTTCTGCAGGACCAGCGAGACCAGCAGGACCAGCAGGAGGGAGCAGGCCGCGGCAGCACACCTCCGGTACCGACGGCGCGCTGGCCGGTCGACATCGAAAAGCCCGGCCAACCGCCACAGGTGGAGGACCAGAACAACGATTGGCGCGGTGACGACCAAAGCCCAGGCCGCTACCTGGAGAAGCTCGGGCAGCCCCCTCCACACGAAGCGGGCCGGAATGTAGATCAGTGTGGCGATGGCGAAAGCCGCAGCTGCCAGCAGGGGCCGACCGCCACGTGGGGGGCGTCCGTTGCGAATGGCTGCCGCGGCACGTAACCGGTCTGCGGTCAGGGCGAAGCGATGGAAGGTGATCGCCCCCAGCAGTGGATACAGCCAGAGGGCCGTAAAAAGCAGGAATGGCAGTGCCACGGCTTCGGTGATGGGCCGGGACTCCACATAGTGGCCAGTGCCTTTCGCGATGCCGACCACAGGCGGTGTCCGGTCCTGGCCTTGGCGGCCACGCCAAGCAGACCACAGCCACACCGCACGTAGCCCCGCCAAACCCGCAAGCCACAGTGCCCACCACCGGATGGTCACCGGGGTGGCCGCACTCAATGCCAGAGCTACCGCCGCTACCGTCAGGCAGGCGACCGGGAAGATCAGGACCACGAGGTCGAGTGGGAACTCCCGGGGCGGCCGGTAGCCGAGATCGGTGAAGACCTTCCGCTCCTGCTGGTAGGCCCCGACCGACTTGGTGACGTGCCAGCTACTCGCCGACTCACGAACGTCGCGATCGTCCTGATCGGAGAGGTTGAGGATCTGACGCTTGAGCCGAAAGGCCGGAACGAACGACCGGGTCAGCACGTAGCAGCCGATCAACACGATCGCCAGCGATGCCAGCAGGCCGGTGATTCCCAGCTCGAAGGCCTTGGTGACGACCTTCTCAGCCTCGGCCGACCGCGAACCGATGGCGAAGTAGGCGAGCGTCGCCGCCAGGAGTTCCTTGATCTTCCTTCCCTCCGAGGTCCAGCGACTGGCCGCCTCGATGAGCACCGCGGTGAGGAACAGCGCCGGCACCGCGAAGCCGATCACCATCCATTCGTATCGTCCGAGCGGCAGGGACTCGCGGTACCGCATGCATGTGTCGCGGTCTTCTGTCAGCTTGGTCGAGGACGTGTCGAGAGCCTCTCGGGCCGTGTAACGATGCCCAAGCGCGGAGAGGGATCGGTCAATATGTCGAATAATCAGCGTCCGCGTGCCCAAGGTCAGCCGTGGCAACCGGGAAAACGGTCGGAGGAGCCGCCACCGGGAAGGACGACAGGGCAGCCACTCGATCAACGGCAACGAGGTCGCCTGTAGCATCGCCCGATCGTAGAACTCAAGTAGTCGGTGCACCTCATTGTCGGGAATTTTCTGAGATACGGGGATGGGTTTTCTCATCTGTCCCCTTCCCCTCCACTCACGCGGAAGGCGAGGCGCGCCTTGTCGCAGTCAGCAAAGCTGTATACGACACCGAGGAGGCATGGTCCTCCGTGTTGTCGGCGACCGGCCTGGCTGTCTTCCCTACCGCCACCATGCATACTGTGGCGATTCATTGGCTAGGGGATTTGGCTCCGGCCGTTTCCAATCCTTCGCAAATCTGCTGCCCGCCAGACAAAGGCCGACCCAATATCGCCCAGAAGATCTTCAACCGTGGCCGCCCCAGCCGTCCTTGACGGGCGGTAGGCCCTGGGGGTCACCGTTGAGGAGCCGGTCGGCCTTCGTGGCCTTGAGCGGTGGCTTGTCCACGGGGGCCGGGAAGGATGAGGTTACCGTCCGTGATCAGCAGGAAACGTTCCAAGCCAGGCACGATCACGTGTACGGCGGTGATCGCGCCTGGAAGTGTGGCCACCGTGCGACGGTAAGGCGTGTAGCCGTGCGCGTTCAGAGTGGCGATCAGCCTGTGCAGTTGCGCATGGGGTTGATCGGGCACCCTGCCGACCGAGGTGAAGGGGATGGTGAGGGCGCCGCGCAGGTGGTCGGTGAGGTCGAACTGCCCGCACGCGTGCAGGGCGGGATAGGCGGCGAGCCCCGCGAGTTCACCGCGCAGTGGGGCGTCGGGCCACGACAAGGTTTCCCCCAAGGTGGTCTGGAGGAGTTCGGTGAGAGCGCGCCAGGTGGCATAGACGGGGCTGAGTGAGGTGCCGACGCCGCGTCGGTGTGGGTGGTGGAGGGTGGGAGCGGTGTAGGCGAGCATGGTGGGCACCCCGAGGTCGCTGGTGATGTCCAGCAGATACACCGAGGAGTCGGTGAGCTGCTCTGCTGCCGAGTAGGCATGCGCCAGCTCGCCCGGGAGAGTGGCCGGATCGATCACGGTGGGCCGGAAGCCGGCTGCGCACAGGAAGGACCGCACCAGAAGTAGGGACAAGGCGTCGCGTTCGATGCTCTCGTTGAGGGCGTGCAGCAGCGCTTCGTCTGCGGTGACGCCGACGGCCGAGCCGCTGTTGCAGCTGTAGCGCATCAGATGGCGGTAGTCGTAGGTATCCGCGCTCTGTTCGCGCAGCTGACCGGCGTGGGTCTCGACATACCAGGGGGCCGACAAGAACAGCGGCACCAGCGTCTCCCGTCCTCCTCCCAGGGAGTGGTAGCGGTGGCAGGCCAGACGCTGGGTGGGTGTCTGGGCCAGCAGTACGCCGCAGGCCTCATTCCGCAGTGGCCCGGCCGCGATCTGAGCGGATTCAGTCAGCTCCACGGCTGTCGGGTCGAACAACGCCGGGCCGGTGAGGTAGTGCTCAAGCGCCTCATACAGCGCTCCCACGCGCGCTTCCTCGCGCCGGCCCTTGCCCATCCCTTGAGCCATCGGTGGCACGGCTCCGCCGTCGGTGAGCATCCGGCACGACCAGGCGGTCGGATCGCCGCCCTGGCCCAAATCGGTGAGCTCCGGCTCCAAGCCCAGTTCCGCCAGGGCAACCATCACCCGCCTCATGGCCTCCAGCAGTGGTACCGTGCGCTCCACCTCGAATGGTGGACCACATATACGCTCTGCTTTCGACTCCATTTTCTTGTTTCCTCCTGTCGCCGATTCGTTTTGGCAACAGATGGTGGGCGCGGGAGATGCCGTCCCATGCCCTTTGTTTGGCTTCCGCATCTACTGCTTACCGTCGGCCTTCGCCGTGCGAAGCAGTTCTTTCAGCTGCTCGCGTTCGACTTCGGTCAGTTCCTGACCGCTTCTGTCCAACGACTCGGATTTCATATAGTCCGCACCGTGACCCATGAGGCTCACCCTCCCCTCACACAAGTGCGTTCATGGTGCCCGGGAGCAGGTCGGGCGAACACCATATATGGTGCACGTGTTGCAAAAGATCCTAAAATCCTTCATTTATGGATGATATATACATGACCCCACATCCATGCATGAAGCGTTTCATTATTCGGCATAAGGGACTGGCCTGCGGCTTCGTGCTCAGTATCGTGGTCCAAGGTCTCGCCCTGGTTCCGCGCCACCCTGCCGCTCCGGGCGAGCGACAAGACTGTGGTGACGTTCAAGCTCACTCTGGACAGAAACCATCTGCCGCAGTGCCTGATCACGTCCTTTCCGCCCACTGGCATATACGACAGCACCGCGTGGGAAGGCAATACGATCAGCGTCGAGACGCGCTTCACCGGCTGGGGCGGCAAGGTCTCCCTCAAGGCGCCGCCCGCGAACAAGGTGACGACCAAGCCTGAGGACAGGGACGGGTTGTGACAGCGGTCGGCGGCCTGATGGCGACGCTGTCGCCATCAGCCCTGCGTGTTCGTACGGAGAAGCCGCCCGGAGGTAGGCGGGAGCCTGCTACTTCGTGTTCCTCGTCGCTGTGGTTGATGGCGAAGAGCCAGTCGCCGCGTCGTACGAGTTCAACGGGGGCGGGCTTCAGGCCGAGCAGGTGGGCGTAGGCGGTGTCGGACAGGCGGGTGGAGACATAGAGGGCGGTGCCGGAGCCGTAGGGGTGGCGGGTGATGGCGGGTTGGCCGGCGAGCGGGGTGCCGGAGGTGTGAGGGCCGGTGTAGACGGCGAGGGCCTCGGCGCCTTCGAGGTGGACGTGCTCGCTCCAGAACGTTCCGGTCTCCGGCCGTTCGCCCCGGTGTCCCCGGTCCTCTTGGCCGTCCCACTCGCCTTGGTCGCCGTCGAGGATGTCCGGAGGGGACAGGGTGAGGGCGACGCCGGGAGGGAGGGGGTGGAACTCCTCGACGCGGATGCCCAGAAGGTCGCGGAGGGCGCCGGGGTGGCCGCCGAGGCGGACGCGGGCGTGTTCGTCGGCGACGCCGCTGAGGTAGGAGACCACGAGGGTGCCGCCGCCGGAGACATAGCGGCGCAGGTTGGCGGCGTCGGCGTCGGAGACGAGATACAGGGCGGGGACGAGCACGAGCGGGTACGCCGACAGGTCGGCCGAGGGGTGGACGAGGTCGGCGGTGACGCCGTGCCGGTAGAGCACCCGGTGGGCCTGGCGTACGGTCTCGGCGTAGTTCAGCTCGGTGGAGGGCAGGCCGGGGGACTGGAGCGCCCAGCCCGCCTCGGCGTCCCAGAGGATCGCGGCCCCGGCCTCGACGGGAGCCGCGCAGGCGTCCTCCAGAGTGGGCAGCAGGGCGCCCAGGTCGCAGATCTCACGAAAGATCCGCGAGTCGGGCCCGGCGTGCGGGACCATGCCGCCGTACCAGAGTTCGGCGCCGCCCCGGGAGGCCCGCCACTGGAAGAACATCGCTCCCCGCGAGCCCCGCGCGATGTGCGACAGGCTCAGCCTGGTGATCTCGCCGGGGCGCTTGGCGAGCATCCGGGGGCCGGTGTAGGTGACCACCGCCTGCTCCATCAGCAGCCAGGGTTTGGGGGTACGCTCCACGGCCGGGCTCGGGTCCGCGGTCGAGTCGCGCGCCGGGGACGAGGCCGGGTTTCGTGTCGGGTCCGCGGTCGAGTCGCGCGCCGGGGACGAGGCCCAGCCTCGGGCGAGGTCGGCGGCGAAGGCCGTCTCGGCGGGCGGGTCGGCCGAGGGGTAGTGGTCGATCGCGACGAGGTCGACCTCGGCCGCCCAGTGGCGGTGGTTCACCGGCACCCAGTCGCCGAGGACGAAGTTCGTGGTGACCGGGACGCCCGGGGTGAGCTCGCGCAGCACGGCCTTCTGCTCGCGGAAGTGGCCGAGCATCGCGTCGGAGACGAACCGGCGGAAGTCGAGGACCTGGGACGGGTTGGGCAGGTACTGGGTGGCGCGGGGCGGGGTGACCTGCTCCCACGCCGAGTAGTGCTGGCTCCAGAACGAGGTGGTCCAGGCGTCGTTCAGCGCGTCCAGGGTGCCGTGCCGCGCGCGCAGCCAGGATCTGAAGGCCGAGGCGGCGTGCTCGCAGTGGCAGGCGGTGCCGTACTCGTTGTGGACGTGCCACATGGCGAGCGCGGGGTGGTCGCGGTAGCGCTCGGCGAGGGTGCCCGCGATGCGGACGGAGGCGGCGCGGTAGGCGGGGGCGTGCACGCAGTAGGTGTCGCGGCTGCCGTGGGTGAGCCGGGTGCCGTCGGGGGTGACGGTGAGGGCGTCGGGGTGGGCGAGGCCGAACCAGGGGGGCGGGGAGGCGGTCGGGGTGGCGAGGTTCACCCCGATGCGGCCGTCGTGCAGCAGGTCGAGGACGCGGTCGAGCCACCCGAAGTCGTGGACGCCCGGTGACGGCTCCAGCCGGGCCCAGGAGAACACCCCGACGCTGACCAGGTTGACCCCGGCCCGCCGCATCAGCGCGACGTCCTCCTCCCAGACCTCCTCCGGCCACTGCTCGGGGTTGTAGTCCCCGCCGTAACACAGCCCGCCCGATCGTCCAGGCCAGTCCACCGGCCACTCCTTTGTTTGGATGGTAGCTAAACTAATTATCACGGGCCGCCGGTCCCGTTCAAGGGCGCGGGCTCGGGGCGGCGCGTTCCTGCCTCCTGTCTCCTGTCTCCTGTCTCCTTCTCCCGGCTCCCGGCTCCCGGTTCGCGCGCTCGCGCCCCGCTCGCGCCCTCCGCTTCGTGGTTCACGATTCGCGGGCTCCCGGCAACGGCGGGTCACGTTCGAGGCGACGCGTGCACCGGCTCGGAGGACGGTGCCGGGGGTGGGTCGCGGCAGGGTGAGGGCATTGACGTTTGTTGGTTTGGACGTAAAACTAATTCAGCAAACGGAAGCCTGAGCGCTGGAGTTCCCATGCCCTACCGTCCCCCGTTGGTCGCGCACGAGTACTTCGTCGCGGATCCGCCGGAGCTGCCCGTCCGCTCACACGGCGAGCAGGGCCTGTCGGCGCTGATCTCGGCGGAGCCGGTGGCCTCCGACGAGACCGGGGTGATCCTGAAGGCGGTGACCTCGGCGGAGGAGACGCTCCTGGTCCAGGTGGGTGTGGCGGGCGAGGGAGTGATCCGGGTCAGGCTCGGGGAGGACGCGGACGCGCGGACCAGGTCGGCCGCCGCGATCTCCATGGTGACGCCGGGCACGTTCGCCGGGGCGCGGGTGGAGAGTCGCGACGGGACGATCCTGCTCGACGCGGGCTCGCTCCGCGCGGAGATCACCTTGTCGCCCTGGCACCTGAGGTTCACCGACGCGAGCGGGGCGCCGCTGCTGGAGCAGGACCGGGGGCACACCGACATCAGCGGCCGGTTGCGCACGCTGCCGTTCGGCCGCTCCAGCGCGGACGGCGCGGTGGCCGGCTACCACGAGAGTTTCGTGGCCCCGCCCGACGAGGTGTTCAGCGGGTTCGGCGAGTCGTTCACCCGGCTCGACAAGCGTGGCCAGCGGCCGGTGATGTGGAACTTCGACGCGTTCGGCGCCGAGTCGCAGCGGGCGTACAAGAACGTCCCGTTCTACCTGTCCAGCAGGGGCTACGGCGTGCTGGTGGACAGCGGGACGCCGGTGGAGTTCGACGTCTGCCAGTCCACGCACAGCTGCGTGCAGATCGTGGTCCCGGACGACCTGATCGACTACTACGTGATCGCCGGGCCCACCCCGCCGGAGGTGCTCGACCGGTACGACCTGCTGACCTGCCGCCCGCTGCTCCCGCCGAAGTGGGCGTTCGGCACCTGGATCTCCTCGGGGTTCTTCGTCGACACCCAGGAGCGGGTGATGGCGAGGGCGCGGCGGATCCGCGAGCGGGGGATCCCGTGCGACGTGCTCCACCTGGACACGTACTGGCAGACGGACGGGCACTGGTCGGACATGCGCTGGGACGCGGAGGGCTTCCCCGACCCGGCGGGGATGCTGGCCGAGCTGGACGCGATGGGCTTCAAGGTCTGCCTGTGGATGAACCCGTACGTCTCCCACCTCAGCCCGGTCTTCCCGCAGGCCGCCGAAAGCGGATATTTCCTTAAAAAGCCTGATGGCGAGGTCTACGTGGCCGACTGCTGGCACGGCTCCTACCCGGCCTGCGGCATCGTCGACTTCACCAACCCCGCCGCCACCGAGTGGTTCAAGGGACTGCTCCGCCCGCTGCTCGAACAGGGCGTCCAGGTCTTCAAGACCGACTTCGCCGAGGGCGTGCCGCACGACGCGGTCGCGGCCAACGGCATGTCGGGCACCGACCTGCACAACGTCTACACGCTGCTGTTCAACGACACCGTCTCCGAGGTGACCCGGGAGGTCGCCGGGCACGGCATGGTGTGGGCGCGCTCGTCGTTCCTCGGCGGGCAGCGGCACTCGGCGCAGTGGAGCGGCGACACCTACACCAGCTACGCCGCGATGGGCAGCACGCTGCGCGGCGGGCTGGCGCACGGCCTGTCCGGCATCCCGTTCTGGAGCCACGACGCGGGCGGGTTCACCGGCCGCCCCACCGACGACCTGTACGTCAGGTGGACCCAGTTCGGCGCGCTCTCCCCGCTGCTGCGCCTGCACGGCACCACCAGCCGGGAGCCGTGGGAGTTCCCCGAGGTCGAGGCGGAGGCGGTCGAGGCGCTGCGGCTGCGCTACCGGCTCATGCCGTACATCTACACCGCGGCCGTCGAGGCCGCCAGGACCGGGGCGCCGATGATGCGGGCGCTGTGCGTGGATTACCCGGACGACCCGGTGGCCTGGCAGGCCGACCTGCAGTACCTCCTCGGCCGCGACCTGCTGGTGGCGCCGATGACCTCACCGGAGCAGGTCAGGAAGGTCTACCTGCCGGAAGGGGAGTGGGTGGACCACTGGACGGGCGAGATCCTGTCCGGCGGCCGGTACGTCACGGCCGCCACGCCGCTGGACCGTGTCCCGCTGTTCGCCCGGCGCGGCGCCGTCGTCCCCGTACTGGCGGAGCCGGGCGGGACCGTCGGGGACGGGCCGTTCGGGGAGATCACGCTGCTCGCGTACGGCGCCGGCACACGTGAGATCAGTACCACCGTCTCCGACCTCGACGGGGACACCACGATCACCGCGGTCCCCGACGGGGAGGGACTGCGGGTGACCGTCTCGGGGAGCGCGCGGATCGCGGGCGTCGAACTGGTGGGCCCAGGCGTCCCGATCGTCATCACCACCATCTAGGAGAAGAACCATGGTCAACCTCAAGGCGGGTGTCGCCCTGGTGGCCGCGCTCGCGGCGCTCGTCGCGTGCGGCGGCACCGAGAAGGCGGCGGAGACGCCCGCCGCGGGCGCTCCCCGCGTCCTGAAGCTCTGGCACTACGAGGGCGCCGACAGCGCGATGGGCAAGGCCTGGGCCGAGGCGGTCAAGCAGTTCCAGGTCACGCACCCCGGCGTGACGGTGAAGTTCGAGGAGAAGGCGTTCGAGCAGATCCGCCAGTCGGCGGGGATGATCCTCAACTCGGACGAGGCCCCCGACGTGATGGAGTACAACAAGGGCAACGCCTCGGCCGGCCTGCTGTCGAAGCAGGGCCTGCTCACCGACCTCACCCCCGAGGTGACCAAGCGGGGCTGGGACAAGCTGCTCAGCCCCTCGATCCAGACGACCGCGCGGTACGACGAGCGCGGCGTCATGGGCGCGGGCAAGTGGTACGGCGTGCCCAACTACGCCGAGTACGTGATGGTCTACTACAACAAGGACGCGTTCAAGAAGGCGGGCGTGAAGGTGCCCACGACCTTCGAGGAGTTCACCGCCGCGCTCGACACGTTCGCCAAGGCCGGGACCACTCCCCTCGCCGTCGGCGGCGCCGAGTATCCGGCGCAGCAGATCTTCTACCAGCTCGCGCTGAGCAAGGCGCAGCGGCCGTGGGTGGACGCCTTCCAGCTCTACAAGGGCAAGGTCGACTTCAAGGGCCCCGAGTTCAGGTACGCGGCCGACACCCTCGCCGACTGGGTGAAGAAGGGCTACATCGGCAAGGACTCCGCCGGGATCAAGGCCGAGGACATGGGCGTCTCCTTCATCGGCGGCAAGTATCCGATCCTGGTCTCCGGCAGCTGGTGGTACGGCCGCTTCGCGAGCGAGGTCAAGGACTTCGAGTGGGGCTCGTTCCTGTGGCCGGGCAACACGATGAGCGCCGGGTCCAGCGGCAACATCTGGGTCGTCCCGGAGAGCGCGAAGAACAAGGACCTCGCCTACGACTTCATCGACATCACGATGAAGAAGGACATCCAGAACCTGCTCGGCAACTCCGGCGGCATCCCGGTGGCCGCGGACACCGCCGCGATCACCGACGAGAAGAGCAAGGAGCTGATCGAGAACTTCAACACGCTCTCGACCTCCGACGGGCTCGCCTTCTACCCCGACTGGCCGGCGCCCGGCTACTACGACGTGCTCGTCTCGGGCGTGCAGAACCTCATCAACGGCACCAAGACCTCCGACCAGGTCCTGGACGAGATCGCCGCGCCGTACGAGGAGAACCTCGCCGACATCGGCAACTGACCCCCTTCACGCCTCCTTCCGCGACCCTCTTCCCCGACCTTCTTTCACGACCCCCCTTCCGTGACCCGTGCCGTGACGCCGTGAACCGGTGGAACCGGCACGGCACGGGTCGCACGTACGGAGAACCACGTACGGAGAAACAGAGAGGAGACCTCCGATGCAGAGGTCTCGCGACCGCGGGTACTGGGTTTTCCTGCTGCCGAGCGCCGTGCTGTTCACCGCGGTCATCGCGGTGCCGTTCCTGATGAACATCGGGATCGGGTTCACCCGGTGGCAGGGCATCGGCGACCCGCGGTGGATCGGGCTGGACAACTACGCGAGGCTCGTGGCCGACGAGCGGTTCTGGACCTCCTTCCGCAACAACGCCGCGCTGATCGTCGCGATGGCGGTCGTCCCGACGCTCATCGGCCTGGTCCTCGCGTCGGCCCTGTTCGACCACGTGAGCAGGAGGTTCGGCCCCCGGACCGCGGGGGCGCTGCGGGCCGCGTACTACCTGCCGCAGGTGCTGCCGGTCGCGGTCGCCGGGATCGTCTGGGGCTGGATCATGCACCCGCGCTTCGGGGCGCTCAACGAGCTGCTCGGGCTGCTGGGGATGGAGCCGAGGAACTGGCTCGGCGACCCGGCCTGGGCGCTGCCGAGCGTGATGGTGATCATGGTGTGGTTCCAGATCGGCTACCCGGTCGTCATCTTCATGGCCGGGCTGCAGCGGGTCGACCCCGCCCTGTACGAGGCCGCCGAGATGGACGGGGCGTCGTGGTGGCGCAGGTTCTGGCACATCACGATCCCGCAGATCCGGCCGGAGATCTACGTGGTCCTGCTGACCTGCACGATCGCCGCGCTCAAGGTCTTCGGGCCGATCTTCGTGCTCACCAGGGGCGGTCCCGGCGGGGCCACGCTCGTGCCCTCCTACTTCAGCTACCAGAACTTCTTCGAGAAGGCCAACGTCGGGTACGGCGCGGCGATCGCCACCGTGCTCACCCTCGTGATCATCGTGGTGACGGTGTTCTTCCTGCGGATCCAGGACCGGGACGGGGAAGCATGATCCGGAAACACGCGGTCCTGGTCTCGCTGGTCGTGCTGGCCGTCGTGATGCTGGTGCCGTTCGTCATCGTCACGCTCAACGCGCTGAAGTCCCCGGCCGACTACTCCTCCGGCGGGCCCCTCGGCCTGCCCTCCGAGCTCTACCTCGACGGGATCGTCAAATTCTGGAACCGCGTCGACTTCGGCGGCAAGCTCTGGAACAGCCTGCTGATCAGCGGCTCGGTCGCGGTGCTCGCCACGGTGCTGTCGGTGCTCAACGCCTACGCGCTCGGCATCGGCAGGGTGCGCGGCCGGACGTGGATCCTCGTCCTCTTCCTGGTGGCCAACACACTGCCGCAGGAGGCGCTGGTCTACCCCCTGTACTACCTGGCCAAGCAGACCGGCCTCTACGACACCCGGCTCGGGGTGGTCGTCATCTTCACGGTGATCCAGAGCGCCTTCGGGACGTACCTGCTCGCCTCGGTGCTCGGCCGCTTCCCGCGCGAGATCCTGGAGGCCGCGGCCCTCGACGGCGCGGGGAAGTGGCGGGCCCTGTGGCAGGTCGTGGTGCCGATCAGCAGGCCGACGCTGAGCGTGCTGCTCGTCTTCTTCTTCATCTGGACCTGGAACGAGTTCTTCCTGCCGCTGGTCTTCCTCATCTCCAACGAGAACCAGACCGTCCCGGTCGCGCTGGGGGTCCTGCAGGGGGACAAGATGATGGACGCGACGATGTCCAGCGCCTCGGCGCTGCTCGGCATCCTCCCGGCCGTCGTCTTCTTCCTCATCTTCCAGCGCACACTGACCCGCGGCGTGACCGTCGGCGCCATCAGATAACCCCTTTCGACGCCGTACGCCGCTCGGGGGCGGACGTCGCCCCGAGAGCCGCGTTTCTTCGACTCCCCCTGACCTGGAGGCGAAATGTCGTTATCCGCCAAGCCCGTCGCGGTGGCCGCCGCGACGGCACTCACCCTGGGACTGTGCGTGGCCCCCGCCCGCGCGGCCCACGAGCATCCACTCGCCGGCACCGTGCGAACGGCCCCCGAGTATCCCTTCCGCGACCCCTCGCTCCCGCTGGACAGGCGCGTCGACGACCTGCTTGGCCGTCTCACCACGGCGGAGAAGGTCTCCTGGCTCCACCAGTACCAGCCCGCGGTGGAGCGGCTCGGCATCGGGCTGTTCAAGACCGGCACCGAGGCGCTGCACGGCGTCGCCTGGTCCACCGACGTCGACAACGGCGGGAACGTCGTGGCGGCGGAGGGAACCGTGTTCCCGCAGGCCGTCGGCCTGGCCAGCACGTGGAACCCCGACCTGGTCAAGAAGGTCGGCACGGCCGTCGGGGAGGAGGCGAGGGGCTACCACGCGGAGAATCCCCGCCTGTGGGGCCTGCAGCTGTGGACGCCGGTGGTCAACCCGCTGCGCGACCCCCGGTGGGGCCGCAACGAGGAGGGCTACTCCGAGGACCCGCTGCTCACCGGCGCGATCTCCACCGCGTACGGCTCGGGCATCCAGGGCGACGACCCCGACCACCTGCGGGCGGCCCCGGTGCTCAAGCACTTCCTGGGTAACAACAACGAGGTCCGCCGCGACACGACCTCCTCCAGCCTGCGCCCGCGCGTCCTGCACGAGTACGAGTACCCGGCGTTCAAAACGGCGCTGGAGGCGGGCGCGGCCACCGGCGTGATGACCGCGTACAACCTGGTCAACGGGCGGCCCGCCACGGTCACCGACCTGAACTCCACCGTCAGGGCCTGGACGGACCGGCCGGTGTTCAACGTCTCCGACGCCGGGGGGCCCAACAACCTCGCCGGCTCCCAGGGCTACTTCGCCACCAAGGCCGAAGGTGCCGCCGCCATGCTCAAGGCGGGCGTCGAGAGCTTCACGGTGGACAACACCGACGGCGCCCCGACGGTGGCCGCGGTGAACGAGGCGCTGGCGCGGGGGCTGCTCACCCAGGCCGACCTCGACACCGCCGTCCGCCGCATTCTCGGCGTCCGGTTCCGGCTCGGCGAGTTCGACCCGGACGGCGGCCCGTACGGGAAGATCACCAAGGACGTGGTCGACAGTCCCGCGCACCGGAAGCTGGCCCGGCGGACCGCGGCCGAGGCGGCGGTGCTGCTGAAGAACTCCGGCAGGACGCTGCCGCTGCGCCCCTCGCAGAAGGTCGCGGTGGTCGGCCCGCTCGCCGACACCCTCTACACCGACTGGTACTCGGGCAGGCTCCCGTACCGGGTCACCCCCCTCGACGGGATCGGGGAGCGCGCCGCCACGGTCACCTCCGAGGGCGTCGACAGGATCGCGCTCAAGTCCGGCGGCAGGTACCTCACCGCGGGCACAGGGGCGGGCGCGGACCTGCGGCTCTCGGGGACCTCGGCGGGCGCGACCGAGCAGTTCGACGTCTTCGACTGGGGCCAGGGGATCGTCACCCTGCGCAGCGTCGCCAACGGCAAATACGTCAGCCGCGCCAACTGGTCCACCCTCGTCAACAACCAGGAGCAGCCCACCGGCTGGTTCGTGCAGGAGCAGTTCAAGCTGGAGGCGCAGGCCGACGGCACGACGCTGCTGCGCTACGCGGGCTACGAGACCGCCTACGACTGGTTCGGCCAGAACAAGTACGTCAAGGCGGCGCCCGACGGCACGCTCGGCCTCACCGTCGCCGAGGACGCCACCCGCTTCGAGAAGGAGGTCGTGCGCAGCGGCGTCGGCGAGGCCGTCGCGGCGGCGAAGAGCGCCGACGTGGCGGTGGTCGTGGTCGGCAGCATGCCGTTCATCAACGGCCGCGAGGACCACGACCGGACGGACCTCGGCCTCGCCGAGGGGCAGCGGGCGCTCGTGGAGGCGGTGCGCGCGGCCAACCCGAACACGGTCGTGATCCTGGAGAACAGCTACCCGGCCACGATCGACCGTCTCCAGGAGAAGGTCCCGGCGATCCTGTGGACCACCCACGCCGGAGCCGAGACCGGCCACGCCCTCGCCGACCTGCTGTACGGCGACGCCAACCCGGCCGGACGCCTCACCCAGACCTGGCCCCGGGCCGGCACGCCCCTGCCCGACATCCTCGACTACGACATCGTCAAGACCGGCTCGACCTACCTGTACTCGAAGCGGAGCCCGCTCTACGCCTTCGGCCACGGGCTGAGCTACACCACCTTCGGCTACCAGGGCCTCAAGGCCGTGGCGAAGGGGGACGGGCACGAGGTGAGCGTGAAGGTGACCAACACCGGCTCACGGGCGGGCGACGAGGTCGTCCAGCTCTACACCCACCAGCACGCGTCCCGGGTGGAGCAGCCGGTCAGGCAGCTGCGCGGCTTCCAGCGGGTGAGCCTGGCCCCCGGGGAGTCGAAGGTCGTGAGGTTCACGCTCAGGACCGCGGACCTGGCCCTGTGGGACGTGACCAGGGGCCGTTTCGCGGTGGAGCCGTCCACCCACGACGTCCTGGTCGGCTCGGCCTCGGACGCGATCCGGCAGCGCGCGACCATGCGGGTGGACGGCGAGCGCATCCCGGCCCGCGACCTCACCCGGACCACCCGCGCCGCCGACTTCGACGACTACTCGGGCGTCGAGCTGGTCGACGAGACCAAGGTCCGCGGCGACGCGGTCGGCGCCTCGGCGGGCGAGTGGATCTCCTTCGAGGACGCCGACTTCCGCGCCGGGGTCACCGGCGTGCGGCTCGGGGTCGCGGCCACCGCCGCCTCCTCCGTCGAGATCCGCCTCGGCTCCCCGACCGGCAGGCTCGCCGGGACCGTGCCGGTGCCCGCCACCGGCGGAACCTACTCGTGGGCCACGGCCACCGCCCCCGTCTCGGCCGTACGGGGCGCTCAGGACGTCTACCTGGTCTTCCGCGGCGCCCTGCGGATCAAGGACGTGACCTTCACCCGCTGACCGCCCCCTCACCCGGCCCGCCCCCTTCCACCGGGGGCGGGCCGTGCGGCGTATGTGGTGACTTCCTTTCGCGCGAGCGGGAGAATCCCCGGACTTCGTTTTCCCGGCCTGTTTCACGGTCCGTGCACGATGGTTTTCTCGTGCCCGTCGGACGAGTGCGCCGCTCCTCCTCCCGGTTTCGCGGAATTGTCGGCCGGTCGCGGGAACGGGGTCCGGGGCCCTGCTTCCCGGCGAATTCATGGCCGGGTGCGGGGCTTGGAAGCGGCCGGGCCTCCGCCGCCCGGGCCGCTCGTCTCCGTCAGGGGTCACCCGCCCGCCATGGCCCCCACGACCATGAACGGCTCGGCCCCCGTCGCGACCGGCTCGGGCAGCGGGGTGTCGGGTGGCTCGTGGGACAGATCCCGCTCGCAGGCGAAGAACCGCACGAACGGGCGGCGCCGCTGCGTGACGTGATCGCGGATCGTCCCGCGCAACATGGGGTAGCGGGCCTCCAGCGCGTCGAGGACCGAGCGCTGCGTGGCCTGCCCCTGGACGTGCAGCTCCACCTCGCCTCCGACACTCGCGAGGTTGCGCAGATGCGCCGGAAGCACCACGCGGATCATGGCAGCGTCTGCACTTCGACGGACAACACGGCCGGAAGGTCCCGGACGATGGGCGTCCAGTTGTCACCGGCGTCGGCCGAGGCGTACACCTGCCCGCCGGTGGTGCCGAAGTAGACGCCGCACGGGTCCAGGTTGTCGACGGCCATCGCGTCCCGCAGCACGTTCACGTAGCAGTGGCTCTGCGGCAGCCCCCTGGTGAGCGGCTCCCACTCGTTTCCGCCCGTCCGGCTGCGGTACACCCGCAGCCTTCCCTCGGGCGGGTAGTGCTCCGAGTCGCTCTTGATCGGCACGACGTAGACGGTGTCCGGCTCGTGCGCGTGCACGGCGATCGGGAACCCGAAGTCGCTGGGCAGGTCACCGCTGATCTCGTACCACGAATCACCGGCGTCGTCGCTGCGCATGACGTCCCAGTGCTTCTGCATGAAGAGCACCTCCGGACGCGACGGGTGCGCTGCGATGTGGTGGACGCAGTGGCCGACCTCGGCGTCCTGGTCGGGGATGCCCCCGGACCGCAGGCCGCGGTTCGCCGGCTGCCAGCTCTTGCCGGCGTCCTCCGTCCTGAACACGCCCGCCGCCGAGATCGCCACGGTGATGCGGGCGGGATCGCGCGGGTCGGGGACGATCGTGTGCAGGCACATCCCGCCGGCACCCGGCTGCCAGGAGGGCCCGGAGGGATGCTCGCGCAGCCCGGACAACTCCTGCCAGCTCTGCCCGCCGTCCACCGAGCGGAACAGGGCGGCGTCCTCGACCCCGGCGTACACCGTGTCAGGGTCGGTCGGTGACGGCTCCAGATGCCAGACCCGGTTGAACTCCCACGGGTGCGGCGTGCCGTCGTACCACTGGTGGGTGCCGGGGACGCCGTCGTACTGGAACCGGTTACCGACCGCCTCCCACGTCGCGCCGCCGTCGTCGGACCGCTGGATCACCTGCCCGAACCAGCCGCCCGACTGCGACATGTAGAGCCGGGACGGGTCGGCGGGAGATCCGGCGAGGTGGTAGATCTCCCAGCCCCCGAAGTGGGGGCCGCTGACGTCCCACCGCTCGCGTTTTCCGTCCGAGGTCAGGATGAACGCGCCCTTGCGCGTGCCCACCAGCACTCGTACACCACTCATCGGTGTTCCTTTCCGAGCCGGTGCCGATCTGGCTCGACACTGCGGCCACGCTCCTGATCGTCCGACCGGGCCCGGAGCCGATTTCGTCCACGACATGTCCGCCACGGTCGTGGCCACCGACGCTACGACAACCCCCCGACAAAAACGCCGCACGCCACGGCGGCGGACCGGCGTCACGACGGTGAGGTGTTCGCCCGCGGGCCGGACGTGTTCCCGGCTCGTCCGCCGTGCGGGCCTTTCCGGGTGAGTGACGTCATGTGATTTCACATGGCCCGTCCCATCCTGGGCGCTTTGCGAGTACGTGCCGGAAGGTTTACGAGTACGGGCGCCGGAGGGGGAATCGGCTCCGTCGCCGGGCTGTTTCGAATCATGAACATCAGGCCTATGTCCTGGGAGGACATCATGACGACCACGACTCGTCCCGCCGAAGCGTCGGGCCAGTTCGCCATCGGGGGAGACCTCACCGTCAACCGCCTGGGTTACGGGACGATGCAGCTCACCGGAGAGGGCGTGTGGGGAGACCCGCGCGACCCCGAGGAGGCGGTCCGCGTCCTGCGCAGGGCCGTCGAGCTCGGCGTGAACTTCATCGACACCGCCGACTCCTACGGCCCGTTCGTCGCCGAGCTGCTCATCAAGAAGGCGCTGCGCCCCTACGCCGACGACCTGGTCATCGCGACCAAGGCGGGGTTCACCCGGCAGGGCCCCGGGATCTGGACGCCGGTGGGCCGCCCCGAGTACCTGCGCCAGCAGGTCGAGCTGAGCCTGCGCCACCTCGGCGTCGAGCGGATCGACCTGCTGCAGCTGCACCGCATCGACCCCGCGGTGCCCGTCGCCGACCAGGTCGGTGAGCTCGCGCTGATGCAGCGGGAGGGCAAGATCCGCCACATCGGCCTCAGCGAGGTCAGCGTCGAGGACGTCGAGGAGGCGGGGAGGTCCGCGACGATCGTCTCGGTGCAGAACCTCTACAACCTCGCGCACCGCGACGCCGAGCCGCTGCTGGAGTACTCCGAGGCCAACGGCATCGCCTTCATTCCCTGGTTCCCGCTCGCGACCGGCAAGCTCGCGGCGGAGGGCGGCCCGCTCGCCGCGGCGGCCAAGGAGCACGGCGCCACCCCGTCACAGCTCGCCCTGGCGTGGCTGCTGCGCCGTTCCCCGGTGATGCTGCCCATCCCGGGCACCTCGACGGTCGCCCATCTGGAGGACAACGTCGCCGCCGCGACCGTCCAGCTGACCGACGCCGAGTTCGACGCCCTGACCAGGGGGGTCTAGGAGGGAACAAGAATTTTCCGGAGGGTACTTGCGAACCGGCATGCCACTAACCTATAACTGAACTAAGAGGTTTTCGAGAAGGCAGGCTTGAGGATACCTGCCAGTCCATACGGAGGTGGTTACCGATGCTGCTGACGTCGATCGACCCGTTCATCCAGGAGTTCGACCGCCAGTTCGACCGGCTCGCGCGTCAGGCCCTGGGGTCCGGTGACGGCGCGGGCCGCGCCATGCCGCTTGACGGTGTCCGGCGCAAGGACGACGTCCTCCTGAGGTTCGACCTTCCGGGCATCGACCCCGACACCATCGAGGTGACCGTCGACCGCGGGGTGCTCTCGGTGAGCGCCGGCCGCGAGGAGGAGTACGGGGAGGACGACCGCCTGTTCGTCCGCGAGCGTCCGATGGGCACCTTCACCCGCCGCGTCTACCTGTCCGAGCACCTCGACAGCGACAAGATCGACGCCGCCTACTCCAACGGCGTCCTGGCGGTGCGCATCCCGGTCATCGAGCGGGCCAAGCCCCGCAAGGTCGCGATCCAGAAGGCCGACGGCACGTCCGACCAGAAGTCGATCAAGGCGTGAGGTCCAGGGTCTGACCGCAGAACCTTCTCGGGGTGGGTGCCGGGTTCCGGCGCCCACCCCCGCGTGTTTCCCCCTGTCCCGTCACCGACCCCTCACGAACTCCAGCGGCCCCCCACGAACCCACAAGGGAAAGGAGCGGTGATGGCCCGGTTGCCCTTCGACGACGAGCACGCCCCGCTGTACTCCGTCGGCCAGGTCGCCGACATGCTCGACGTCGAGCAGGCGTTCCTGCGCCGGCTCGACGAGCACGACGTGGTCAGCCCGGCCCGCTCCACCGGCGGCCAGCGGCGCTACACCCGCCACGAGATCGGCGACCTGCAGGACGCCATCAAGCTCGTCGGCGAGGGCATGAGCCTCGCCGCCGTGCGCCGGATCTTCGTCCTGCAGCAGCAGGTCCGCGACCTGCGGGAGGAACTCGCCAGGGAGCGTGCCGCCCGGCGGGAGGAGCAGGACGGGTGACACGCCGCCCGGCGGGAGGAGCGCTCCTTGAGGCGGCAGGATCCGCTCAGCCCTTGATGGCGCCGATGATGACCCCCTTGGTGAAGTGCCGCTGGACGAACGGGTAGACGAACAGCACCGGCAGCAGCGCGATGACGACGATCGCCATCTGGATGGCCAGGCTCGGCGGCGGTGACTGCCCGGCGATGGTGCCGACACCGGTCTGTCCGGCGATCAGCGACTGGCCCTGGAGCACGTACTGCCGCAGCACCACCTGGAGCGGCCACTTGGCGTTGTCGTTCAGGTAGAGGACGGCGTTGAAGAACGAGTTCCAGTAGCCGACCGCGTAGAACATGCCGATGACGGCCGTGACGCCCTTCGACATGGGCAGCACGATGGTGCGCAGGATGCGGAACTCGCTCGCGCCGTCGATGCGGGCGCTGTCGCTCACCTCCTCGGGGATGTTCATGAAGAAGGCCCGCATCACCACGAGGTTGAACGCGGTGACCGCGCCGGGCAGGATGAGCGACCAGTACGTGTCGATCAGTCCCAGCGAGCTGACCAGCAGGTAGTTGGGGATCAGGCCGGGCCCGAACAGGAAGGTGAGCAGGATCAGGAAGAGCATCGGCCGGTGCAGCAGCGAGCCCGGCCGCGACAGGCCGTAGGCGGCGAGCACGGTGACGGTCAGGCTGATCGCCGTGCCGACGAGGGTCACCCCGAGGCTGACCATCACCGACCGGGTCACCACGCCGCCCGCGAACAGTTCCTCGTACGCGCCGAGGGAGAGCCCGTTCGGCACGGTGACCAGGCCGCCGGCCTCCGTCACCGCCTCCTGGGTGGACAGGCTGGTCAGCACGACCATGTAGATCGGGAAGAGCACGCACGCGACGATGAGCGTGAGGACGAACCCCTTGAGGAGCCCGCCGACGCGGCTGGGCCGCTCGGCCCAGGGGGGAAGAGTCGTCATGATCGTTTGTAGATCCCCTGCTCGCCGAATCGGTGGGCGACCTTGTTGGCCACCAGGATCAGCACCAGCCCCACCAGGCCCTTCACCAGACCCGCCGCCGCGCCGTAGCTCCACTCGCCGGTGAGCAGCGTGCGCCAGTACACGAACGTGTCCAGCACCTCGGCGGCCTCCCTGCCGACCGCGTCGCGCTGCAGGAAGAACTGCTCGAAGCCGACGTTCAGCGCCTCGCCGAGGCGCAGGATGAGCAGCAGCACGATGACCGGGCGCAGGCCGGGCAGGGTGATGTGCCACAGCCGCCGCCAGCGGCTCGCGCCGTCGACCGCGGCGGCCTCGTAGAGGTTCTGGTTGATGGCGGCGAGCGCGGCGAGGAAGATGATCGTTCCCCACCCGGCGTCCTTCCAGACCGTCTCCGCCGTCACCAGTACGATGAACGTATCCGGATTTGTCATGATGTCGATGCCGTCGTACCCGTGGTCCCGCAGCGTCTGCGCGAGCAGGCCCGCGCCCCCGAACATCTGCTGGAACAGCGTGACCACCAGCACCCACGAGAAGAAGTGCGGCATGTAGACGACACTCTGGATGAGCAGCCGCAACCGGGGCCGCACCACGCTGTCCAGGAGCACGGCGAGCAGGATCGGTACGGGGAAGTAGAAGATCAGCTGGAACGCGGTGATCGTGAGGGTGTTGATCGTCGCGTCCCAGAAGCTCGCGTCGAACATCAGCCAGTGGAAGTTGGCGAACCCCACCCACGGACTGTCCCCGATGCCCACGTACGGCGAGTAGTCCTGGAACGCGATCACGTTGCCGAGCAGCGGGACGTAGTGGAACAGGACGAGCAGCCCGATGGCGGGAAAGGCCATGAGCAGTAGCTGCCAGTCACGTTTCAGGCGCGCGAGGAAGGGTTGTGGGCGCGCCCGGCTTGTCCTCGGACCCCTTTTGCGGACATCCTTGGAGGTGCCGGCGCCGGCGGGTGAGGTCAGGTCACCCGCCGGCCCGGTCCTTCCACCGTCCCCGGACGTCGTCCTAAGCACGGCCGTTGTCCCGCAGGACCTTCATGTAGAACTCGCGGGCCTCGTCCCCGCCGTCCCGCCGCCACTCCGTGGCGATCTGCTTGGCGTCGCTCACCGGCCGCCGGCCGCGCATGATGTCGGTGAACTTGTCCTCGGTGGGGACCTGCAGCCCGGAGAACTTCGACGGCCGCTGGATCCTGATCCCGTCGAACGGGCCCTTCTCCAGATACTGGAAGCTCGCGTTCTGCCACTCCATGTTGAGCTTCACCGCGTCGGGGAAGGACCAGTCCACGTAGATCGGGCGCCCGCCGAGGAAGCCGTAGGTGAAGGCGACCTCCTTGCGGCCGAGGTCGGTCTGCGTCGGGATGTTGTTCTCGCCCCGGGTGAAGTGCTTCCCCTCCACCCCGAAGTTGGAGATCTCGTACTCCTTGGTCCCGTACGGCGCCGCGCACCAGTTGAGGATGGAGAGGATCTCCTCCACCTGCTCCTTCGGCAGGCCCTTCCTGACGAAGGTGAAGAGGCCCGCCGCGTTGCCGTGGTACATCAGCGGCGTGCCGCCGTCGTGGGCGAAGACCGGGAAGGCGTTCAGGCTGAAGTCGGGGTTCTTGCCGCGGTGCTGCTGCAGGAGCTCCTTCCAGCCGCCCAGCCCGTCGCGGTAGATCAGGATCTGCCCGCTCCCCATCAGCTCCTTCTCGTTGGCGCCCTTGCTGCCGACGACGCCCGGGTGGACCAGCCCCTCCTTGAAGACCTTCCGCATGAACTCCAGCATCAGCTCGAACTCGGGGGTCTCGTACTTGTGGACGAGCTTGCCGCCCTCGTACCGCCACTCCTGCGGGATGCGGAAGGTCGGCCACATCATCTCGTGGATGCTGCCGAACGCCCAGCGCTTGGCCTTGGCGTCGGTGATCTCCTTGCCGAGCTCGAACAGCTCGTCGGCGGTCTTGGGGTTGGTGTTCCAGCCGTTCTTGTCGAAGAGGTCCTTGCGGTAGAGCAGCGCGAAGGGGTACGGCTCGGTCGGGAACGGCACCGCCATGAGCTTGTTGTTCCAGACCGACCACTGCCACGCGGCGGTCGGCAGGTTGGCCAGCAGCTGGTAGGGCTTGACCTTGTCACCCTGCAGGTAGGGGGTGAGGTCCTCGAACGCCCTGTCGACGGCGGTGTTGAAGTCCGCCATCTTGTCGATCTCCCAGCTGGGGATGCACATGATCTCCGGGATGTCCCCGGCGGCGAGCCTGGCGATGGCCTTGTCGCCGTAGACGGTGCCGTCGGTGATCTGGAACTCCACGGTGGCGCCGATGTCGGCGTTGGCGGCCTGGAAGTAGGAGTTGCTCGCCAGACCGGGGGGCGGCGGGCCCCACAGCGGGGTCATCGCCTTGTAGGTGCCGCCCCTGCCCGCCTTCTGGGTGAGCGCGGGGGTGGGGGTGGCCGGGTAGGAGGTGAAGCCGCCGCTGACGTCGGGTACTCCCGGGAGGGTGGAGATCGTGCCCGGGATGTCGGGCTTGAGGCCGGGGAAGGCGGTGTAGGTGGGGGTGAGGGACGTCAGCTTGTCCGCCGCGGCGGCCGTGGCCCCTCCGCTGCCGGGCCGGGGGCCGCTCGGCGCGGAGCACGCGCTCAGCAGGCCGCCGCCCGCGGTCATCGCGGCGGTGAGTCCCACCAGCCCGAGGAATCCGCGGCGGCTGGTCAACGCGCCCGGGGGGAGATTTTTCACGGGGCGCTCCCTTCGTTGTTTCGAGAACGGATCCGGGGTGTCGTGGGGGACGGCTCCGGGGTAGAATTAGTTCGTCTTTCGACCAAACAAATTAGTCGAGGGTGGCCGCCGCCACAAGGGACCGCGGATCGCGGGGCGCCGGGGAGCGGTCACGGATTGGTGAACGATGGGGCATGATGGGGCCAGCCTGGCCGAGCGGGAGCGGGACTCACCTTGATCACATCTACGACTGACCCGCGGCCGGCCGACTTCGCCGACGTGCGGGCCACCAACCTCGCCGTCGTGCTGAGGTTCGTGCGCGAGCACGCGCCGTGCTCGCGGGCCGACATCGCGGCGTCGACCGGCCTCAACAAGGCGACCGTGTCGAGCCTGGTCGCCGATCTGATCGACCGCCGCCTGGTCAGGGAGACCGGCCTGACGGAGAACCGCGTCGGCCGCCCCGCCACGATGCTCGTGCTCGACGGCTCGCCGTACGCGGCGATCGGCATCGAGGTCAACGTCGACTACATCACCGCGGTCGCGGTGGACCTGTCGGGCGAGAGGCTGCTGTCCTGGCGCAGGTCCTTCCCCGGCGCGGCCGGCACGGCGGGCCAGGCCATGGCCACCGTCGCGGGGATCGTCCGCCGCGTCGTGACCCGGATGGCCAAGGAGGAGCGCCAGGTCCTGGGGCTGACCGTGGGCGTGCCGGGGCTGGTCGGCGTCGACGGCACCGTGCGCATCGCGCCCAACCTCGGCTGGCGCGACGCCGACCTCTGCGGCGACCTCACCAAGGCCCTGCGCGACCCGGGCTTCCCCGTCCAGGTCGACAACGACGCGAACCTGGCGGCCCTGGCCGAGCACCGCTTCGGCCCGTACGCCGGGACGGCCAACCTGGTCTACCTCACCGGCGAGATCGGCGTCGGGGCCGGGGTCATCCTCGACGGGCGGCTGCGCCGCGGCGGTCAGGGGTACGGCGGCGAGATCGGCCACATCCAGCTCGACCCCTTCGGCGCCGAGTGCCGCTGCGGGCGCCTGGGCTGCCTGGAGGCCGTCGCCGGGATCGGCGCCGTGCTGGAACACGCCGCGATCTCGCCCGCCGAGGTCGAGATCGAGCTCGACGAGGTGGTGCGGCTGGCCCGCGCGGGCGACGCGCGCACGCTCGCGCTCCTGAGCTCCGTGGGGCACAACCTCGGCAAGGGCGTGGCCCTGATGACCAACCTGCTCAACCCCGAGGTGGTCATCCTCGGCGGCTACTACGTGCCGCTCGCGCCGTGGCTGCTGCCCTCGGTGGAGGCCGAGACCCGCGGGCGCACGATCGCCCCGGACACCGGGGGCTGCCGGGTGGTGGCCTCCACGCTCGGGTACGGGGCGGCCGCGCTGGGGGGCGCCGCCCGGGTGCTCGACTCCGTGGACTCCGGGCGCCTGCCGCGCATCTCGTGACCCGCGCTCGGACACGGGGCGGGGGCGGTCGCGCTCGGAGCCGCCGCTCGGATGTCCGACCCGCTGTCTGCCCCGCGGGTCCCGCGACCCGTGCCTGGGTACGGGCGGTCGCGCCGGGAGGTGCCGCCCGGCTGCCCGACTCCGGGCGCCTGCCGCGGGTCCCGTGACCCGCTTCTCGCCGGACACCTGCGGGAGACCCGGGGACACCGGGGGATACGGGGACATCGCCCTGGGTGCGCGCTGTTTTCAGTTAGATTCACGACGTCCTCGGCGGGCCTCCCGCCCGGACCCCGGAGGATTCCGGGCACTCGCAGGCGATCTCCCGCTCCGGGCCTCGATGGATCGCGGCGGTTTGCCGCCCGCCTCTTGACCTTGGCCGCACGGGAGTGCACCCTTCATGGAAGCTCCGTTCGAAACACGCGCGTAACGAACACCGGAGCGCGCGGGTGGCGACGGAGTTTTCCCGGACCGAGTGTCGAAGCGCTTCGACTGAGGCGTCTTCCAGGTCGGAACGGTGTCGGAACCACGTCGGAATCGAAGCGCTTCGACGCTCTCAAAGGGATGGTCCCCGATGAACGAACCGTTCCGTGACCCGGAACTCCCCCTCGCGCGGCGCATCGCGGACCTGCGGGACCGGCTCACCCTGGAGGAGAAGATCGGGCTGCTGCACCAGTACCAGCGGCCGGTGGAGCGCCTCGGGCTCGGCCCGTTCCGCACCGGCACCGAGGCGCTGCACGGCCTCGCCTGGCTCGGCCCGGCGACGGTGTTCCCGCAGGCGGTCGGGCTGGCCAGCACCTGGGACCCCGACCTCGTGCGGCGGGTCGGCGAGGCCACGAGCGACGAGGTCCTCGCCTTCCACCACAAGGACCCGTCGGGGGCGGGGCTCAACGTCTGGGCCCCGGTCGTCAACCCGCTGCGCGACCCCCGCTGGGGCCGCAACGAGGAGGGCTACTCCGAGGACCCGTGGCTCACCGGTGTCATGGCGACGGCGTACGCCTCCGGCCTTCGTGGGAGCGATCCCACGGTGTTGAAGACCGCGCCCACCCTCAAGCACTTCCTCGGCTACAACAACGAGACCGACCGCTGCGTCACCTCCAGCGACCTGCCGCCCCGGGTGCTGCGCGAGTACGAGCTCCCGGCCTACCGGCCCGCCCTGGAGAGCGGCGCCGCGGTCGCGGTGATGCCCTCCTACAACCTGGTCAACGGCCGCCCGGCCCACCTCAGCCCGCTCATCGGCGAGGTGCTGCGGGCCTGGGCGCCCGACGACCTCCTCGTGGTCAGCGACGCGTACGCCCCCGCCAACCTCGCCGGCCTGCAGGGCTACCACGACGACCTCCCCGAGGCGTACGCCCACGCGGTCAGGGCCGGGCTCGACAGCTTCACCCAGGACGACGACCGTCCCGAGGCCACCCTCGGCCACCTCCGCGCCGCGCTGGAGCGCGGCCTGCTCACCGAGGCGGACGTCGACGCCGCCGTGGGGCACACGCTGTCCGTCCGCTTCCGGCTGGGCGAGTTCGACCCCGCCACCCCGTACGACGACATCACCGAGGCGGTCGTCAACTGCCCGGAGCACCAGAGCCTGGCCCGCGAGGCCGCCCGGCGCTCGATCGTGCTGCTGCACAACGACGGCGTCCTGCCGCTGGACGCCTCGGTGCGCAGGATCGCGGTCATCGGCCAGCTCGGCGACACTCTCATGGAGGACTGGTACTCCGGCACCCTCCCGTACGCCGTCACCGCCCGCGCCGGGCTCGCCGAGCGGTGCGAGACCGTCTTCTGCGAGGCCGTGGACCGGATCACCCTCTCGGTCGAGGGAATGGACGGCCGTCACGTCGTCGCCGACCCCGACGGGGGGCCGCTCGGGGTCGGCGACGAGCCCGGCCTGTTCGACCTCTTCGACTGGGGCGGCGGCTGCTACGCCCTGCGCGCCGTGGCGACCGGGCGCCACCTGTCCGTCGACGACGACGGGATCCTGGTCAACGACCAGCCGGGGCCCAACGGCTGGGAGGTGCGCCAGACCTTCCGTACCGAGGACCGGCCCCGCGGCGCGCTCGCGCTCCGGCACATCTCCACCGGCCGCTACCTCGCCCTGGACGGCGAGGTCTTCCGCCTGGCCGACGACGCCGACGCCGCCGCCTGGCTCACCGTGGAGCGGGTGGTGAGCGGCGCCGAGGCCGCCGCCGCGCTCGCCGCGACCGCGGACGTGGCCGTGGTGGTCGTCGGCGACCACCCGCTGGTCAACGGCAGGGAGACCGAGGACCGTCTCGACCTCGCGCTGCCCGCCGCGCAGCAGGCCGTGGTCAGGGCGGTGCGCGAGGCCAACCCGAGAACCGTCATGGTGATCAGCAGCGGTTACCCGGTGACCTGGGACGGCGACGACCCGCCCGCGGTGCTGTGGTCCTCCCACGGGGGCCAGGAGTACGGGCACGCGCTGGCCGAGGTGCTGTTCGGCGACGCCGACCCCGAGGGGAGGCTCACCCAGACCTGGTACCGCTCGGCGTGCGAGCTGCCCGACCTGCTCGACTACGACATCATCGCCTCGGACGCGACCTACCAGTACTTCCGGGGAACCCCGCTCTACCCCTTCGGCCACGGCCTCGGCTACACCACCTTCGACTACGCCGACCTGGCCGTCTCGGTGGAGGACGGCAGGATCACCGCCTCGGTCACCGTCACCAACACCGGTTCCCGCGAGGGGGTGGAGGTCGTCCAGATCTACACCCGCCAGCGGAGCTCCCGCGTCAAGCAGCCGCTGCGCCGCCTGCGCGGCTTCGTCAAGGTGCGCCTCGCCCCCGGCGAGAGCACCCGGGTCGACTGGGGCCTCGACGTCGCGGAGCTGGCCTTCTGGGACGTCACCAGGAGCCGGTTCGTCGTCGAGGACGCGCCCCACAAGCTCATGGTCGGCGGCTCCTCGCGGGACATCCGGCTGTGCGCCCCCTTCCACGTCGACGGCGAGCGGATCCCGCCGCGCGACGCCCTCGCGGGCCCGATCGCCGCCGTGGACCACGACGAGTACGACTCGGTGACGTTCGTGGACGCGGACAGGGTCTCCGGCGACGCCGTGCGCTCCACCGCCGAGGGGGCCTGGATCGTGTTCCGCTCGGTCGACCTGGGGGACGGGGCCGCCTCCTGCGCCGCCGTCGCAGGAGGCGAGGAGGGCGGGGTGGTCACCCTGCGCCTGGACGACCCCCTCTACGGCCCCGTCGTCGGCGACCTTCCCATCCCCCGCGCGGGCCGCCACGACCTCACCGAGGTACGCACCGGGCTTGCGGCGGCCCGGGGAGTCCACGATCTTTATGTGGTGTTCGAGAACGCGGGGATCACCGTCGCCTCCCTGAGCTTCGGCGAGGCCGGGTGAGCGGGCGGGCGGTGACCATCAGCGAGGTCGCCCGGCACGCGGGGGTCGCGGTGAGCACGGTGTCGTACGTGCTCAGCGGGAAGCGCGCCATCTCGGCCGACACCCGGCGCCGGGTGCTCGACAGCGTGCGGGTCCTGGGATACCACCCCAACGCCGGGGCGAGGGCCCTGGCCAGCAAGCGCGCCAACGTCATCGCGCTGGTCCTGCCCCTGCGGGCCGGGGTGCACGTCCCGGTGCTGATGCAGTTCGCCACCTCGGTGGTCACCGCCGCGCGGCGGTACGACCACGACGTGCTGCTGCTCACCGCCGACGAGGGCTCCGACGGGCTCCGCAGGGCGGCGGCGAGCGCGCTGGTCGACGGGCTGGTGCTGATGGACGTGGAGCTCCACGACAGCCGGGTGCCGCTGCTGCGGGAGCTCGCCGAGCCCAGCGTGCTGATCGGGTTCCCCGCCGACGCGGCCGGCCTGACCTGTGTCGACCTCGACTTCGCGCGGGCGGGCGCGCTCTGCGTGGAGCACCTGGCCGAGCGCGGGCACCGGGAGGTCGCGCTGCTCGGCGCCCCCTCGGTCGTCTACGAGCGGGGCACCGGCTTCGCCCGCCGTACCAGGGAGGGCTTCGCCGAGGCCGTGGCCGAGGCGGGCCTGACCGGGGTGGCCCTGCCGTGCGAGGAGAACTTCGACCAGGTGTCCACCACGATCGCCGGGCTCCTCGACGCCAGGCCGGACCTGTCCGGGCTCGTCGTGCACAACGAGGCCGCGGTCGGCCACGTGCTGGGGGCGCTGCGCCAGTACGGCAGGCGGGTGCCCGGCGACATCGCCGTGGTGGCGATCTGCCCCGGTGACATCGCGGAACGCGCCAGCCCGCCGCTCACCTCGGTGCTGATCCCGGCCGAGGAGGTGGGCCGCCAGGCGGTCCGGCTGCTCATGGAGAAGCTCGAAGGCCGCGCCGTCCCCGACGGCACCCTGCTCCAGCCGAGGCTCACCGTCCGCGACAGCACCTGACCGGGAGCCTCCCGCCGGGCCTGTCGCGACGGTCTCCTTCGACGGGTCTCCCGAAGGGCTCCGTGACGCCGACGGGCGCGCTCCCCTTCCGGGGAGGCGCGCCCGTCGGCGTCACGCTCGTTCCGCCTTGCCGGTCCCGCTGCTCGTCACGCTGAGGACCGGCTGAGGACGGCTACCAGTCGCCTCCGCCGAAGTCTCCGCCGCCGAAGTCGCCCCCGCCGCCGAAGTCACCCCAGCCTCCGCCGCCGAAGTCTCCGCCGCCGCCGAAGTCGGTTCCGCTGTCGGCGCCGCCACCGTCGTAGCCGCCGTAGCCGCCGTAACCGAAGCCGCCGCTCATCATGCTGCCCATCATCGTGCCGACGAGCATGCCGGTCATGACGTCGCCGAAGCCGCCGTAGTAGCCGTAGGCGTAGGGCTGGTAGGCCGGTCCCGCGTCGTAGTACGGGCGGCGCTGGCCGTTGACCATGACCTCGCGCGTCTGCGGCTCGAAGCCGCGCTCGACGGCCTCGGCGTCGGCCGCGCAGGCGGGCACGTCGCGCAGCGCGCCACCGGGCGGGGCCCAGCGCACGTCGCGGGCGGAGGGGCCGTGCTGCGGGTTGAAGAAGCACGGGGAGCGCCGCTCGGGCAGCGGCTGGTGGTTCACGCGCGCCTTCACGCAGGCGAGGGCGTAGCGGCCCTCCTCCAGCGCGGTGGTCACGCCGCGGAGCTCGTCGGGGCGCTTGACCGCCGCGAGTTCCACCTTGGCCCGCTCGTAGGAGTCGAGGGCGCGCTGCCAGTCCTGCTGGTGGTCGGCGCCGTCGTTGAGCAGCTTGACGTCGGTGTCGAGGTCGGTGATCTCCTCACCGAACTTGGTGACGTCCTCGTCCACGGTCTGCTTGACCGCGGCCAGCTCGGCGGCCTCGCGCTCCTCGCGCTGCTTCTTCTTCTTGCGGGAGTAGAGGAAGATGCCCGCGCCACCGGCGAGGGCCAGCACCAGGATGCCGACCAGCAGGCCCGTGCTGGAGCCGCCGGAGGAGCCGGAGGAGCCGGACGGGGCACCCGCGCCGACGGCCGCCTCGTCGGCGAGCTTGACGAAGTTGATCACGTTGTCGGTCGGGCTGGAGGCGGTCTTGGCCCGCCCGAGCAGCTCGTCGACGTCGACGCCCCTGATGTTGCTGACGCCGAACGGCGTGGTGCCGCTCATCACCAGGACGGTGGACTTGGAACCGACGCCCTTGAGGACCGAGCTGAGCAGGGTCCTCGCCTGGGACTGGCTGCTGATCGCCCCCTGGGGCAGCAGGGCCACGTACACGGAGGAAGTCTGTTCGGCCGCGCCGCGCATGGCGTCGACGGCGTCGGCGGGCAGGCCCGCCGCGGGATCGGCGTAGAAGTGGTCCCCGTCCTTCAGCTCCGAGACGATCGCACTGGGGTCTGGCGCCGCGGCGTGGGCCGCCGGGGCGATCATGAACATGGCCAGTAGCCCGGCGAACAATGCCATGATCGTGGCACCGAAACGACCTGGCGCGGCTTTTGTGATGGTCACGGCAGAAAGCCTCCTTCGTCCTGAAAGACGAATGAGTGGACGGCAGAGTTCCCTACCCCTCGACCGTATCCCTTCGCGGCCCGCGTCAAGCACCTCTCCGGCACCCGGTATCCGATCGTCGCACCGGCCCCGCCCGCGCGGAGACCGCGAACGTCCCCGAACGGGGCTCCCGGGTACTCGATCCTCGTACCGGCCCTTGATCCTCGTATCGGTCCTCGCGCCGATCCCGGCCTTCGGCCTTTCCCGGCCCTACGGGCGCTCAGACGTCCTTGATCTCGCAGATCGTGGCGCCCGAGGTGATGCTCTGGCCGACCGACGCGGCCAGTCCCGTGACGGTGCCCGCCTTGTGGGCGGCGAGGGGCTGCTCCATCTTCATCGCCTCCATCACGACGATCGTGTCACCGGCCGCGACGGTGTCGCCGTCGGCCACCACGACCTTGACGATCGTGCCCTGCATCGGGCTGACCAGCGAGTCGCCGCTCGCGGCCTTCCTGGCCACCGCCCCACCCCGGCGCGGTGCCTTCGAGGCGCGGCCCGCGCCCGCGCTCCCGGCGTTTCCGGTGCTCCCGGCGGCGAACCCCGGGGGAAGAACCACCTCCAGCCGCTTGCCGCCCACCTCGACGGTGATCCGCTCCCGCTCGCCCGGCTCCTCGGCCGTGCCGGGCTCTCCCTCGTACGGCGTGATCGTGTTGTCGAACTCGGTCTCGATCCAGCGGGTGTGCACCGTGAACGGGTCGCCGGTGAACGCGGGATCGGACACCACGGCCCGGTGGAAGGGCAGCA
>NZ_JBHMBS010000032.1:0-89667 GCF_042428775.1 Streptosporangium vulgare | reverse complement strand
AACCGGCCGAGTTAGGGCACGCTCGGGCCTAGCGGCCCTCCCGCGCGGGCCTTCACCCCCGGCCTGAAGGCCGGAGCACTGGCCCGCATTCGGTAGCGGCTCCCGGTGATGCCGCCGGACCAGGAGCCCTTCACCTTGAACACGTAGGTCCGCCCCGGGACCAGCGTTCCGGTGGTCGCCCTGGTCGCCCTGCCCGACAGGTCCCACTGGGTGCCGGGGTCGTACCGGAACAGCACCTTGTCGAGTCCGCCGCGTACTTCGTGGTGGCCGAGGCGCTGACCAACGCGTTGAAGCACCCCGAGGCCGGGCTCGTCCGGATCGGCGTACGGTACGCGGACGGCGTGCTGGCGGTGTCGGTCAGCGACGACGGCCGAACACGCCCCGGACGTGGCCGTGATCGACGTACGGATGCCGCCGGGCTTCCGGACCGAGGGGCTCCGCGCCGCGCTCGACCTGCGTCGCGCGCGTCCGGGCATCGGCGTGCTGATGCTGTCGGCGCATCTGGAGACGCGCTACCTGTTCACCCTGCTCGACGGGGAGCCGCGCGGGGTCGGTTACCTGCTGAAGGACCGGATCGCCGGGGTCGACGCGTTCGTCGAGGCCCTGCGCCGCGTGCACGCGGGTGGCTGCGTGGTCGATCCCGAGGTGGTCGCCACGATGCTCGCCCGCCGGTCCGACAGGACCGGGTTCCTCAGCGCCCGCGAGCTGGAGATCCTGGGGCTGATGGCCGAGGGGCTGTCCAACCAGGCCATCAGCGAGCGGCTCCATCTGGCGCCGCGGACGGTCGAGGCGCACATCCGGCACGTGTTCGTCAGGCTCGACCTGCCGCCCGCGTCCGACTACCACCGGCGGGTCCAGGCCGTGCTCGCCTACCTGCGGCGGAACGACCCGCCGAAGTAGGGCACGGGCGCGGGCTCAGGTACGAGCACGGGCTCGGGTCGGGCGCCGGGGCGACCGCTCACCTCGCCGTGGTGGCCTTCGCCGTGACGCCGCGGAGCACCCGCCGCGTCACTTGACCGCCCCGATCGCGAGGCCCGAGATGAAGTGCCGCTGGAACCGCAGGAACACCAGGAGTGTCGGCACGGCGGCGATGATCGTGCCCGCCGCGATGACGTTCCAGGAGGAGACGAACTGGCCCTGCAGCCCGAGCAGCGCGGGGGTGACCGGCATCTTGGTGTCCGTACGCAGCACGGTGATCGCCCACAGCAGGTCGTTGAAGATCCAGGTGAAGGAGAGCGCGCCGAGCGCGGCCAGGGCGGGCCTGGTCAGCGGCAGCACGATGCGCCAGAAGACCTGCGCGACACCCGCGCCGTCGATGGTGGCCGCCTCCTGGATCGCGCCGGGCAGCTCCCGCATGAAACCGTGCAGGACGAAGGTGTAGAAGCCGAGGCCGAACGCGACGTGGACGGCGACCAGCGCGGCGAGCGTGTCGTAGGTGCCGGTGAGTTCGGCGAACTTGGAGACCGGGATGAGCAGGATCTGCGGCGGCAGCAGGTTGCCCGCGAGCATGACCAGCAGCAGCGTCCGGCGGAACGGGACGCGGTAGCGGCTCAGCGCGAACGCCGCCATCGCCGCGAGCAGCAGGCTCAGCGCCACCGCGGGCACGGTCACCAGGAAGCTGTTGACGAGCGACTGGAGCTGGCCGCCGTCGCTCCACGCCTGGCGGTAGGTGTCGAACGTGAACGAGCGGGGCAGGCTGCCCACGCCGTTGGCGGCGACGTCGTCGAAGGTGCGCAGCGAGGTGAGCACCACCCAGATGATCGGTGACAGCCAGAGCAGCGACAGCAGCGCCATGCTCCCGTGGAAGGCCCCGGTTCGGAGTCCTCTTGTCATGATTCCTCCCGGAAGGCACGGACCAGATAACCGAGGATCACGACGAGCGCGAGCGCGAAGATGACCACCGCGATGGCCGATCCGTATCCGAGGCGCAGGCTCTGGAACGCCGCCGAGTACATGTAGGTGCTCAGCAACTCGGACGAGTGGTACGGCCCGCCCCTGGTGAGCGCCCAGACGATGTCGAAGGAGCGCAGCGAGTCGATGACGATCACCGAGAGCACGACCGCGTTGACCCCGCGCAGCTGCGGGAGGGTGACGTTCCTGAGCCGCTGCCAGCCCCCGGCCCCGTCCACCTTGGCCGCCTCGTACAGGGCCGGGTCGATCGCCTTGAGACCGGCCAGGTAGAGCACCATGACGTAACCGATCTGCCGCCACAGGGCGGGCAGGATCACCGCGTAGAGGGCGGTGTCGGGGTCGGCGAGCCAGGGGCGGCTCAGGTGCTCCAGCCCGACCGCGGTGAGGACCTGGTCGGCCAGCCCGTCCGGCTGGTAGAAGACCCGCCACACCAGCGCGGTCACGACCAGCGAGAAGACGACCGGGGTGAACAGCGCCGCCCGGTAGAGGCCGACGCCCCGCCGGTCGCGCCGCAGCAGCAGCGCCATGCCGAAGCCGCCGAGCACCGAGAGCCCGCCGAAGAGCACCAGCCACAGCACGGTGTTGCCGAGCGCGCCCCGGAAGATCGGGTCGCCGGCGAGCTCGGCGAAGTTGGCCAGGCCGACGAACTCGGGCGGGGTGAGCCCGTCCCAGCGCGTCAGCGACAGGTAGAGACCCTGCGCCGCGGGCCAGAAGACCCAGACGCTCTCCACCACGAAGGGCACCAGGACGAACACCGCGAGCAGCGGCGACAGGTTCCGCACCGGTCGCCGCCGGTTCGCCGGTCTCACGGGGGTCGTTGGCAAGGGAGTGGCCGTCACGTCAGCCCTTGAAGACCTTCTGCGCGGCTGTCTGCCATTCGCTCAGGATGGTGTCGATCTCGTCGGGCCTGTCCATGAACTTGGTCAGCGCCGTGTCGGCGGTCGGCTGCAGGGCGTCGCTGGAGTCGCGGTTGAAGAACTGGGTGAGGTCCGCGGCCTCGTCCAGCATCGCCTTGCCCTTGGCGACCAGCGGCGAGTCGGCCGCCTTGGCCTTGGGGTTGGCGGGGAGCACGATGCCCGAGCTGCTCGCGATGTAGAGCTCCTGCGCCTCTGCCGAGGCCAGGTAGGTGAGCAGGGCCTTGGCCCCGGCCGGGTTCGCCGACTTCGCGCTGGCGAAGAAGCCGTCGGTCGGCGCCTCCTCGACGATCGGCACCGCGGGATCGATGATGGGGAACCGGAAGAAGTCGAGGTCGCCGAGGGCGTCCTTGGGAGCGGCGTCGGCGAAGAAGGTGCCGATGAGGAACATCCCCGTCTTGCCCCCGAGCAGGGCGGTGGTCGCCTCCTGGAACGGGTAGGCCTTGCCCTTCGGGTCGAAGTAGGGGAGCACCTCGCGCCACTTGGCGAAGACGGCCTTCACCTTGGGGTCGTCGAAGCGCTGCTCGCCCGCGAGCAGCTCGCGGTGGAAATCGGCCCCGTTGATCCGGACGTTGAGGTAGTCGAACCAGATGGAGGCCACCCACGGGGTGTCGCCCAGGCCGATGCCGATCGGCGGGATCCCCTTGCCCTTCAGCGTCTCGCACAGGGTGAGGAACTCGGCCCAGGTCTTCGGCTCCTGAACGCCCCACTTGGCGAAGTTGGACTTGCGGTAGAAGAAGCCCCACCAGTAGTTGTTCATCGGCACGAAGATCTGCTTGCCCTCGCCGTCGGTGGACAGCTCGCGCAGCGTCGCGGGGTAGTCGCCCATCGAGGCCCACACGTCGGACACGTCGAGCAGCAGGTCCTTGTCGGCGTAGTTGTCGGCGACCGAGCCCGCGTACCAGGTGTAGAGGTCGGGCGGGTTCGCCGAGGTGAGGTAGGTCGGCAGCTGGGTGCGGTAGGTCTCGGAGGCGACCGTGTTGAGCGTCGCCGTCCCCTTGCCCAGCGCGTTGAACCTGTCGACGATCTTCTGCATCGCCGCCTTGGCCTGCGGCGAGGACAGGTTGGACTGGAGGGTGACCGGCCCGGCCGGGGCGGCGCCGGACGAGGTGGCGGCGGCCGTCGCGGCGGGCTTCGTCGCCGAGGTGGCACAGCCGCTCGCCAGCCCGGCGACACCGAGTGCGCCCAGCCCGGCGAGCCCCATCTGCCCGAGGAACCGGCGGCGACCGGAGTCGAAGTCGCTCAAGGGTGTTCCCTCCTTCATCGACACGTTACGTGACATCGCTTTGTGTCGGTCATGTGAACGTCGTGAGCAGAAGGTTGCATCGGTCCTCATCGACTGTCAATATATTTCATAATTAATGATTTAACCGAGACCGGCGGAACGACAGGAGATTGATCATGAACCGGCTGCCGGGGAAGATCGCACTGGTCACGAGGGCCGGGCCGGGGATCGGAGCGGCGGACGCCCGGCGTCTCGCCGTCGGCGGAGCCACCGGGATGCCGCCGCGGTGCCGCCGGGCACACCGGACGCCGGTGCCGCGACGGACCTCGCGGACGGCACCCGCCCCAACGGCGGCCGATCACCGTCCGTGGTCGGCGACGGCTCAGGCGGGGCCTCCGCGACCGGCGCCGGTCCCGTTGTGGACGGCGGCCGGACCGCGGTGAAAGCCTCGGCCTGAGACATCGATCACCAACTGCGATCACCAACAGGGAAGGCGCGAAAACCTTGGCACGGTACGCACATCGCGGCGTCCACGGGCAGACCGTCGAGATCGTCGCACGGCGAATCCTCAGCGGCGGGATCGCCGAGGGCGAGACGCTCAACATCGTGGCTCTGCAGGAGGAGCTGGGTGTGAGCCTGACCGCACTGCGCGAGGCACTCAAGGTGCTCTCCGCCAAGGGCATCGTCGACGCCCGGCAGCGGCGCGGCACCTTCGTACGGCCGCGCACCGACTGGAACCTGCTCGACGGCGATGTGATCCGCTGGCAGTTCGACGAGCACACCGACCCCCGGCTGCTGGACGAGCTGCACGAGGTACGCACCATCGTGGAGCCCGCCGCCGCCCGGCTGGCCGCCGACAGGGCCACGGAGGCGGACCTCGCCGCCCTCGACGCGGCGCTCGACGCGATGGCCGCCGCCGACGGCGACCCCGTCGCGGCCGTCGCCGCCGACCTGCTCTTCCACCGCGCACTGCTCGCCGCCACGCACAACGAGCTGCTGGAGCGGATGGAGATCGTCATCGAGACCGGCCTCGCCGAACGGGACCTCCTCGTGCACGGGGGCGAGCACCACGACGACCCGGTGCCCAGCCACCGGGCGGTGGTCGAGGCGATCCACGACCGCGATCCTGACGCCGCCGAACGCGCCATGCGGGGGCTGCTCGCCAAGGCCGTGCACGACGTGGCCAGGGTCCGCCGGTCACAGGAGGAGCCGTCCGGGGGAAGAGCCGGGGGAAGAACGGCGAGGCCCCCGGGTCCCCCGGGGGCCCCGGGGAACCCGGAGGATCCCGAGGACCCCAAGCCCCCGGCCTCCGCGCGGACGCCGCCGAAGGACTCGACGTCACCGAAGCACTCGAAGAACGTGAGGGAAGAGCGGTAGTGAAGATCGAGCGAGTCGAGACCTTCCTCGTCCCGCCGCGCTGGCTCTTCTGCCGCGTGGAGACCGACGAGGGCATCGTCGGCTGGGGCGAGCCGGTCGTCGAGGGCCGTGCCGAGGTGGTGCGGGCGGCGGTGGAGGTCCTCGCCGGATACCTCGTCGGCGAGGACCCCCTGCGGATCGAGCACCACTGGCAGGTGCTCACCAAGGGCGGCTTCTACCGGGGCGGCCCGGTGCTCTCCAGCGCCGTCGCGGGCCTCGACCAGGCGCTGTGGGACATCGCGGGGCAGGCGTACGGCGCCCCTGTCCACGCGCTGCTCGGCGGCCCGGTGCGCGACCGCGTCCGGGTGTACTCCTGGGTGGGCGGCGACGAGCCCGGCGAGGTGGCCGCGGAGGTCGCCGCCCAGGTCGAGGCCGGTTTCACCGCGGTCAAGATGAACGCCGGCGGCCGCCTCTCCCCCCTGCCCACCCCGGCCGAGATCGACGACGTGGTGCGACGGCTCGCCGCCGCCAGGGAGGTGCTCGGCGACCACCGCGACGTGGCCGTCGACTTCCACGGCCGGGCGGGCGCGGCGGCGGTCCGCCGCATCCTCCCCGAGCTCGCGGCGCTGCGGCCGCTGTTCGCGGAGGAGCCGCTGCTTCCCGAGCAGGGCCACGCCCTGCACGACGTCGTCACCTGCTCGCCGATCCCGATCGCCACCGGCGAGCGGCTCTACGGCCGCGCCGAGTTCCTCGGACCGCTGCGGGCCGGTGTCGCCGTGGTGCAGCCGGACCTCTCCCACGCGGGCGGCATCTCCGAGGTACGCCGCATCGCGGCCCTCGCCGAGACCTACGGGGCCCTTCTCGCGCCGCACTGCCCGCTCGGCCCGATCGCCCTGGCCGCGAGCGCGCAGGTCGCCTTCGCCACGCCCAACTTCCTCATCCAGGAACAGAGCGTCGGCATCCACTACAACGAGGAGGCGGACCTCCTCGACTACGTCGTCGACCCCGAGCCGTTCCGCTTCGTCGACGGGCACCTGCGCCGGATGGACGCCCCCGGCCTGGGCATCACCGTGGACGAGGAGGCGGTCCGCCGCGCCGACCGCACCGGCCACGCCTGGCGCAACCCGGTCTGGCACCACGACGACGGCTCCTTCGCCGAATGGTGACCGGCCGGCGCCGCCGTACCCGCCTCCGGACCGGTGGGCCGGCGACTCACCCCTCCACGTCCCACACCGACCACAAGGATCACACCGACCCCATGGACCACACGGACCACAAGGACGAATGCCGTGCGAACGCCTGACATTCAGGGATCCGACGTCCTCACCCTCGGAGAGACGCTCGTCAGTCTGTACGTGCAGGGGCAGCGCCTCGACAGCGCGTCCTGCCTGGCCAAGTCGATAGCCGGGGCGGAGGCGAACGTCGCCATCGGCCTGGCCAGGCTCGGCGCGCGGCCCGCGATGATCTCCCGGGTCGGTCCCGACCCCTTCGGCGTGGAGGTCCACCGCACCCTGCGCGGCGAGGGCGTGGACGTCGGTCACGTGAGGACGGGCGGGTCCCCGACGGGGATGATGGTCAAGGAGGTGCTCGGCCCGCATCTCACGAACGTCTACTACTACCGGGCCGGATCCGCCGCGACCGAGCTGACCGGCGCCGACGTGCCGGGCGACCTCGTCGCGGAAGCCCGCCGCGTGCACGTCACGGGCGTCACGCTCGCCCTCGGCGAGGGCCCCGCCGAGGCCGTGCGCGCCCTCGTCGGCCTGGCCCGCGACCACGGGGTTCCGGTGAGCTTCGACCCGAACATCCGCCGCAAGCTGTGGACCCTCGAAGAGGCCGCGGCGGCCTGCCGCACGCTGCTGCCGGACGTCGACGACCTGCTCCTCGGCGAGGACGAGGCCCTCGCCATCAGCGGGACCGCCACCTGCGCGGACGCGCTGAGCGCGCTGGCCGGCCTCGGCATCCCCCGGGTCGTGATCCGTCGCGGCGAGCGCGGATGCGTCGCCGTCGAGCGGGGCGGCGAGCCGATCGACCTGCCCGCCCACCCCGCCCCGGCCGTCGTCGACACCGTCGGGGCGGGGGACGCGTTCACCGCGGGCTACCTGTTCGAGCTGCTGGGGGGCCGGTCCTTCGCCGACGCCCTGCGGACCGGGTCGTGGACCGCCGCCCAGGTGGTGGCCCACCGGGGCGACTACGAGGGGTTCCCCCGTCTGCACGAGTACGAGGCTTTCGTTTCAGGACAGGAAGGATTCGATCGATGATCGACCTGGTCAGGTCCCATCGGCTGGTAGCGATCATCCGCAAGCCGGACGAGGACGAGGCGCGCGCCGCCGCGACCGAGGTGCTGGCCGCGGGTGTGAGGCTCATCGAGGTCACCATGACCACCCCCGGCGCGCTGGGGCTCATCCGCGAGCTGGCCGGCACGTGGCCGGACGCCGTGGTGGGCGCCGGTACCGTGCTCACCGCGCGGGCGGCGGAGGCGGCGATCGAGGCCGGTGCCCGCTTCGTCGTCGCGCCCAACGTCGACCGCGCCGTCATCGAGGCCGCGCACGCCGGCGGGGCCGCCGCCATGCCCGGGGCCTTCACCCCCACCGAGGCGCTGACCGCGATGAGCTTCGGCGCGGACGTCGTCAAGCTCTACCCGGCGTCCGGGATCGGGCTGGCCGCCTTCGGCGACCTGTGCCGCGCCCTCGACCAGGTGCCCTTCATGCCGACGGGCGGGGTGAGCGTGCGGGACGCGCCGGAGTGGATCCGCGCGGGCGCGATCGCCGTCGGCATGGGCGACGCCCTCACCCGGGCGAGCACCGCCGAGCTGGCCGGCCTCCTGACCGAACTCGGCGGCACGGGGTGATCGGGCGAACCCCGCGGTGACGGCACCGTACGCGACGGACCGTACGCGGCGGGGAGCGGAAGCGTTCGGGCAAGCGGGCGTTCAGCGGGCGCCAAGGCGGGCCTGCCAGTATGGTCCGCATGCCGTTCCTACCGAGGCCCCATGAGATCCCCGCCGGTGTGGAGCACGAGAGGTTCCACATCCGGCCCATCACGATCCACGACGCGGTGCGCGACTTCGACGCCGTGATGAGCAGCGCGGCCCGGCTGCGGGAGCGCTTCCCCCTGTGGGGCTGGCCGCCCGGCGACATGACGCTGGAGGACAACCTGATCGACCTGGCCTGGCACCAGAAGGAGGCCCTGCTGCGCAGGTCGTTCAACTACGCGGTGGTGAGTCCCGACGGGTCCCGCCTGCTCGGGTGCGTCTACGTCGACCCTCCGGAGAAGCGCGGGGCCGACGCGGACGTGTCGTTCTGGGTACGCGCCGACGAGGAGGGCACCGGTCTGGAGGAGGAGCTGGAGCCGGTGGTCCGCGCCTGGCTGGACGAGGCGTGGCCGTACTCCTCGGTGCGCTGGCCGGGCAGGGATGTCTCCTGGGAGGAGTGGGCCCTGCTGCCGGACGTGCTTCCCGCGGGTGGGTGAGGTGCCCTCGGGCGGCGGACATGACCCGGGCGGGGCGGTGACAGGTGCTCCGGACCGGCCGTCGGCGGGCCGGGGCACGCCGTGCAGGCCGGCGCCCGCGACCGCGTCCGCCCGCCCGCCGACCCGCCCGGGGCGGCGGCCGCCGGTCGGTGGACCGGCGGCCGCGCTGACGCGCTGACGTGCTGACGTGCGGCCTCGCGGGAACGCGCGGGAACGCGCGGAGTCCCGGGGTTCCGGGGTTCCGGAGTTCCGGGAGACGATCAGGGAGCCTTGGTGATCTTCACCTTCTCCTTGCGGTAGTTGTCGCCGTGACCGTCCGGCCGGTAGCCGTTCTCGACGTTCCCGGCGATGTCGACGGCGAACCAGCGCACCTCGGTGTTCTTGGTGACCGTGATCTGCCGCGCGCCCTCGCGCATCCCCGCGGCGACGAGCTTGGTGGAGCTCAGCGTGGGGCGGCTGCCGTCCAGCGTGTAGTACACGTTGGCGGGCTCGTCGGTCGCGAAGGTGAACGTGGACGAGGTGGGGGTCCAGCCGGTCCTCTTCAGCTCCGACCTGGGACGGTCCCTGTCGTCGGCGAAGGACCTGGCGATCTCCAGGATGCCGATCTGGCCGCTGGCGAACTCCATCGCCTCCCCGTGTCCCTCCGCGAAGTCCGGCTGGAAGCCGACCGCCCGGAACTGCTTGGTCGCCGGGTCGTAGACGTCCGCGCCGACCTCGAAGTCCCAGCCGATGATGCCCCGGTTGTACCAGTGCTCGTCGGCGCTGTTGCCGGCCGCGGAGTACAGCACGTCCGGCACCGGACCGGTGCGACCCGGCCAGATCCCCGTACCGCGCCACGACTGGACCGCGGAGAGGATGTGGTCGGAGGCGTCCCAGAAGAAGTTCTCCGTGCCGTAGTCGACCCGCGGCAGCAGCTCGCGCCCGGCGGCCTTGTACGCGCCCGGAGGCCACATGAAGTAGCCGCCGTAGGAGTGCGTGTTCATCGCGAACCTGATGTTCGGGTACTGGGTGGTGAGCCAGACCTCGTTGCGCGCCTCCGGCTCCGACAGCTCGGCCGGGCCCGCGAAGGTGTCGCTGGTGCAGGTGGTCGAGGCGCCGCTGTAGCCGTCGAAGACGGAACCGACCGAGAAGTTGCGGTTCAGGTCCACGCCCCAGGAGTTGCGCCGCGCCGGGTCGGCCGCGTTGGCCGGGCAGTGGTTGGTCAGGTTGCGGCGCTGCATGTTGTAGTCGTACATGCTGTAGTGCCCGCCGTCGGGGTTGGACGTGGGCAGGATGAAGATGTCGAGGTCGTCGACGAGTTTCCTGGTCCGGCTGTCGCGGGCGTAGTTGCGCAGGAGCCGTTCGGCGGTCTCCAGGCAGACCAGCGGGGTCACCCATTCGCGGGCGTGCTCCTGGCAGTAGAGGAACACACCGGTCTTCGACCCGTCGCGCTTCTTGCCGATGCGCAGCGCCTTCATCTGGAACGGGTCACGCGAGACGGTCGCCGGCGCCTTCAGGTTGTCGGTCAGCTTCGTCGCCACGGCCGCGGCGACGAGACCGCCACCGGCGTTGCCCCGGTAGGTGGCCGCGGTCAGCAGGGCCGACGCCGCGGTGTCGCCGTTGAGCGCCTCGACCACCTGGAGCGCGGTGCTGCTGATCGCGGAGGACGCGTCCGTGCCGAGGTTGACCACGACGTCCTTGCCGCTCACGGAGACGCCCAGCGGGCTGGAGGCCGCGTCGGGCCTCACCAGGGCGAGGCTGATGTCGTTGCCGCCCTCGTGCCCGTACGCCTTCGAGCTGACGTAGAAAGTGCTCGCCGCGACCGTGCCGAACTGCGCCTGCGCCGCCCGGCGGTAGCCGTTCGTCCTGTGGGGCAGGTCGACGATCTGGCTGATCTTCGGGAACTCCGCGGCGAGGGCGGTGATCCGGCCGGTGAGCTCGGTGGGGTCCATGTAGCGGTCGACGAAGTCGGCGACGTAGTGGGGCTTCGGCGCCTTGCGCGGGGATCCCAGCCACTTGGTCACCGGGACCGTGACCGAGCCGCCGCGGCTGCTCGTGATCGTGACCTTGCCCGGGATCGCGGTGAGGGAGAGCGGTGCGCTGAACCGGTGGTACATGTACTGGCCGGCGTCGGTGAAGCGCGACATCGTCGTGGTGCCGCCCGAGTCGGGGGCGGTGTCCTTGCCGCTGTCCCAGGCGGCGGTGAGCACGGTCTCCGCGTCGACGGCGCTCGACTTCACCTCCACCGACAGGAAGCGCTGGTCGTCGAGGCTGGTGAACCACTCGGCGCGGAGCGGGGTCAGCGTGTCGACCTCCGCCGCCGCCTCCGCGGCCTCCTTGAGCGCCTCCCGCCGCTCCGCCTTGTTCTCCGCGACGTCGCTCTGGTCGGAGATGGCTCCGCGTACGTCGAAGCCGAGGTCACGCAGCCTCTGGGCCTCCGGGGGGCTCAGCACGGCGTGGACCTCGATGCCGCCTTCGACGGACTTCTTGTACTCCGCGAGGTCGACGTCCAGGGAGTTGAGCCGGTCGACGGCCGCCTGGTCGGGGACGATGACGCGCAGCAGCGCCACGCCGTTCTGCTCGGTGGTGGACTGCCGGTCGGGAACGACCTCGCCGACCGGCGGGGACGGGTCGGCGAGAACGGGCATCGAGCTGAGGCTGAGGGCGAGAGGCAGGGCGAGCACGACCGCGGCACGAGCGGCCCTCCTGCCGGTGAGGGGGCTCCTCATGAAAGATTCCTCCAGTTGGCGCACGTCCCAGGTCGCTGATCACCCGGAAACACGTGCGCTGTCGGCAAGATCTTCGCCAGAGGCCACATATCCGTCAAGAAGCAAAATATCGGTGTAACTCATCCGAATTATCCAAAGGGGACCAGGGGGAAGGTGGTCGCCACACGAAGCCGGTCCGCCCCTCACGAACACCGCGGCGTCCCGGACCGGAAACGGCGGCCCTCGCGACAGGTGAGCCGCGAATGAGCCGTAGACGAGCCGCAGGTGGGCCGCGCGTGGAAGGCGCCGAGCGCCTTCCCGGGCCCAGCCGGAGAAGGCCCCTGCCCGCTTGGGCCTCCCGGCCCAAAATGCGGATGAATACCTACAAACATCAACAACATAAACCAAAAGTGCAATACGCCTTTGGACCCGCCGGGACACTCACCGATCGCTACTCTTCGCAAGGAAAAGTCAACGGTGAGTAAAGAGGGCGTTCATGGGGCGAAGACTGATGGTGATGACGATCGCGGGGGCGGGGGTGGCCGTCGTCGCCGGGGCGGCGCTGTTCCTCTCCGGCGAACAGGGGTCGCAGGCCGCGAGGTCCACTCTGCGGCTGCCCGCGCTGGAGGACCCGCTGACCGGCCAGGAGGTCGCCCAGGCCACCACGATCGCGTCGGCGGGGTCGAGGTCGCACCTGGCCGCCGGGCGGATCAAGCTCCTCTACGTGGAGCGCGACGACGACAAGGACTCCTCCGACCGCCGCCGCGCCGACGCGTACCTCTACGACTACGGCAGCGACCGGCTCATCGTGCGGACCGTCGACCTCGGCCGGGGCGAGGTCGTGCGGGAGACCGTGGCGCGGGGGGTGCAGCCGCCGCCGTCGAAGGAGGAGGAGACGGCGGCGGCCGGTCTCCTGCTGTCCCACCCGGGATACGGCAAGGTCGCCCGCGACGCGTACGCCAGAGCCGGGGGCGGGCCGCTGAGGTCCGCGGTGGACCTGGGGCTGCGCGGGCTGATCTTCACCCCGTCCGGCGAGAGCGGGCCCGCCAGGGAGTGCGAGGTCCACCGGTGCCTGCGGCTGTTCGTCCGGCTGCCCGACAGCACCTGGCTGGACACCAGCCGGATGGTCGTCGACCTGTCCGCCAAGAAGATCCACACCCTGGAGTGGTAATCCGTGTTCCTCCGCCTCACCCTCTTCTGCGCCCTGCTCGCCGGAGGGCTCGCCGCGCCCCCTTCCGCACCCGGCGCGCCGATCCCCCCGCCGCCGTCGCTCACCACGTCCAGCCCCCCGGCGGAACCACGGGCGACGCCGGAGGCCGGCGCGAGACCTCCGGCCGTCCCCTGCAACGCGCCGTACCGCGTCGACAAGACCCTGCCCAACGGGGCGCGCTGGCAGCTCTGCTGGGAGATGCGCAACGTCGAGGGGCTCACCCTGACCAGGATCGTCTACACGCCGAGGGGGCAGCGGCCGATCACCGTGCTGCGCAGCACCTCGCTGGCCCAGATCCACGTGCCGTACGACAGGGGCCGGCCCCGCTACCACGACATCGGGTCGCTGGGCTACACCGCCATCCCGCTGCGGGCCGCCGACTGCCCGCTCGGCGAGCGTCGCGAGCAGTTCGTCTGCGTGACGACGAGGGCTCGCGGGCACGCGCACCTGAAGGCGGTCCCCGAGCAGCTGAACATGACGGCCCAGGGGCGTGACCTGGTGGTGTTCGCCGCCTTCCAGGTCGGCTGGTACACCTACCTCGCCGAATGGGCCTTCTCCGACGACGGTGCGATCACCCCTCGGGTGGGGGCCACCGGGTCGCTCGCCGGGTTCACCACCACGCCCGAGCACGGCTGGCCCATCGGGGTGGGCGCGAGCGGGTTCGAGGCGAGCCACACCCACAACATCTTCTGGCGCCTGGACTTCGACGTGGCGGGCCGGGCGGACGACGTCGTGGAGCAGTACGACTTCAGCGGCTCCGGCACCGCGAGCCGGAAGATCGTGCGGACGGCGTTCGCGGCGGAGGCCAAGTCCGTCAGCAGGCCGATGCGCTGGTGGCGGGTGGTCGACGGGAAGGTGCGCAACGCCGACGGGCACCGCGTCTCCTGGGAGATCAACAACTCCGACACCGCCCAGTACCGCGGCCCCGCCGACGAAGCCTTCACCCGGGCCGATCTCTACGTCACCGACTACCGCTCCTGCGAGCGCCTGGCGACGGTCAACCCGTCCCCCGGGTGCGCCAGGTCCGTCGACCGCTACACCAACGGGGAGCGGCTCACCGACCCGGTGCTGTGGGTCAACGTCGGCTTCCACCACGTCCCCCGCGACGAGGACGCCGACCCCATGCCGAGCCACTGGCAGGGCTTCCGCATCACCCCGCGCGACGTCACCGCCAAGAACCCGTACTGACCGGACCGGCCGGCCCGCGTCACCCCCAGGAATCCGCGCTGACCGGATCGGCCGACCCGCGTCACCCCCGAGTAACCCGTGCCGACCGGGCCGGACCGGTCCGTGTCACCCCCGAGAACCCGTGCCGACCGGGCCGCCTCGGGGGCCGTTCCCACCGCGTCGGGCGGCGCCGGGTGGCACCGATCACCGTCGGCTCACCGTCGGCGGCCGGAACTCGCGCACGACGCGGCGATGATCGGATACGGTCGGCGAACGGCGTTGTGACGTGCCCCACATAACCGACAATCGTGACTTTCCTCTCTTCCGGATCCGCACGTTTTCCCAACACGCATGGTGATAGCGGACACGGGCATGGGATGGAACACCCGAGTAGGGCAAGGTAGGGGCTATCGATCTACGGGAGTAAGCCATGAACGCGCACTTGGACCTGGACCGGCTCGCGGGCGGAGCGCACCATGATCCGCACTCGATCCTCGGGTCGCACCTGGGTCCCGAGGGCGTGACGATCCGGACACTGCGGCCCCTGGCGCAGAAGGTCCAGGCGCTCGTGGACGGCGAGACCCACGACATGAGACACGTGGCCCACGGCGTGTTCGCGGTGACCCTGCCCGGGTTCGACAAGATCCCCGACTACCGGCTCCGGATCACCTACGCCGACGCCGAGCCGTACGAGACCACGGATCCCTACCGGCACTGGCCCACGCTGGGCGAGGTGGACCTGCACCTTATCGGCGAGGGGCGCCACGAGCGGCTCTGGGAGACCCTCGGCGCGCGGGTCATGCGGCACGAGGACGTGGAGGGCACGGCCTTCGCCGTGTGGGCGCCCAACGCTCGCGGAGTCCGGGTCATCGGCGACTTCAACCACTGGGACGGCGGCGCGTACCCCATGCGCTCGCTCGGCAGGTCGGGCGTGTGGGAGCTCTTCATCCCCGGTCTCGGCCCCGGTGACCGCTACAAGTTCAGCATCCTCGGCGCGGACGGGGTCTGGCGGGCCAAGGCCGACCCGATGGCCCGGCGCACCGAGGTGCCGCCCGCGACCGCGTCGGTGATCGAGAAGTCGGAGTACGCCTGGCGGGACGACGAGTGGATGCGCCGCCGCGCGGGCGGTGACGCCCTGCGGGAGGCGATGAGCGTCTACGAGGTGCACCTCGGCTCGTGGCGGCCGGGCCTGTCGTACCGGGAGCTCGCCGTCGAGCTGGTCGACTACGTGGTGGACATGGGGTTCACGCACGTGGAGCTGATGCCGGTGGCCGAGCACCCGTTCGGCGGCTCCTGGGGCTACCAGGTGACGTCCTACTACGCCCCGACGTCCCGCTTCGGCTCCCCCGACGACTTCCGCCACCTGGTCGACAGCCTGCACGAGGCGGGCATCGGCGTGCTGGTCGACTGGGTGCCCGCGCACTTCCCGATGGACGACTGGGCGCTGGCCAGGTTCGACGGCACCCCGCTGTACGAGCACGCCGACCCCGCGCGGGGAGAGCATCCCGAGTGGGGCACCTACATCTTCGACTTCGGCCGCAGGGAGGTGCGCAACTTCCTGGTCGCCAACGCGGTGTACTGGCTGCGCGAGTTCCACGTCGACGGGCTGCGCGTCGACGCGGTCGCCTCGATGCTCTACCTCGACTACTCGCGGCGCGAGGGCGAGTGGACGCCCAACGAGTACGGCGGCAGGGAGAACCTTGACGCGGTCGCGTTCCTCAAGGAGATGAACGCGGTCGCCTACCGGGAGGCGCCGGGCATCATCACCGTCGCCGAGGAGTCGACCGCGTGGCCGGGCGTCTCCCGGCCGGTGCACCTGGGCGGGCTCGGCTTCGGGTTCAAGTGGAACATGGGCTGGATGCACGACACGCTCGCGTACCTCAAGCACGAACCGATCTTCCGCCAGTACCACCACCACCAGATGACGTTCTCGCTGATGTACGCGTACTCGGAGAACTTCGTGCTGCCGCTCTCGCACGACGAGGTGGTGCACGGCAAGGGGTCGCTGCTCGGCAAGATGCCCGGCGACGAGTGGCAGCGGTTCGCGAACCTGCGGGCGCTGTTCGCCTTCATGTGGGCCCATCCCGGCAAGCAGCTGCTGTTCATGGGCGGCGAGTTCGGCCAGGGCTCGGAGTGGTCGGAGGAGCGCGGGCTCGACTGGTGGGTGCTCGACTTCGACGGGCACAAGGGGGTGCAGCGGCTGGTCCGCGACCTCAACCGCGTCTACAAGGAGTCCCCGGCGCTGTGGAGCGTGGACGCCTCCCCCGACGGCTTCCGCTGGATCGACGCCGACGACGCGCTGGGCAACGTGTTCTCCTTCCTGCGCTACGCCGAGGACGGCTCGGTGGTGGCGTGCGTGGCCAACTTCTCCGGGGCGCCGCACGACGACTACCGTCTCGGGCTGCCCTTCCCCGGAGCGTGGGAGGAGGCCCTCAACACCGACGCCTACGACTACGCGGGCAGCGGCGTGGGCAACCTCGGCGTCATCGAGGCCACCGAGGAGCCGCGGCACGGTCTCCCGTACTCCGCCACCCTGCGCGTCCCGCCCCTGGGCGCCCTCTGGCTGCGTCACCCGGGCGAGCTCGCACCGGCCGTGGACGAGCGCGCGGTGGAGATCATCGAGGCCGCGGAGCAGGAGATCGTGAGGGAGCGGCCGGAGGAAGGGGTCGTGACCGAGCTGCCCGCCGCCGGCGAGCCGAAGGGCCCCGAGGAGCCGGAGGAGCGCAGGGAGGCCGAACCGGCCTGACCGAACGCGAACCGACCCTGGCCGAACACCGGACCGGCCCTGACCGAACACCGGACCGACCTGGCGAACACCGGACCGGCCTGGCGAACACCGGACCGATCTGGCGGACACCGGACCGACCTGGCCAGCTATCGGACTTTCTTACAAACCCGCCGGGCTCTCTCCAGCAGACCAGGCGGCCTCTCTGGCACAACCAGGCGGGCTCTCCAGCAGACCGGCCGGACTTTCCGACAGACCAGGCGGGCCTTCTGACAGACCAGGCGGAAACGGGCCGGTCGCGCACTCGCGCGACCGGCCCGTTTCGCGCTCTATGCTTCCGGCACCCTCGCCACCACCTGTCCGGCCGAAAACCTTAAATCGGCCTTATATCCCCGAACAAGGCATTGACCGTCGGCAAAGGAGAACCTACGCTCAGGAAACTAATAGGAAACTTTCCTATGAATACGGGGACTTGGCACTCTCTGACCTGGAGCGACCCTTGCGACGAATTACCATCGGCTCCTTCATCGCGGCGGCAGCGCTGCTGGTCCCCCTGGGGATCGGCACGGCGACGGCCGCCACACCCGCTACCGCGACCTACTCGACCACTTCGAACTGGGGCTCCGGTTTCGAGGGCAAGGTCGTCGTGAAAGCCGGAACGAGCGCGCTGACCAGCTGGAAGGTCGAGTTCGACCTGCCCTCCGGCACCTCGATCAGCTCGTCCTGGGACGCCGACCTGACGAAGAGCGGCAACCACTACACCTTCGTCAACAAGTCGTGGAACGGCGCGCTCGCTGCGGGCGCCTCGACGAGCTTCGGTTTCAACGGCGCGCCCGGCGGCATCACCGACGTGCTGAACTGCAAGCTCAACGGCGCCGCCTGCAACGGCAGCGGCACCCCTGACCCGACCCCCACCCCGACGCCCACCCCCACCCCCACGCCGACCCCGACTCCCACCCCGACGGTCACCCCCACCGTCCAGCCCCCCGGCGGTAAGAAGATCGTCGGTTACTTCACCCAGTGGGGCGTCTACGCCCGCAACTTCCACGTGAAGAACCTGGTCACGAACGGCTCCGCCTCGAAGCTGACGCACATCCTGTACGCCTTCGGCAACACCACCGGCGGCCGGTGCACCATCGGTGACTCCTACGCCGACTACGAGAAGGCCTACACCGCGGCCGACAGCGTCGACGGCGTGGCCGACACCTGGGACCAGCCACTGCGCGGCAGCTTCAACCAGCTCCGCAAGCTGAAGAAGGCCTACCCGAACATCAAGGTCATCTGGTCCTTCGGCGGCTGGACCTGGTCCGGCGGCTTCACCCAGGCCGCGCAGAACCCGGCCGCGTTCGCCGACTCCTGCTACAACCTGGTCGAGGACCCGCGCTGGGCCGACGTGTTCGACGGCATCGACGTCGACTGGGAGTACCCCAACGCCTGTGGCCTGACCTGTGACAGCAGCGGCCCGAACGCCTTCAAGAACATCATCTCCGCGCTGCGCACCAAGTTCGGCCCCAACGCCCTCGTCACCGCGGCGACCACGGCCGACGGCTCCAACGGCGGCAAGATCGACGCCGCCGACTACGCGGGCGCCATCAACAACCTGAACTGGCTCATGCCGATGACGTACGACTACTTCGGCGCCTTCAACGCTCAGGGCCCGACGGCTCCGCACTCGCCGCTCACCTCCTACACCGGCATCCCGACGGCGGGCTTCAACTCCGACGCGGCGATCCAGAAGTTCAAGGCCAAGGGCATCCCGGCCAGCAAGCTGCTGCTGGGCATCGGCTTCTACGGTCGCGGCTGGACCGGCGTGACCCAGGCGGCTCCGGGCGGCTCCGCCACCGGCGCGGCCCAGGGCACCTACGAGGCCGGTATCGAGGACTACAAGGTCCTCAAGACCAAGTGCCCGCCCACCGGCACCGTCGGCGGCACCGCCTACGCCTTCTGCAACGGCAACTGGTGGAGCTACGACACCCCCTCCACCATCAGCGGGAAGATGACCTACGCCAAGAACCAGGGTCTGGGCGGGGCCTTCTTCTGGGAGACCAGCGGCGACACCACCAACGGTGAGCTGATCACCGCGATCTCCAACGGCCTCAAGTAATATTTCGACCACTCGACCCTCCGTGTGCGCTACGCCGCGGGGGGTCGAGCTTTTCTCCGAAGATCCTCCAAATCTGGGGCAAAGTATTCACGCGACGCATACGGCTGCTTAGACTCCGAAACGCCCGTTTGATCCCCCCCGGAGGACGTGTGCGACTTCGAGCTCTCGTGGCCATGGCGTTGGTTCTCACCATCGTGCCCGCGACACCCGCCCTCGCCGAGGACTCCCCCGCGCCACCCGCGGCCTCCGCGAGCGCGACTCCCCCCGTGAGCCCACCCCCGGCCCCGGGCGACGGAACCGGAGGGACGGACGGCCAGGAGACACCCGCCACGCCGGCCCCACCCCCGTCCCCGCTGCCGAAACTGGAGGCGGGACTCGCCTCCGACGACGACGGGGCCCGGGTCATCGTCGAGCTGGCGGCCCCCGCGGAGGCGGCGCCGGTGGCCGGGGAGGCGCGGCAACTGCCCGACGCCGAAGTCGTCCTCGAACCCGCGGACACCTCGTTCATCGTGGTCGAGGGGACCGGCGACTCGCTCGCCAAGCTCGCCGAGGACCCGCGCGTCCTGTCCATCCGCCGCGACCGCACGTACTCCCCCACGTCGCTGGGAGCACTGAACTCGGGCTCGCTCGCCACCAGCCTGCAGGTGATCGGCGCGGACAAGGCGCACGCCGCGGGGACCAAGGGCGAGGGCCAGACGATCGCGATCATCGACACCGGGATCGACGCCGCCCACCCCGACTTCGGCGGCAAGGTCGTGGAGCAGGCCTGCTTCTCCGCGACGGACGACGGCGCGCAGTCCCTGTGCCCCAACGGGCAGACGAGCGACCCCGGGTCCGCCGACGCGAAGACCCCCGCCTGCCTCGACGGGCAGGTCAACCTGTGTGACCACGGCACCCACGTGGCGGGGATCGCCCACGCCGTCGCGCCAGACGCGGACATCGTGGCGATCCAGGTCTTCAGCAGGATCAACGACTGCGCCGACGAGGGCGGCGGGGCCTGCCTGACCGCGTTCGAGTCCACGCTCCTGCTCGCCCTGGAGCACGTCGCGAAGCTCAAGGAGGGCGGCAGGAACATCGCCGCGGTGAACCTCAGCCTCGGCGGCGGCCTCTACGAGGGAACGTGTGACGCCGAACCCGAACTGGCGGCGATGAAGACCCGCATCGACGACCTGCACGCCAAGGGCGTGACCGTCGTGGCCGCCGCGGGGAACGAGGGCGTGCCCGGCGCCGGGGCTCCCGGCTGCTTCTCCGGCCCGGTGACGGTCGGCGCCACGGGCGACGACGACACCGTCCCCTACTGGTCCAACTACGGCTCCGTGCTGGACCTCTTCGCCCCCGGTCTCGAGATCGACTCCGCGGTGCCCGGTGGCGGCCACCAGGTCTACAGCGGGACCTCGATGTCCACCCCGTTCGTCACCGGCGCCGTGGCTCTGATGGCCCAGAAGGCCCCGGGCACCCCGGACACGCTGGCCGCGCAGCTCAAGGCGGCGGGCCGCCCGATCGTCTACGGCACGGTCACCACCCCGCGTCTCGACCTGAACGCCGCGATCGCCGGGGGCACCCCCAGCCCGCCCGTCACCCAGACGCCCCTCCCCGAGGAGCCCGTCGGCCCGCCCTCCGACGACCCGGCCGAGGAGCCCTCGGAGGAGCCGTCCGAGGAACCCAGTCCCGAACCCAGCTCGGGCCCCTCCCCCTCGGCCACGCCGAGCGACCCGGTGCCGACGCCGATCCCGCTGCCGACGGTGACGGTCACCGTGACCGTGACCGTCCCCCCGACGAAGACGGCGGCGCCCACGGTGTGCACGCGCGGCAAGTCCACGAAGACGCTGAGCGCCGCGCAGTGGGCGGTGGAGGTCACCCGGGGCGAGGGCAAGATCACCGACGCGACCCTCGGCTGCTACCTCGGCCTGGTGACCAAGGCCAGCAAGGTCTTCGTCGAGGTCACGCCCGCCTCCACACTGGGCGCCGCGTACAAGGTGCTCAAGCCGACCAAGAAGACGTCGAAGGCCAAGCTGGAGAGCGAGCTGCTGGCCGCCTGGCTGAACTGGGCGAACGGCGGCGTGAACTTCACCGCCAAGATCAAGGAGACGGCCACCCTGAAGACCGTCCTCACCTCGGTGGAGAAGGCACGCCTGAAGGGCAGCTCTCCCGCCGCGTCCACCTCGATGCTCAAGAAGCAGGTGAACGCCCGCCGAGCCGCGTAGGCGCCGCGTGGACCCCGGGGGTCACGAGACTCCCGGGGGACGGAAAAACAGGTGGGCGCCCGCCGAACCGCGCGTAGGCGCCGGGGTCATGGAGACCCCGCGGGACGGAAAGCAGGTGGACACCCGCCGAACCGCATAAGCCCGGTATGTGTCGCTTAGGGTGAGGAGCATGGACGCGACCAAGGTGATCATCGACACTGTCGACCGGTTCAAGCAGCGCCGTACCGCTCCGCTGGTCCTTGAGCTCGACCTCACCGAGGGCCTGACCGACGGCAGTCCCCCGGCGGACCCGCTGAGCGCCGTCCTGGCGATGCGCAAGACGAGCCTGACCGACGTGCTGGCCGGGCTCAAGCGCGCCAGGAAGGACGACCGGGTCAAGGCGCTGATCGTCAAGATCGGCGGTCAGCCGCTGGGCCTCGCGATCGTCCAGGAGCTTCGCCAGGCAGTGATCCACTTCCGGGCCTCGGGCAAGCTGACCGTCGCGTTCGCCGAGACCTTCGGCGAGCTCGGCGGGGGCACCGTCCCCTACTACCTGGGCAGCGCGTTCGAGCGCGTCTACCTCCAGCCGTCCGGCGACGTCGGGCTGACCGGTGTCGCGATGGAGCAGCGCTTCCTGCGGGGCGCGCTGGGCAAGCTCGGCGTCGAGTACCAGATCGGCCAGCGGCACGAGTACAAGACGGCCGCCAACACCTTCACCCAGGACCACATGACCGAGGCCCACCGCGAGTCGATGGGCCGCATCACCGAGTCGATCACCGAACAGGTCGTCGCCGGCATCGCCGACGGGCGCCGCCTCGAACCGGCCAGGGTGCGCGAGCTCATCGACCAGGGCCCGTTCATCGGCGCCGAGGCCCTCGAGGCCGGGCTCGTCGACCGGCTCGCCTACCGCGACGAGGTCTACGACGAGGTCAAGGAGGCGTTCGGCGACGACACCCTGCTGCTGTACGTCGGCCGCTACGCCAAGGCGCTGTCCGCGAAGAAGCTTCGGCACCCCGGCGAGCAGACCGTCGCCCTGGTCCGCGGCAACGGCGCGATCCGGCTCGGCCGCAGCGGCCGCAGCCCGCTGGGCGGCGGTGGCGCCATGGGCTCCGACACCATCTGCGCCGCCCTGCGCGCGGCCCGCCGCGACGACAACGTCAAGGCGGTCGTCTTCCGGGTCGACAGCCCCGGTGGCTCGTACACGGCCTCCGACGCCATCTGGCGCGAGGTCGTGCTCACCCGCGAGGCGGGGAAGCCCATCGTGATCTCGATGGGCGACCTGGCCGCCTCCGGCGGCTACATGGTCTCGATGGCCGCCGACGCGATCGTGGCCCAGCCGGGCACGCTCACCGGCTCCATCGGCGTGTTCGGCGGCAAGGCGGTCATCGGCGGCCTGCTGGAGAAGATCGGCATCTCCTCGGAGACCGTCGGCGAGGGCGCCAACTCCGGGATGCTCTCCCCCACCAACGCCTTCTCCGAGGCGCAGTGGGCGCGGGTCAACGCCTGGCTCGACCGGGTCTACGACGACTTCGTGAACAAGGTCGCCGAGGGGCGCGGCCTGTCCCGCGAGCGGGCCCACGAGCTGGCCAAGGGCCGGGTCTGGACCGGAGCCGACGCCCTGGAAGGCGGCCTCGTCGACGAGCTCGGCGGCCTGGAGGACGCCCTCGCCCTGGCCCGCAAGAAGGCCGGGCTGCCCGTCGACGCCCCGGTGCGCGTCTACCCCAAGCTCAGCCCCCTGGAGCGGCTGCGTCCCCCGGAGTCCAGCGAGGACAGGACCGCCGCCCTGGCCCGGGTCCGCCTGGAGGCGTGGGGCCCGATCGCCCACCTCGCCGGCGAGCTGGGCCTGCCGTCGTACGGACCGCTGATGCTCCCGGGGTCGTGGACGATCCGCTGACCCCGTTCTCCCGCGTTCTTCTGTGCGCCACCCTTTGGTGAGCCCCCTTTTGTGAGGCCCCGCGCCGGACGGCACGTCCGGCGCGGGGGCTTCAACGCGGAGCCCTGTGTGGAACGGCCCCCGGATCGGTCCGCCCTCGCCGGACGGACACTCCTCCCGCGTGAAGAGCCGTCCTCCGCGTGAAGCGCTACCTCTTCCGGACGGAGAGGGCGGCGTCCCGTTGGGTGGACGGGTCAGCGGTAGCGGCTCCGGTAGCGGGCCAGCGGTAGTACGGAGGAGTCGACGTAGTCGACCCCGAGCACCTTTGCGATGAAGATCGTGTGGTCCCCGGCCGGGACGACCTTGACCGTCTCGGCCTCCAGCGCGGTGACACCACCGTCCACGACGAGGGCCTCACTCAGCTCGCCCCGGTGGTGCGGCGTGCCCGCGAGCAGCAACCTGGCCCCCGGACGGCCCGCCGTGGCGAAGCGGCTGGCGATCGCCTTCTGCCCGGCCGACAGCACGCTGGCGGCCCAGCGGTCATGGCGGAGCAGGAGCTCGTTGAGATAGCCGGTGTTGTCCAGGCTCACCATCACCAGCGGAGGGTCCAGCGACAGCGAGGTGAAGGTGGCGACCGTCACCCCCACGTCGTCGCGCTCGTCCTTCACCGTGACGACCGTCACTCCGGTCACCACCTGGGCCATGGACTCGACGAACTCGTTCATCCGGCCATCATCCCGGAACCGGTCGGCCACCCCGTCCTCGGCTGGTCGCACACCTGACAGAGCCTCTCCCGCACGCTGAAGGCGCGACCTGTGCTCACTTCCGATAGAGCCATTAAGATCATCCTGGTTCGCCGGAATGCCGGCGACCCCTCTCACCCAACAGACCTGCGTAGCGCCGGGCCGCCGAACGGGCATGAGAAGAAAACAGCGTCATCCCCACCGGAAGTCTCCAGAAAGCGCGCACGTGGAAGAGGGCGCCAAAACCCCGCGAATTAGGCTCACCCCTTCTTTCCGCATTTCCCCCCTTAACGCCAGCATTTGGTGTTGACTTGCCCTCCATGTCATCTGATCTTGGTGCTTCTCGGTGGGGTTTCCGTGAATGGAGCGTGCTCGCGGTCGCGACACTGCTGCTCGCGGTGAGTTTCTGGGAATGGTTCGGTGTCTCCGTGCTTGTCGTGGAGCGGTTCGGAGCGCGCACCGCGCGGGCGACCGCGAACGCCTGGCAGATTTCCACCGCCTGGTCGGTCGCGGTGCTGCTGGGAGTGGCGGCCTCGTTGCTGTGGTGCGTTCGCTTGCGCGGTGTCATCGGCAGAGCCTCTCGGCGACCCGCCGCACTCGTCTTCGTCACCCTTGGCATTCTTCTCACGGCATGGCAGTCGTCGAGTATCGAGGTGTCCAAAGAGCCGACCAAAATCATTACCTGGGTTACGACCGGGGATTATCGCCCCGACTGGCCCGCCTCCTCCTCGGCCGAGGAGGAGCTGGCAAAAAAGCTTCGAGAAGGGTTACCCCTCGCACAAGAACCAGGATATTACTCGGATGTGCGTCTCGGGCCCTGGATCGCACTGTTTCTGCTCGTGCTGGAGTTGTCTCTCATGGTCGGCGCGCTCCTTCCACGCCCGCTGTGGTTGATGAACGCTCAGAATGCGTGGCGAGACCGGAACAAACTCTCACCACAAACGGGTGCGCGATATCGTGAGACGAGATCCTTCGACCCCGCGCCGACGAGACAGGAAGTCACCCCCGGCCGTCCCGAGTCCTCGCCCTGGTCGGTTCCCCCGTCGTCGGAGATCGGAGCGGTGCTCGCGGTCGACCGGATGGTCGCCCGCGGTACGAACGTCGTGGTGCTCCTGCCGACGATCCGGGTCTTCAGCACCGGTTGCCTGCTGGAGGTGGAGGTCGTGTCCCGGCAGGGTGACCTGTCCGCCGAGGACTGGCGATACGTACAGATGGCCGCGACCCCGTTCGGCCAGGCGGACGGGCGTGGTGGTCCGCGGGACTCGCTGCTGAGGATGGGCGTGCGTTTCGCCGACGGTACGAAGGCCACCACGCTCGACCGGACGCGAAGCAGGAGGAGATCTTCCGGCGATCAGCCGTCCGGACCTGTGCTGTCGTGGTCGCCGACCGGCGACGGCATGCGCGGGAACGAGCTCGCTTTCAGCCACTTCGGGTTGTGGCTGTGGCCGCTGCCTCCGGCGGAGGACTTCGAGTTCGCCGTGGAATGGCCGCTGGGCGGCATCGAGCTGACCTTCGTCGAACTCGACGGCGCGGCGATCGTGTCCGCCGCCGGCCGCTCAGCGCGCTACTGGCCCGACGACGACCGGTGAGAACGCCGGAAGGCGGGTGGACGTCCACCCGCCTTCCGTTGAGACCGCTACCGGAACCTACAGCAGGGCGTTCTGGGTGAGCCAGTCCTTGGCGACCGCCTCGGCGTCGTCCTTGTCGACCGCGACGCGCTTCATCAGCGCGACCAGGCCGGCGGTGTCGAGCTTGGCGGAGACCGCGTCCAGGGTGGTCCTCACCGTGTCGTTGATACCCGCCTTGTTGACCAGGGGGGCGATGTTCTCGGCCGCGAAGGCGCTCTTGTTGTCCTGGAGGGAGACCAGGTCATTGACGATGATCTTCGGGTCGGTGGTGAAGACGTTGCCGACCTGGACGGTGCCGTCCTTGATGGCGTCGGCGGTGGCGTCGCCGGTCTTCTTCCACTCCTTGAACTCCAGGCCGTAGGTGTCCTTGAAGTTCTTCTCCTGGCGGGTCTGGAACTCCGGCGGGCCGCCCACCGAGTAGTTCTTGGCGACCTTGACCAGGTCCTCGATCGTGGTGAGGCCGTCCTTGGTGGCGGTCTCCTTGGTGACGGTCAGCGAGTTGTTGTCCTCGGCCGCGGCGGGGGTGAGGACCTCCAGCTCGGCGGGGAGCTTCTCCTTGAGACCGGCGACGACCTCGTCCTTCGACTTCGCCGTGGTCGTGTTGTCGACGAAGGCGAGAAGCGAGCCGATGTACTCCGGCAGGATGGTGAGGCCACCGCTCTTGACCTGGTCGTACAGGACCTCACGGCTGCCGATGTTGAACTTCTCCTCGACCTGGACGCCCTTGGCGGCCAGGGCCTGGGAGTAGATCTCGCCGAGCAGGACGTTCTCCGGGAAGTTGGCCGACCCGATGATGACCTTCCCCCCGGCCGCGGGCGCGGAGGCCGACCCGGAACCCGCGGGGGCGGGGGAGGCGCTGGTGAGCGGATCTCCGCCACCGCACGCGGTAAGTGTGAGCGCCGCGGACAGGAGGACCGCCGCGGTGCTGATCAGGCGCTTCATGGTGCTATTCCCTTCCAAAACGGGGGGTAAAGAAGACTATCTGATGCTCTGGCGCTCGCTCACCCCCGGGGAGACCGTTACGCGCTGCACCAGAGTGAACCCGAGCTGGACGAGAAGCGCCAGCAGTGCTACGAGGACCGCCCCGCCGATCGTGCTCGGGAAGTTCTTGGTCGCGAGACCGTCGATGATGAAACGGCCGAGGCCGCCCAAGCCTACGTAAGCGGCCACGGTCGCGGTCGCCACCACCTGGATCGCGGCCAGCCGCAGACCCAGCAGGATCAGCGGCAGCGCGACCGGCACCAGCACCCGGCCGAGGACCTGCCCGCCCCGCAGGCCCATGCCGTACGCGGCGTCGCGCAGGTCGGGGTCGACCCCTCTGATGCCCTCGTACGTGTTGACCAGGATGGGCGGCACGGCCAGCGCCACCAGCGGGATGAGCACCGGCAGGATCGTGCCGACGCCCATGAACAGGACGATGAGGACGAGCAGGCCGAGCGTCGGCAGGGCGCGGGCCGCGTTGGCGGTGAGGATGACGAGCGTCGCGCCCCTGCCGGTGTGGCCGATCAGCAGTCCCAGCGGGAGCGCGATCAGCATGGCGAGGAGCAGTGAGAGCCCGGCGAACTCCAGGTGTTCGAGCAGCCGGTTGGGGATCCCGTCGGGTCCCGACCAGCTGGCCGGATCGCCGAAGAAGTCGATCAGCCAGTTCACACGGCCTCCTTTGCCCGCGCCCCGATCGGCCGGTTCACCCGGATCGCCCGTACCCCGCCAAGCCGGTTCACGCGAGACCCCCGGAACCCGCTCGACCGGTCCGTGCGAACGACTCGCGACGCGATCAGCCGGTTCACGCGGACCCCCTCGCCCGTGACCACGGGGTGAGCAGGCGTTGCGCCAGGATGAGCAGCAGGTCGGCGACCCCCGCGAGCACCACGACCAGCACGATGCCGACGACGATCGGGGTGTAGAACTGCCGCTGCCAGCCGTCGATGAACAGGTAGCCCAGCCCGCCCCTGCCGACCAGCGCGCCGACGCTGACCAGGCTGACGCTGGCGACCGTGGCCACCCTGAGCCCGGCCAGCACGACCGGTACCGCGATCGGCAGCTCGACCTGGAGCAGCCTGCGCAGCGGGGTGAAGCCCATCGCCACCGCGGACTGGCGCACGTGGTCGGGGACCGAGCTCAGCCCGTCGACGACCGCGGGGATCAGCACCGCCATGGCGTAGAAGGTGAGCGGGACCATCACGGTCGTCCGGGTGGCGAGCCCGGTGATCGGGATGAGCACGATGAAGACGGCCAGCGAGGGCAGCGAGTAGATGACGTTCATGACGCCGACGGTCGGCTGGTAGAGCCAGCGCCACCGTACCCCGGCCAGCCCGAGCGGGAGCGCGATGATCAGCCCGATGAGGATCGGCACCAGCGCCATCACGATGTGGTCTTCGAGCAGGCCCTGGATCGTCGGCCAGTTGCGCCCGATCCAGTCCCAGCGGACCAGCGGCTCCTCATCCATCGGCACCTCCCCTTGGGTCGCCGGTGCCCTCCGCGGACCCCTCGACGTCACCCGCCGAGCCACCGGCACCTCCCGCGGAACCGTCGCTGCCCCCGGCGGGGCCGCCGACACCTTCCGTGGCACCGTCTGAACCTGAGCCGCTTGAGCTTGAGCCGCTTGAGCGTTCTGAGCCTGAGCCGCTTGGGCCGCCTGGGCCGCCTGGGCCGTCGGTGCTTCGTGCCGGTCCGCGGACGCTTCCCGCGACCCTGGTCAGCGCCTCGTCCAGCGACTCGCGGGTGGCGACGCCCACGGCCCTGCCCGACCCGTCCACCGCGACGGCGTGACCGGACGGAGACAGCAGCGTCGCGTCCAGCGCGGCGCGCAGCGAGTCGCGCCCGCTGACGAAGGTCCCGTACGGCGCGAGTTCCACGTCGGCGAGGGTGCCCTGCTCGGGCAGGTCCTTGACGGCGGCCCAGCCCAGCGGCGGGCCGTCCTCGTCCGTCACGGCCAGCCACGGCTCTCCGGTGGCGCGCGCCGCGGCGGTGCCGGTGGAGGCGGGCACGAGCAGGTCGGTACGGAGCCGCACCCCCTCGTCCGAGACGAACGACAGCCGCCTGATGCCCCGGTCGCGGCCCAGGAACTCGCGGACGAAGTCGTCGGCGGGCCTGGCCAGCAGTGTCGCGGGGTCGTCGAGCTGGGCCAGATGGCCCCCGACGCGGAGCACGGCGACGCGGTCGCCGAGCTTGACGGCCTCGTCGATGTCGTGGGTGACGAACACGATGGTCTTGTTCAGCTCGGCCTGGAGCCGCAGGAGCTCCTCCTGCAGGCTCGTACGGACGATCGGGTCGACCGCGCTGAACGGCTCGTCCATCAGCAGCACGGGCGGGTCGGCGGCGAGCGCGCGGGCCACGCCGACGCGCTGCTGCTGCCCGCCGGAGAGCTGGAAGGGATAGCGGCCGGCCATCTTGAGGTCGAGACCGACCCGTTCGAGCAGCTCCATCGCCCGGTCGCGCGCCTTCTTCTTGTCCCAGCCGAGCAGCAGGGGCACCGTCGCCACGTTGTCGACGATCTTGCGGTGCGGGAAGAGCCCAGCCTGCTGGATGACGTAGCCGATGCCGCGGCGCAGGGTCGGCGGGTCGATGGTCTTCACGTCGACGCCGTCCAGGAGGATCTGGCCCTCCGAAGCGTCGATCATCCTATTGATCATGCGAAGGGACGTCGTCTTGCCGCATCCCGAAGGACCGACGAAGACGGTTATCTCCCCGGTCGGCACCTCAAGGCTTAGATTGTCCACGGCGACGGTCCCGTCGGCGTAGCGCTTGGTGACACCGTTGAATGTGATCATGCGCAACCTCTTGTTTTCGCAGGGTTACGGCCCCCCCTGCCCCAACCGTCCCCATGATCCCGCACGGGTCAGCCTATGCCCCACTTATCCGATCTGTCTTCCAGGCTTTCCCGAACCAGTTCCGCGGGAGATCCACAAGTGTATTTCTCAACAAAAGGGCATTGAGTAGTGCGGGAGGTGCCCATGACTTGACATGATTACCCACATCGCCGGAGTTGACCCCTCCGGCACCGTACGTCACAGGCCTCACAGCCACTCCGACTCTCCACCACGCTCGCCGAACCACCAGAGGAACCGGTCCAGTGACCCAACCGCTCCTCGGTCAACGCTCGCGCGTCGAACTCATCGCCGAGCTCTATGACCGCCACGCAGCAGGGCTGTTCGCCTACTCCCACGACCAGCTGGGCAACGCGGACTCGGCTTCCGACGTCCTGGTGGCCGTCCTCTCGGGCGTCTCGGACGCCGAACCGCCACGCGCCGCGCTGTACGCGCTCGCCCGCCGCGAGATCTTCCTGCGCGACATCGTCTACTCGCCGGCCGCCGTCCGTCTCGACCCGGCCGCGGCCCTCGTCGAGCGCGTCCTGGGTGACCTGCGCACGCACCAGCGTGAGGTGCTGTACCTGTCGGGCGTGTGCGAGATGGACGCCTCCGAGCTGTCCTGGGTGCTCGACGTGGCCGTCGACACCGCCGACGAGCTGACGGTGAGCGCCTGCCGCCGCTTCGCCCAGTCGCTGGGCTACGCCCTGGCCTCGGCCAAGGTCCCCGAGAACATGACGGAGGTGTTCGGCGCCCTCGCCGTCGCCCCGGTCCGCGACGTGCTCAACCTCGCCCCCTGGGCCACTCCCCCGGCGCGGCTTCGCGCCGCCGTGCTCGGGCCCCAGGCGCCACCCGCCGTCCCCGCCGCCAGGCGGTCGACGTCCCCGCTGGTCAGGCAGCTGTGGCCGACGACGCCCTCGTGGCCGCTGCCGCTCGCGGAGACCGGCCTCCCGGCCGGTCCGCCGATCGGCGCCTCGGCCTTCCCGGTGCCGGACCTGCCGGACCATATGGCGGAGGACCGCTTCCCCGATCCCTTCGCACCGCGGGACCCCGACGCCGTCTCCACCCACGAGGCCACCACGGAGCCGATGCCCAGGCTCGGCGACTCGGTGCTCACCGCCCTGGACACCGCGGCCCTGCGGCCACGCCGCCGCCTCCAACGCCCCCGGCCGCGCCGGGCGACGCCGCTGTCGGCCCCCGTTCCCGGGGACGTGCTGGACGACGCCCCCGGGCGAGAAGACTTCTTCCGCCCGCTCACCCCGGAGGCGCGGGCGGCCCGCGTCCGCACCGACAGGCTCGTCGCCGCCGCCCCCCGCACCGAGACCCCGCCCGCTCCGCGTCCCGAGACCCCGCCCGCCGACCGCACCGAGCCGTCGGCCGCGGAGACGCTTCCGGCCCCGTCCCACGAGGTGCCGCCGAGCCCGGTTCCCGCCGCTCACACGGCACCCGCCGCTCCCGCCGCCGAGACCCCCCGCACCCCGCTCACCGTCGTCCCGCCCCTCGGGGACGGGATCCTCGGGGACAGGACCCTCGGGAACGCGGAGAATCCCAGGAGCTTCGGAAACCTCGGGGACGTGCTGGACGACGGCCTCGGCGACGTGCTGGACGACGCGCGTCCCCTTCCCGGCTGGCCGCTGCAGACCGACCAGCTCGACGCCCTCGCCGACCGCGAGCGCCACCGGCCCGCCCCCGGCTCCCCCGCGCCCTCCCCCTCGCGAGAAGCGGGACGGCACGCGTCCCCCGTCGGTGACCGCCCCCGGCTCTCGCTCCCCGTCTGGGTCACGCGGACGGAGACCCCCGCGTCCCCCGAGGTGCCACCGGCGGAGCGCGCCGAGCCCCCGTCCCCCGCCCCGGCCCCCGTCCGCCCCTCCGCCGTCGACTGGTTCGCCGACGCCGCTCCCTCCGGCACTGCCGACGCCGCTCCCCCCGGGGCCGCGGACGCCGCTCCCCCCGGAGCCACGGGCGGTGCGTCGGCCGCTCCCCTCGGCGCGCAGACCCGTGAGGCCCCGACCGCCCTTCCCGTCTGGTCCCCCCGGACCGACCACCTCCGCACCCCCACCGGTCGCGCCCAGTTGCGCCTGCCCCGCTGGATCATGCGCGAGGACCAGTCCGGCGACGCCCCCGCCGGGACGACCTCGCCGCCGAACCACACCCTGACGCCGTACGACGCTCCGCCGGACGACGCGGCGACCATGCCGGGGAACGGGTTCACGGCGATCTCCCCGATCCCCCCGGCCCCTCAGGCCTCCGAGCCGTCCGCGCCGCCCCCGGGCCTCGGGGAGACCGGTACGGTGCTCTCCTCCTCCGGCCGGACGGCATCCCGCAAGCGGGCGCCGCGCAGTCACAAGGCGATGAAGAACGCGACCCACCACGACTGGGCCTGGGAGCTGATCGGCTTCGTCATCGCGGTGACGATCGCCATGATCGTCTTCTTCGCGGTACCGATGATGACCACTCCGTAGACCTTCTCGGGATCCCCCGGACCTCGCGCGCCTTCCCCGAACACGCCGCCCCCACCAGAGGAACCCGGTACGGGGCACCGCGGGGCCCTCGACCACGCTCCGCGCGTACGGTGACATGGTGGAGCCGGCGCCGTTACGCCCCGGCGCCGTTGTGTTCCCCGGCCCCGGCCCGCCGCGGGGACGGCCGGCCGGGTTTCCCGGCCTTCGCGGCCATGTGTACGCACGCTGCCCGTCGTCCTCCGGCAGGCCGGAGGACGACGGGCGGCGGGTGACGGCGGCTCAGGCGGGTCGCTCCGCGTCCACCGGCGTCTTGGCGGTGGCGGGGGTGCGGAGGGTGGTCGCGGCGACCAGCGCCAGCACGAGGAAGATGGCAGCACCGACCGCGCCGACGACGTTGAGCCCGCCGGTGAACGCGCCCCGTGCCGCGTCGAGCAGCCCGGGCACGTCTCCGGCGACCGACAGCGCCCCGGTCAGGCTCGACATGGCGGTCTCCACCAGCTCGGCGGGTGTGCCCGCCGGCAGGTCACCGGCGAGAACCGACCGGTAGACCACGGTTCCGAGGCTGCCGAGCGTCGCGATTCCCACCGCGATGCCGAACTCCCCGCTGGTCTCCGAGACCGACGCGGCCGATCCGGCCTTCTCAGGCGGTGCGGCGGCGAGCATCAGATTCATGGTGAGCGCCATCGGAAACGAGATCCCGGCGGAGGCCAGCACAAGCCCGACCACGAGCAGGCCGGAACCGGCGGTGGTGACCTGCGTGACGACCAGCAACCCGACCCCGGCGAGCGCGAGGCCCAGGGCCGTGACGGTGCCCTCCGGCAACCTGCGGGCCAGAGCCGGTGCGACCATCGAGCCGACAACCATGGCGATGTTCTGCGGCATCAGCCACAGCCCGGTCGACAGCGGTGAGAGGCCGGCGACGTTCTGCAGGTACAGCGAGGCCAGCAGGGACAGCCCGGCCATGACGACCCCGCCCAGAAGCATGATCCCCAGGGCCGTGCTGAACGTGCGGTTGGCGAACAGGCCCAGGTCGAGCAGCGGCTCGGCCAGGATCCGCTGGCGGCGGACGAAGAGCACGCCGATCGCGGCGCCGGCGACGATCGCCGCGAGCGCGACGGGCTGCCAGCCGTCGCGGGCGAGGGACTTGAGGCCGTAGATGACGGGCAGGATCGCGGCGAGCGACAGGGCGACGCTGAAGAGGTCGATCGGGTGGTCGGGCCGTTCCGCTCTGAACTCCGGCAGCAGCAGCGGGCCGACGATCAGCAGCAGCACCATGAACGGCACACCGAGCAGGAACACCGAGCCCCACCAGAAGTGCTGGAGCAGCAGGCCACCGACGAGCGGGCCGAGCGTCATCCCGCCCATGAAGCAGCTGAACCAGACACCGATGGCCATGCCCATCTGCTTGGGGTCGGGGAACATGTTGCGGATCAACGCCATCGTCGAGGGCATGAGCGTCGCGCCGGCGACGCCGAGCAGGGCCCGCGCCGCGATCAACATCTCCGCGCTGGTGGCGTAGGCCGCCACGACCGAGGCCACCCCGAACGCGGCGGCACCGATCAGCAGCAGCCTGCGCCGGCCGATCCGGTCACCGAGGGCACCCATGGTGACCAGGAACCCGGCGATCATGAACGAGTAGATGTCGAGGATCCACAGCTGCTGGGTGGCGTCGGCGTGCAGGTCGGTGCCGAGCTGCGGCAGGGCCAGGTAGAGCACGCTGACGTCGAGCGAGATCAGCAGGGTCGGCAGGGCGAGGACGGCGAGGCCGATCCACGGGCGGCTCATCGGGACGTCCATGCCGGGCAGCCCGACTCGGGCTCGGCGGTGAAGAGACGGGCGGTCTCGTGGTCGGCGGCACTCACGGAGGACTCCTTGGGCTCAGGGGTTTCGTGGCCGGGCGTTTCAGGCGTAGACGGACGCGAGCCAGGTGCTCCAGGTTCGCCCGGCGTCGGCCTCTTCGATCACCCCGACTTCGAACATGCCTCGACGGTAGCGACCGACGATCTGCACTGTCAAGACAAAAAAAATTGTCGGCGTCGGAGTCGGCTCACCAAGGTGGTCATCTCAAACAAACGATTCCGCTGACCTGCGCGACCGGTTTGCCGACGTTCGGTGACGGCGCGGGCGGGCGCTCAGAGCCAGCGTTCGGTGGCGGCGCGCCAGGCCAGCTGCATGCGGGTCTGGGCACCGGTGAGTTCCATGATGTTCGAGACGCGCCGCTGCACGGTCCGCTGGCTGACTCCCAGCTGGGTGGCGATCGACTTGTCCGGTATGCCCGCTACCAGCAGCGAGAGCAGATAGAGGTCGTCGGAACCGAGCGGGCAGGGCGTCGTCCCCTCGGTGAGGGCACCGTCCTCGGCGATCCGCAACGGGGTCGCCCGTTCCCAGCAGCCCTCGAAGAGGGCGATCAGCGCCTCCAGCAGCTGGCCGCCACGGACCAGCGCCGCCGTCGGTTCGGAGACTCCCGCCTCCTGCACCAGGGGGAGCACGGCGACCTCCCGGTCGACGACCGTCAGCCGCACCGGCAGGCAGGGCATGGCCCTGGCCTGCTCGCCCAGCTTGACCCCGTACGCCACGTTCGCCTGCATGCCCTGCTCCTCCAGCAGGGGCCTCTCGTAGATCACCCGATACTCGACCCCGCGGCGCAGCGCGTCCAGCTCGGCGAGGTTCTCCTCCACGGGCGGCATGACCGCGCGGCCCCGGCAGAGATAGAGGACCTCGTGGCGGGCGTTCTCCTGCAGGTGGTCGAGGTGCTCCCTGACCACGGCGCGGTTCGGCAGGACCTCCACCAGCCGGCCGGCGTCGCGGCGGCGGGCGTTGTCGCGGTACTCCTCCGAGAGTTGGTCCACCTCGCGCCGCGCCCAGTCGAGCGCCTGCTGGTGACGGAGGAGCTGGGAGCCCAGCACGATGTCCGGCGCCACGGCCGTGAACCGCCGTCTGCCGGGACCGACCATCCTGACCAGCCCTCTGACCCGCATGGATATCAGCACCGTCTCGGCCGTCTCGGCGTCGATGCCCAGGTTCCCTATGAGGTCGGTGACCTCCGCCTCCGCGGTGGTGACCAGGAACCGGTAGACGCGCTCCTCCACAGGATCGAGCCCGAGGGATTCCAACATGACGCACATGATGACATCCGAAACGCCTATAAAAGTTACATTCACCGTCTAACCGGACTTATAACGCCAGTGTGAATTAACCGGGCGTGGGTCATATCGGACACGGAACGCACCTGTCCGCGATGACGGGAATCGAAGGCCATCGGGGTTGTGACAGCGATCTGTCAAGGCTAGTATCACGGCAACTCTTAGGAAACTTTCTTAAGAGAAAGTTAAGGCGGGAGCCTTCGCGGCATCCGGACAATCGTTCGATCCGACCAAGAGCTGCGCGAACCTCGATGACGCGAGTCGTCATCCCCCGGGGGTCCGACCGTCCGGACGTCCCGCACCGTCCGACCTCCCCGACGAAACCGGCAATGCGGAGCCCCTCCGTCCTTACTCGACCTGACTGGGTTTGCAAGCCTCTCTCGTGAGCCACTCGCGCCCCGGTCGCACAAAGTCTCGAACCTCTGCGGCCCCCACCGCACGAAGGAGTGATCAAGTGTTGAGACAGCGCATCATGGCCGCCCTCGCCGCCCTGGCGGTCACGGGCGTGCTCGCGGTCGCCCTGCCGATGGCCTCCGCGTCCTCCGCGTCCTCCGCCGCCGCGGCGGCCTGTGTGACCCCGTGGAACTCCTCGGCGGTCTACACCAACGGCATGACCGCCTCCCACAACGGCCGCAACTGGTCGGCGAAGTGGTGGACCCAGAACGAGACCCCCGGCACCGCCGACGTGTGGGCCGACCAGGGCGCCTGCGGCGGCGGCACGACGCCTCCCCCCACGGGCAACTGCAACCACCCGAACTGGGCGGCGGGCACCTGGTACCCCGCCGGGAGCATCGTCAAGTACACCAACGGCCAGTACTACCGCGCCAAGAACGAGAACCCCGGCTACGACCCGGTGATCAGCACCTGGTACTGGGAGCCGTACACCTGCGGCGGCACGACGCCTCCCCCCACCTCGGGATTCGTCGTGAGCGAGGCCCAGTTCAACCAGATGTTCCCGAGCCGGAACTCGTTCTACACCTACAGCGGCCTGACCGCGGCGCTGAGCGCCTACCCGGGCTTCGCGAAGACCGGCAGTGACACCGTCAGGAGGCAGGAGGCGGCCGCCTTCCTCGCCAACGTCAACCACGAGACCGGCGGCCTGGTCCACGTCGTGGAGCAGAACACCGCGAACTACCCGCACTACTGCGACACGAGCCAGCCGTACGGCTGCCCCGCCGGCCAGGCCGCCTACTACGGGCGCGGCCCGATCCAGCTGAGCTGGAACTTCAACTACAAGGCGGCGGGCGACGCGCTCGGCATCAACCTGCTCGGCAACCCGTACCTGGTCCAGAACGACGCGGCGGTGGCCTGGAAGACCGCCCTGTGGTACTGGAACACCCAGAACGGCCCCGGCACCATGACGCCGCACAACGCGATGGTCAACAGCCGTGGCTTCGGCGAGACGATCCGCAGCATCAACGGCAGCCTGGAGTGCAACGGCAGGAACCCCGCGCAGGTGCAGAGCCGGATCGACGCCTACCAGCGCTTCGTGCAGATCCTCGGCACCACCCCCGGCGGCAACCTGAGCTGCTGAGCCACCCGGTCACCGAACCGTCACCAAATCACCGAGTCACCGAGTCACCGAACCGCTTGACGACCGCGCGCCCGGCCTGCACACCGGGCGCGCGGTCCCGCGGACCACAGGACCGCGACCCCGGGCAGGCGCCCCCGCGAGGCGCCGGGTCACTCCGACGACAGGACCAGCCCGCTGGTCGGTACCCCCGTACCGGCGGTGACCAGCACGTTCCGTACCCCGGTCACCTGGTTGGCCGAGGTGCCCCTGATCTGCCTGACGGCCTCGGCGATGCCGTTCATGCCGTGGATGTACGCCTCCCCCAGCTGGCCGCCGTGCGGGTTGACCGGGAGACGGCCGTCGATCTCGATGCCGCCGTCGGCCACGTAGTCACGAGCCTCGCCGCGCCCGCAGAAGCCCAGCTCCTCCAGCTGGGTGAGGACGAACGGGGTGAAGTGGTCGTACAGGATGGCCGTCTGCACGTCCGAGGGGCCGAGTCCCGACTGCTTCCAGAGCTGGCGGCCGACCACCCCCATCTCCGGCAGGCCGGTCATGTCGTCGCGGTAGTAGCTGGTCATCATCATCTGGTCGGCGCCCGACCCCTGCGCGGCGGCGGTGATCACCGCTGGTGACCTGCGCAGGTCCCTCGCCCGCTCGGCGGAGGTGACCACCAGCGCCACCGCGCCGTCGCTCTCCTGGCAGCAGTCGAGCAGGTGCAGCGGCTCCACGATCCACTTGGACGCCTGGTGCTCCTCCAGGGTGATCGGGCGGCCGTGGAACCACGCGGCCGGGTTGGTGGAGGCGTGCCTGCGCATGGCGACCGCCACCCGGCCGAAGTCCTCGGAGGTGGCGCCGTACGTGTGCATGTAGCGCCGGGCGAACATGGCGACCCAGGCGGCGGGGGTCATCAGCCCGTACGGCACGTGCCAGCTCATCTCCAGGCCCTGGGACGAGGGCTCGCCGCCGATGCGGGCGTCGGGCTGGCCGAACCTGTTCCCCGAGCGCTCGTTGAACGCCCGGTAGCAGACCACGGTCTCGGCGACCCCGGTGGCGACGGCCATCGCCGCGTGCAGCACGGTCCCGCACGCCGCGCCGCCGCCGTAGTGGACGCGGGAGAAGAACGACAGGTCGCCGATGCCCACCTCGCGGGCCACGGCGATCTCCTGGTTGGCGTCCTGGGTGTAGGTGACGAGGCCGTCCACGTCCGAGGGCGCGAGACCCGCGTCGTCGAGCGCCGCGAACACCGCCTCGGCCGCGAGCTGGAGCTCGGACCTGCCCGACCGCTTGGAGAACTCGGTCGCGCCGATCCCGGCGACGGCCGTGCTCCCGGAGAAGGAGACCACGGTGATGAGCGCCTTTCTGTGTTCCTGCGTGTGTCCGTGTTCCCGCCTTCTCGCAGCCGCCAGGGAGCGGTCAGCGGGCGGGGAGGGCGAACCTGACGGTGCCCGAGACGTGGTCGCCGAGGCTGACCCCGCCACGGACCTCGACGGTGAACTCGCCGTCCTCGCAGGCGACCACGCTGCCGGTGAAGGCCAGCCTGTCGCCCGCGTACGCGGGGACGCCGAGCTTGACGTTGATGCCACGGATGATCGCCTCGGGTCCGGCCCAGTCGGTGACGTAGCGCTCGACGAGACCCATGGTGGTCAGGATGTTGAGGAAGATGTCCTTCGACCCCTGCGCCCTCGCGCCCTCGACGTCGTGGTGGACGGGGGTGAAGTCCATGGTCGCGAGCGCGGTCGACACGACCACGGTGGGGCTCAGGTCGATCGCGAGCTCGGGAAGCGAGGCTCCGACCCGCACCTCGTCGCCGGTAAGTGTCCGCATCACGCCTCCAGGGGGACCCACATGGGCAGGATCAGCTCGTCGTCCATCTGGCGGTACGTCAGACGCACCGGCATACCGATACCCACCCGCGAAGCGTCGCAGTCCACCACGTTGCCCACGATCCGCACGCCTTCCGGCAGTTCCACCACGGCGACCACGAAAGGGGTCCGGTGCCCAGGAACCGGCGGGTTGTGGTGGACGACGTAGCTGTAGACCTCTCCCTCGCCGCCCGCCGTCACGAACGTGCGGGCGGCCGAACGGCACGAGGGGCAGACCGGTCCCGGCGGATGACGGAGCTCGCCGCAGTCGGCGCACTTCTGGATCCGCAGCTCGCCCGCGGCGACCCCCTCCCAGAAGAAGGCGGTGTCGGCGTTGACGGCGGGTCTCAGCGGGTACGGCGTGCGCGGGGACACGTCCCCGGCCGTCGCTTCCCCGCCCGTCGCGTCTCCGCCTGTCACGCCTCCGCCCGTGGTGCCTCCGCCTGTCACGTCCCTGCTCGTCGCGGGCGCGTCCTGGGCGGGTGGGGTGCCGGAGGGAGCCTCCCTCGCGGGCGGGAGCCCGTTCCCGCCCGTCGCGGCTCCGTTCCCGCCGGACGCGGTCGCGGTCGTGTCCTCACCCGGTCCCCCGGCCCGCTCCCTGGGCAGGAACTTCAGCACCCGGAACAGCATGTCGGCCACGGCCTCGCCGTCGGCGTACCAGGTGATGTTCCAGGTGACGAAGTAGCCCTCGCCGAGCGCGGTCCGCTTCGGCCCGGTGATGCCGGTCAACCGGGTGGCCGGGACCAGGGACTCGCCGAGCCTCACGTAGCGGTGGTAGGTCTGCTCGCAGTTGGTGGCGACCACGCCGGTGTAGCCGTTGCCGTCCAGCATCGCGAGTACCGCGTCGATCGGCGTGCCCGCCCGCTTCCTCCTGCTCCCGTCCACGCCGGGCATGGTCCAGACCTGGATCATCGCCGGTGGGGCCACGATCCCCCCGTGCACCCCGGCCGCCGCGGCCTCGGGGTCGGTGTAGAGCGGGTTGGTGTCGCCCATGGCGTCGGTCCAGTGCCGGATCATCGGGAGGTTCACCGGGTCCGCCTCCGCGACACCGAGCACCTCTCCCTCGGCGATCTGCCGTTCGGCCAGGGCGATGAGCCGTTCGTGCAGGGAGGCGGACTCCGCCGCCCCGGCCGTCCCTGCCGTCCCGGGTGCCGGGATGGCCGGGGTCGTCTCGGGTGTCGACGGCGCCGCGGGGGACGGGTGCGCCGCGGGGGTCCGGTTCGCCGCGGGGGACGAGGGCGTCTCGGTCATCGGGGCGGCCTCGGCAGGCTCAGGCCGAGCATGGCGATGAGCTCGCGCTGGACCTCGTTGACCCCGCCGCCGAAGGTGAGCACCAGCGCGCCCTTGGCGCCGCGGTCGACGCGGTCCATCAGGTCCGCGGTGTCCGGGTCCGACGGGTCGCCGAAGCGGGCCAGGACCTCGCCGACGATCCTGCCGACGTCCTGCAACCGCTCGGAGCCGTACACCTTGGTGGCCGAGGCGTCGGGGGCGCCCAGCCAGCCGAGGTCCATGTTGGCCGCGACCTGCCAGTTCAGCAGCTCGTTGGTCCGGAAGTAGGCGTAGACCTGGCCGAGCGCCCTGCGTACCGCGGGCTCCTCGATCGTGCCGGTGCGGCGGGCCCAGGCCAGGAACCGGTCGTAGGTGTGGGCGAGGTTGCCCGCCGGGCCGAGCGTGACCCGCTCGTGGTTGAGCTGGTTGACGATGAGGTCCCAGCCCTTGTTCTCCTCCCCCACGACCATGTCCACCGGTACCCGTACGTCGGAGTAGTAGGTGGAGTTGGTGTGGTGACGCCCGTCCATCGTCGTGATCGGGGTCCACGAGTAGCCGGGGTCGGCGCAGTCGACGATCATCATCGTGATCCCGCGGTGCTTCTTCGCGTCCGGGTCGGTGCGGGCGGCGAGCCAGACGTACTGGGAGTAGTGGCCGCCCGAGGTGAAGATCTTCTGCCCGTTGACGACGTAGTGGTCGCCGTCGCGGATCGCGGTGGTGCGCAGGGACGCCAGGTCGGTGCCCGCCCCGGGCTCGCTGTAGCCGATCGCGAAGTGACACTCCCCGGCCAGGATGCGCGGCAGGAAGAACTCCTTCTGCTCCGCCGTCCCGTACTGCATGAGGGTCGGACCGACGGTCTGCACCGTGATGATCGGGTACGGCACCTCGGCGCGGGCGATCTCGTTGGCGAAGATCTGCTGCTCCAGCGGGCCGTACCCGCCGCCGCCGTACTCCTTGGGCCAGCCGAGCCCGAGCTTGCCGTCGCGGCCGAGGGTGCGGCAGTGCTCCATGTAGGCGTGGCCGAACGGGTCGGTGGAGATCCGCGCGCGATCCTCGGCGGTGAGACAGGACCGGAAGTACTCGCGCAGCTCGTCGCGGAGTCTCTTCTGGTCGGGAGTCAGGTCGATCAGCATCAGACGAGCGCTCCGATCGTGTCGAGCCGGGCTTCCACCCCGCCCAGCAGGTGGGCGTGGTGCTTGCCCCAGGCGAAGTAGCGGTGCAGCGGGTAGGTCACGTCCACGCCGATCCCGCCGTGCAGGTGCTGGCAGGTGTAGAGCGCCCGCAGCGCCTGGTCGGTCGCGGTCAGGGCGCCGACGGCCAGGTCCGCCTCGGCCTCCTCGTCCGCGCCCTCGGCCAGCCGCCACGCTCCCGACCACACGGCCACGTCCAGGGCCCGCGCGGCGATGTAGACGTCGGCGATCTGCACGGTGACCGCCTGGAACTCGGCCAGCGCCCGGCCGAACTGCTTGCGCGTCCTGATGTAGTCGGTGGTGAGCGCCAGCGCCCCGGCCAGCACCCCGGAGGTGACGGCGATGTTCCCGGCCAGCGTCAGCCTCCGCAGGCCGCCGGCCGCCGTGCCGTCCTCGGCCCCGACGAGCTCGCCGGAGGCGCCCTCCAGGGTGAACGCGGCGGCGGGTTCGCCGGTGGAGGTCGGCACCGGCCGCAGGTCCGCCTCGGCGGGGTCCACCAGGAACAGGCCGACCCCGGTGGCGGTGGCGGCGGGGAGCAGGATCCTCGCGGCCTGGGCGGCGTACGGGGTCGTGCCCTTGGCGCCGTCCAGCACCCACCCGGCGCCGTCGCGGCGGGCGGTCGTGACCGGCGGGGCGGAGAGGTCGCGGCCCGGCTCGGAGGGGGCGACGGCGAGCGAGATCTCACCGCCGGCCAGCGGGGCCAGTGCCTCGCGCTGCTCCCGGGAGCCGTACCGGGTGATCACCTGCGCCGCGACCAGGCTCTGCTCGGCGGGGACGGGAGCCACGTGGGCGCCGATCTCCCGCAGGACGACCGCCATCTCCACCGGTCCGAACCCCGCGCCCCCGGCCTCCTCGGGCAGGGTGGCGCCGAGCAGCCCGGCCCCGGCGAGGGAGCGCCACAGGGCGGTGTCGTAGGACGCGCCGCTCTTCTCGTGGGCTTCGAGCCTGGTCGAGGTCACCTCCTTGCCGAGGAGGTCGACCGCGAGTTCGCGCAGGTCGGTCTGTGTCTCGTCGAGATTGAAGTCCACTGGCGCTCCAGGGTTTCTGTCGGCCGCTTCGCCCTTCCGGAAAGTAGAACAGATTCTATTCTGTGTCCAGAGGCAGCCAATCGCAATAAGTCGCCGCATAACCGCCGCACCGCATATGCCATGTAAGCGCGGGGCATCTTTGTGACTGGCGAGTAACCCATCGGAGTATCCGGAAATCAGATAACGTGTTCTCATGCGCACCTCGCATGTGACCACCGATACGCCGGTCACCCCGCACCGGACCGGCAGGCACGCCCCGGGCGACGCCGATCCGGCCATGACCGAGGGGGCCTCCGGCATGCAGAGCGAATCGGCGTCCACGGGTGTCCGCACCAGGAGCCAGCACCAGCGGCGCAAGCGCATCGTCCAGGCCGCCGCCGCCCTCGCCTCGCGGGGCGGCGTCGAGGCGATGCAGATGCGGACCGTCGCCGAGCGCGCCGGGGTCGCGCTCGGGACGCTCTACCGATACTTCCCCTCCAAGATGGATCTCGTCGTCGCCGTCGTCGGCGAGGAGATCGACCTCCTGGAGACCAGCATCGAGCGCCGCCCGCCCAACGCCGCCACGGCCTCGGGGCGGGCCGTCGACGTCCTGATGCGCGCCACCCGGGGCCTGATGCGCGAGCCCGAGCTCGCCGACGCGCTCATCCGCTCGTTGATCATGGCCGATGTCGACATACCGTTCGGCGACCGCATGGCGGGGCTGCTGCTCCGCGTCGCCGGGGACGGCCTCAGTGTCGAGACCGCCACCGAGGAGCAGTTCGCCCTGGCGGGCTCGCTGTCCAGTGTCTGGGTGCACGAGCTCATGGAGATGCTCAGGGGCCGGCGCACGCACGAGCAGATCCAGCGCCGCATCGAGATCGCCGCCGGGCGCCTGCTCGCCGACTTCCAGTCCTCCCCCTCCGCCCCTGCCTGAGACACCTCTGCTTGAGACAGCTCCGTCTGAGACCCTCCGCAGGAGAAGCACCTCCGTCCGAGAAGCGCCTCCGTCCGAGAACCCGTTCCGCGGGAGACCCTGGCCCACCGGGGCCACGTTCCGCGGGAGGCCAGCTCCGCCGGAGGCGCCGTTCGATCGGAGGCCCGTTCCACCGGAAACCCCCCCGCTCCTTCCGCCTGAAACTAGAACCCGTTACAGTCGCTAACGGAAGCGACTAGAGCGACGTTCTGGAGCGACGCGCGAGCGGGCGGATCGGCGGGAACGGTCGCCCGGTGGCCGCGGGCTCCGGCCCGGATGGCGAGGAGATCGTTATGGGTGCGGTGATCGTCGAGGCCGTGAGGACCCCCATCGGCAGACGCAACGGATGGCTCGCCGGGCTGAAGCCGCAGGCGGTCCTCGCCGCGGCGCTCAACGGCCTGGTCGGCAGGTCGGGCATCGATCCCGCCGCCGTGGAACAGGTTTTCGCCGGATGCGTCACGCAGGCCGGGGAGCAGGGCGGCCACGTCGGGCGGCACGCCTGGCTCTACGCCGGGCTCCCGTACCAGACGGGCGTGACCACGGTCGACGCGCAGTGCGGCTCCTCGCAGCAGGCGGTGCACCTGGTCGCGGCGCTCATCCAGGCCGGGGTCGTCGACGTCGGCGTGGCGTGCGGCGTCGAGGTGATGAGCCGGGCGCCGCTCGGTTCCAACGTGCTGCCCGCCAATCCCCGGCCCGACGACTGGACCATCGACCTGCCCGACCAGTTCACCGCCGCCGAGCGGATCGCGCGGCGGCGCGGGCTGACCCGCGAGCGGCTCGACCGGTTCGGCGCCAGGTCCCAGCGCCTCGCCGCGGAGGCGTGGGCCGAGGGCCGCTTCGACCGGGAGGTCGTCCCGGTGACCGCGCCGGTCCTCGGCCAGGACGGGGAACCCACCGGCGAGACCCGTGTCGTCGACAGGGACCAGGGGCTGCGCGAGACCACCGTCGAGGGGCTGGCCGGGCTCAGGCCCGTGATGGGCGAGGACGGCCTGCACACCGCGGGCACCTCCTCCCAGATCTCCGACGGCGCGGCGGCGGTGCTCCTCATGAGCGAGGAGGCAGCCGCCCGGCACGGCCTGCGGCCCCGGGCCCGCGTCCTCGCCCAGGCGCTCGTCGGCTCCGAGCCGTACTACCACCTGGACGGGCCGGTGGACGCGACCGCCAAGGTGCTCGCCGCGACCGGGATGAGCATGGCCGACATCGACAGGTTCGAAGTGAACGAGGCTTTCGCCTCGGTGGTCTTATCCTGGTCATCGGTGCACAAGCCAGACATGGAACGGGTCAACGTCAACGGCGGCGCCATAGCGCTCGGCCATCCGGTCGGAGCGACCGGATCCCGACTGATCACCACCGCCCTGCACGAGCTTGAGCGGTCCGACTCCTCGACCGCGCTGGTGGCGATGTGCGCGGGCGGGGCGCTCGCGACCGCGACCATCCTGGAGCGCCTCTGAACGGCACCGCCGGCCCGGGGCGCCCGCGCACGGCGGCGCCCCCTGGAGCGTCTTGAGCGACACCGGCACTCCGGACCGCCCCGAGCGGTACCGATGACCTGGAGCGCCCGCGGACGACCCCCGTCCCCTGGAGTCACCCGGAGCGCCCCGTGAACAGCACCGACGACCTACCGACGACCTACCGATGACCTGGGTGTCCCGGGCGTCATGAGCGCCGCCGCGCAAGAAGCACCACCGCCGACATCCCGCAGGCCGCAACAAGGAGCACCACCGTTGAAATCCCGCCGCAGGCCGTACAGCGAGCAGCGCCCGTTCGACACCGGCGGCGGGGTGTGGAGCGTGCCCGTCCCGATCCCCGGCAACCCGCTCGGCTACACGCTGGTCTACGCGATCGAGTCCCCGGCCGGCCCCGTGCTGGTCGACGCGGGCTGGAACGCCCCCGAGGCGTGGCTCGCGCTGCGCGACGGGCTGGGGGCGGTCGGCATGGACGTCCGCGACGTGCGCGGGGTGGTCGTGACCCACTTCCACCCCGACCACGCCGGGCTGGCCGGCCAGGTCAGGGAGGAGTCCGGCGCGTGGATCGCCATGCACGAGGCCGACACCGCGCTGGTCAGGCTCATGCGGGACTTCCAGGGTGACGCGCACCGTGACTTCCAGGCGGACATGCTGCGCCGGGCGGGAGCGGGCACCGTCGAGGTGGAGGAGGTGACGGGGAACCGGCCGCGGCCGCCCGCGATGCCCGACCGCGTCCTCACCGACGGCGACCTGATCGACCTGCCGGGGCGCAGGCTCCGGACGATCTGGACGCCCGGTCACACTCCCGGCCACGTCTGCCTGCACCTGGAGGACGCCGACCGGATCTTCACCGGGGACCACGTGCTTCCGGCGATCACACCGCACATCGGGATCTACCCGTACGACCGCGTGGACGTGGATCCGCTCAGTGACTTCCTGGAATCACTGGAGAAGGTGAAGGGCCTGGGCCACCTCGAAGCGCTACCCGCCCATGAATGGATATTTCATGACACGGCGGCTCGGGCGACGGAGATCGGCGTCCACCACGAGGAGAAGCTCCGACGGCTGGCCACCCTGCTCGCGGAGGCGGAGGAACCCCTCACTATCTGGGAGATCGCCGGACGTATGACATGGAACCGCCCGTGGGAGGACTTTCCCCCCATACTTCGCGGGATGGCAGCCGGGGAGGCGGCGGCACACCTGCGCACACTGGAGGTCCGCGGAATCATCCACCGCGTGACAGGGGTGGATCCGGTCCGGTTCGCCATACACTCATAGACATCGGATGTCTGGCACGACCTGAGGACGGTGCAGAGTGGCGGTCACCGACGCCGCTATCGACAAGATCAAGCAGATGATCCTGTCTGGCGAGCTCGCCCCGGGCAGCAGGCTGCCCAAGGAGGCCGACCTGGCCGATCGGCTCGGCCTGTCGCGCAACTCGCTGCGCGAGGCCGTCAGGGCCCTGGCCCTGATCAACGTGCTGGACGTGCGCCAGGGTGACGGCACGTACGTGACCAGCCTGGAGCCGAGGCTGCTGCTCGACGCGATGTCGTTCGTGGTCGACTTCCACCAGGACGACACCGTGCTGCAGTTCTTCCAGGTCCGGCGGATCCTGGAGCCCGCGGCGACCGCGATGGCGGCGATGTGCATGTCCGACTCCGAGGTCACCGAGCTGCGCAAGATCCTCGACGAGCTGCCTCCCGACCCGAGCGTCGAGCAGCTGGTCGCCAACGACCTGGAGTTCCACCAGCGCATCGCGGCGGGCTCGGGCAACGCGGTGCTGTGCTCCCTCATCGAGAGCCTCTCGGGGCCCACCACGCGGGCGAGGATCTGGCGGGGCCTCACCCAGGAGAACGCCCTGGAGAAGACCCGCGAGCAGCACACCGCGATCTGCGACGCCATCGCCTCCCACCAGCCGGAGGTGGCGCGGGCCTGGGCGACGGTCCACATCGCCGGCGTCGAGGAGTGGCTCCGCAGCGCCCTCGCCTGACGGTCCCGGCGGTCGCCCGTGCGACCCGGCGTCCCCCGCCACGGTCCGGCCGTCGTGCGGGGACGACCGGCCGTCGTGCGGGTCCGGCCCTCGCACGGGGACCGGCCCTCGCACGGGGACCGGCGCGAACACGACGGACCCGGGTGAGCGCCCGGCGGCGTCCGGATCAGGGGAGCGCCTCGCGGTTGCGGCGCAGGAAGTCGCGCTCGGCGGCGTTGCGGGTGAGGGCGATCGCCTCCTCGTAGGCCCGCGCCGCCTCGGCGGTGCGGCCCAGACGCCGGAGCAGGTCCGCGCGGACGGCGTGGAACAGGTGGTAGCCACCGAGGTCGAGACCGTCGACCAGGGCGAGCGCCGCCCCCGGACCGTCGGTCTCGGCCACCGCGACCGCGCGGTTGAGCGCCACCACCGGGTTGGGAGCCAGGGCCAGGAGCCGGTCGTACAGCGCCAGGATCTGCCACCAGTCGGTGAGGGCCGCGGTCTGCGCGTCGCTGTGGACGGCGTTGATCGCGGCCTGGATCTGGTACGGACCCGGCCGGTCGCGCCGGAGGCACCACCGGACGATGTCCTGGCCCTCGGCGATCAGGCCACGGTCCCAGCGGCCCCGGTCCTGGTCGGCCAGCAGCACCAGGTCGCCGTCCGGCGTGGTGCGGGCGACCCGGCGGGACTCGACGAGCAGCATGAGCGCGAGCAGCCCCATGACCTCGGGTTCGTCGGGCATGAGCCCGGCCAGGAGGCGTCCCAGCCGGATCGCCTCCGCGCAGAGGTCCTCACGGGCCAGCCGCTCGCCCGAGCTCGCCGTGTGGCCCTCGTTGAAGACGAGGTACACCACGGCCAGGACGGCCCGCAGCCGGTCCGGGAGGTCGGCCTCGGCCGGGACCCGGTACGGGATCCGCGCGTCGCGGATCTTGTTCTTGGCCCGGACCAGGCGCTGGGCCATGGTCGGCTCGGGCACCAGGAAGGCCCTGGCGATCTCGGCGGTGGTGAGCCCGCCCAGCAGCCGCAGCGTCAGCGCGACCTGGGCGTTGGCGGCGAGCGCGGGGTGGCAGCAGGTGAAGATCAGGCGGAGCCGGTCGTCGCGCACGGCGCCCTCCTCCAGCGGTTCGTCGTCGGCGTGCAACAGGGCCGCCTGGGCGTGGCGGTCCTGGCGGGTCGCCTCCCGCCGGAAGCGGTCGATCGCCCGGTTGCGTGCGGTCGTGATGATCCACCCCGCCGGGCTCGGCGGCAGGCCGGTGGAGGGCCACCGGCCCGCCGCCACGGTGAACGCGTCCTGGACCGCCTCCTCGGCGAGGTCGATGTCACCGAGGAGGCGCACCAGGACCGCGACCGCGCGCCCGTACTCGTCACGGAACACGCGCTCGATCTCCGAGGCGGGGACGCCCGGCATGTCTGACGTCAGCCGTCCACCTCGCCCTGGAACGGCCGCACCTCGATGGGCAGGAGGCCGATCGCCAGGGCGAGCCTGTGACCCCATTCGAGTGCCGCGTCGAGGTCGGGCGCCCTGATGACCGTGAACCCGCCGAGGTGCTCCTTGCCCTCGGCGTACGGACCGTCGGTCATGAGCGTGTCGCCGTCCTTGACCCGGATCACGGTCGCCGTGTCCGGGGAGTGCAGGCCGCCGGAGAAGACCCACACACCGGCGGCCCGCATCTCCCGTTCCAGGGTCTCCAGGTTCCGGGTGATCGGCTCCAGCACCTCGGGAGCGGGAGAACCTCCGTCGGGCTGGTAAATGCTGAGCAGATACTGCTTCATCGCGCGTCCCTCCTGGACGACCGGTGCGGCGCCGTCGCCGCCTTCCTGCCCACCACACGAACGGCGCCGGGCGGATTCGACACCGGGTACGGACGTCCTTCGACGATATTTCCACCCCGAGCCGCCAGGCGGAGACCTCACGACCACGGGCCCGGGGGGGACACCGGGGCCAAAATACTTTCCTCAGGCAATATATTAACCGAGTAAAGACTTCTGGCCGGGCCCCCGGCCGAACGATTGGAGTACGCCATGCGCATCGGTGTCGCACTGCCCACCGATCACACGCGGCTGTCCGCCGAAGCCAACTCCGTCGACACCCTGATCGGCGAGGTGAGGGAACTCGCCGACGCGGGGCTGACCTCGGCCTGGTTCACCCAGCGGTTCGACCACGACGCCGTCACGGTGGCCGCGCTGGCCGCGCGCGAGGTGCCCGGCATCGACGTCGGCACCGCGATCGTGCCGATCTACCCCCGTCACCCGATCGCGATGTCGATGCAGGCCCAGACCGCGCAGGCGGCCGGCCACGGGCGGTTCACGCTGGGCGTCGGGATGTCGATCAAGTCGTTCGTCGAGGAGGCGTACGGGATCGCGCCGCACCCCAGGATCCGGCATCTGCGGGAGTACCTGGAGGTGCTGCGTGACCTCTTCGAGAACGGCAGCGCGAACCTGGACGGCGAGACGCTGGTCGCCAGGACCCCCCTGCCGGTGAACGTGCCGGGCGCGCGGCCGCGGGTACCGGTGCTGGTCGCGGCGGCGGGCGAGCAGACCCTGCGCGCCGCGGGCGAACTCGCCGACGGCGCGCTGCCGATCCTGTCCGGCCCGCGCACGCTGGCCGAGTACACCGTGCCGGCCATCACCCGGTACGCGGAGGCGGCCGGGCGGCCGGCGCCCCGGATCGCCGCCATCGTCTCCGGCGTGGTGACCGCCGACGTGGCGGGCGCCCGGGCCCGCGCGGAGAAGAACATGGGGTACTACGGGACCATCCCGTCCTACCGCGCGGCACTGGACCGCGAGGGCGTCGGCCATCCCGCCGACCTGGTGGCTATCGGAGACGAGGAACTCCTCGCGGACCAGGTGGCCGCGTACTTCGAGTCGGGCGTGACCGAACTCGTCTACACCCAGACCGCGATCGGTTCCGCGGAGGACGAGCGCCGCACCTGGAAGCTGCTCGGCGAGCTGGCCTCAAGACACCGGCACGGACCGACCGGCACCGGGCAGGCACCCGCTCCGGGAACCGGCGCGTCGTAGACGGCGTTCGTCGGCTCATCCCGACCCGCAGTCGAGCCCGACATCCTTGACGGGGCTTTCAGGGCCGGGAGGGATCCGTGTCGGCCGCGGCGTGCCGGCGGTAGTGGCGGGCGGCTCGGGCCCGGTTGCCGCACGACGGCTTGCACCATTCCTGCCGGCCGTGCTTCTTGACGAAGTAGCGGACGCAGCGCGGCGCGGCGCAGGCCCGCAGGTCCTCACGTTGCGGGCCGGTCAGGAAGTCGATGGCGGCGCGGGCCAGTGCCGCGACAAGACGGAGGTGCGGGTCCTTCTCGGCCGACAGCAGCCGGGGCGCGGGCGTCCCTCCGGAGGGCCAGTCCAGCTGCGGGGCGACCGGTTCCCTGCCGGCGGCCGCGTTGAGTCGCGCCAGAGCCCGGTCTACCGGCATGAGGCGATGGGCGTCGGCGGGACTGGGCGGGCCGGGGCTGACCGAGTGGGCGAACAGTGCCCGTACCGCCTGCCGCAGTGCCACGACCTCGCTTCTGAGGTTCTCGTCGACGGTGACGCCGGCGGCGAGGTCGCTCCCCCGCTCCCTGATCCAGCGGGCCGTTCCCTGGAGGGTGGCCAGGTCATCGGCGACGCCACCGTCCCCGTCGTGGCGGATCGTGCTCACCAGCTCCAACGCCAGGCAGCGCTCCACGGCCTTCCCTCCCTCCGTTCGCGAGTCCGGTCGCCCCGCGAATCGGATCGCCTCGCGGATCCGAACGCCGACCACTTGATCACATCCTCGCTTCCAGCTTAAGGTTCCTAATGGAAAATAGATAATTTTCCATTAGACGCCGGGATGTGGGTGACCGCGTAGACCGGCACGGACCGGCCCGGTGGGCGGTGTCCGCCGCGAGAGGGGAACGACACGATGACGACGGTGCTCGCCCAGATCAGCGACCTGCACCTGGACGGTGGTGAGCGGGCGACCCGGCGCGCCACCCGGATCATGGACTACCTGCGGGCCCTGCCCCGTCTCCCCGACGCCGTGCTGGTCACCGGGGACATCGCCGACCACGGCGAGGAGTCCGAGTACGAGGAGGCGGCCCGCATCCTGGCCGCCCCCTTCCCGGTGCTCACCTGCCCCGGCAACCACGACGCGCGCCCGGCCTATCGCAAGGCCCTGCTCGGGGAGGTCTCCGGCGACGGCCCCGTCAACCGGGTCCATCACATCTCCGGCACCGCCATCCTGATGTGCGACTCAACCATCCCGGGTCGCGACGAGGGACACCTCGACGCCCAGACCCTCGACTGGATCGACACCACTCTCACCGGCCTGCCCCGGGACACCCCGGCGCTGATCGCCTTCCACCAGCCACCGGTCGCGCTCCACCACCCGCTGCCCGACTCTTCGGCACTCCAGCGGCCCGGACGGCTGGCCACCCTGCTCGACGCGCACCCGGAGGTCGTCGCCGTCCTCACCGGCCACGCCCACACCGCGGCCGTCTCCACCTTCGCCGCACGCCCGCTGATCGTCGGACCGGCCGTGACCTGGACCCTGCGCCTGCCCTGGGAAGGCGACGAGGTCGCGGACCTCGACCAGCCTCCCGGCCTGGCCTTCCACATCCTGGACGACGACCGCCGCCTGACCACCCACTACCGCGTGGTCCCCTGATTCCCCCCGGTGGCTTCCCGCCTCGGAGACCTCATGGTCCATCCCCACACCGTCACCGGGTTCCTGCTGGCGCTCCTCCCTCTGATCGCCACCCCCGGAGCGAGCCTGGCCCTGCTGGTCCGGCAGGTCGCCGAGGGGGGCCGCGGCCGGGCCGTACCCGTCATCCTCGGCACGGTCACCGGCCTGTACGTCCACGCCGCGCTCGCTGTGGCGGGCCTGTCCGCCTTCGTCATGCACTCCAGCCAGGCCCTCACCGCCGTCAAGCTCGCCGGGGCGGCCTATCTCGTCGGCCTGGGCCTCTGGACCTGGCATTCGGCCGCGTCCTCCGCGTCCTCCGCGTCCTCTGTGTCCTCCGCGTCCCTCGCGGCCTCCCGGCCCCACCGGCGCCTGCCGGAGTTCTCAGACTCCGCCTACCTGCAAGCGCTCCTCGCCAACGTCCTCAACCCGAAGGCGGCCTCCATCTATCTGACCCTGATGCCGCAGTTCATCACCCCCGGCGAGTCCCCTGTCGAGTCCTCCGAGGGGTCCTTCGGCGGCCAGATCCTCACCCTGGCCACCGCCCACGCGCTGTTGATCGCGCTCTGGCTCCTCGGCTGGACGATCCTCGTCGGCAGGGCCGCACACGCCCTGCGGAGCCCTCGCTTCAAGAACATCAGCGCCAAGATCACGGCGGTCGTGCTCATCGTCCTCGGGATCCGTTCCGCCACGGTCTAGCGCCGGAACCCCGCGTAGAGCGGTTCGGCCATCTTGGGCTCCCACACGCCCCTCGCGGACCATCGAGGAGGTCTGCCCCCGGGCCACACACGAGATCCCCGTCGAACCACCGGATGGACGCGAGATCCGGCCTCGGGTGTTCCTCGACGACACGACCGCGCTCCTCACCGCCGAGTCCGGCGTGGAGAGGGCGGACGGCCTCCACGCGTACGACCTCGCGGCGATTCCCCAGCGCAACGGCCCTGTGGGTTCACCGGAACGGCGCGGACAGGAACACCTCTGACGGGCGTCGGCGTGATCGCGACGGTCAATTTCCGTGTTCACGCCGACGAGGCGGCTTGGCGAGGTCACGACAACGAGCCACCAGGTCGTCGATTTCCGTCAGGTCCGGGTCGGCGCCGTCATCGTCACAGCATGCGGGCTTGGTGCGCTCGCCCGCCGGTGGCCCGTCCAGTCCGCACACCTTCCACGGCGAGGTGTGGACATCATGTGTCCGGTTGCGCTCGTCATGAGGCCCCACCATCAGAATCCATGAACGGCCCGGCCCTTCGAACGCGACCACGACCTCAACGGCCCCGCGCACCCCGGAAGTAGGCGTTCGCCGTGGGGCCGAACATCAGCGCCATCGCGGCCAGGACCGCCGCGAGGTGCAGGACCCGGGTGGTGGCGGACACGAACGTCATCGCGTCGGCGTCCACGACGGCCTGGACGACCGAGTTGCCGTCGAGCAACCACTGGATCGGCTCCATCACCAGCGAGAGGGTGCCGAAGACACCGAGGGTCAACGCGAGAGCGATACGGGCCCAGCCCCGGCCCCGGCGCAGGTGTGTCGCCATGAAGATCGCCACGGCGAAGACCACCAGCCGGAAACCCAGCCCCGGAGCGAGGTCGGCGACCGACGCCGACCCGTCGGCCAGCATGCCGACAGCGGCCAGACCGGCCTCGAGGGCACCGGCACCGACGGCGGCGAACCAGAGCGTCGAGGCGTTCCCGACGGTCGCGGGGACGACGGGCGGACCCACCTGGAGCTGGGATGCGTACTGCGTGGACATCGACGACACCTCTCGGACAGCACTGAACGTTGTGCCCGAGTCTTCTCCGCCGCCCGGCAAAGATCATGCCTGCCCGCACGCCGACCGGAGGGCCTGCCCGCACACCGGCCGAAGGTAGGGACCGCCCTACCTTCCCGGCCAGGCCGCCGGCCGTGGAGGGACAGACCTCGGCCGTTGCGGGCGAGAGCGGCTCCGGACATGGTGGCCGCGAGGTGTCAACCCCGACGTTCGTCCAGGCCCGGCCTTGCCGTTCGGCCCAGGTGCCCGGCCGCCGCCGTTCCTATGGTCAGGGGCCATGAGAACTGACTCCTGGAATGGTTCCGGCCGTCGGCTGCTGGGCCCAACCGTGTCGCTGGGCGTGGGGGCGGGAGTCGTCGCCTGGCTCTCTCCGGGCGGGCTGGGCGACGCCGGTCCGGTGAGGGTCGTGGACGGGGCTTCGGCGTCCGCGTACCGATCGGTGACCGGGGCGGTGGCCGACGCGCCGCCGTGGGTGGGCACGGCGCTGGAGGTGGCCACGGAGGGCACCCTGGTGGTCCTCGGGCTGCTGCTCGTCCTGGTGTGGTGGCTCGCCGTCCGCCGCGGGGACGCCCACGGTGTCGGCGCGACCGTCGTGATCGGTGCCGGCACCGTCGCCGCCTACGCCGTCAGCGAGGCGTTGAAGCTGGTGGTGGACGAGGAACGGCCCTGTCGCGCGGTGCGGGACGCGGGGGCGGCGATCGCGGGATGTCCCGCGCCGGGAGACTGGTCGTTTCCGAGCAACCACGCCACCCTCGCCGCCGGACTCGCGGTCGGGCTGGCCGTGCTGCGTCCTCGCCTCGCCGCGGTGACGCTGCCGCTGGCCGGGGCCGCGGCGCTGCTGCGGGTGATGGTGGGGGTTCACTACCCGCACGACGTGATCGCCGGCGCGGTCCTCGCCGCCACCGTGGTGGTGTCGGCGCTGCTCGCGTTCACGCCGCCGGTGACGCGCCTGGTGTCACCGCTGCTCGGGCGCCTGCACGGGGACGATTCCGGCCTCGTGCGCCATCACGGCCGCCGCCGCCCGGTTGTCGACCGCCAGACGGGCCAGGATTGAGCTGACATGGGCTTTCACCGTCCCCTCCACCACATGCAGCCTGCGGGCGATCTGACCGTTGGACAGCCCGCCGCCGAGGAAGGCCAGTACTTCGCGTTCCCGGGCGGTGAGCGCGACGATCCGTTCGCGGGCGGCGTCGCGCCGGCCGGCGAGGGTTCCCGCGCCGCTCGCCGCGAGATGGACGACCACCCGGGCGGCGACCTTCGGCGACAGATAGGCCGCACCGTCGGCCACCGCGCGGACTCCCGCGATCAGTTCCTCGGGTTCACCGGATTTGACCAGGAACCCCGCGGCTCCGCCGCCGAGTGCCTGAAGGATGTAGTCGTCCTCGCCGAACGTCGTCAGGATGACGACACCGGTGGCCGGGACCGTCCTGCGGATCTCCGCGGCGGCTGCGATGCCGTTGACCTTCGGCATACGGATGTCGAGCACGGCCACCTGAGGGCGGTGACGCCGGACCAGTTCCACCGCCTCGTGACCGTCGGCGGCCTCGGCGACGACGGTGATGTCCGGGGCGGTGGACAGAAGGGCCCGCACCCCCGCGCGGATCATCGGCTCGTCGTCGGCGATCAGTACGCGGATCATCGGACGCTCACCCGGCGAGGACGTCCGCGGACGCCAGCTTGCCCGCCCGGAAGCACAGGCGGTAGGCGTCTCCGGACCGGTCGTCGAAAGGATCGGCTGTCATCGCGTAGTACTCGCACGTCACACCCTGTTCTTCTGATTCGGCGGCCTCTGGCCGACGGACCACCTGCTGCTCCGGCAGATACCGCTCCACCTCGGCACGATCCTGCCCGGTCCGCAGGCCGGCGTAGTTCTCCGGAGCCAGCACCGACCGCCACGCCGTCAGCATCTCCCGCCCTCTCAGGACACCGCCGAACAGCGCACTCGTCACCAGGGGCAGCATGAGCGCGGCGACCAGGGTGCGGCCGAGCTTGCGGCGGGCGCGCCGGTGCTCCCGCGGCACGCCGCCCGGGGCGGGCGACACGAGACCGGCGGGGGGCGGCTGCGCCGCGGGGGTGTGCGGGAGCCGCGCCAGGACGGTGAAGCCGCCGCCCGAGGGGCCGTAGGTGAGGGAGCCTCCGGCCAGCCGGACGCGTTCGTCCAGGCCGATGAGGCCGCGGCCCCCGCCCCGGGGCGGGAGGGCGACGGCGTCCGCGGGGCCGTTCTCCACCCGGACCTCGGTCTCCGTGGCCAGGTGCCGGACCTGGACGGCCGCCGCCCCGCCGGGCGCGTGTTTGGCGACGTTGGTCAGCGCCTCCTGCACGATGCGGTGCGCGGCCCGTTCGACCACCGGCGGCAGGTCGCCCGTCTCGCCCTCGACACGCAACGTGACCGCGAGTCCGGACGCGGCCGCCCTGTCGACCAGGTCCGCGATCCCGGCACCGACCGGCTGTGCCGGCGCCCCGTCCGTCTCCTCGCGCAGGATGCCGATCACCTCACCGAGGCGCTCCACGGCGGCCGCCGCCCTCGCCCTGATGTCCCCGGCGGACGCCCGGTGCGCCTCCGGCAGATCGGGCGCGAGCTTGAGGGCGGCGGCCGACAGGGCGATCAGGCTGAGGTCGTGGCCCAGGACGTCGTGCATGTCCTGGGCGATACGGGTCCGCTCACGCAGCCGGGCCTGCTCGGCGACGAGCCGCTGCTCACGTTCCAGATGCTCGGCCCGCTCCCAACCGGCCCGGACGAGTTGACGGTACTGGCGCCAGAACCGGCCCGCGAACCAGGGCAGCATTGCCCCCACCATCACCGCCACGAACCGGCGCCCCGGCTCGATCCACCAGGAGGGGACGACCGAGACCGCCACCACGGTGATCGCGAGCACCGCGACCAGCGCGAGCACCGTCGACCGGGTCTGCCCCAACCGCGCCCCCGCCACGAACGCGGCGGCCGCGGTCAGCGCGCCCCACCACGGGTTGACGACGCTCAGACCGGCCGTCACGGTGGCCGTCACGCCCAGCAGGAGCGCCATCCCGGGCGGCCACCACCCCCCGGCGTTCCCGGCTCTCTTCACATCGGTCGCTCTTCCCACAACCGTGACGATACGCAGAGCCGTGGAGTGCCGGCACCGCCGAAAGTCCAATACACGCCCGGGGAGGGGGCATCGTGGCGTTCGCAGACGGCGGCGACGCGGCGGGCCTGGTCGAGGAGCGGGCCGGGACATGGTCGTACCAGCTCAGCGGTCGCCAGTGCCTCCAGGGGCGGGGACCGCTCTCGCCGCGGATAGCGGCCAACCGGGAGGTCGCCTCCCCGCGCATCGCGGGGTTTTCCATACCGATCTGGGCTGCCATGGTGACCATGCGAAGCTCACGGATGTAGCGCAGGACGGGAAAGCCCACCCAACTCATGACGTCGTGACCGTAGATCGCGACGAACTCGGCGTACTGGGCTTCGGAGATCCCGCCGAGTGTGTCGTATTTGACCGCCGTGGACACCAGATCCCACTCCGGCGGTCCGAAAGCACTGCGCTCGAAGTCGGCCACAACCACGCGGCCGTCGCCGGTCGACAACACGTTGCCGCCCCAGGCGTCCCCGTGCACCACGCAGTGCGGCAGTCCTTGTGGCAGCTCGGCGTACCCGTGCTCAAGGTGTTCCAACCGCTCGCGCAGCCAGTCGCGTTCTTCGGAAGTGAACATGTCGGCCTGGTCGATCCGCTGTGCGAGCCGTACGAACGGAGCCAGCGGAGGAAGCTCGAAACGCGCCGGAGGGGTCAGACCGTGCAACACCCTCAGCACGGCGGCGACGTCCACGGAGGTGCCGTACTCGTGGGGCGGCAACTCCCGCCAGAACGTCACCGCTCTGCCGTCCGCCTCGACCGGCTGATCCAGATCGGGGACGACCTGTACGGCGGGCACCCCGACGGTCTCCAGCCAGCGGGCCACGCGCACCTCCTTCGCGGCGGTCTGGAGCCGCCCCTCCCGCGGCACCCGTGCGACGACACCTTTCGGCAACCGGTAGATGGCGTTCTCGCTGAAGCGGATGAGCTCCGCGCCGGACGCGTCGATCCTGGCCCGGCGGCAGGCGGTGAGCAAGGCGTTCAGTGTCGCGTCCCGTGGAGTGTTCACCCATGGACCTCCAGGATCCGGTGTCAGAGGTGTCCACGTTCAGGGGAAGGTGCCCTCACCGACGTCGAACATCCCAGTCCTGATCATGAGCAGCAGCCTGTGGTCGGTTGCCGAAGAGGGCACAGGGGATCAGGCTGAGCGATAACCCGTCGTCAGGACGCGCAGTTCCCGTACGGCGGGCAAAGCACGCGCCTTCTCGGGAGCAACGTCCGACACGATGCGGGCCGTGGCCTTGACCCGGACGTCCCACCGTGTCGCCGGGAGCGCCTCCACGAGACTCAACGCCTGTTGCGCGCCTTGTTCCGGGTCAGTGCGAGCATGCAGCGCCGCGCTGTGCAGTGCCATCAGAACCGAAGTACGGTGCTCCAGCGGATAGAGGCCTTCGGCAGCACTCTGTGCTTCGGCGGCTCGCTTGGCATCTCCGGCGAGCGTGTAGATCAGACTCCGATCGAAGTACGTTCCGCAGAGCGCCCAGTTGGAATCCAGGCCGATGATCTGAGATGGAAACTGGTCGAACACGTCCTCGGCCTCGCACAGGATGGCCACCGCTTCGGCATGTCGGCCCAACGTGGCGAGAGTCTGAGCTTCGGCGCAGAGAGCGGCCACGAGGGGCACACTGGGACGCCCCCCGGCGAGACGGCTGGCCTGCTGAGCCAGGAGAAGCACGTCGTCGAGATTTTCACCCGGATCCGTTCTCCGGTAGAGCACTTCCCGGCCTGTCAGCCACGCTGCCAGCAAGGTGTCCCCGGAGCGCTCGCTCAAGCTCCGGGTCTTCCCCCACCAGCGTCGCGCCTCGCGACGATTGCCCAGGTCGAACCATTTCCCCGCGATCAGAGACGCGTGACGTGCGGCGGCGTGGGCGAGGTCGCGCTGTACCGGCTCGGGCTGAGCCCGGCTCAGGTGAGGGGCCATGTCGGCGAAGTCGGCGGCCAGCCCGGCGAGGACGACGGCGGGCGGATCGACGTACGCCCGCTGGGCATGGAGGTCGGCGGCGTCCTCCCAGTCGTCGATCATCTCCTGTGACACGCTCGCACCGGAGATCCGGGGTTCGGACGCCTGCCAGGCGTCCGTCAACGTGGCCAGCACGGGCGCCACCGCGCGGCCGACAGCAACGGCGGCGGCGTCCCGCATCAGTCGTCTGCGCTCCATGTCCCCGCCCTCGTCACGCGTTGAGGCTTTTGCATCGACTGCTTCGACGGTACCCCTTCGCAGCCGATCGGTCTCGGCCATGGCCGCACGAAGCGCCTGTGTCACGAGTTCACCTCCCGCTCCGAGTTCGGCGTCGAGAAGAGTGATCGCCTCGAAAGACGGGCGGTTCTTCCCCTGCTCCCATTTGGCGATGAGCGAGTAGTCCCACCGGATCCGATCAGCGAGGCCGCGCAGGCTCAGCTCGCGCCGCTCCCGCCAGGTCCGCAGGGCACGGCCGAACTCCTGCCAGCCCGCCGAGGTTTTCGATGTCGATTGTCCGGTCACGTCCGCCCTCGCGATCCGTTGCACGTGTTGCATTACCTCCGACGCAACCCTGTGCGTCTTTTCCCATGCGCTGAGTCACTTCGACTATGGCACCGGTAAGCGTCATACGAAGCGAAACTCCGCAGGCGCATAAAGTGATGCGGAGTTCCCTGATCGCGAAGAGGTGCGATCCATGGACAACCGCGAATCCGTCCCGCCCTGCGTTGACGAGATCACCGTCCAGACTCATGACGAAGCCCTAGCGGTCGTACAGCGTCTTCTCGCCGAGCGGGGCATCCGCGCCCACCGCCATCACACGATCAGCCTCGGGCTCTTCACCGTTCCTGAGACCACATGGCCCGACCGTCCTCCGCTTCGGTCGTGGATGAACCGCTATCCGCCCGAGTTGGCCGTGATCGGCTCCCGGGGGCGGGATGCCACCGTGACCATCGGGGCGTGTTCCGGTTGCTACTTGGTGGCTGTGCGCGGCAGCGATACGGAGACGGTCCGGTGTGACGAACCGGAAAGGGTCCTGGATCTCATCCTCGCGATGGGGCGTACGCCATGACCGCGCCCGCGATGTACGGGTCGGCGGCGGTGGACGCGGCCGAGAGGCTCCGGGAGGCCCTGGCGGGTCACGAGATCATCGCCGACGTTCACGACGGTTACGGGCTGGCGCTGGTGTCGGTCGGGGTTGGCCTGGTGGTGTGGTCCAACGGGGAGCGGTTCTGGTGGCACACCGGATGGAACGCCGAACGCCGGCGCGCCGTCTACGCCTCGCAGGAGGCGGCCGAACCCGGCCGGGCCGCCCGGCGGATCGCGTTCCACCACGCCCGCCTGTGCGAGACGGCTTCACCCGCGCCGGGCACCGGGAGCCCGCTGTGACCTTGACGGAACTGACGAAGCTCTACGGGCGCACCTGGACGATCGCGGAGGGGATCGGGGGCGGCTGGTACGCCGTGCGGCGCGCGGACATGTCGGCGTACGGGCTTGAGCACGGCCTGTCCAACATCCGGTGCGGGGCGACCCTGGCCGAACTGGCCCGTCGTCTGGACACGGAGACACGGCTGGAGAAACAGCCCTGGCGACGCGTGCCGCTGAGGGTGGCGCCGTGACACAAACGGGCCTCAGGCTTCATCGGTGGCTGGCCGGAGTTCCTGAAACTCCACTCCGCACGGATCTCCCGCCACGAACGGCCCCGACAGACGCGCTCCAGCGGTGGGCCAGACGTCGACGGCCACGGCTTCAGGGCCGTCGATCACGGGCAGTCCTTTTTGACGGGACAAGGCCGTATCTCCGTTATCCAGGCCGCCTGGACGTTCTTCCCCTTCACGTTTTTCCGGACGGCGTACGGCGAGAAATTGCCGATGATGCCGTACACCAACCCGTCGTGGGCCGCACGCCGGAGATCGACCGGGTTCAGCCCGAACCTGGCCAGAATCGGCTCGTCCTCGGCCGTCAGCGTCGACACCCAGCTTCTGAACTGACTGACCGACGAGTAATCGACACACGGCTCGGGCAGTCCCTTGTCCGAACACCCCTCGTGGCCCGGCCAATAGATGGCCTTGCCCCCCATGTGCCCGCGCGACAGGAAGACGTCTCTCGCCGGCCCGTTTTCCAGTCCGAGACTCTTTTCCGTCACCGGCTTCTTGAATTCGATCACAGTGGTCGTCATCACCCCCGGCCTCAGCTTGCTCAGGGACTCGACACCGGACACTCCCCGCACACCCGATCCGAACTTGGCGACGGCGGAGGTGAGGCCGGTCGGCGGGAGCTTGGAGATGTCCTGCACCTCACCCGAGAGGCTCATCTTCACCCAGTAGGGCGATTCAAAAGAGATGGACGGACCGGCGTACGGTCGTGCCGCGGTTCCCGTGAACCGAAATTCGTAGCCTCCCAGGACGGGCCAGAGCTCGGATCCTCCCATGATGAAGTTGTGCTCCGGATTGGCGACCATGGCAGCGTTCCCGACAACCGTCAGGAGATGGTCGTTCGCGACGGCTGTCGGCATCTCCTGCTGATATGCCGGAAAATTCGACTCCCGCTCCCGTATTCGAAGATCTGACTGCTCTGCCCGGAGATTCGAGTGGGATGATCCTTCCGCCGTACAAGATGTCAGGAAAAGCAGCAGGCCGACCATGGCGCCGGCAGTTGACGACCGTTTCACGGACTTGTTTCCCCGCTTCTCACCATCGGACCGTCGCACCATTCTGGCGCCTCCGAGTCCCTACGGTGACCGGAGCCTCTTCAACATGAAGGGCGTCAGGGAATCAGGCCCTCGGCGGCGAGGTCGGTCCAGAGGGCTTCGGGGACGGGCTTGGCGGTCAGGTCCGCGTTGCGGGCGACCTCGGCGGCGGAGCGGGCGCCGATGACGACGGTGGCGACGGCCGGGTGGCGCAGGGGGAAGGCGAGGGCCGCCTGGGGGAGGGTGACGTCGTGGCGTTCGCAGACGGCGGCGATGCGGCGGGCGCGCTCCAGGAGCGGGCCGGGGGCCGGGGCGTAGTCGTAGGTGCCCGACGGGTCGTGGGTGGCGAGCAGGCCGCTGTTGAACACCCCGGCGGCGAACACCGAGACGCCGCGCTCGGCGCACAGCGGCAGCAGCTCGTCCTCGCCCGACTGGTCGAGGAGGGTGTAGCGTCCGGCGAGCATGACCACGTCGACGCCGGTCTCGCGGACGAACCGGGCGAGCATCGCCGCCTGGTTCATGCCGACCCCGACGGCCTTGACGACGCCCTGGTCGCGCAGGTCGGCCAGGGCCGGGTACGCCTCGGAGACGGCCTGCTCCCAGTGGTCGTCCGGGTCGTGGATGAGGACGACGTCGACCGCGTCGAGGCCGAGCCGCTCCAGGCTCTCCTCCAGCGACCGCAGCACCCCGTCGCGCGAGAAGTCCCACACCCGGCGCAGGTCGGCGGGGACGTCGAAGCCCTGGTCGTCCCGGCCGAAGGGGCCCTCTCCGGTGGCGGGCACGAGCAGGCGGCCGACCTTGGTGGACAGGGTGTAGGAGTCACGGGGCCGCTCCGCGAGGGCGGCGCCGAGCCGCCGCTCCGACAGGCCGAGCCCGTAGTGGGGCGCGGTGTCGAACACGCGGACCCCCGCCTCGTAGGCCGCGTCCACCGCCGCGCGCGCCGTGTCCTCGCCGACCTCCGAGAACAGGTTCCCGATCGGGGCCGCACCGAAGCCGTAACTGCTCACCCGCACCGCTCGCTCCGTCCGCTCTGTACGGCTTCATGTTTCTCGTGCCGCTTGATCCCTTTGTATCGCCTCAGCCTCGCGGGTGGCCGCACATTTCCACACGGGTCCGTGCGGGCTTCGGAGGTCGTGCGGGATTCGCGCCCGCGTGGCCTCGTGCTCCCACGCGAACACGGCACCCCGCGTGAACGCCGTAGCGCTCATGGCCCCACGCGGGCACCCCGCGGCTTCACGGCTCGCGCCCGTACGGCCTCCTCCCCCGTACGGGCCGCGTGTCCGCGTGGCTCACGCCCCTGTCAGAAGCTCAAGCCACTGTCAGGGCGTCAATCCTGGGCCTTGCCGCCCGCCAGGCGGCTGATCATCAGGGCGACCAGGATGATCGAGCCGTAGACGAGCTGCTTCCACTCGCCGGGGACGCCCTTCAGGGTCAGGATGTTCTCGACGAGGCCGATCACCAGGACGCCGGTGAGCGCGCCGAGGATCGTACCCTTGCCGCCGTCCATGCTGACGCCGCCGATGACGGCGGCGGCGAAGGCCATGAAGATCCAGCCGACGCCCTGGTTGGCGCTGATGCCGCCCAGGCGGCCGGTCTCCAGCACTCCGGCGAGCGCGGCGACGATCCCGCCGATGACGAAGACGACCCAGACGACCCGCTCGACCCTGATGCCGGCCGCGCGGGCGGCGTCGGCGTTGCCGCCGATGGCGTAGAGCGAGCGGCCGGCCCGGAAGTAGGCGAGGGCGACGATGGCCACCGCGAAGAGGACGCCGGTGATCCAGATGGCCGCCGGCAGGCCCAGCCAGCTGGCGCTGCCGAGGTAGAGGAACGACTCGGGCAGCTCGAACAGGCTCTTGCCCTGGGTGAGACCCAGCTGGAGGCCGTGCACGACGATCATCATGGCCAGCGTGACGATGAAGGCCGACAGCTGGAACCGCAGGATCAGGAAGCCGTTGAAGGCGCCGACCAGGCCGCCGACCAGCAGGCACAGCGGGATGGCGAGGATGCCGGGCAGCTCCAGGCCGAACCCTCCGGCCGCCACCGGGATGACCAGCATCACGCCGACGGCGGGCGCCATGCCGACCGTGGACTCCAGTGACAGGTCGAACTTGCCCGCGATCAGGATCAGCGCCTCGGCGAGGACCACCAGGGCGAGGGCCGACTGCTGCTGCAGCACGTTGGTCAGGTTGCCCGTGGTGAGGAAGACCGGGTCCACGAAGGAACCGGCGATCAGCAGAACGACGATCACCGGGACCAGGGTGAGGTCGCGGAACCGCCCGAGCTGGATGCGACGGCCCTGCGGGGCCGCCAGCACGGGCGGGGGGGTCTTTGTCGTGGTCATCAAATAACTCCCGTGGATACTCCGGCCTTCAGGCCGGGGAGGAAACGGGAGCGGGAAAGCGCCCTGGCGCCCTGGCGCGCCTGGCCCCGCACCGCCCCCCTCAACCGCCGCCTAACTGATCTTGCAGTATTGTGTGAGGCATGGCGCAGATCGTGAAGCGGGCCTATAAGTTCCGCCTCTACCCGACGAACGAGCAGGCAGCGGAGCTGTCTCGCACGTTCGGCTGCGCCCGCCTCGTCTACAACAAAGCCCTCGAACACCGCAGCCGCGCCTACACCCTGGAAGGCCGCAAGGTTACCTACGTGCAGTCGTCGGCCGCGCTGACCGAGTGGAAGAAGACCGAAGATCTGGCGTTCCTGAACGAGGTGTCGTCGGTCCCGCTTCAGCAGGCGCTCCGCCACTTGCAGGCGGCGTTCGCGAACTTCTTCGCCAAGCGCGCGAAGTACCCGACGTTCAAATCCAAGAAGAAGTCGCGGCTCAGCGCCGAGTACACCCGCTCGGCGTTCACCTACCGAGACGGTCAGATCACCCTCGCGAAGATGAACGCGCCTTTGAACGTCGTATGGTCGCGTCCGCTGCCCGAGGGCGCACAACCGTCCACGGTGACCGTGACCAAGGACGCCGCCGGGCGCTGGTTCGTGGCGATCCTGTGCGAAGACCACATCACCCCGCTCCCCCCGACCGCGAACGTGGTCGGGGTGGATGCGGGTATCACGGCGTTGGCGACGCTCTCCACCGGACAGAAGATCGTCAACCCCGGGCATGAACGGGCCGACCGCCGCAAGCTCGCCAAGGCTCAGCGCGACCTCGCCCGAAAAGAGAAGGGTTCGGCCAACCGGCAGAAGGCCAAGCTCGCGCTCGCCCGCATCTACGCCCGCATCACCGATCGCCGCCGCGATCACCTGCACAAGGTCACCACACGTCTCGTCCGTGAGAACCAAACGGTCGCGATCGAAGACCTCACCGTGCGCAACCTGGTGAAGAACCGCAAGCTGGCCCGCGCGATCTCCGATGCCTCGTGGCGCCAGATGCGATCCATGCTGGAGTACAAAGCGCAGTGGTACGGACGGGAACTGCTGGTCGTGGACCGCTGGTTCCCCTCGTCGAAGCTGTGTTCGGCGTGCGGCGCCATCCAGCGGTCCATGCCGCTGGGCGTCCGCGATTGGGTGTGTGCCTGCGGCGCGTCCCATGATCGGGACGTGAACGCCGCGAAGAACATCCTCGCCGCCGGGCTGGCGGAGAGGTAAAACGCCTGTGGAGCTGACGTAAGACCTCACAGAGAGTCCTCTCTGACGGGCAGTTGGCGGTGAAGCAGGAACCCTCACGGGCGACCGTGGGAATCCCCGCCCTTCAGGGCGAGGAGGATGTCAAGAGTGGTCGATACCTTCCATCGCCGCCACCAGCTCGTTGTCGGTCCAGCCGCGCGGCACGTCCTTGACGATCCTGCCGTGGAACATGACGAGGACGCGATCGCAGATTCGCAGGTCGTCGAGCTCGTCGGAGACCAGTACGGCCCCCGCCCCCCGTTCGGCCGCGTCCTCCACGGCGCCGAGCAGGGAGTGCTTGGCCTTGACGTCCACCCCGGCGGTCGGGTTGATGACCACGAGCGCGTTCGGGTCGTCGGCGAGCGCCCTGGCCAGCACCACCTTCTGGGCGTTGCCGCCGGACAGGTCGGCCACCGGCTGGTCGGGGCCCGTCGTCTTGATGTCCAGCAGGTCGATCATCCGGGTGCCGCGCTCGCGGCGGCGGGCCGGGGAGACCACGCCGTAGCGGCCGAGCTTGTGGGCGATCGGGATGGTCGCGTTCTCGGCGATCGACAGCAGCGGCACGAACCCCTGGTGGTGCCTGTCCTGGGGGACGAACCCGAGCCCGGCGCGGAGCGCGGAGGGCACGTCGCCCTGCTTGATGTCGGTGCCGTTCACGGTCACCGTCCCGGTGTCGGCCCGGTGCAGGCCGACCAGGGTCTCGGCGAGACCGACCTTGCCGCTGCTGCCGGAACCGGCGAGACCGACGATCTCCCCCGCCCTGACGGACAGGTCCACGTCCTCGTAGCGCCCGGCGAGGCTGAGCGTCCGCGCGGACAGCACCACGGGGGCCGAGGGGGCGACCGTCCGGGTGCGGTACTCGTAGGCGGCGGTGGCCTCGCCGGTCATCGCGTCCACGAGCCGGTCGTGGGGCAGGTCGCCGACCGGGGCGGTGACGATGTGCCGGGCGTCGCGGAAGACCGAGACGCTCTGGCAGATCTCGTACACCTCCTCCAGGTGGTGGGAGATGAACATCATCGTGACGCCCTGCTCGCGCAGGGAGCGCATCCGGTCGAAGAGCCGCTGGATGGCCGGGCCGTCGAGCTGCGCGGTGGGCTCGTCCAGGATGATGAACCGGGCGCCGAACGACAGCGCCCTGGCGATCTCCAGCAGCTGGCGCTGCTCGACCCCCAGGTCCCCGGCCATGGTCTCGGCGTCGACGTCCACGCCGTACTGCTCAAGGAGCTGGCGGGCCCGCGTGCGAAGGCTCCGCCAGCTGATCCTGCCCCGCTCTGTCTGACGGTTCAGGAAGAGGTTCTCCGCGACGGACAGGGTGGGGATGATCGTCGACTTCTGGTAGACGCACGCGACCCTCTGCCGCCAGGCGTCCCGGTCGGCCGGCGACGGCGCGGGCTGCCCGGCGAAGCGGACCTCGCCCTCGTCGGGACGCTGGAGCCCGGTCAGGATCGACACCAGCGTGGACTTGCCCGCGCCGTTCCTGCCGACGAGCGCGTGCGTCTCCCCCTCGGTGATGGCGATCCCGGCACCGTCGAGCGCGGTGGTCGGGCCGAAGCGCTTGGTGATCCCAAGCGCCTCGACTGCCTTGACGGAAGATGTCATCACTTGACCTGGTTACCCCAGAGAGCCTGGTCGTCCACGTTCTCCTTGGTGACCAGCGGAGCGGGGAGCTGGTCCTCAAGGCCGTTCGGCAGCTGGATGATCGTGCTGTCGTGGTCGGTCGGGCCGGGCTGGAAGGTCTTGCCCTCGGACGCGGCCTTGGCGTAGAAGAGCGCGTACTTGGCGTAGAGGTCGGCCGGCTGGGAGACCGTGGCGTCGATCTCACCCTTGCGGATCGCCTCGAACTCCTGCGGGATGCCGTCGTTGGAGATCACGAAGACGTGCTTGGGGTCCTCCGGCGGCACGATCAGGCCCTTGGCCTTGAGCACCTGGAGGGTGGGGGCGAGGTGGACGCCTCCGGCGTGCATGTAGACGCCCTTGATGTCCGGGTGCTGCTCAAGACGGGTCTGGAGCATGGAGGCGGCCTTCGTGCCCTCCCACTCGGTCGGCTCCTCGAAGACCGTGATGCCGGGGAACTTGTCCTTCATGCAGCCGCGGAACGCCTCGGCCCGGTCACGGCCGTTGATCGACGAGAGCGCGCCCATGAGCTGGACGACCTTGCCCTTGCCGCCGAGCTTCTCGCCGAGGAACTCGCACGCCTGCGTGCCGTACGCCTTGTTGTCGGCGCGCACGACCATGTAGACCTTGCCCTTGTCGGGGCGGGTGTCCACGGTGACGACGGGGATGTTCTTGCCCTCCAGCGTCTGCAGCGTGGAGGCGATGGCGCCGGTGTCCTGCGGGGCCATCACGATCACCTTGGCGCCCTGGCCGGTGAGGGCCTGGGTGTTGGCGACCAGCTTGGCCACGTCGTTCTGCGAGTTGGTCGGCGGCATCAGGTCGACGCCCAGCTCGGTCGCCATCTGGGGGACGTACTTGTTGTACGAGTTCCAGAAGTCGGAGTCGGTGCGGGGGAAGTCGATGCCGACCTTGCCGCCCGCGGCGGCGGCGGACGCGTCACCGGCCGGCTGGGCCGCGGTGCCGGCGGGCTCCGACGATCCGCAGGCGGAGAGGGTGAAGGAGATCGCGAGCAGTGCCGCACCTGTCGCCGCGGGTCCGATTTTCATACCGTTGCCTCGATTCAAAGCTATCTGGGGGGTGAACTGTTTCTCGACCGACGCGTGGAGCCCGGTCATGATTTCGGTCGGAGCCTGAGCCCCTGCATCCCGCCGTCCACGGCCAGGGCCGTGCCGGTGGTGGCCGCCGCGAGCGGGCTCGCGAGGTAGGCGATCGCCGCGGCGACCTCCGGGGCGCTCACCAGGCGGCCCGTCGGCTGGCGGGCCTCCAGGGCCGCCCGCTCTGCCGCCGGGTCCTCGGCCGCGTCGAGCAGGCGCTGCACCCAGGGGGTGTCGGCGGTGCCGGGGTTGACGCAGTTGACCCGGATGCCCTCGCGGACGTGGTCGGCCGCCATCGCCAGGGTCAGCGACAGGATGGCCCCCTTGGACGCGCTGTAGAGCGCCCGCTGGGGCAGTCCCGCCGTCGCCGCGATCGAGCAGGTGTTGACGATCGCGGCGTGCGCCGAGCGGCGCAGGTGCGGCAGGCTCGCCCGGGTGACCCGGACGATGCCCAGGACGTTGACGTCCAGGACCCTGGACCACTCCTCGTAGGGGTTGTCCTCGATCGTCCCGGCGGCGCCGATCCCGGCGTTGTTGACCAGGATGTCCAGGCCGCCGAGCTGCTCGGCGGCCTGGGCGACGGCCACGTTGACCGCCTCCTCGTCGGTGACGTCCGCCCTGACCTCGATGAACGGGCCGCCGGAGGAGTTGATGTCGAGGGAGGCCACTCTCGCGCCCCGCTCGGCCAGCAGGGTGGCGGTGGCCAGGCCGATGCCGGAGCCGCCACCGGTGACCAGGGCGCGCAGGCCGTCGAACTCACCCATTGAGGGACCTCCATACCGGGCCGTCGGGGAAGGTGTAGTCGATGATCGAGGCGGCGTGCATGGCCGCTCCGAAACCGGGCCGGCTCGGCGCGGCGTAGGCACCGTTCTCGATCACCACGGGATCGACGAAGTGCTCGTGGAGGTGGTCGACGTACTCGATCACCTTGCCCTCCATCGAGCCGCTCACCGCGACGTAGTCGAACATCGACAGGTGCTGCACCAGCTCGCACAGGCCGACCCCGCCCGCGTGCGGGCAGACCGGGACGCCGAACTTGGCGGCGAGCAGCAGGATCGCGACGTTCTCGTTCACGCCCGCGACGCGGGCCGCGTCGATCTGCAGGTAGGAGATCGCGCCGGCCTGCAGGAGCTGCTTGAAGACCATGCGGTTCTGGACGTGCTCGCCGGTGGCCACCGGGATGGGCGCGATGCCCCGGGCGATGGCGGCGTGGCCGAGCACGTCGTCGGGGCTGGTCGGCTCCTCCACCCAGTGCGGGCGGAACTCCGCGAGGGCGTTCACCCAGGCGATGGCGGAGTCGACGTCCCAGCGCTGGTTGGCGTCGATCGCGATGGGGAAGTCCTCGCCGCAGGTCTCGCGGGCGATGCGCATCCGCCGCCTGTCGTCCTCCAGGTCGGCGCCGACCTTCAGCTTGATCTGGGTGAAGCCCTCGTCCATCGCCTCCTTGCACAGGCGGCGCAGCTTGTCGTCGCCGTAGCCGAGCCAGCCGGGGGAGGTCGTGTAGGCCGGGTAGCCGTGCTCGCGCAGGTGGGCCACACGCTCGCGCCTGCCGGGCTCGGCGGCGCGCAGGATGTCCAGCGCCTCCTGCGGGGTGAGCGCGTCGGTGAGGTAGCGGAAGTCGACGAGGTCGACGAGCTCCTCGGGGGACATCTCGGCGAGCAGCAGCCAGAGCGGCCGGCCCGCCCGCTTGGCCTTGAGGTCCCAGAGCGCGTTGACCACGGCGGAGATCGCCATGTGCATGACGCCCTTCTCCGGGCCGAGCCAGCGCAGCTGGGAGTCGTGGACCATGTCCTTCCAGAGCGCGCCCATGTCCTCGACGTCCTTGCCGAGCACGTACGGCTCCAGCGCCCTGATCGCGGCGGTCTGCACCTCGTTGCCGCGCCCGATGGTGAAGGCGAAGCCGTGGCCCTCGAACCCGTCGTCGGTCCGCAGGACGAGGTAGGCGGCCGAGTAGTCGGGGTCGGGGTTCATCGCGTCGGAGCCGTCGAGCTCCAGCGAGGTGGGGAAGCGGATGTCGTGGGTCTCCATCGAGGTGATGCGGTACGCGCCGACCCCCGCCAGGACTCCCTCGGCCGCCTCCACCGCGCCACCCGTCTCACTCCCGGCCGTGTCCACGGCCGTGTTCGCGGCCGTGTCCTCGCGGGTGTCGATCCTGTCGCTCATGCCTGCCCCACGGTCTGTCGCTGGCTCCCGAGGCCGTCGATCTCCAGCTCCACGATCTGCCCGGCCCGCAGGTACGGCTTGCCGGGCAGGCCGAGCGCGACGCCGGCCGGGGTGCCGGTGTTGATGAGGTCACCGGGTTCGAGGACCATGAACCGGCTGAGGTAGCGGACGATCTCCGCCACGGTGAAGATCATGTTCTTGGTGTCGCCGTTCTGGAACTGCGCGCCGTCCACCCACAGGCGCAGGCCCAGGGACTGCGGGTCGGCGATCTCGTCGGCGGTGACCAGCCAGGGGCCGAGCGGGTTGAAGGTCTCGCAGGACTTGCCCTTGTCCCACTGGCCGCCGCGCTCCAGCTGGAACTCGCGCTCGGAGACGTCGTTGGAGATGGCGTAGCCCGCGATCTTGGACAGCGCCTCCTCGTGCGTCTCGACGTAGCGGGCCGTCTCGCCGATGACGACGGCGAGCTCGACCTCCCAGTCGGTCTTCACGCTGTCCCTGGGGATGAGCACCTCGTCGTCGGGCCCGACGATCGTGTTGGGAGCCTTCATGAAGATGATCGGCTCGGCCGGGATCGCGGCGTTCGTCTCCTCCGCGTGGTCGCGGTAGTTGAGCCCGACGCACACGATCTTCCCTGGCCGCGCGATCGGGGCGCCGATCCGCAGCCCCTCGGCCTCCAGCACGGGAAGCTCGTCCCGCTCCAGCGCCTCTCGGACACGAGCCACTCCCCCGGAAGCGAAGAAAGCCCCGTCGATCTCGGCTTCCGAGATTTCGCGGAGGTTACCGGCCCCGTCCAGGACGGCCGGTCGCTCCTGGCCGACGGGTCCCACTCGCAGCAGCTTCACACCGCACCCTTCGTTGATACATCGGATGTCTTGTCTCGTGATGCTGAACGACGCCGAACCTCGATGTCAACCCCTCACGGGCGGATACGTCCGATCCGTTATCGAGGAGAAACCGCAGCTTGCAGGGGTTATACCGGATCCCCCTCCAACTTTGCCCTCCGGTCATCGGATTTCCTCGCGCGGGCGGAAACAGAGATCATCTAGGACGTTCGCGGTGATGAAAGGCACAAAAGTGATCAATCGTCGATAAACATCGGAGGATGAGGCTTGTTACGGCGGAATTTCGGTGCTATCTCCTTGAAACAGTCCCGCCCTGTGATCGGAGGAATCCGTTGCCCCACCCCCCACGACGACGTCTCGGCGTCGCCCTCCTCGCCGTCCTCACCCTCGCCACCGGCTTATACGGTCAGAGTTCAGCCAACGCGGAGTTGTCGGCGAACGTGACGCAGGCAGATACACCCGATGACTTGACGCTCTGGTATGACAAACCGGCCACCGACTGGGAGACCCAGGCGTTGCCGATCGGCAACGGCGCGCTGGGCGCCATGGTTTTCGGCGGAGTGAACACCGAGCAGATCCAGTTCAACGAGAAGTCCCTGTGGACCGGCGGCCCCGGCGCGAACAACTACGACTTCGGCAACTGGACCTCCCCCCGGCCGAACGCGATCGCCGAGGTCAGAGCGCAGATCGACCGTGACGGCAAGATGTCTCCCGAGGCGGTGGCGGCCAAGCTCGGACAGCCCAAGAGCGGCTTCGGCTCCTACCAGACCTTCGGGGACCTCTGGCTGGACATGCCCCAGATCCCCGCGGGCGCCGCCGGCGGCTACCGGCGGGAGCTGAGCCTGCGCGACGCGGTCGCCAAGGTCGGCTACACCGCGGACGGGGTGACCTACTCCCGCGAGTACTTCGCCAGCCACCCCAGCAACGTCGTCGTCGGCCGGATCTCCGCTGACAAGGCCGGTAAGGTCTCCTTCACGCTGCGCACCTCCTCGCCCCGCAACGACAAGCAGGTCTCGGTCTCCAAGGGCCGCCTCACCGTCAGGGGCGTGCTCGCCGACAACGGCATGAAGTTCGAGTCGCAGGTCCAGGTGATCACCCAGGGCGGCACCCGCACCGACGGCACCGACAGGATCACCGTCACGGGCGCCAACAGCGCGATGTTCGTGCTGTCGGCGGGCACCGACTACTCCGACGTCTACCCGACGTACCGGGGCGAGGACCCGCACGCCAAGGTGACCGCGGCGGTCGACGCGGCCGCCGGCAGGTCGTACGAGGGGCTCAAGTCCAAGCACCTGACCGACTACCGGAACCTGTTCGACCGGGTCAAGCTGGACCTCGGGCAGAAGGCGCCGTCCATCCCGACCGACAGGCTGCGCGCGGCGTACACCGGCGGCGCCTCGACCGACGACCGGGCGCTGGAGGCGCTGTTCTTCGCCTACGGCCGCTACCTGCTGATCGCCTCCTCCAGGGAGGGGTCGCTCCCGGCCAACCTGCAGGGCGTGTGGAACAACTCCACCAATCCACCCTGGTCGGCCGACTACCACGTCAACATCAACCTGCAGATGAACTACTGGCTCGCCGAGCAGACCAACCTCGCCGAGACGACCGAGCCCTACGACCGCTACATCCAGTCGATGGTCGCCCCCGGCCAGAAGACCGCGCAGGAGATGTTCGGGTCGCGCGGCTGGGTGGTGCACAACGAGACCAACCCGTTCGGCTTCACCGGCGTGCACAACTGGGCGACCTCGTTCTGGTTCCCCGACGCGGCGGCGTGGCTGACCCAGCAGATGTACGACCACTACCGCTTCAGCGGCAGCAACAAGTACCTGCGCGGCACGGCGTACCCGGTGATGAAGGGCGCGGCCGAGTTCTGGCTGGACAACCTCTACACCGACCCGCGTGACGGCAAGCTCGTGGTCTCCCCCAGCTACTCCCCCGAGCAGGGCGACTTCACGGCGGGCGCCTCGATGTCCCAGCAGATCGTCTACGACCTGCTGACCAACACCCTGGAGGCGGCGAAGGAGCTGAAGAACGACAAGCCCTTCCAGGCCGAGTTGACGGCCGCGCTCGCCAAGCTCGACCCGGGCATCCGGATCGGTTCCTGGGGACAGCTCCAGGAGTGGAAGCAGGACCTGGACAATCCTCGCAACGACCACCGGCACGTCTCCCACCTGTTCGCCCTGCACCCCGGACGGCAGATCACGGCCGGTACCCCGGAGGCCGAGGCGGCCAAGATCTCGCTCACCGCGCGAGGCGACGGCGGCACCGGCTGGAGCAAGGCGTGGAAGGTCAACTTCTGGGCCCGCCTGCTGGACGGCGACCACTCGCACAAGATGCTCAGCGAGCAGCTCAAGAGCTCCACGCTGGACAACCTGTGGGACACCCACCCGCCGTTCCAGATCGACGGCAACTTCGGCGCCACCTCCGGCATGGCCGAGATGCTGCTGCAGAGCCAGCACGACACGATCCACGTACTGCCCGCGCTGCCGTCGGCCTGGTCCAACGGCTCGGTCACCGGCCTGCGCGCCCGGGGCGACGCGGCCGTGGACGCCTCGTGGAAGGACGGCAACGCCGACAGAGTCACCGTGCGCGCGGGGAGGTCCGGCCCCCTCAAGGTCCGCGCCGCCATGCTCACCGGCCGCTACCACGTCGAGGACGCGAGCGGCAAGACGATCAACCCGCCCCGCGACGGCGACGTCATCACCATCGACGCCAAGGACGGGGAGTCCTACACGATCGTCAACGGGGTGACCGTCAAGATCACCGCACCCGTGATCGCGGGCGCCGGCGAGACGATCCCGGTCACCGTCACCGTCAGCGCGCCCGGCACGAAGGACGTGCCCGCCGGCACGCTGACCCTCGCCCTGCCGCAGGGCTGGACCGCCACCCCCGCCTCGATCCAGGTGCCCGCCGTCTCGCCGGGCAGCCCGAAGACCTTCTCGTTCTCCGTGGCCGTCGGCCCCGCGAACGGGACCAGGTCCGCGCGGATCTCGGCGGAACTCTCGGGCGACGGCTGGAAGGCGGGCAGCTCGGCGGCCGTCGGCCTCAACCCGTGCGTCACCCCGCCGACGGACCGGGCCGTCGTCGCCTGGGACCCGACGTCGGGCACGACCGTGACCGACAGCTCCGGCAGCGGCAGGAACGCCACCGTCGTCGGCACGGCGACCTACGACACCACGGCCCCGAGCGGCAGCGGGCTGGTCCTGAACGGCTCGACCTACCTCACCACCGGGAGCACGCTGCTGGGCTACATGCCCGAGGCGACGTTCGCGGCCGAGGTCAAGATCGGGGGGACCGGCTACCGGAGGCTCTTCGACTCCCAGCCCGGCGGCAACCCCGGCACCGACGGGATCATCGTCGACCTCACCCCCTCCAACACCCTGCGCTTCATCGGCGCCGGGCAGAACGTGGGGCTGAGCGGGACGATCCCGACCGGCCGCTACATCGACCTCGTCGTCACCATGAACCGCAACGGCGTGATCAACACCTACGTCGACGGCGTCCGGGTCGGCGGCGGCAACGCCACCACCGACGGCATCACCGGCTGCACCGCCCGGCCGCTGCGCTTCGCCGCCGACCAGGACGGCGGCCAGCGCCTGACCGGCGCGGTCGACCGGATGGCCATCCTGCCGAAGGCCCTCACCGCCGCGGAGGTGGGCACCTGGCGCGACATCGCGTTCTGATCCCGCGCCTTTTCCCACCCCTTCCCGTACGCGATCAGCCTCCGGCTCCCCGCCGGGGCCGATCCTGAATCCCATCCCGTGAGGCCCGGGGCGCGCACGCGTCGCGGGCCTCACGGCCGTGTGCGGCGTCTGAGGCCGTGCCCGGGGCGCTGTCCAGGACCGCCGCCCAGGACCGCTGCCCGGGGCCGCCGTGGGGCCGCTGTCCGGGGTCGCTGTCCGGGGTCGCTGTCCGGGGTCCTAACTTGACGAGGCCCCCCCGCCGTAATAGAACACGTTTCAGAAAGAAGAGTCACCAAACGCCTGATCAAGCGCTTGGTGACTCGGCGTGCCCCGGACGGGAGGCGGGAACATCGGAAAGTCCCGCCATCACCACGTTCGCGATGGATTCTCAGCGAACAGGTAGGGGTACGCCGCTGACCGCACCCCCAGGCCGCACCGACAATGAACCGCGTCGCCGCGTCACGAGAACGCCGACCCGGCTCGCAGGAGGACCAATGGATATCGATCTGGTCGACCAGGACTTCTATTGGCGGAACGGCGCCCCTCACGATCAGCTGGCCTGGCTGCGGGCGAACGCCCCGGTCTACGCGCACCCGGGCGACGCCGAGCGGGGCTGGCCCGGCTTCTGGGCGGTCACCAAGCACGCCGACGTGGTGCAGGTCTCCCGCCGCTCCGACCTGTTCTCCTCCAGCAGGAAGCTCGCGCTCTTCAACGAGATGCCCGAGGACCAGATGGCCCTGCAGCGGATGATGATGCTCAACCAGGACCCGCCGGACCACACCCGGCGTCGTTCCCTGGTCAACCGGGGCTTCACCCCGCGCATGATGGGCGCCCTGGAGGGGCACATCCGCGACATCTGCCACGAGCTGGTGGACGAGGCCAAGGGACGCGGTTCGGTCGACTTCGTCCGTGACATCGCCGCCCCGCTGCCGCTGTACGTGATCTGCGAGCTGCTCGGCGCCCCCGTCGAGGACCGCGACAAGATCTTCAACTGGTCCAACCAGATGATCGGCGCCGAGGACCCCGACTACGCGGCCGACCCCGACGAGGGCACGAACGCGGCCGCGGAGGTCTACGCCTACGCCAACACCCTGGCCGCCGAGCGGCGCGCGCAGCCCCGCGAGGACATCGTCACCAAGCTGATCATGCCCGACGCCGCCGGGGAGACCCTCACCGAGGAGGAGTTCGACCTGTTCGTGCTGCTGCTCGTGGTGGCGGGCAACGAGACCACCCGCAACGCGGCCTCGGGCGGCATGCTCGCCTTCTTCGAGCACCCCGAGCAGTGGCGGCGGCTGGTCGCCGACCGCGCCCTCGCCCGCACCGCGGCCGACGAGATCGTCCGCTGGGTCGCCCCGGTGAACCTCTTCCGCCGTACGGCCACCACCGACACGACGATCGGCGGGCAGGAGGTCAAGGAGAACGACAAGATCGTGGTCTTCTACAGCTCCGCGAACCGGGACGAGGAGGTGTTCGCCGACCCGGGTGTCTTCGACATCGGCCGCGACCCCAACCCGCACATCGGCTTCGGCGGCGGCGGGGCCCACTTCTGCCTGGGCAACCACCTCGCCAAGCTGGAGCTGCGGGTCCTCTTCGAGGTGCTGGCCGAGCGGCTGCCCGGCCTGGAGCAGGCCGGCGAGGCCCGCCGCCTGCGCTCCAACTTCATCAACGGCATCAAGGACCTGCCGGTCTCCGTCGCCTGAGGCCCGCCGCGGGAAGCGGCCGTCCCCCACCGCGTCCCCGCGCGTTTCCACCGCGCCCCCTCCCCGGCTCGCCGACGTCGAGCCGGGGAGGAGGCGAGCGGGAAGGCGCCGGACGGGGGTTCGGCGCCACGAGTGGCCGGTCCTCGGCCTCCTCGTCGTCCCGGCGATCCGGCCCCTCCGCGATCACCCCACTGAGTACGATGTACGCAAGCGGGGGGTGGAACGGTGACCGACGCCGAGTACGTCAGCATCTGGATGCGGCCGGAGCGCCCGGCCCGCGGGCCGAAACCGGCCTACAGCCGCGCGCAGATCACCGAGGCGGCGGTCCGGATCGCCGACGCCGAAGGGCTGGAGGCCGCCACCATGCGGCGGATCGCCGCCGAGATCGGCGCGGGCGCGATGTCGCTGTACCGGTACGTCCCGAGCCGCGACGACCTCCTCACGCTCATGGCCGACCGCCTGATGGGCGAGATCGACGTCACGGGCCTGCCGTCCGGTGACTGGCGCGCGGACCTGGCACGCTACGCCGACGAGCTGCGGGCGATGTGGCTGCGACACCCGTGGGTCGTCACCGTGCACCGCTCGCTGCCCGGCTTCGGCCCCAACCAGCTGCTCCTGATCGAACGGGTGATGGGAGCCCTCGACGCCCACGTCCCCATCGACGAGAACCTCGGCCTCATGGCCATCCTGAACGCCTACGTCGAGGGCGTCGTCCGCGACGAGGTGAGCTGGGCCGAGGAGGTCCGCCGCAGTGGGCTGAGCGAGTCGCAGTGGCTGGCGCGCAGTTCCCCGCACATTCGGCAGCTGCTGGAGAGCGGGGAGTATCCGATCTTCACCAAGATCGCGACGGAGGCGCGCCCGCCGCACCTGAACCGCGACGACCGGTTCCGGTACGGGCTGGAGCGCGTCCTCGACTGCATCGCCGCGGCCCTCCCCCCGCCCATCGCTTAAACATTTTGTTGAATTCATTATGTTGACAACGGGTTGTTTGCTGACGCATCCTGGTCGCATGCCCGCTTCTCACGACGGATCATCCGACCCCTTCACGCCCCCCGACCCGGGCCTGACCCGGGCGCACCGCGAGTACGCCTCCCTCTCGCGCATCGCCGAGCGGCACGCGGCCGACGAGGGCCGGCGTCTCCGGCAGGTCCACCCCACGGTCCTCGGCCCCCACGAGGCCGTCAGGCTCGTGACGTTCCTGCTGAGCGGCAGCGTCCGGCGCGAGGAGGACGAGCCGGAGGTGGACCACGCCGACATCACCGCCGCCCTCACCCTCCTGCCCCGGGCCCGCGCGGAGATGGACGAGCTGGAGGCGGCGCTCCTCCTCGTGGCGCGGGGCCGCGGCCTCACCTGGCAGGAGATCGCGTTCGGTCTCGGCCTCGCCACCCCCCAGGCCGCCAAGCAGCGCTACGAACGCCTGGCGGGCCGCACCACCGCCCGCTGACCCCGGAGCCGATCCCCGAGTCGGCCGGGGAGCCGGCTCAGGAGACCTCGCGCGGTGCGGCCCCGGTCTCCAGCAGCTCCTCGATCAGGTCGGCCGCGCGGACGGTACCACCCTCGCCCCGGACCTCGTCCCGGAGCTTCGCCAGCCGCGCCGCCACCTCCGGGTCCGAGGTGAGGTCGAGCAGGGCGGCGCGCAGCGCCTCGGGGGTGGCCTCCTCGGTGTCGATCCGGCGGCCGACCCCGAGTTCCACGAGCCTGTCGGCGTTGCCGAACTGGTCGGTGGCCTGCGGGACGGCGATCATCGGGACGCCGCAGTACAGGCCCTCCTGGGAGCCGCCCATGCCCGCGTGGGTGACGAACGCGTCGGCCTGCTCCAGGATCGACAGCTGCGACACCCAGGGGTGCACCTCGACGTTGGCGGGGATCACCCCGAGTTCCGCCCGGTCCACGAACCTCCCGACCTGGAGGACGACGTGCCAGCCGGGCAGGTCGCCGAAGGCCGCCAGGCAGGAGCGGTAGAAGTCCGGCAGGTTGGTGAAGGCCGAGCCCAGGGAGACGAGCAGCACCTTCTCCGCTCCCTCGGGGCGGGCCCAGGGCTCCTGGTGGGGGCGGGTGGCGAAGCAGGGCCCGGTGAAGGTGATCCGGGCGGGGTCGACCCGGTCGGCGTTGGGCTGCATGACCTTCGGGATGAGCGCCAGCGCCCGTGGCGGGCGGCCCCCGAAGTCGTCGGAGTCGATGCCGTGGATGCCGTTGCCGCGCAGCCACTCCTCGAACCGCCGGTAGTGCTCGGCCCCGCCCGGAGCCCTCCTCAGCTCCTCCAGCATCGGCGCCATGTCCTCCCGGTAGCCCTCCCAGCCCACGTAGGTCGGCGAGAGCTGCATCAGCGGGATGCCCCAGTTCTCCGCGAGCACCCGGGCGGTGTAGCCCCCGATGTCGTAGAGGAAGAGGTCGGGCCGGTCGTTCTCGTACGCGGCGCGGAGCTGCGGCAGCATCGAGATCGCGTCGTCGAGGAAGACGTCGAGCTGGGCGATCGTGTCCTCCGGCCACGCGGCGGAATCGCCCATGGGCAGGGTCGAGGTGTACGGGACGAACTCGGCCCCGGCACCTGTGACCACCTCGGCGAAGGAGGGGTCGTTGGCGTAGGTCACCCGGTGTCCCCGCGCCACCAGCTCCCTGATCACCTCGATGCTCGGGTTCACGTGGCCCGGCGCGGGGATGCTGACCATCGCGATGTGCGCACGTCGGGACATGGTTTCTCCTCTGTCTGATCTTTCGGGGCTCCAAGAGAAACGATACGTACCGTCTCGTTAGTGGATACAGCATCGCCCCTGTCACGCACGCCGTCAAGGCGAGACGTTCCGGCCCGTCTAGCGTGCGGGAGCCTACGGGGTCAGGTCAGACGAGAGCGCAGGGCACCCCGGCGCCGTTCCAGAGGTCACTCGGGGCCACCTCGGCGCCGGGCCAAGGCCGCCACGGGCCGCCCTGGCCGCCCTGGCCGCCACGGCCCGGCCCGGGACCGGAAACCCGGGGACGGGAAAGGCCCAGGAGCAGGAGGCACGGGGGCGGGAGTCTCGGGGGCGGGAGTCTCGGGGGCGGGAGGCCCGGAACGAGGAGGCCCTGGAACGGGGAGGCCCTGGAACGGGGAGGCTCAGGGCCAGGAGGAGTCCTGGTCGGGGTCGCCGCCCTCGGAGAGCAGCTTGACGTCCGACTCGACCATCATCGCCACCAGTTCCTCGAAGGTGACCGTGGGCTCCCAGCCGAGCTGGACGCGGGCCTTCTTCGGGTCGGCGCAGAGCAGGTCGACCTCCGCCGGACGGTGCAGGTTCTGGTCGGTGACCACGTACCGCTCCCAGTCGAGCCCGGCGGCGGCGAAGGCGGCCTCCACGAGGTCGCGGACGGTGTGGGTGCGGCCGGTGCCGATCACGTAGTCCTCCGGCGTGGCCGCCTGGAGCATCAGGTGCATCGCGCGGACGTAGTCCCCGGCGAACCCCCAGTCGCGGCGCGCCTCCATGTTGCCCAGGCGCAGCTCGGAGGCGAGGCCGAGCTTGATCCTGGCCACGCCGAGCGTCACCTTCCTGGTGACGAACTCGGCCCCCCGGCGCGGGGACTCGTGGTTGAACAGGATCCCCGACACCGCGTACATGCCGTACGACTCGCGGTAGTTCTGCGTCAGGAAGTGCCCGTACGCCTTGGCCACGCCGTACGGCGAGCGGGGGTGGAAGGGGGTGATCTCGGTCTGCGGGGTCTCGCGGACCTGGCCGAACATCTCCGAGGAGGAGGCCTGGTAGAAGCGGATCTGGTCCGACCCGGCCACCGTGCGCGAGGAGGAGATGCCGGAGCAGACCCGGATCGCCTCCAGCATGCGCAGCACGCCCATGCCGGTCACCTCGGCGGTGAGCTCGGCCTGCTCCCACGACATGGGGACGAACGAGATGGCGCCGAGGTTGTAGACCTCGTCGGGCTGGACCTTCTCGACGGCGGAGATCAGCGAGCCCTGGTCGAGCAGGTCGCCCCGGACGAGCTGGACGTCCTGGAGGAGCTTACGGAGCCGCGATACGCGCGGGTTGGCCTGCCCTCGGGCCAGTCCGGAGACCTCGTAGCCCTGACCGAGCAGGCACTCGGCCAGATAGGAACCGTCCTGCCCGGTGATACCGGTGATCAGCGCGCGCCTGGCCAACGCGTCCTCCTCGCTTGCGGGGGTGGCGACCTATGCCTGGTCTTGTGCCGTTTGATGGCGAATGTACCCGCACACCTCCCGGCAGGCATCATCACCCCGCCGCGCACCTAGAACGCGTTACACCGAATCACGCTCGGTAAGGCTAACTTCCCAGTTCGCACGCCGTGAAGCACGATCTAGGCACAATTCCACATCAGGTACAACAGAGCTCACGAATGGTAGGGTCCGAGGACTAAGGTCATCTTTCACGGTACCTGTCCCCTTTTCGGACAGGTTGAGAAGGGGGTTGCCGTGCCGGGTGCTGAATCACTGCGCGTCGCGCTGCTGTCGTACCGCAGCAAGCCGACCTGCGGTGGGCAGGGCGTCTACCTGCGTCATCTCAGTCGCGAGCTGGTCGCCCTCGGGCACAGCGTGGAGGTCTTCTCCGGCCAGCCCTACCCGGAGCTCGACGAGGGCGTCGTCCTCACCAAGATTCCCAGCCTGGATCTGTACCGCGACGAGGACCCCTTCCGCACCCCCGGGCTGCGCGAGTACCGCGACTGGATCGACCTGCTCGAGGTCGGCACCATGTGGACCGCCGGATTCCCCGAGCCGCTCACCTTCAGCCTGCGGGCCTACCGCGAGCTGAGGAAGCGCGTCGGCGACTTCGACGTCGTGCAGGACAACCAGACCCTCGGCTACGGCGTGCTCGGCATCCAGAAGCTGTTCCCGGTGGTCGGGACCATCCACCACCCGATCAGCGTGGACCGGCGCATCGAGCTGAAGGCCGCGACGCTGCGCAAGAAGATCCCGATGCGGCGCTGGTACGGCTTCGTCCGCATGCAGGCCAAGGTCGCGCCTCGGCTCAACCCGATCCTGACCGTCAGCGAGTCGTCCCTCGCCGACATCCACCGCGACTTCAACGTGCCCCAGAAGAACATGCGGCTCATCCCGCTGGGCGTCGACACCCGCTACTTCCACCCGCGCCCGGAGATGCCCAAGCGGCCCGGTTCCATCGTCGCGGTGGCCAGCGCCGACTCCCCGATGAAGGGCGTCGCGACGCTGCTGCGGGCGGTGGCGAAGCTCGCCACCGAGCGCGACGTCAACCTCACCGTGGTCAGCAAGCCCACCCCCGGCGGCCCGACCGAGAAGCTCGTCGCCGAGCTGGCGCTGCACGACCGGGTGAGGTTCGTCCACGGCATCTCCGACACCGAGCTGGGCGAGCTCATCGCCACCTCGGAGATCTCGGTCGTCCCCTCCCTGTACGAGGGCTTCTCGCTCCCGGCCGTCGAGCACATGGCCTGCGGCACCCCGCTGGTCGCCAGCCGCACCGGGGCGCTGCCCGAGGTCGTCGGCGACGCCGCCGTGCAGGTGGCCCCGGGCGACCCCGAGGAGCTGGCCGCGGTACTGCGCCGCCTGCACGACTCCCCCGAGGAGCGGGCGGCGGTGGGCAGGAAGGGCTACGACCGGGTGATGGAGCGCTTCACCTGGAACGTCGTCGCCAAGCGGACCGTGGAGGCCTACCACGAGGCCATCCAGGCCCGCCGCGCGACGTGAGCGACATCCCGAACGACCACTTGTGAAGAGGAGCGGCGAGTGCTGACTGTCGACTTCGACCGGCTGCCCGTGGGACCGGGGAACCGCGTCCTGGACCTGGGCTGTGGCGGCGGACGGCATGCTTTCGAGGTACTGCGGCGCGGTGCCGACGTGGTGGCCTTCGACATGGACGCCAGGGAGCTGGAGGGCGTGGCGAGCATGTTCGCCGCGATGGACAAGGCCGGGGAGGTGCCGCCCGAGGCGACGGCGGACACCGTGACGGGCGACGCGCTCGACATGCCGTTCGAGGACGGCAGCTTCGACCGGGTGATCGCGGCCGAGGTGCTGGAGCACATCCCCGACGACATGGCCGCGATGCGCGAGATCTTCCGGGTGCTCAAGCCGGGCGGTCAGGCGGCCGTCACCGTGCCGAGCTTCCTGCCGGAACGGATCTGCTGGGCGCTCGACGAGGCGTACCACACCGCTCCCGGCGGACACGTCCGCATCTACACGCTGGCCGAGCTGAGCGCGAAGCTCAAGTCGACGGGCTTCACCATCGGCCCGCACCACCACGCCCACGGCCTGCACGCGCCGTACTGGTGGATCAAGTGCGCGGTCGGCGTCGGCAACGACGACCACCCGCTGGCCAAGGCGTACCACGAGCTGCTGGTCTGGGACATCATGAAGCGTCCCGCCGCCACCAGGATCGCCGAGGCGGTACTCAACCCGCTCATCGGCAAGAGCGTGGTGCTCTACGTCCGGAAGCCTGCGTGAGCTCCGAGGGAGAAGCGGTGAGCGGCTCCACGGGGTGGGAAATGCAGTGGGAACAGGTCGTCCAGACCGCGCGGAGCATCGCGGCGGTGCAGGAGCCCGACGGCGGTGTCCCGTGGCCCGAGGGACACGTGGACGCCTGGAACCACATCGAGTGCCTGATGGCGATGAGCGTGGCGGGACTGACCGAGCCGGTCCGCCGGGGGTACGACTGGCTGGTCCGCACGCAGCGGGCCGACGGTTCCTGGCCGATGAAGCTGGTCGGGGGCGAGGCCGTCGAGCAGGGCGGGGAGTCCAACCACGCCGCGTACGTCGCGGTCGGCGTCTGGCACGAGCTGCTGGTGACCGGGGACGAGGACTTCGCCCGGCGGATGTGGCCGGTCGTCCGGGCCGCGCTGGACTTCGTGGTCGGCCTGCAGACCACCCGAGGTGAGATCGTCTGGGAGCGCGCGGCCGACGGCAGGCCCGCCGGGTACGCCCTGCTGACCGGCTGCGCCTCCGTCCACCAGGGCCTGCGCTGCGGCGTACTGCTCGGCGAGCACCTGGACGATCCGCAGCCCGACTGGGAACTCGCCGCCGACCAGCTCGGCCACGTGCTGGCCGCCCACCCCGAGGCGTTCGCCGACAAGAGCCGCTTCTCGATGGACTGGTACTACCCGATCCTGGGCGGCGCGGTGCGCGGCCCGGCCGCGGAGGCACGGCTGGCCGAGGAGTGGGACACGTTCGTGGAGCCCGACCTCGGCATCCGCTGCGTCTCCGACCAGCCGTGGGTGACCGGTGCCGAGACGTGCGAGCTGGTGCTCGCCCTCGACGCCCTGGGCGACCGGGAGCGGGCGTCGCGGCTCTTCTCGGACATGCAGCACCTGCGGCACGAGGACGGCTCGTACTGGACCGGCTGGCAGTTCGTGAACGAGAAGCACTTCCCGCACGAGCGCTCGGCCTACACCGCGGCCGCGGTCGTGCTCGCCGCCGACGCGCTGGCCGGGCACACCCCCGCCTCGGGCGTCTTCCGCGACGCGGGCACGCACGTGACCGACCGGCCCACCGCCGCCTGCGGCTGCAGCCACGCCCGCTCCAGAGGCTAGTTCCCTCCCCGCACTCCCCGTCGACCCGCCACGACTTCGACCTCGACCTCGACCTCGACCTCAGCACCGGCCACGACCACGGACACGACCTCAGCCACGGTCACGGTGAGGTCGCGCGGGGCGATGCGAATCCCGCACCGACGGGCCCGGCGGGGACTCCCGGCCCGCCCCTCGGCGGTTTCCCGCGCGGAATTCTTTGCACGGAATCGGAAACGCGGTGCTTGAAGGGCCGAGGGCGGCTCACTACGTTCGGGTCCGTGAGCAACGCGGAGGGCACTCGCACGGTGACTCAGGGCGACGGCGTCGTCCCTCCGTCCCGCCGCGAGCCCCCGAATCCTCCCGGCCCCTCGAACCCGGCGGAGCCCTCCAGCCCGCCCGAAGCCTCGAAGAACCCGCCCGAGCCCCCGAACCCGGCAGAGTCCCCGAACCCGGCAGAGTCCCCGAACCCGGCAGAGCCCCCGAACCCGGCAGAGCCCCCGCACCTCTCCGGACCCTCGAACCCGCTGGAGGCATCGGTCCCGTCATCCCCTCCGCCACCTCCGAGGTCCCTCACCCCGACCAGGCCGAGGGGCGTGGCCCGGCTGCTGTGGCAGGACCCCGCCCGAATGGGGTTCGGGGTGCGGCGGTTCCGGCTGGGGCCGGCGCGCGATCTCCTGGAGGGCACGGGAGAGGCGTTCGTCTCCGGCTTCAACGCGGTGGTCGCCGGGGAGACAGACCGGATCGACGACCTCCGCGAGGACCTGCGCGGTTTCGCGTACGAGGGCGCGGGCATGGCCTGCGCCACCCTCGACGTGCTCACCCTCACCGGCGGGCGCCGGCTCAGGGAGCTGCTGAGCGGGCAGGGCCTGCGCTACCCGCACCTCGTCCACCTGGGCACCGGCCGGGCGTACGCCCGCATGCGGCTGCGGCCGATGTGGGGGGTCCACTCGGTGCATCCGCTGCTGCGCTGGCTGGCCCACGACGGCTTCGGCTTCCACCAGGGTTTCCTCTCCTCCGACCGGACGGTGGGACGCCAGCGCACGGCCGGGCTGATGGACCGGACGCGACGGGCGATCTTCGACCAGGGGCTGGGCCGGATGCTCTGGTTCCACGAGTGCGCGGGGACGGACGACGTCGTGCTGCGCGTCGCCGAGTTCCCCGCGGGACGCCGCGCCGACCTGTGGAGCGGGGTGGGCCTCGCCGCCACGTACACCGGGGGCGCGAGCACCGCGGACCTGGGGCGGCTCTCCTCGGCCGCCGCCGAGGACGGCTTCCGCGCCCACCTCGCCCAGGGCGCGGCCCTCGCCTGCGCCGCCCGGCTGATCTCGGACGTCGTCCCCGGGCACACCGTCGCCGCCGCCCCCGTGCTGTGCGGGGCCGAGGTGGACGAGGCGGCGGGCTGGACCGACACCGCGCTCGCCGCGCTGGGCCACCACCCGCACAGCGACGACCACTACCAGGCCTGGCGGGCGGGGATCCGGAAGGCCTGGGCACGACGCGACCGCGATTCATGACACCCCTGACGCTTACGACCACTCATGACCACGATCCGGAGGGCGGTGGGAACGGTGCCGGGGGTTCGCAGGTACGCGGCGGGAGTCCTGGCCCTGGTGGCCGCGACCGCCGGGTGGAGGCTGACCGCCCTGCCGGACACCTCGGCCGTGGAGGCGTCCGCCGACTTCTCCTTCCACGCGAGACGGCTGGGCCCGCCCGCGGAGCCCGGTGACCGCGCCCTGCGGCCGGTCGCGCCGGGATACGCGAACCTCCGGAGCCGGGTGTCGTCGCTGGGCGCCGGGGTGGCCCTGTTCGACGTGGACGACGAGGTCGTCGCCGACGACCTGTGCCTGGTCGACCCCCGGCGCGACACGGTGACCGTCAGGCCCGCGCCGGGGACCTCCCGCCGCTACCGGCCGTTCACGCTGGTCCCCCCGGAGCGCGGGCGGCACGAGGCGCCCACCGGGTGCCTGCCCGCCGACCTCGACCAGGACGGCTGGGAGGACCTGGTCGTCTACTACTGGGGCCGCTCCCCCTCCCTGTTCCTGCGCGTGCCCGGGGCGCCCCCGTCCGGTGCGGCCTTCCGCCACCGCGCGCTGACCGGCGAACCGGAGATCTGGAACACCAGCGCCGCCACGGCCGGGGACTTCGACGGCGACGGCCGCCTCGACCTGGTCTTCGGCAACTACTTCCCCGACGACGTCAGGGTGCTGGGCGGCGGCGCCGACCTCGGCGACGCCGTGATGCCCGACTCGCTGTCCGCCGCCGCCAACGGGGGCGGCGACCGGCTCTACCGGGCGACGGGACCCGCGCTGTTCACCGAGGCCGAGGGGGTGTTCGACGAGATCGAAGGTGAGGGCGGGGGCTGGACCCTCGCCCTGGGCACCCAGGACCTGGACGGCGACGGGCGGCCCGAGCTGTACGTGGCCAACGACTTCGGCCCCGACCACCTGCTCGTCAACGAGTCGGTGCCCGGCAGGATCCGGTTCACCGAGGCCCGGGGCACCCCGCGCCTGGCGACTCCCCGCTCCCGGGTCCTCGGCCGCGACTCGTTCCAGGGGATGGGGGTGGCCTTCACCGACCTCAACGCCGACGGCAGGCCGGACATCCTGGTGAGCAACCTCACCGGCGACCACGCGCCGCACGAGAGCAACTTCGCCTTCGTGTCCCGGCCCGGCGGGCTCCACGAGGGTCACGCGCCCTACGACGACCTCGGCGAGGAGCTGGGGCTGAGCCGCAGCGGCTGGTCCTGGGACGTCAAGGCCGCCGACTTCGACAACGACGGCATCGACGAGATCATGCACGCGACCGGGTTCGTGAGGGGTGAGGTCGACCGGTGGGCGCAGCTGCGCGAGGCGGCGTCGGTCAACGACCTGCTCCTCTCCAGCCCCTCGCTGTGGCCGGACCTGCGGGCCGGGGACGACCTGTCGGGCCGTGACACCAACACCTTCTTCACCAGGGGTCCTGACGGCCGCTACGTGGACGTGGCGCGGCGGGCCGGGGTCAGCGGCGGCAGCGATGACGGCGTTGACGGCAACGGGGACGGCGGTGACGGCGGCACGGTCAGCCGGGCGTTCGCCGTGGGCGACGTCGACGACGACGGGCGGCTGGACTTCGCGGTCGCCAACCAGTGGTCCGCGTCGGTGCTCTACCGCAACCACGGCCCGACGGCCCCGTTCGTGGGCCTGCGGCTCCGCCTCCCCGCGGGTGCCTGCGGCACCGCCCCCGCCACACCCCCCGCGCCGACACGTACGGGACAGGCGCACCCCGGGCCGACGCACGCCGGAACGGTGAGCCCCGGGCTGACAGGCCCCGGACCGGCGAACCCCGAACCGACACGGCCAGGATCGGCACACCCCGCACAGGCGCGCCCCGGGCCGACGCGGCCCGCCATCGGAGCCGTCGCCACGGTGCGCCTGCCGGGCGGGGTGACGCGCAGCAGGCAGCTCTACCCCGCCAACGGCCACAACGGCGTCTCCGCGCCCGAGCTGCTGTTCGGCCTGGGCGACGACCTGCCGGGCGCCACCGTCCCCGTCGAGATCTCCTGGAGGGACACCTGCGGCGGCGCCCGTACCGCGGCGCTGCCCCTGGAGCCCGGCTGGCACCGGATCCTGCTCGCCGACGGCCGCGCCTCGGAGATCCGGCGGCGATGAACGCCGCCCCGGGACGAGACGACCGGAAGCCGCACGACCGAAACCGGGACGACCGGAACCGGGACGACCCGAAGCGGGACGACCGGAACCGGGACGAGGCGTTCCGGCGGCTGGCGGAGTCCCTCACCCTGATCACCGTGCTCGGGCACACCGTGCTCGGGTTCGAGCAGTCCTGCCTGGCACCGGTGGTCGGCGTGCTCACCGGCGTGGCCGCCGAGTTCACCCTGGAGACCGTGGAGGCGTGGTCGCGGCGGCGCCCGCCCCGCTACCTCGGGGTCCCCCGCGCCCGGGTCGCCGCCTTCTTCCTGCCCTCCTACGTCTGCGGCCTGCTCTGCGCGATGCTGCTGTACGGCAACGGGCACCTGATGCCGGTCGCGCTGGCCGTCCTCGTCGGCGTCGGCGGCACGTACGTCTTCCGCGTGACGGCACCACAGGCACTACAGGCACCAGCGGCACCACCGGCACCGCGGACGCCGCGGGTCCCGAAGGCGCGGGAGACGCCGGAGACGGTGAGAGAGGCCGGCGGGGCGGGGCGGAGCGCCGAGGACGCGCCGGGCAGGCCGTTCCTGAACCCGGCGGCCTTCGGGATCGTCACCGTGCTGCTGCTGTTCCCGTGGGTCGGCCTCGCCCCGGCGTACCAGTTCACCGCGTGGGTCTCGGGTCCGTTCGACCTGGTCGTGCCGCTGGCCGTGCTGGCCTGGGGGACGGCGGTGAACGCCAGGCTCGCGGGGAGGCTGCCGCTGGTCCTCGGCTGGGTCGGCGGGTTCGTCCTGCAGGCGCTGGTCAGGGGAGGGCTGACCGACATGTCGACGGTCGGCGCCCTGCTGCCGATGACCGGGACGGCCTTCGCCCTCCACACCGGATACATGATCGTCGATCCCGCCACGTCCCCGGCGAAGCCGCGTGACCAGGTCGTGTTCGGCCTGGCCACGGCGGCGGCCTACGGGCTGCTGGTGCAGCTCCACGTGGTCTCCGGGCTGTTCCTCGCCCTGGTGGCCGTCGGTGCGGGCCGGGGCCTCCGGGCGGCCCTTCGGGCCCGGTCCGGCCCGCCCGGTGCCGGCGGACCGGCGGCGGGCGGGCCGTGCGAGGAGCTCAGCCGATACCGGGACCGACCCGTTCGAGCACCCGCAGCGAGCCCTCCTGCCGGACCTCCTTGAACGCGCCGGAGGCGAGGACCCGCTGGTAGACGCGGTACGGAGCCTGCCCGCCCTTGGCCGGGTCGGGGTAGATGTCGTGGAAGACCAGGGCACCGCCCGGCATGACGTGCGGCGCCCACCCCTCGTAGTCCTTGGTCACCGGGTCCTCGGAGTGGCCGCCGTCGATGAAGAGCATCGCGAGCGGGGTGTTCCACAGCGCGGCGACGCGCTCGGACCTGCCGACGATCGCGACGACCTCGTCCTCCAGGCCGGCGGAGGCGATGGTGGTACGGAACGTGGGCAGCGAGTCCATCTTGCCGAAGCGGAGGTCCATCAGCGTGGGGTCGTGGTGGGCCCAGCCCGGCTGGATCTCCTCGGAGCCCCGGTGGTGGTCGACGGTGAAGACGACGGACCCGGCCTGCCGGGCCCCCGCCCCGAGGTAGACGGCGGACTTCCCGCAGTAACTGCCGATCTCGCAGATCGGGCCGCGCGGCCCGTACTCGGCGGCGGTCTCGAACAGCGCGATTCCCTCCTGGTGCGGCATGAATCCCTTGGCGCGCTGGGCGACGTACAGCAGGTCGGCCGGCATGGTGGCGATGCTCATCGCAGCAGACTACCGAGACCGAACAACATTCCGAATGCCCTTGCCCACCCTTGTGGAACGTGTTCTACTTTGCACCGTGAACCAGCGCGCCCGCATCGTGATGTCCGACGACGAGGTGACGGCTTTCGTCGGCGAGTCGCGGAAGCTGCAACTCGGCACGATCAACCCGGACGGGACACCGCACATGGTGACCATGTTCTACGGGCTGACCGAGGGCAGGATCTCGTTCTGGACCTACGGCAAGGCGCAGAAGACACTCAACATCCAGCGCGACGCCCGGGTGAGCTGCCTGATCGAGGCCGGAGACGAATACTCCGACCTGCGCGGCGTCCTGGTCTACGGGGTCGCGCGGAGGATCGACGACCCCGAGGGCATCCTCGGCGTCGGCATGAACGTGGCCAGACGGATGGCCGGGATGCCCGACGCGGAGGAGTTACTTACCGAATACGTGGCCTACACCGGCCGGAAAAGGGTCGCCTTCGTGGTCGAGCCGAGTCGAGTGATCTCCTGGGATCACCGTAAGCTCGCCATTCCCGGTTAGGAGGCCCGTATGAAGATCAACGTCGACTATCTGGTCTGTGAGGCCAATGCGGTCTGCATGGGACTCGCCCCAGAGGTCTTCGAGCTCGACGACGACGACCAGCTGCACCTGCTGCTGCCTGAGCCGCCGCCGGAGATGATGGACCGCGTCCGGCACGCGGTCCGGTCCTGTCCCAAAGCCGCCCTCTCCCTTGAGGAGAACTAGGAGGACCCCCCATGCGTGGTGCGCTTCTGCATGCCGTCGGCGACGACAAGCTCGACATCCGCGACGACTTCACCCTCACGCCGGTAGGCCCGACGGATGTCCGCGTCAAGATCAGGGCCACCGGCGTCTGCCACTCGGACCTGTCGGTGATCAGCGGCGTGCTGCCCATGCCGCTGCCGATCATCCCCGGCCACGAGGGCTCGGGTGAGGTCGTCGAGGTCGGCGACCACGTGACCTCGGTGCGGCCTGGCGACCACGTCATCATCAACTGGACCCCCGCCTGCGGCAGCTGCGCGAACTGCCTGGTGAACCAGCCGTTCCTGTGCATGACGTACGTGATGGACAGCTTCGTCAACGCCCGCTTCCGCTACGGCGGCGACACCCCGGCGTTCGGCATGGCCGGGTGCGGCACCTGGTCCGAGGAGATCGTGGTGCCCTGGCAGGGCGCGATCAAGGTCGATCCCGACGTGCCGTTCGAGGTGGCGGCCCTGATCGGCTGCGGGATCACCACCGGCGTCGGCGCGGCGCTGAACACGGCCAAGGTGCGGGCGGGCTCGACCGTCGCCGTGGTCGGCGCGGGCGGCATCGGCCTGTCGGTGATCCAGGGTGCCCGCATCTCCGGCGCCACCACGATCCTCGCGATCGACCCCCTGGAGTCCAAGCACGCCCTCGCCAAGAAGGTCGGCGCGACCCACGCCATCACCCCGGACCAGCTCATGGACGCGGTCGGCACGCTCACCGGCGGCGCCGGGTTCGACTACGGCTTCGAGGCCGTCGGCAAGTCCGCCGCCATCATGACGGCCTGGCAGGCGACCCGCCGGGGCGGCGACACGATCGTGGTGGGCGCGGGCGCCGTGGACGACAACGTCCCGCTGAGCGCCTTCAGCCTGCTGTTCGAGGGCAAGAACATCCTCAGCTCGCTGTACGGCGGCTCGGACGTCCGCCGCGACTTCCCGTTCCTCGCCGGGCTCTACAAGGCGGGCAAGCTCGACCTGGAGAGCATGATCAGCTCTCGCATCAAGCTGGCCGACCTCAACGACGCCGTGGCGGCGCTCAGGGGCGGCGAGGTGCTTCGCCAGGTCGTCGTCCTGGACTGAGGCACGCCCGATCCGAGCCTCGGCCGGGCCACCGGGCCGCCCACCTGAGCGGGGCGGCCCGGTGGCCCGGCCGTTTTCACCGCGCTGTTCACCGCGTGGTTCACCGCGCGCCTCAGCCTGCGATCCTCACTCCGAGGATGCCTTCGGTCCGGAGATTCAGTCCGAGGAGAAGGCGGCGTCGAAGGCCGCGGTGGGCGGGGTGATGGCGTTGAGCTTGCGGATGATGGCCAGCGCGTCGG
>NZ_JBHMBS010000031.1:0-92490 GCF_042428775.1 Streptosporangium vulgare | reverse complement strand
CTAGCCCAACTATGATCAACCATCGTTCGGACCACCTCCTTTCGGCGTGCCTGTACGTTATGAAATTCCGCGCCTCCAGGGCAAATGAATTTTCCCGCCCACCGTGACCCGGTGATCCAGCCAGGCCGCCACCAGGCCCGACGTGGAGCCGATGGAACCAAGATGGAACCACCATGTAAACGATCATGCTTTCTTCGCCTCGGCGGACGACCCCTGAACCAGGGTCAGCACCCGCTCCGCACCGTCGTCGAGAACCGCCGGCCGGACATGCGTGTACAGATCTTGAGTGATCCGCGTCCGCGTGTGTCCCAGCTGAGCCGAGACGACCTTGATATCCAAGCCCGCCTCCAAGCCGAGCGTCGCCGCGGTGTGCCGCGCCTCGTGCAGCTTGATGACCGGCAAGCCCACTTCCCGCGCGAGCCGCTTGAACCCCTCTGTAACCCGCTCTGGCGACAGAGGGCGCCCGTTGTCCCGGGCGAACACCAAGCCGTGGTCCTCGTAGCCCTCAGGGGCTGCCAGCCGAGCCCGCCGGTATTCGGCGTACCGGGCCGCCAGCAGCAGCCTGGTTTCCGTGTCGAACGACACCGTGCGCCGACCCGCCCGGGTCTTCGGGGTGTCGATGATGATGCGGTCACCGAGCTGCAGAATCGTCTGTTCGATCTGAGCATGCCCGGTCTCCAGATCGAGGTCACTCCACCGCAGCCCGCACGCCTCGCCTCGGCGTAGACCACGCAGCAGGGCGAGGCGGTACAGCAGGCCGAGCGGGTCATGGGCGGACGCGGTGAGGAACTGCATCACCTGCTCGGGAGACCACACCCGCGCGGGGTCTCGCTCGGCCGGCGGAAGCTCGACACCGAGACACGGGTTGAACTCGATCAAGCGCCGTCGGACACCCCAGTTGTAGGCGCTGCTCAGGGTCTGCAGGATGTGATGCTGGGTTCGCAGTCCGACGACCTTGTGCCGCTGGCGGAGGTCTCCGGGGAGGTGCGGCGGGCGGCCTTCGGCTTTGGCCGTGGTGATCTCAGCGTTCCACTCTTCGATGGTGTCGAACAGGCCGTCGATGTGGGTGGCTCGCAGCAGACTGCGGGGAATCACGCCAACCTGCGGCAGCAAGTAGTGATCTAGGTGTTGGCGCCAGCTTCGCCGGGAGGACTCCTTCTTGGCGCGTTTGCCGGCATACCAGTCTTCTAGGAGTTCACCCACGGTGCCCTCGGAGGCAGCGAGGTCTATGCCCATGCGGAGCTTGCGGCGGATGGTCTCGACGTCGGGGAAGTCCTGGCCATGCTTGGACTCGAAGATGAGATCGCCGATCCGCTGGCGCATCCGCTCGTCGTCTCTGGCGAGTTTCAGCAGGTCGGCGACATGATCAAAGGCTTGCTGTGCGGCGACTTTGGTGTCGTAGCCGAACCGGCGGAGCTGGCGGTTGGGTTGCGTTGTGGTGTCGATGCGGGTGCGCCACCCGTGGGTGCCGTGCTTGCGTTTCGTCAGGTCAGGGCAGTTGGAGTTGAGGGGTTTCCCGGTTTTTGGATCTTTGCATCCGCACCGTTTCGTGTAGGACGCTTTTAGGACGCTTTGGCCGTTGGCCATAGGGCGCTCCTAGTGGTTGATGTGGGGGGCCATCAATGTCGAATGAGCTGCGAGTTCATCCGCGAGGGTGTACGGCATTAAAGATCTGTGGACATAAACATCGGTTTGGTGCGGTCCGATATCTAGGCATGTCATCTCGTTGCCTGGAATGTCGCGTTCCAGGAAGTACCGCACGAGGTGCGTCTGCCCAGGTTGCAGCAAGGAGGCCAGGCGAGGGATGGCCTGACCTCCTTTGCGTTCGAGCTCGCGTAGGACGTCGGGGTCAACCTGGAGATCCCGGTTGACCATGAAGAGGAATCGGCCGCCTCTGAAGAAGCTGCCGACGTGACCGTTGATGAGACGGCTGGGGTCAGCAAGGCGGATGGTGAGGTGCGCAGACATTAGGACACCATTGGCCTCTCTGTGCGTCTTGATAACCGAGAGGCCGATTCTGACTGTTTTAGTTGAAGTTTTGTTGTCCGAAACCCGCAACGATCACGTAGGTAAGCGGATTGTATCCGGGCCGTTACATTTAGGTTCACTCCATATGTCGGGCCAAATCCTCAGCCATGCGGACAAAACGATCCCGGGCCTCTGCGCTGAGCCCAGGAGGGACGGTTACGGCCACCCACGAACGATCGCCGGCGGCAACCTCGGCCACATCAACCCCCAGCCATTGGACTGCGGACAACTCTGCGAGTCGCTGCGTAGGGACACCCATCCCGGCAGCGAGCGCTCGTAGTCTCCACACTTCAGGGGCCCGAGCCATGCGCCCGTGTACGAGCGAGTCGATCCAGCTGTAGATCAAGGTTCGATCGCTTTGTGGGTCGCGGCACTTCTCGGCGAGTTCGCGCAAGCTCAGCCCGGTATCGGCGAGGTGTTGCTTGACGAGCTGACTGAGAGGGTTGCTGCCGGGAGTCCTACCACTCTGCGGCGGCGTCATTGCGTTCGATCTTCTCCTCTCTTGACTGGCTGTCTGATTGATCGGACAACATCGCCCAGTCAAGTTGTACGGCATGGGAGCCGAGACAACTAGATGGCGCCAGTAAATCAGCACGACCGGGTAAGAGTCTCGGTCTCTCGTGTGTCAATTCCGGTTGGCTCTGGACAAGTCCTGACGCGACTCGATAGTGTCCGAATATTCGAACAACAGGCGTCACTGGAGATCACCCCCTATGCCAGCTCGACCTCAGATGCATCCCCGCGATTGCGAACGACTGAGCGAACTCATGGGGGAGGCCGGACTTGACACGGTCCGTCTCGCACAGAAGGTCGGTGTCAGTAAACAGTTCATCGCGATGCTCCTCCAAGGCAAGCGGGGCTGTAAGTGCTCCACTGCCGAAGCCATCGCGGAGGCCGTCGGCCGGCCTACGGCTGAGCTTTTCGGCGACCAGTTGTCCGAATATTCAGACAATGAAACGGAGGCAGATGTGACCGTCATCACTGAGGAGGACCCGTACCTCCTCTTCCAGGAAGTCTGCGAGCTCACCCGAACCCCTCCCGGCACTATGCGGAACCTCCGCACCGCCGGCGAAGGCCCGCCCTTCTTCAAGCAGGGCCGCTGGCTGAAGTGCCGCAAGTCCAAGGCGCTCGCCTGGATGCGGGAGCAGGAAGAGAAGGCGAACACGTGAGCGCCCCGTTGAGTCCTCGCGAGATGCAGGAGCACGGCGCCGCGTACCTGGTCATCGGTTTGTTCGCCCGCGCTGAGGAGCTTCGCCGCCTCGACCGTGAGGCCGACCGCGAGCCCACCCCTACCGCCTGACCTTGTGCGGGCCCGGCCGATGGCACGACCGGGACCCGCTGAATCCCCGCTCAGAGATCAACCAGAGATCAACTAGAGGAGCAGGAAGACATGACCAGTATCACCCAGGAGAAGTCGGCCGCGATGACCGTGGTCGAGGAGTTGCGTGACCTCGCCCTGAAGGTGAAGGGCATGCCGATCCCGGCGGGCGAGCGGGCGCAGGTGTTCGCGGTGCTCGCCGAGACGGTGGAGGCGCTGGCCGCGACCGCGAACGACGCCGGAAGCGCCGTGTACGAGGAGACGCCGGCCGGGGGCACGCTCGGCACGCCGGACGGGTGGCTGCCGCCCGCCGGAAGGGCGCAGACCAGCCTGGACGAGGCGGGCCGGTGCCTGGTGTGGGCGCGGGACGCGTTCAACGACGCGGTCGCGGCGGTTGAGGACATGGCGCAGGAGGCCCGCAGCGAGCAGGCGGATGACACGCTGAACGGCGGCCACCCTTGAGCGCCCCGGCCGTGGAACGGCCCACCCCGACCGTGTCCCCCGTCGGCGCCGTCCTGGCCGCCGCCGCGGACCGGGTCGACAGCCTCCCGCACGCGCGGATGGGCCGTGTGGACGTGCACCTGGCGCTGCGTGACGCGTCGCCGTCGTACGAGCTGACGCAGGCCGCCCTCGACCGGCTGGCCGCGCACCTCCACGAGACCGGCGTCGATGACCGGTGGCTGCACCAGTGGACGCCCCGCTGCGGACGGTCCGACGTCGCCGCTTACCTACGTGCCGCTGCCGAGGTGATCGCGTGAGGACCCTGGCCGTAGCTGGAACGATCGTCGAGGCCCGCCCTACAGCGGTTGAGGTGGCTGTGATCCACCTCCCGACCGGGTCGCTGGCCCGCGTCCACCACCCGGCAGGGACGCAGGAGTACGCGCCTGACCTGCCTGACGTCCCCTGGTACGTGGTCGTTCCCGGCGATAACTCCGCGATCGGGTGGGGTTGGAACGTCGGCTGGTACGGATCCCTGACCGGGGTGCGGAACGGGCGTCACCGCCTCGACCGGGCCGCCTGGCACGAGGCCGCGAAAGCGCTCCGCACCGTGTCCATCGTCTACGTGCGCTACGAGGCGCTCACCTACTACGGCAAGCCCCGGTGGACCGCTACAAGCGTCCGGGTTGAGGGCGCCCTCTCCCTTCCTGAGCAGACCGAGGTGAACGCGTGAGTAACCGCGAACTGCCCGCCGTCCAGGCCGCCCTTTGGGCTGGTGCCCTCGCCGTCATCAACGGGTTGCCGAGAGAGACCGGCGGCACGTCCCGCGAAATCGGCGAGTTCACAGAGGACGGCGCCAGGACTACCGCGACGTCCACGTACAAGGTGGCTCAGCCGGACGGCACGTCAAAGGTGTACACCCTGACCCTGGCGGTCGAGCAGTCGGTGGACGAGCACGACGGACGTTGGGGGCCTGGCAGCCAGGCGGACCGGTCCAGGCCCGGTGCGCGGGTCGTCGTGGACGCCCACCTGTACGAGATCGGCAGCGCTAGCGCCGGAGGCTTCCGAGGGTTCAGCGGTCGCCGCTTCGACATTGAGTTCAACGATGGCCGCAAGGTCACTACCCGGAATCTGTGGGATCACGGCGTGATCCCTCCGAAGTGGCGGGATCGCTACCCGGATAACGCCCGGTTCGTGCAGCCCGAGGGCGGTGAGGTGGCGTGAGCGCCGCTGACGACCGCCTGCTGACCCCTGGCGAGGTCGCCGCAACGTTCAGAGTCGACCCTCGCACTGTGACCCGCTGGGCGACCGCAGGGAAGCTGACGTCCATCCGCACCCCTGGCGGGCACCGCCGATTCCGCAGCTCCGAAGTTGCCGCTCTGCTGCGTGGCGACTCCCCGCAGGGGGGTGGCCGCTGATGGGCGCTGTCACTCTTCTCCCTCCCGAGGTCGCCTGGCCTCAGGGAACGACGCACCTGTCCTCCGGTGGGGTCGCCGCCCTCCTTCGGGTCAGTCCGCGCCGGGTGGCTCGCTGGCAGACGCTCGGGCTGATCACCGCGTCCGAGAAGACCAGCGGCGGGCACCGCAGGTTCACCCGCGACGACGTCGAGACGTTCCTGCGGCAAGCAACCCTCGTGTGCAGCCTCCGAGTCCGGGACATCGTGTCGTGCCTGGAGTGGAATCACGGCAAACCGGTTCGGGTGCTGCACGTCGCGACCACCCACAAGGGTGACGTCGCTGTCCGCTGGCAGGACGTCTCCGCCCATGACCCTGCGGTGGCTGTCAGGACGGGCCATAACCGGCTGGTTCGTCGCCTCCACAGGGAGGCGTGATGTGCAGGACATGCGAACCCGGGCCATCCGTTGCGTCCTCGGAGCTGGACACCCCTGCGGGTGACGTCCTGGCCGAGCACGACGCAGAACGAGTGATCCCCGTACGCGGAGGACCCGCCCTCGACCCGCAGACCGAGTTCGAATACACCAGGGAGCGCGAGAGCTGATGAAGACGCCTACCGGGCGCCTGCTTGGCCACTGGGACAGCGGATCCCCGCAGTGGGACGACGCGCGAGCCCAGCGGATCGGCGGATCCCGCATGGCCGCGCTACTCGGGCTGTCTCCGTGGGAATCGCCGTACTCGGTGTGGTGCCACATGGCCGGCGTGGTCGAGAAGGACAAGCAGACCAACGCCCAAGCGCGTGGCCACTACTTGGAAAGCGGAATTGCCGCCTGGTTCGCCGACCACCACCCCGAGTACGAGGTTCGTGAGGCCGGCACGTACGTCCACGCTGAGCGGGACTACCAGCTCGCGAACCCTGACCGGCTCCTGCTCGGCATGCCTGGCCATTTCGACAGGCCAGGCGTGCAGGCCGGGTTGGAGTTGAAGACGGACGCCGACGCCTCCGGCTGGGGGCGTCCGGGAACGGATGAGATCCCGGCGTACTACCGGCCGCAGGTCCAGTGGTACATGGACACCCTCGGGCTGGACGTCTGGTACGTGGTCGTCCTCACCGGCCGGCTGGATTTCCGCGAGTACGTCGTCCACTACGACGCCGAAGACTGCATGTGGATGCGCGACCAGGCTGAGGACTTCCTGTCGTCGCTGTACTGGCGGGAGACGCCGGAGCTGGACCACCACCCGGCCACCTACGCCGCGGTGCGCAAGCTGCACTCGCACATCAAGCGGGACGAGTCGTTCATCGCTGACCTGGACCTGGCCGTCGAGTACATCTCAGCGACCACCGGTCTACGGGAGGCGCAAGAGCGCGAGCAGAAGGCCCGCACACGCCTCCTGGAAGCGATGGGCGCCGCGCACCGCGCCTACTACGACGGGCACCGGCTCGCCCGCCGTCAGGCGAAAGGTGGCGGAACGCCGTTCCTGGTCGCTGAACAAAACCTTCCTGACCTTTCCGATCTTCTAGGGGTCGCAGCATGACCATGGTCGAAAACCTGCCCGCGGCGCAAGGACACGGGGCGCTGGCGATCCAGTCTGCCCAGTCCATGTGGACGCCCGAGCAGCGCGCCGTGCTGGCCAGCATGGGCGTGGACGCCGAGTGCAGCAACGCCGAACTGGCTGGCTTCTTGCACCTGTGCCAGCGGCGCGACCTGGACCCGTTCCTCAAGCAGGTGTACCTGATCGGCCGCTACGACAGGCGGGCCGGCCGCAAGGTGTTCACCCCGCAGACCGGCATCGACGGCTTCCGAGTGATCGCCCGCCGTGCGGCCGACAAGTCAGGCACCGACTACGAGTACGAAGACACCATCTGGTTCGACAAGGACGGCAACCCGCACGAGGTGTGGCTGACCGGCGAACCGCCTGTCGCCGCCAAGGTGGTGGTGATCCGCAACGGCAAGAGGTTCTCCGGAGTCGCCCGCTACGCCGCCTACGTCGACACCGACAAGGACGGCAACCCGAAGAACCAGTGGAAGAGCAGCCCAGACGGCCAGATCGAGAAGTGCGCCGAAGCCAAAGCACTGAGGCGGGCTTTCCCCGAGGACCTGGGCGGCATGTACAGCGACGTCGAGATGGAGCACCTCGACGACGAAGCGCCGCAGGAAACGATCCAGGCACAGACCATCCGCGCCACGGTCGCCGCCAAGAACGGCGACGCCCCGCAGGGCGACGGGCTGGCCACGAAGAAGCAGCGCAACGAGATCGTCCAGCTGCTGTCTGGGAAGGGCATCGACGACCCCGCCAAAGCCCTGACGTACATGTCGATCGTCACGGGCCGGGATGTCACCAGAAGCGACGAACTGACCGGCGCCGAAGCGGCGCAGGTCATGTCTGCGCTGAACCGCGGCGCCCACCTGGACGACCCGAACTTCGCTTCAGAGACGGACAGCAAAGAGACCCCGAGCGGGCCCCAGGACGTTCCTGGCGGTGACCAGTGAGTGGCTTCGAGAAGCAAGAGGCGGGCTTCCAGTTCATCGACGCCGGCGCCGTTCTCACCCCCGCGGAAACTGACCTGTTCCTGAAGCTCCTCAACAACGAGCTCGGCTCCTCTCAGCTGGCCGCGAGGAAAGCGCGGCGGGCTGAGCTGGACGCCTTCAAGACGTACCTGAAGGCCCGCAAGCACCACGAGCTGGACCCCGACTGTCCGGAGGCTGGCCGCGGCGCTGGCCAGGTGACGGAGAAGGCCCGCGAGTTGTGGTTCGAGGCCCGGATCCCGACCGAGTACTGGGCGTGGAAGGACGCGGTTCTGGCTCGTCAGGAGGCGGTGGATTACGCCTGGCAGGTCAAGGCCCAGATCAAGCTGATGCAGTCGATCAACTCCAACGCGAAGGTCGGCTACGAAACGTACCGCGGCGGTGGTCGATGAAGACCCGCGTGCAGTCCTGCTGCAGCAGGGAGACGTTCGCGAACGAGGCTGAGGCTCGTCGGCGTCTGGATCGGATCGTGTCGCTCGGGGTGTCTCGTGTCCTGCCGATGGGTGTGGAGCGGTGCCGCAACGGATGGCACCTGAAGTTCCCGACGAAGGACACCGGCCCCTCGGACAAGCTCCGCGCTCAGGTCGAGGGCCGAGACAAGGTGTGTGTCCGCTGCGGTGTCGCGGTTCCTCGGGATGAGGACTCGATCCACCACCGGATCCCGCGCGGGCGAGGCGGTGAGAACTCGGCCGAGAACCTGCTTCTGTTCTGCGGCTCCGGGACGACCGGCTGTCACGGGTGGACCGAACAGCACCGTACCGCGGCCTACCGGCTCGGCTACCTCGTCCACACCGGCATCGACCCCGCCGACGTCCCTGTAGCGGTGGCCGGCTGGGGGTGGCGCTACCCGACCTCGGACGGCCGGTGGATCACTCCCGAGGAGTACGGCGCCAACCCGGCAGAGCTGGGCGAGGCGGCGTCATGACGGAGACCCCTTGCCCGACATCAGCCGGCACCCCGTGTGGCTGCTGCGACCGCTGTATCGACCTCCAGATCAAGTCTCTGGCTGCTGAGGCGATGCACGGGCCTCCCTCAGACCTCGACCACCACTGACCCCCTCGGTGTCGGCTCTGGGCCCTCGGGGGTGCTTGGAGCCGACACCACCCTCAACCCCCTTTGGAGATCTTCGTGAAAGCCGCTGTTCTCGCCTTCGCTCTCGCTGCGGCGGTGTCCTGCTCACCCTCGCCCGGAGAAGTGACGGGCCGCGTCGCCCCGCCGGATGAGGGGGCTCCGCAGGTGTGGACGTTGCACGTCCACGTCATGAAAGGCAAGCCCTCCCAGGTCGTGGGAGTGAAGGAACGCCAGTACGAGGCGTGCCCTGTCGGGTCCCTGTACCCGGAGTGCGCGGAGGAAGCCCGATGAGCTGGTTTCTCCCGTTCCTCGGCTTCTGTCTCCTGCTCGCCCTCGGCAGCCACGTGTCGGACTGGCTCGAAGACCGCGCCAAGGCCGGACGCAAGGCCATCAAGGACGTCGCCCGGTATGAGGCGCTCGTCGCTGACCTCGAAGCGGACGCCCGTGAGTTCCGCGACATCGACAACTTCGCCGACATCACCGACCGGAAGATCGCCGACTTCCGGAACCCCAAGAAGGAGATCAGCAGCTGATGAGCGATCCCGTTCCGCCGGCCGAGTTCCTGGAGCCCCTCGCGGAGCCCAACGAGGAAGAGGACGACGACGGCCTGTTCGTCCTCCCCGAGCGCCCCGACCCCACCCAAGCCCCGCCGCACCCGTAGGAGACCCCCAGTGACGCACCCATACGACCCGCGAGAAGAACTCGACGACCGAGACCTCGACCCGCCCGCCGAGGAGTCGGAGCCGCTCGATCTCAAGGTGCTCGCCGAGCGCGCCGACGGCCTGTCCGCTCTCGACCTGGGGCGGCTGAGCGACGACGCCATAACGCTGCGGGAGTTCCTCGACTTCGACGTGCCCGAGATGTTGGAGCGGCTCCGCGTGGTCGAGAAGGAGCTCGCCCGGTGGAAGGCGATGCCCGTTGAGCACCGGTACGTCGTCGTCACCGATGACCTCCCTGACCCTGAGCACCCGCTGACCGAGGAGGTCAGCGAGGCGGCAGCGCTCAACGAGGCGCGGTCATGGAAGGGCGGCCGAGCAATGAGCCGGACCGTGCACCTCGGGCCATGGCAGGACCTCACCGAGCTCGCCACCGCCCCGCCGTTCTGATCCCTCTCCCGGCCTCGCCCTCTCAACGAGGGCGGGGCCGGGGGCGGCTGCTGTACGGGAGCCAGCAGACCAACCAACCACCACGCAACGAGAGGAGGAGACAGGTGTCAGTCAGGGATGCGGCGGCGAACTTCGGCGATCAGGTCGTCAGTGTCGATCTCAGCGAGGTTGACCGGAGCCTGGGTGATCTTCGCTTCTTCCTCGCTGAGGAATCCGGCGTACTTGAACGCCTCGATGGGGGGGCGGCCGTAAGCGCGGGCGAAGGTGGCGGCGCTGTCTGGCCGTGGGCTCTTTTCGCGCCATCGGGCGATGCTCGATTGGCCGATGCCGGTCTTGTCGGCGATGGCCTGTTGGGTCGCCGAGCCGGTGATGCGCTGCACGTAGTCCCACCAGTCGTTCACGCGGGCCACTTTATGCGCGACTGGGTTACCCGTCCATGCATGTCAGGGCATTGCTGTCCGGTTTTCGGGGTGACATCACCGTTGCGGTCAATGCACTCGTGCATTATGGTGAAGCTGCAAGCGCATTACCCGCCCTTGCATATAGGTCTTGACCAGCAGAAAGGAGCCCCAGTGAGCGCCCCGCTCCGAATCCGTCACGCCAAACTCGCCAAATACCGCGAGCAGACCGGACTCACCACAGAGCAGCGCCTCGCCGACGCCATGGGAGTGAACCAGGGGACCGTCAACCGGATCCTCCGTGGCCACAAGATCCCGAGCGCCAAGTTCATCTGCGCTCTGGTCCGCGCCTTCGATGGCGCCACCTTCGACGAACTATGGGAGATCACCATCAACACCAAGCAGGCCGCCAAGTGAACCTGGTTGCCCTGAGCGAGGTCGTCTACGACGAGACGATCTACCCCCGCGCCGAGTGGTCGCAGGCCACGGTGAACCGGTACGCCGAAGCGCTGAACGCTGGCGATGAGTTTCCGGCAATCGTGCTGGAGACGGACACGAACCGGCTGCTGGACGGCATGCACCGCTGGCAGGCGCACAAGCAGGCTCTCAAGGAAGAAATCCGCGTCGTCTGGCAGGAGGTCCCGGAGGGCGTTCCGGCGAAGCTGTTCGCCGCAAGCCTGGCGACCAAACACGGTGACCGAATCACGGGCGAGGAACTCAAGACGATCGCCCGCGAGATCGCCGAGTCCAACCCGGACTACGACCTCAAGACGATCGCCAAATACACCTCCGTGACCCGGCAGACCATCAGCAAATGGGTCGGGGACATCGTTGAGCATCGGCGTGCAGTGCGACAGGTGGCGGCCCTGCTCCTGACCCGGGCTGGCTGGTCACAGCGTCAGGTTGCCGATCATCTGGGCATAAACCAGAGCACGGTGATGCGTGATGTTAACGACGACATCTTGCATCACCTGACTGAGGATCTCCTCCGCGAGGCAGCCGAAATCATGCCCGCTGGGGTAGACGTCGATGCGATCGTCGAGGAGATCCGTCAAGAGCGCATCTTCGCTTCGTGGTCGGACGATGAGCGCGAACTCCTGAAGTGGCTTCGAGACGGCGAGACCGTTGTCGTCACTCTGCGCGGAGCCCACAACAGCCTCATCGAGTGGGCCGACGCCGCAGGCCTCTACATGCGAATCGACCGCAAGACCCCATGGGGTAACCCCTTCGAGACGCCCGCAGATGGCGACCGCGACACGGTCATCCGCAACTACGCCGAGCACTACCTCCCGCACAAGCCTTCCCTCCTGTCGCGCCTCCCCGAGTTGCGCGGCAAGGCCCTCGGCTGCTGGTGCGCCCCTCTCGCCTGCCATGGCGACGTCCTCAAGGAGAAGACCAGTGATTGAGATTGACGACCCGACCGTAACCATGAGCAACGCCGACCTCGTGCTGCTCGTGGAGTCCTATCGCAACCTGACTGACTGCCTGCTGGAGCACACCGTTCCCCACGAGGGGACGGATACAGCGGTCGCGGATTACAGGAACGCCACGGAACCCGACCGCCCTGCGGCCGTGATCCTCGACGGTATCTACGAGGCGTGGCGACGCGAGATCGGCCAGCAGTGATCACCATCGACGACTTCGTGATGCTCGGCAAGACCGTGCCCGAGCCCAACAGCGACGGCAGAGTCTTCGTCTGCTCGGCAGGCGTCAGCGAAACGATGCGCTCCCTGATCCGCATCTACCCGCTGGCGCGGTACGGGGCTCCTGCCCGCTGGTCGATCAATCAGGTGGCTCTGGAGGTCAACCCCAAGGACTCCCGCAAGGAGTCGTTCAGGCTGGCAGGCGACAGAACGCCGGAAGCGCATGAGCAGATCAACAACACGTTCCGCGACCTCGGCAAGGTGCCGCAGGGCAAGCGGGCAGCCCTGCTGAAGCGACACACGGTCGGCAGCATCAAAGAAGCCAACGACAAGAAGATCAGTCTCGCGATCATCAACCCCGATGTTCTAGACCTGACTTTCGAGTTCAACCCCGAGTCGCCCGACTCCCCGCAGCAGGCGCTCTTCGATATGGGGGCCCGCCCCGAGGCGGGAGCTAAGCGGTTCGCCTACATCCCCCGACTGCGGTTCAAGGACGAAGACGGCCAGCACCACCTCATGCTGCGTGACTGGGGCTGCTTCGAGTACATGCGCAAGCACGGCGACGACAAGCGGAGCGACCTCGCCGGTGGGCTGCATCTGCACAACTCGCGCTCCCTGCTGATCGGCAACTTCAACCGGCACCGCAACTCATGGCTCGTCATCTCGGTGCTAGGCGGCCTACGGCAACCGGCATCGCTCTTCGACGAGATCCCCGAGAACTCCGATCATCTGGCCGCCGCTCTCGCCTGACTGCCCCCGCCGCCCCGTCTTCCCGCCTGGAAACAGGCGGGGCCTTCCCCTTCCCGCTTCCCCCTTCCTCCTGAACGGAGACCGCAATGTCTGAGACCACCGGTGTTGAGCGGGAACCGCTCCACACCACCATCCCCGCCGCAGTCGAGCAGGTGACCCGCTGGCTGGTCGCTGGCCCGGACGGGCCGCTCGCGGTCCGCGACACCCAGCCCGACGCGTTCCGGCTGTGTGAGGACGCCGAGCGCGCCCAGTCCGACAACCCCGACGACGTCGAGTTCTTCTGGTACCCCGCCGACGAAACCGACCCCACCAGCCCGGAAGAGCTGTACGTGAGCACCAGCGGGCCGAGTGACGCGGAGGACACGCAGTACACGGTGACGCCGCTCGTCATCCGCATCGGCGGCGCCCAGTGAGCGACTTCGAGGTTCCGGCTGGCGTCACCGAGTTCGTGCGAGAGCACCTCGTTGGCGTCACCGAAATCGCCGAACAGGTTGGGGTCACCAAGCAGGCCGTCTCCCAGTGGATGCAGCGGTACCCCGAGTTCGAAGCGCTGATCGTTGTCCCCCGCTACCCGCTGTTCTGGTGGCCGCAGGTCCAGGCGCTCCTGAAGGAGCTGGGTCTGCCGAACTTGAAGGCGTCGGCATCGCAGAAGACCCGCCGCGGCAGGGCTGGCCGATGACCATCCCACCCACGCCCAGCTAGCAGACGGTCCCGGATCTCCCCGCTGTCGACGAGGAGATCCGGGACCGCCCACCAATCCAACCAGACACCCGAACCATGGAGATGCACGTGAAGTCCCGCAGCAACGACCAGCTCGTCCACCCCACCCCCGCTGTGACGTTCGCAACCGACGCCGCCGCTCAGTCTGTGACCGCCCCCATCAAGGAGCGCTACGAGCAGGCCGCCTCGTTCGCGTACGCCGAGTGGGCGCAAGCCGACCGGTGTGACGTCGACATGAACGGCTGGCAGCAGGAGATCGCCGAGGCGAAGAAGCGCATCGCTGAGGAGACGCAGCGGATCGCTGAGCGGGAGCAGTGGATTCAGCGCCGCACCCTGGACCGCCAGCAGCACATCACGCACGCCCAGCAGGCCGTGGACGTCGCGAACCCGAACGCTGAACTGCTGGGAGTCGCCGGGATCGAGGTGCCTCGCGTGGTGCGCCCTCTTCCGTCGCTGGACCTGATCGCCCAGCCGATCACGGACCCGGCGCCGACAGGGGTGCAGGCAGCGGACCCTCTGGAGCGATTCAACGCCTTCCACACCGAGTACACGGCGGTCAACCCGGAGCCCGAGCTGTGAACGTGTTCCTCGCCGTCCTGGCTACCCCGCTGAGGCTGCTGCTGCCCAACACCGGGAGCCGCACCCGCCGCCGTAAGCCCGCCCCCGTGGCGCCCGCTCAGGCCGCGCCGGCGCCTGTCTCCGACGACACCGCCCCCCTCGCCCTCACACGCAACCCGTACCCGCAGGAGAAGCAGTGACCACCGAAACCCCCGCCCAGGCCGTGAACTACCACATGGCGAAGCTGGACAAGATCGTCGAAGCGCTCCGCGTCTGGCAGGAGCAGCCCGACGACGAGACCCCCAACACCGCGCCCGCTGACCCGTACGCGAACGCCGACGCCCTGGAGGACATCCTCCTGGAGCACGGCCTGCAGATCCTGCCGACCGCCTCCGGAGAAGCGGTCTACCGGGTGCTGGTCGACGGCCAGCCCGCCCCGTACGTCGGACAGACCCGCCCCGCTGGGCCGGTGGACGCCAACGACGCCGCCGAGATGTTCCTCGCTGAGGCGTCCAAGGCCGAGTCGGTAGACCGGACCCGGCAGATCACGATCCGACCGGCGACGGACGACGAGATGGTTCGCCACGCCATCGGCGGTGACCTGTGAACACCGAGACGCCCGAGCAGATCCGCGCCGACGAGCGGGCTCGCTGCGTCGCCGAGCTCCGCACCTACTCGGAGGAGCTCATGTCCGCATCTGTTAGCCAGGTGTCCGCTGGCAAGGACATGGGGTTCGGGGGGATCCGTTTCGCCGCGTCCATGGGCCGCGCTGCACAGTTGCTGGAGTCCGGAGAGATCCCCTCGCTTCTCGCTGCTCTGTCTGTCTCCTCTGGAGAGGCGGAGGGCGTCTGATGGCAATCGCCTGGCTGATCGTTCTGCTCGCCATCTGGTGGCTTCTCACCTCGTGGGCTCTTACTGCTCTGACGAGCGTCCTGCACCACCAGTGGTGGGCTGCCATCCCGGAGATGAGCTTCGGCACCGCCTTGCTGGTGACGCTGCTCCTCAACGCTGTTCTGAGCCCGCTCGGGCGAGGAGGCTCCAAGTGAAGAGCGTCTTCCTCGCCATGGTCCTCCTGCTCGCCATCACCGGCTGCGGGACCGTCGCCCCCGCTGAGCCGCTGCCGGTCAGCGACACGGTCGAGATCATCCGCTTCGGCGATGCCTTCCTCGACGTCGCCACCGCCTGCGACGGGCACGGCCACCGCATCTACCAGACCGCCAGCAGCACCGAGGCGCCGGTTGTTATCGATGACGCGTCATGCCCGGGAGGCTCCAATGGCTGACCTCTACCCCCGTACGTGGCCGCAGCGCCTCGCGGACGGAGCCCCCTTCCTCGGCGGCGCTGTCCTCGCAGTGGGCGAAGCGTCGCGGACTGACACGCTGTGGATCTCCCTCCTGATTACCGGCGTCGGATTCGGCCTGATCGGCTTCGGGTTGGAGCGCATCGCTCGCTACCGGCGCCAGCGCGACACCTACAGGCGCGCTCTGGTGGCCCTGACGCAGCGCTGCGGTGAGGACCAGACCCGCCCCTACTTCGTGCCGTACGTGCCCGCCGACGTCCTCGCAGAGGTCTTTCCCGAGGAGGAGCGTCGTGGCTGAGCCCATGCCCGCGTCCGCCGAGCCGATCAATCCAGGCGATCACGACCCGGACCTGATCCGCGCCGTCGGCGACAAGCTCAACGAGCACTGGCCGCACCTTCTCAACGACGGCGTCCAGTACCGCGTCGCGGTGGACGCCCTCGACGGCGCCGTCCAGTACCAAGACGAGCAGGCCGAGGCCCTCGCCAACCAGGTGATGGTCGGGCAGATGGGGCCGAGCCCGGAAGGCGGCTGGGGCTTCACCGCTCACGTCCCGAACGAGATCACCGGAGCACTGGTCGGCTGGGCACGCAACATGCTCGGCGATGCCCCGAACTACGTGGAGCAGTCCTTCACCTTCACCGACCGGGAGGTGGGGGAGCGGTTCACCATCACGGTGCAGCGCGTTGGCAACCTCACCCCGCACGATGCCCGGCGGCAGGCTGAGGCCGAGGTGGAGCGCCTCACCTCCGAGCGCGACCGCTACCGCGTGGCCCTGGAGTCCGCAGCCCTGTCCGTCGAGCACGACCGCGACTCCCGCAACTGCCGCGACCGCACCGCCCACCAGGAGCGGGTCAGCCCCTGCCAGCACACCGCCGGGTTCGACGACCACGACGAGGACTGCCCCGCGTGTGACATCCAGGCTGCTCTCCGCCCCTCCACCACAGAGGAGGGGGAGGCGTGAGGCAACTGACCCGCCGCAACGTCGTAGGCGTCGGAGTCGGCATCGCCGGAGTCGTCGCCGTGTGGGTCGTCGCGGTCTACGCCGGCCAGATCCTCGCCCTGGTGCTCGCTTTCGCGTTGGGGCTGGGCGTGGGGCTTTTCATCGGCCTGGAAATCGTGGACGGGCAAACCAGCCGGGAACTCGCTGGCGCGCAGCGTGACCTCGCCCTGGAGCGGGAGCGCGTCACCGTCCTGGAGACCACGAACGCCACCCTGATCGGCAAGGTCGCCGAGCACAAGCAGGCCGCTCGCATCGCCATGGAGACCGCGGCGAACAACCTGGACCGTGCTCTCTCCGCTGAGGCTCACCTGTCCGGCGGCGCCCAGTGAACGCCCTGTTCCCGCATCTCGTCCTCTTCGCCCTGGCGGGCAGCTCTGTCTTCGCTGCCCGCCAGTCCGGCCCTGACCCGCTCGGAGACGCCCTCTCCCGCGAGCTCCACAAAGTCGACGAGCTGGAGCCCACCATCACCTGCACACCAGAGGAGGAGACGACGTGCTGACCCTCACCATCCTTGACCGGCTCCGCCACCTCCGCGAAGACCGAGACCTCTTCCAAGAGCACGTCGCCGACCACCTCGGCGTCACCAACCAAGCCGTATCGCTGTGGGAACGACACACCAGGTCGCCGAGCATTCAGCACGCCGCCGCCTACGCCCGCCTGGTCAACCACCGCTTGGTCGCCCGCCGCGGCAACACCATCGTCGACGTCCTCACGATCCTGCCTAACCTCGGCAGGTTCCGGAAACTCCATGGTGTCACCCAGGCCGCACTCGATCAGCGAACCCGCGCGACGCGCGCTTGTTTCGTTGAGGCCCGCTGCCAGAGCACAGGCATCCGGTTGATCACCTTGCAGGGGTATCTGGCTGGCCTCGGCTACGAGCTCGTTCTCATCCCCGCCGACGTCGCGGAGGTGGCGTGATGCTCCGCCCTTACTGCTGCGCCCTTGCGGAGTTCGAGGGCCACCCCTGTACCGGACCACACACGGAGGAGACCGATGCCTGAGACCACGCTGACGCTCCCCGAGCGCGCTGTGAGCGTCGCTGAGATCGTCGCTAGGGAGTTCGCCTCCCACGAGGCTCACACCCGGCACCGGTTCGCTCAGGACCTCGTGGAGATGATCCTGGGACTGCGCTCCAGCTTCACCGCTCCAGACGACAAGAAGTGCGTCGACCTCATCGAGTCGATGGCCCGGATCACGCTCGCACTGGCCGGGCTGAAACCTGAACAGGTCGGGATGACTCCGGACGACCCCGGATGCTCCCGGACGTCTCCGGATGCTGCCGGATCCTCCCGGACGGAGACGGCGCGATGACCGCAGACCGCCCGACCGTGGCGCCCGGCAAAGCCCAACTGTCGAGGTGCCAGACGTGCGGCAAATGGTGTTACGAGACCCGCCGCATCGCGAAGCAAGCCGGTCGCACCATCCACCCCGGCTTCCGGATGCGGGTCTACCGGTGCGGCGATTACTGGCACCTCACGAGGGCTGCCCGCTGGACTCAAGGAGACACCCGATGACGGCGAAAGCAGGAGTCGCCCGCGGCGCCCGCCGGACTCCGCACCACGACGTGGAGTGGAAGAAGGACGGAGCTTGCCGAGATGACGACTTCTTCACGTTCTTCGGCCCCGAGGGGGAACGGCCGGCGGCCCGGCAGGTGCGGGAAGACGTGGCCAAGGAGATCTGTGGCCTGTGCCCGGTCCGGAGTCGTTGTCTTGCTTACGCCCTTGAGCACAACGAGGCCACGGGCGTTTGGGGGGCGATGGGGGAGGATGAGCGCAAAGAAGAGCGGCGCCGGCGGCAGCGCAGGGCCTTGCGGGCTTCGGAGGCGTCATGACGCGCGCTGCGACCCGCCGCGCCTACATGAAGCATCGCGCCCTGATGCGCGAGCGGGGGTTGTGGAATCCCCGCACTGATGCTGAACCGGTGCGCGCTCACGTTGTCCAGCTCCGCGAGGCTGGTCTCAGCTTGGCGGTCATCGCGGAACTGGCGGACGTCACCATCAGGTCTGTCGTCTACCTGATGTACGGGGAACCGTCCGCAGGTAAAGCGCCATCAAGCACGGTGCCTACGGAGAAAGCCCGCAAATTGCTGGCGGTCAAGCCGACGTTGGACCGGATGCGTGACACGGTCGCGGTGGACGCCTCCGGCACGAAGCGACGCATTCAGGCTCTGGCCGCGTTGGGGTGGTCCGCTCGGGCGTTGGCGTTGCGCTGCGGGAGGTCTCAGAACGAGTTCACGCGCATCCTCAACCAGGACCGTCGTGTCCTCGCGTCAACTGCTCGTCTTGTCCGTGACCTGTATGACGAGTTGTGGGATCAGCCGGCGCCGACCAGTTCCCTAGGAGAGCGGATCTCTGCGTCCCGGGCTTTGACGATGGCTGCACGTAACGGTTGGCCGCGCCCACAAGAGTGGGACGACGACCTGATTGATCTCACTGACGCCGAGTTGAAGGCCGAACTTCGCCGCCAGGCGGAGGCGATGAGCGACGCGGAGTTACACCGGTGCCGCAGAGCTCGGCAGGAGCAGGGCGATCTTTCCCCGCTGGTTGTCGAAGCGGTCCGGGAGTACAGGCGGCGCAGAGCCCGGAAACGCAGGCAGGTGAAGGTATGAGTGCTGCGCATCCGCTGATTGCTCAGCTCGCTGCCCGCCGCCGCGAACTGGGCCTATCCCAAGAGCGGCTCGCTGCCCGCATCTACGTGGGTTCCCGCACGGTCTCGTGGTGGGAGACCGGCCGGTCCTGGCCACCTGTGGACCGGATCGAGTCCTACGCGAAAGCCGTGGGGATGCGCCTGGCTCTGCTCCCTGCGGATGCGCGGGTGGACAACGAATGAATCCGCAATGTTTCACGCCGATGTTTCACGGTGCTGTGAGCTGCACAAACGGCGCCCAATGCGGCTCTGGCCTGTGGAAAGGAATCCCACACCGTGCGGCTGGTTCGGGCGAGAGCCTGCGTCGTGTCCGCAGTTCAGTTACCCCGTCCTGACCCCCTGGGGTGGGCTTCAACGCCCACCCCACCCACCCCGAACGCGAAAGGAGGTGAGTCCGTGACCGACGACCGCACTGCCCTTCTCCTCATCGGCATGGAAGTGATGGTGCCGATGTCGATCGCTGAGATCGCCGACTGGCCGGAGGAAGACCGGCACGCCGCGGCAGCCGCCGCCGTTGACGTGATCAGTTCCGGCGCCGACCAGATCGCCGAGCACAACCCCCGCAAGCGGGAACTCCCGCGAGGACGTGTCACCGCCACCATCGCCCGGAGTCTCGCCGTGCTGGCGTATCAGCCCGGTGGTGTGACGTGGGCGGGCGGCCACTGGTGTACCGCCCCGCATGAGGGGTGCCCGCGGCGCCGAGCAGCAACGGAGGCAACCGCGTGATCTTCCGGATCCTCGGCACTGGCGCGCGAGCCCTCAAGCACGAGGACGCCGGGCCTTTGTACGGCGCGCTCGCCGACACCCAGCACGACGTGACGCAGCTCGGCGGGCGGATGCTGGTCGTCCAGGGCGCCTGCTACCCGAAGAAGCGCGCCGACGGCAGCCGCCCGGCCGAGTCCGCGGACTGGCTGATGCACCTCTGGTGTGAAGCGAACGGCGTCCCCGACGAGCCGCACCCCGCGGACTGGGCGAACTGCACCCCGCTATGCCCAGACAAGCCGCACCGCAAGACGCGATACGACGGCACCGAGTACTGCCCGCTTGCCGGCCACTGGCGCAACCAGGACATGGCCGACCTCGGAGCGCACCTGTGCATCGCCGCACCTGTCGGACGGTCTACCGGCACCTACGACTGCATGAGGCGAGCGAAGGCCGCGGGGATCCCCGTCTGGCCGGTGACCAAATGATCACCGGGGGTGGAGGGGTGAGCGGCTCAGTCAGAAGCAGAAGAGCCGGGCGCGGTCTGCTTCGGCCGGCCCTTGGCCCGCTGCTCTGGCGGCGCCTCGATGCCCGCGGCGCGAGCGACTTGCCGAACTCGTTCCCGGCTGTAGCCGCTGAGTTCGACGACTTCCATGACGGGCTTACCTGCCCTGAGAACTTCGGCCACGGCGGCACGTACCCGAGCACGAGCGGCGGCCCGCTTGCCCGTGGGGGCGCGTTTGAGCGCCTTCACGGCAAGGTCCAGCTCTTTCTCGGCCTCGGTCATGTGGCCAATTCTCGCACATCAGAGTGTGGCCAAACATTGCCCTCGAAGGTTAGGCCAACTTTCAGTAGAGGATTAGGCCAAATTTTGACGCTAGGATGGATTGAGCTGCACGCACGAAGGGGGGCGTTTGCAGTGCTCAGACGTGTACGAAGACAGGCCCCGACCTGCGAGGAGTGACCCAAACCAAGCCAACCATCAAGGGAGACCCCGACCAGGTGAACGACGACATCCTCGGCGGGCTGTACGACGGCACGTACCGGGCCAAGTGGCTGCGATCGGTCATCCGCTCTGTGCAGATCACGGACTCGGTTCGCGTGCTGCTGATGACCCTTGCGCTCCATATGGACGCGAGTGGGCGCGTGTCGGTCCCGAGAGGGGACCTCGCGGTGCTGCTGGGCCGGAACGAGCGGAAGGTGGGGGAGAAGGTGAAGGCGGCTTTGGAGTCTGGGTTCCTCGTGCAGGTTGCGCGCGGGCAGAAGCACCAGACCGCTGTCTACCGCGCCGCGATCAACGGCCAGCCGCTCAGCATGTCCCCCGAGGGCCCTACTGAGAACTCCGCCCTCAGCATGCCCCCCGTGGGTCCGGCTGAGGATTCTCAGGGGGCCGATTTCAAGCACCCTGAGCCAAATTCTCAGGGTGCTAGCAATCGGCCCCCTGAGACTCAGGAGGCCGATCTCAGCATGCCCCCCGTGGGACACGCTGAGGATTCTCAGCAGGCCCCCCGGGGGGCATCCCAGTCTTTTATAGGGGTTGATGTTGTTGAAGAAGTTGATCTTTCTGGTGACTCTCTCTTTGACGTAACTCCCGCCGCTCCGCAGCGGGCGAGCGAGCCAGCCGAGAAGAAGTCCCGACGCAAGCCCGAGACCGCCATCGCTGAGGACTTCTCAGTCACCGCCGACATGCGGGCCAAAGCCATCGAGAAGGGCTACACGGTCGATCTCGACCGGCAGACCATCCGGTTCATCAACCACGCCCTCCAGAACGATCGCCGCTGCCGCGACTGGGTCGCTGCCTGGCGCAACTGGATCGACAGGGCGCAAGAAGACCACGACAAGGCCGCCAACCGCCCGCACCGAGGCGGTTCCGCCGGCAACGGCTCCGGATCGCAGGTGCCGCCCCGCGGCCAACGACAGAACCCTTTCCGAAGCAAGAGGGAGAGCGCGTGAACTCCGACGACGAAAACAACATCGCTGAATGGCGCGCCGAGCGGCTCCGCCAGCGTGTCGCAGACTTCCAGGCCCGTCGGCCGATCCTGCTGCGCGACGCCGGGCAGCTCAACGACGAGGTCGCCGAGTGGGGCAGCCGCCTGTTCGACAACACCGCCCGCATGCTCGTCATCACGGGTGATACCGGCACCGCGAAGACCTGGAACGTGTGGGAGGTCCTGGAGCGGGCCATCAAGGTCGGCTACGCGGGCGAGATCATGTTCCTCACGTCCGCCGAGTGGCAGGACATCATCGGCCCGCCCCGAGACCTGGAGCGGTTGCGGAAGATGCGCACCGTCAACGTCCTGGTGGTGGACGACCTCGGCTCGTTCCGGATCAACGACTGGCAGCGCGATCTGCTCGGGCCGGTGATCGACGAGCGGTGGAACAACGGTCTCCCCACCGCGATCACGTCGAACATGGATGACTTCGATGCGGCGCTGGGTGAGCGGCTGACCTCCCGTCTCGGTGACGGTGCGATCGTGGCCATGCTCGAAGGCGCAGATCTGCGGGCGGGCCGATGAGCATCCTGGACGACGGCCTCGACTTCGACGGGTGGGCTCCCAGTGACGCCATCGTGGCCGCTGAGATCGCCGTGGCCGGCGCCGCGATCCAGTCGCAGAACGCGCTCACCGAAGCAATGGACCTGGTCGAGCCTGGCGACTTCTTCAGCGCAGCCAAGGACGTGTTCGCCGCCGCGATCTCACTCCTGCAAGAGCGCAAGCCGATCGAGCCGACCGCAGTCCTCGGCGAGTTGCAGGCCCGCGGCGCCTTGGAGCGGGTTGGTGGCGCCTCCTACCTGAGCAGGTTGCTGGAGCACGCCGCCGTACATGGCTCGATCTCCTACCACGCGCGCCGTGTCGCCGACGATGGGCTTCGCCGCCGGATCAGCACGGCGTTGCAGCAGGGCAGGCGGATCACTGAAAGCCACGGGTGGGACGCCGGAGCGGACATCGACATGATCCGCAAGCTCCTCGACGAGGCAGCCGTCCGCCGCATCGGCGACCGCCCGCGTGACGTCGCCCAGGACATGATCGAACTTCTCAACGACCTGGAGAACCCGCCCGCGAAGGTGCCCGGCGTCATCCCGCCGTTCCTGGATCTCGCATCCCTGATCACGTCGTTCCAGCCCGGCCAACTTGCCGTGATCGCAGGCCGCCCCTCCATGGGGAAAAGCGTTCTGGCCTCGGACATCGCTCGCGCCGCGGCCATCCGCGACGGACACTCCACCCTCTTCTTCTCGGTCGAGATGTCTCGGCGTGAAGTGCTTCAGCGCATGTCGTCAGCTCAGGCGAAGGTGCCGCTGCACGCGATCCGCGCCTACGACATCACCCCCGAGGACCTGGCGAAGGTGTCGCAGGCCGCGGGCGCGATCTCTGGCGCTCCGCTCATCGTGGACGAGTCACGCCCCTGCACGCTGGATCACGTCCGCTCCCAAATGCGGTGGCTGTCTCGATCCGGCCCGATCGGCATCGTGATCATCGACTACCTGCAGATCATGACCGCGCCGAAAATGCCCATCCGAGAGCAGGAGATCGCGACTCTCACACGAGAGTTGAAGCTCCTCGCCGGAGAGTTCAACACTCCGGTCATCGCTCTGTCGCAGCTCAACCGGGAATCGGAGAAGCGCACCGACAAGCGGCCTCTCGCTTCCGACCTCCGCGAAAGCGGAGCGATCGAGCAGGACGCAGACATCGTGATCCTCGTTCACCGCGACGACTTCTACGAGCCCCAGTCGCCCCGAGCGGGCGAGGCCGACCTGATCGTGGCCAAGAACCGTAACGGCCCGAAGGCCACGGTCACGGTGGCGTCGCAATTGCACTTCGCCCGTTTCTCGGACATGGCCGCCACCTATCAGCAGGCGCCTACGGGCCGCCCGAACCTCCACGCAGTGAAGTGACCCTCTCCCCTCAGAAAGGCACGCAAGTGACGACCATCGCCCCCATCGAAACCGAGTACGCCGGCCACCGGTTCCGCTCGCGCCTCGAAGCCCGCTGGTGCGTGTTCTTCAACTCGCTGGGCATCCGCTGGGAGTACGAGCCGCAGGGGTATGAGATCGGCCCGGAAGGCTCCCGCCGCCGCTACCTGCCGGACTTCTACTTGCCGACACTCGGCACGTGGGTTGAGGTCAAGGGCGACCCGATGCACCTGGACCTGCAGCTCCTCGGCGACGCCGTCCACCCCAAGACCGGCCTCGGCCGGCCGAACCCGTACTACGAGACGACCGTGCTGATCCTCGGCCCGATCCCCGAGCCCGGCTCAGCGCACCTGCATTGGATGGTGTCCCAGCAGGGCTACGCCCCCTGTGACCAGTTCTGTGCATGCGCTGACGTGCAGTACTCGCAGGTCGCGTTCCTCGCCGCACCGAAGTACATCACCCCGGACATGGGCGGCACTGAGCTGCTGCAGGACTGGGAGCTGGCGGCCCTGCCGGACCTCGGCGCGGTGATCTACCAGTCGGGCCGTAGCCGGTTGAAGCCGCAGATCGCGGACCTGACGAGGTCGCAGGAGACGGGCATAGTGCCGATCTCCCGCCGAGTCGATGAGGCGTACACCGCGGCCCGCCGGGCTCGCTTCGAGCATGGCGAGTCTCCGTGATCGGGGTGCTCGCGGAGTTGCTGTCTCGTCCCGGACCGCCCGACCGGCCCACGCAAGATCAAATTCTCAAGGAGTCTTCTGATGGCTGACACGAAAATCGAATGGGCCACCCACGTGTGGAACCCCACCACCGGATGCGACCGCGTCTCCGCTGGCTGCGACAACTGCTACGCCCTCACGATGGCCAAGCGCCTCAAGGGCATGGGTGCCGAGAAGTACCAGCGCGACGGCGACCCGAAGACGTCCGGTCCCGGTTTCGGAGTGTCCGAGCACCGCGGCACGCTGAACGAGCCGTTCGGCTGGCGCAAGCCGCGCCGCGTATTCGTGAACTCGATGAGCGACTTGTTCCACGAGTCGGTGTCGGAGAGCTTCATCGCCCAGGTGTTCGCCACGATGGCCTCAACTCCGCAGCACACGTACATGATCCTGACGAAGCGGCACGCCCGCATGCGGTCCCTGCTGCGCAAGTGGGCGCCGATCACGGGCGCCCCGCCGTGGGTGCACACCGGGCCCTGGCCGCTCCCGAACGTGTGGCTCGGCGTCTCCGTCGAGGACCAGCGGTGGGCCGATGTCCGCGTCCCGGCCCTGTTGGAGACGCCGGCCGCGGTGCGGTTCCTGTCCTGCGAGCCGCTTCTCGGGCCGGTGGACCTGCGCAACCTGGCTCGCGGTGGAGCGCTCGTCGACTGCTTGGGCGGTGACGTCAAGTCAGCCAGCGATGGCGTGGTGTACACCGGGGCCCCGAGCGTCATCGACTGGGTGATCGTCGGCGGTGAGTCCGGTCCTGGCGCCCGGCCGATGCATCCCGCGTGGGCGCGCTCCCTGCGTGACCAGTGCGTGACCGCTGGGGTCGCCTTCCACTTCAAGCAGTGGGGCGCCTACCGGTGGATCGCTGGCTCCCGTTGGAATGCCGAGACCGCATGCTGGGAGGACCACGGCTCCATCCCTGAGCGGGTCTCCAAGAAGCTCTCCGGCCGCGAGCTCGATGGCCGCACCTGGGACGAGTTCCCAGCGGCTCAGTCGGCGGTGTCGGCGTGATGGCCTCAAAGGACTGCGATCAAGCGTGGGGCGACTGCCGTCTCGGCATGGACTGGCCGCACCTGTGTGACCTGACCGAGGAGCACGACGACCACCGGTGCGCGTGTGGCGCGTATGCCCCGCCCGCCCCGTCTGTCTCAGCGGCTCCGGGAGAGCCCCCAGCAACGCCGTAGGCGGGCGCACAGGGCTCACGAGTCCACGGCTTCCGACTCCACAACTCAACGCTTCTGAGCGGATCTGAGCGCTTCTTTGGGCTCATGATCTGGAACTCACTAACGAATCAAGATCCATTCATCGAACTCCAGAACGGAAAACACGCCAATGACCAGCCCCGATGGCCTCCGCAACCAGATCCGTAAGGCCGTCATCCACGCCGAGTGCGAGCAACCCCAGAAGTGCCCCGACTGCATCACCGACTCGGTGCTCGCCGTCGTGTCCGCCGACGTGGTCCGTTCAGCCCGCGCCGCCGCCGACTGCGGGAAGGCCACCGCGAGTCTCATCGACCTGTTCCACGCCGCTCTCCGCGCCCACCACACCCACGGCGCTGACGCTGCGGTGAAGGTCCTCCTCGACCACGGGGACCAGGTGCCGGAGTTCCTCGACGGCCTCGACCTGCCCGCCCCCGCGTAGCCCCTGACTCCCCGAAAGGCTCGCCATGATCACCCCGATCAAAGCCCTGTCAATCAAGCAGCCGTGGGCGTGGGCCATCTCCCGCCGCGCGGTCACCTACGCCGGGAAGGACGTCGAGAACCGGACCTGGACCACCGAGTACCGGGGCCTGCTCGCGATCCACGCCAGCCTCACCTGGGACCGTGCCGGAGGCGACAGCGACATGATCTGGACGGCGTGGGGGGAGTACATCCGCACCACGCCGGATCGCCGCACTGCGAGCACCACCCTGGATCGTCGCGGCGCCGAGTTCCCCACCGGGGCGATCGTCGCGGTCGCTGACCTTGACCAGATCCACCACTCCGCCTCCTGCGTCCGCCCCGCGTACCTCGGCGAGATCCACCCGTTCGGCCCGTACAAGTGCTCCCCGTGGGCTGTTGGCGGCGATGGCGGTATGTACCACTGGCGGCTCGCCAACGTGCGTCTCCTCGCCGAGCCGGTCGCCTGCACTGGGCGGCTCAGCCTGTGGAACCTCCCTGATGACGTGCGGGACGCCGTGGTCGAGCAGCTCGCCGCCACCGCCCGCTGACCCCGCCTCCTGTCCTGTCCGGTGTCTTGCCGGACAGGCACCAGCCCCGCAACAAGATCACGAAGGAGAGCCGATCATGGGCCAGTCAACGAACGCAGTCCTCGCCTACGGCTACGACCTCGGCCGCGACGAAGACTGGAAAATGCTGGAAATCGACGAGGACGGCGTGCCGACGCCGTCCTGGTACGACGACGACAACGACGAGGACGACTTCGTCGAGCAGGCGAAGAATCACCTCCTCGCAAATGCGGGTTTCGCCGAGGCCGACTGGGACGCCGAGGACTGGTCCGAGCGACACGATGCGGCAACAGCCCGCGTCGATGTCGAGTTCAAGACGTACTGCCACGGCGAATACCCGATGTACGTCCTCGCAACGAAGGCCATCACGGTCCGCCGGGGCTACAGCAAGGTGCTCGACCTTGCAGCGCTGGCCGCTGATCCGATCGAGCACGGCTGGGACGACAAGCTAACCGCCGCGCTGACGGTGCTGGGCATCACGCCAAAGCAGGAGAAGCCCGGCTGGGTCCTGTGCTCGTACTGGGGCTGACCTCTTCCTACCACCCTTCCTCCCCGCTCTTCGTGTCTGGGCGGGGCACCCCGAAAGGACCCGCGATGATCCGAGAGACCCGCTTTCTCATCTCCCGCCGCCCCTACGCCGTCGACCTGACCAGCCTGCGCGGCGGCCTGCGCGAAACCCCCAGAGGATCGTCCTACCGGGGCCGTATCGGCGCCGTGTGGTTCCGCCGCCGCAAGGGCGTGACGGTCGCCTGCATCGGCACCCTCTGGGACTTCCAGGACACCGCACCGACCAGTGCGGTGGAGTTCCTGGAGCGTCACACCGATGGCCGGTACGGCGGCGACTGCGACGGCCGGTGGGACGGCGAACGCTACTGGGGTGCGCAGGAACCGGCCGTGATCGAGCAGCATCTCGCCTTGCTGCGGCCGATGCTCGCCAACTACCCGAACATCCCCGATGGGTTCGACGGGTGGTGGAAGTTCTGATGTCCGCTGAGCGGCCGAAGCGCATCAGGCGCGAGCGCACCCGAGGCTGGCGAATGCCTGAGGGCGCAACCTACGTGGGCCGCGGAACGAAGTGGGGCAACCCCTTCAAAATCCGCGAGAAGATCACCCGCGACTCCGACCTGTGGCCCTACATCGCGAGCACCGTGCCCGGCGGCGCCCACGGCCTTACCGCGCTGTCCATCTTCACCGCCGAGCAGGCATCAGCCCTCTACCAGGACTGGCTGATCGAGCAACCCCACCTGATGCTCAACCTCGACGAGCTCGCCGGCCGAGACCTGGCGTGTTGGTGTCCGCTCCCGGAGCCGGGCGAGCCGGACCACTGCCACGCCGCGGTGCTCCTGGCCTTCAACGAGGAGATGGCCGATGCCTGAGATCCCTGAGCCTGAGGTTCGCGTCACCCGCTACGAGGTTTCGTGTCTGCCTGAGGATGACCTCAACGCCCCTGCTTACACGCTGGCTGTCGAGTCTCGGGGAGGCGGCGAATGGGTCGTCAAGTCCAGCGGCGCCTGCCTGAACGCCGACGGCGTCAAGTCGTGGGGCCATCACTGGGAGGACGGACGTGAACCCGTCACCGATGAAGAGTTCGCCGCCCACGAGGTGAGCCGTCAAGCGTGGCTGGCCGCGCACCGCTTCGACGAGGAGACCGCCCTCGCCGTCGCCCGCAAGTTCGCTCCGACGATGACGTGCATGGGCCACACGGTTGCTGACGCTCTCCGAGACCGGGAGACGCCCGATGCCTGACCTCCCACCGGAAGCCCCCGAGCCGGAGTTCCCGACCCGTCAAGCTCTCGCTGACGCCGCTGACGGTGTGGGAGTGGCATCCCTCGTCCAAGACGGCTACACCGCAGATCACCTGCCCGCCGACGACACGGAACTCCGAGATGCGTGGGCGGAGTTGGAGAGCGCCGTACACGCCTTAGAGGCTGCGTCTCAGCGGTTGAATGCGCTGCTCCCGGAGTCTTTCCAAACGAAGCACTGGCGCGAGTACACCGCGAGAACCGCTCCTGACGCCGAGGAGAAGCCCAATGCCTGACGACCTCCGCCAGCGGTACGCCAACGCCCTGAGCCGCAGCATGTCGCCGCAGACGGGATTCGCCGAGCACGTAGACGCCATCCTCGCCGTCCGAGACGAGGAACTGGAGACCGCCCGCGCCGCCGTCCTTGAGTACGAGAACACGATCACTTGGTTCACGACCTGCAAAGGGTGCGCGGCGACGCTGGACTCCGCCTACGCCGAGACCGTACGCGCCGAGAAGGCCGAGGAAGCACTGAACGGCGCGCAGGAAGCGCTCGCCCGTGTCACCGCTCTGGCCCGCAGCTTGGCCGCCACCAACCCTGAGATGGCCGACCTGATCGCGGAGACAATCGTGAACATGCCGGGGGAGTGTGCACCTGGCGCCGCTCTCGCGCTCCTCGACCCGCCGCCGGAGCCCCGGTGACGCTGTTCGCCCCTGAGGAGGGCACGCCCCGCGCTGTGCGGTGTAGGGCGTGCCCGAAGACCCTCACTGATCCGGCGTCGATCGCCCGAGGGTACGGGCCGTGCTGCGCAAAGAAACGCGGCCTGTTGCCGGAGCCACGCCGCCGGGGTCCGTCGTTTCGCCCTCGGGCCGGCGGATCCGTCGACGGGCAGGGCGACCTCCTCGACGAGGGGGAGGAGTGAAGGGCTACTCCTCGGGTTGCTTGCGGGGACGTCCACCTTTGCGGGCTCGTCGTTCGGCCAGTTCGGCGTCTCCTTGGGCGAGCGCTTCGAGGTCCTGCTCGTCGCCGTGTTTCTCGATGTCGTCGCGGATGAGCGCGAGCAGTCGGGCGGTCCGATTCGTTCCGAGTCGGTCCGTGACCCGTTTGTACGTGTTCCACCAGACGAGAGGGAGGCGGAATCGCTGCTGGTGGGTGTGGTCGCTGTCGGTGGTCATGGGAGCCCTTTCGTGGTCCCTCAGAGTTTCGCACAAAAAACCTTGTACCCCTAGAGTTAATTCTGATACTGTGAACCCACAAGGTTAAATGAACGAAGGGGAACGAAATGCTCGCCAAGCTCATCGCCGACACCCGCCCCTGCACTGGCGTCATCACCCCCACGGACGCTGACCCGATCGCGCTCGCCCTGCGCGCCGAGAACGCGCTGAGCGACCTCCTCACCGCCCTCCAGGGCGACGAAGACGGCACCCCGGACGTCGACCTCGCGTTCCTGCTGTCGCGCTTGGAGAACATCGTGGGCCGCGCCGCCGACGTCGCCGAGCAGGCGTGCGACACGCTGGAGAACGTCGACGGCGACTCGTTCGTGGCCGCTCGCGAGCGTGCAGCCGCCGCTCTGCCGAACCTGCGGAGCAGCGCCGCTCACTTCGAAGCTGCGGCCGGTCACGCCGAGGACGGGCAGGACGAACTCGCCGCCTGACCGGTTGATCTGTGTGCCGCTCCAGGGCCCGGAGCGGCTTGCAGACCACCCGACCAGACCCGCCCCGAACGATCGGAGAACACCATGAAGGCCAAGGACATCCAGCCGGGAACCGTCTACGCCCACCAGCGGGGCCGGAGCGAGTACGCCAGCCTGCGAGCGGTCGTCTTCCTCGCCCCCGCCGACTCCGACCACCTGTACAGCACCACCCGCCACCACCGGCGGGGCGGATCCCCTGCCTTCCTGAAGGCGACGTGTCCCAGCGCGAAGCCGAAGCGCGGCCAGGGTTACTCCGCATCCGACATCGGTTACCCGATCGCGACCGGCCCCGCCGACAAGCTGGCCAAGGTCACCCTCGCCGACTTCGAGGCAGCCACGTCCACGCACCACGGTGACGGCGTCGAGTTCGAGGTCCTCACTTCCCTGACCTCGGTGGTCGGCCCCTTCGAGGAGGTTTACGCCGAGCATGAGAAGCGGATACAGGACGCCTTGGACGCTCACGAGCAGGCGCGAGAGCGCAAGCAGGCCCACTCTGCCAGCCTTGACGCCCAGCAGAAACGACTCCAGAAGCTTGGCGTCAGCTCGACCCAGTCCAGCGTCCTTACCGGCCCGGACATGCTCGCGATATCGGCTGACGACATGGACAAGCTGCTCGCCCTCCTGGAGAGCACCCCCTGACCGGTTGGTTTGTCTGAGGCTCCGTTCGGGGCGGAGCAGCGGGCAAACCAACCGACCAGACCGACCTTCCTCACCCGCCTGAACGAACCGGAGAACCGCAATGACCACCTCCACCGCCCGCCCTGTCCCCGCCGAGGAGACCCAGGACGGCTTCGGCTTGCAGCGCGTCCACGTCTGCGACCCGGAGACCGGCAAACCCCTCCGCCGCCTCACCTACCCCGGCACGGTGGACCAGGCGCGGGCCGCCGCCCGCTTGCAGACCATGCACGACACCCACCCCGACTACCTGGCCACGTTGGCGATCCTGCGCGGCGAGTAGACGACCTCTGGCCCGGGGGAGAACCCCCGGGCCACCCCCTCCCCGGAAAGGAGCACCCCCTGATGCACAGGTTGGAGCGAGAAGCCGACCGCATGTCGCGCTTCCGGCAGGGCGCGGTGTACGTCCAGATCAGCGGGGCGATCACGTCGTTGATCACGTGGTTCACGACACACGAACCGCGTTTACTCGGAGCGGCAACGGCAGCGCTGGCCGGTGCTGCTGTTGCCCGGCTCGGTGCCCGCCGATGGGCGGCACGCGCCCGCTGGTACGCCGAGACGGAGCACTGGGCAGCGAACATCGAAGACGCCCCGACGGTGCGCCTGTTTCCCGGCTTCGAGAAGTGGTTCAACCGGCAGATTCAGACCTGGCCCGGCGTGCTCAGACTGCTCGCGGTGCCGTTCGCGGTGCTGGTGTTCGTGCTGGTGTTCCGCGACCAAGTGAGCGCATGGGCTGGGCCGTTCATCACGAAGTGACGCTCACCCCCACCTGACCCGCCCTACCCCCAGAGGAGAACACCGACATGAGCGCCTTGACCGAAGCCAGCGACGAGCGGGTGGCCCGCGCCGCCGAAGGTCACTTCGTTCTGTGCTGCTGCTCTTGGTGCTGGGAGCTGGAGCGTCGTAACAACCTCAAGCAGTAGCGCCCGGCTCTCTCTTCCGGCATCTCTGGTCGGACACGCCCCGGAAGCGAGAGAGAGCACTCAGACCAGACCCCCAACACCACGACCCGTAGGAGAGACCATGAAGGTGCGCCTCATCATCACCGGCGAGTACGACATCACCGACGACCCCGCCCAGCGCCAGCAGATCTACGGCGCCACCGACCCCTTCGAGTGCGCCAAGGTCGACGCGGAGAACTCGGCAGAGGACCTGCTCTCGCTCGCCGACCGGGTCCTCAGATGCGAGGTCCACCCGGCGCTGTCCGCCGAGGACGGGGAGAGCGACCCCGCCAAGCTCAACGACGCCGCCCTGACCTTCGCCATGGGCATCCACGACGACGACTGCCCGTGCGCCTACTGCGCGGAGTGGCAGAAGCGCCGCGCGATCCGGGACGACGAGCGCCGCCAGGTTGCCGAGGAGATGATCGCCGAGATCAAGCGCGTCATCGGCGGCTACCCCGAGAACGCAGCGGTCCGCCCGAAGTCCGAGCGGGGCAGGTTCCTGAATGACGTCGACTGGGCCATCGACATCGTCCGCCGCATCGGCCACGTCGCCCCGTAGCGCCCGGCTCTCTCTTTCGACGCCCATGGTCGGACAGCCTCAGACGCAAGAGAGAGCGCCCAGACCGCCCCCACCGATCCGCAAGGAGAAGCCAGCATGAACCAGCGTCCCGTCCGAGTCGAGATCGCCCCGCCTTTCGCCAGTGCCCCTGGAGAGCCGACTCTGGACTTCATGGCGCCCACCACTCCGGGACACGCTGCTGGCATGACGATCAGCCAGCAGACGGCGCGGGAGCTCATCCTCAAGTTGCAGTCGGCTCTCGACATGATCGACGAGATGACGCCCTGACCTGCTCAGCCCTTCTCCCGCTTCGGGCGGGCTCCGCGTTCGTGGCGCGGGAAGGGCACCAACCCCACCCCCTGACTCGATCGGAGCCCGCCGTGCACCTGATCCCCCGTAGCCCCCGCCAGTTCGTCTCCGCGTTCTTCGCTGGGCTCGCCGAACTCCGCCGCCTCACCCGCCCCTGACCCCCTGAGGAGACCCCCGATGACCGACCCTCGCCTCCCTGATGTGCTTCTTACCCGAGGCCACCGCAGCGAGCACACCACCGCCGCCATGAACCTCCGGCGCGCCCTGACCGAGGTTCAGCGACTCACCGACGTCCTCGCCGCCGCACTCGACACCGACCCGGCTACGGCGATGCTCAGCGGAGACGGACGCGCCCTGGTCCACTACGCCGGGGAGGCCGCGTCTTTCGCTGCCGAGTTGGAGATGGCGAACCGGCTCGCGTTCCTGCTCCCCACCACCACCGAGGAGGACTGACCCATGCCATACACGTCTCACGGGCACTGGTACGGCCCCGGCACTCCCACCCTGCCCACCCCTCAGTACAGGGCCCGCTGCGGCGGCACACGCATGTGCCCCGTCTGCTCCAGGGAAGCTGGACCGATCTCACGCCCAAAGGCAGAAGCTCCTGCCCCGGCCGCTCGGATCGAGTACGCCTGCCGCTTCACCGCCTGGACCAACACGGACGGCATCGAGAAGCAGGTCGTCAAGTACGACTTCACCGGCACCGGCGACCCCGGGCTGAGTGAGGCTCGCCGCATGGTGGCGGACACGCGGGTGTGGCAGCCCCGCCAGAACCTTCCCGTGGACGCCGTGGTGGTGTCCCGCCCTGTCCCCGAGTGGACGATCGTAAACGACGAGGAGAACTGAGCCGTGTCGAACCTGACGACCCGCATCGCCCTGCGAGACCAGTTCCTCACGCACCTGCGTGAACTCTCCCAGCACCGAGACGAACGCCCCGACATCGTGGACACCTCGTACGGCCCTGAGCCCGCGTTCGTCCTCTGGGAGGCGGAGCAAATGCTCGATCTCGTCAACCGCATCCGCGCCGAAGCCGAGCGTCCGCCCGCGACGCTGGAGGAGGTGCTCCGCATTGAACGCGGCGCCTCTGGACACTCGGACTACAGACACAAGTACGCGCTGCGGTGCGCGTTCCTGGTGCTCGGAGAAAACCGCCCCTGACGTCGTTGTCGGCCCGCCTCCTACGGGCCGGCACGGGCACACTGGATTCGACCCGACCGAGGAGGCAGTGAATGCCCGTGATGACGCTCGACGACCTCCGCGCCCGCTGCGTCGCTGCTCTCGAAGAAGAGAGCGGAGGGCTCAGCCTCACCCGGGAGCAGGCGGTGGACGTCTTCCTGGACGTCGCCGCCCCCACGCTGGCGGCGATCGACCGCGTCCGGGACCTCCACCACGTCCACTGGTGCCACATCGACGGGCACGCCCTGGACCGCACACCCACCCCGTGCGTCAACGACGGGGTGTGCTCCTGCGGCAAGACCGGATGCCCGACCATCGCCGCCTTGGAGGCGATATGAGCTCGATCGAGATTCCCGCCACCTTCGCCTACGACCCGGAGGCCGGCGCCGCGTACGTGGCGCTTACCTCGATCCCGCTTGGTGGAGTAGCTGAGACGATCGAGATCCTCGCGATGGTGAACGCTGACCTCGACGAGGACGGGCGCCTCCTCGGAGTCGAGATTGTAGGAGCTTTGCCCGGAACCATCGCCACCCCCGAGGAGAACCCCCAGTGAAGATGATCGTCACTCTCAGGTCCGGTACACAGATCAGTGTCCAGGTCGATGAGTACAAGATCGGCCGTAACTCGTTCGGCGGGCTGACCGCTCTGGATTGGGCCGGAACCGTTGAGGCAGACTCCCGGCTGAGGTACCTCGACCTCGACGAAGTAGCGGCTGTTCACACCGAATGGGAGCCGGGCGACAATGACGAAGAGCCTGCCCAAGCTGCGGATCCTGCAGAGCAGGAAGAAACGGGCGAGAAGCTGAGCGCGCTGCTACGCGCCCGCCTTGACGAAGATGAACGTAAGGCGAAGAAGGCCGCCCAGAAATTCTTTGATGACGCAGTCGATGGCGCGTTCGTTGGCGGCCCATCACCCGAGGACGTTGAACACCTCGTCCATCACGACCCCGCCCGTGTGCTCCGCGAGGTCGAAGCCAAGCGGCGCATCCTGGACGAGCACGCCCCTTACTGGCGAAACGTGGAATGGCCGCACGACCAAAACGGCAAGGGGCAGGCGTTGTGCTGCCGTCGTTGCCAGAACGCCGCGTTCACCGAGTGGCACCCGCCTACTGGGCAAGCAGGTGTACTCCCTGAGGGCTTCGTCGCCCCGTACGTCCTCGCGCCCTGCACCACGCTCCGCCTTCTCGCTGAGGGGTACGGCATCACTGAGGAGGAGACGTGAGGGCCGAAGAGATCGCCGCTGCCGCAGCCGAGGCCATCGCGCACGGGCTGCGTTTCGCCCCCGAAGCAGCCCGCAGCCTCGAAGCCGCCACCTCGCCCGCTCCCTGCGAGGACCAGTTCACGTGGTCTGCGGCGGAGCAGGAGACGCCTTTCGGTGACGCGATCGGCGATGTCGTCGCAGAGGCGCGGCGGTGGATCCTCGCAGAGGTGGAACGGCAGGGACTCGTTCCGGTCGAGCCGCCCCACGTGGTCATGCCGCCCGCCCAGAGCGACGACTCCCTCATGTACGGGGACAGCTTGAGCGTGAAGATGGTCGTGTGGGCGCGACCGCCAGACCAGCAGGAGGACGCGTGAGCGCTGACCTTGATCCCACAGCCCGGATCGTGGCTGCCACCTTGCGGGTCATCGCAGGCCAGTACGAAGGCAACCCCATCAGCGATGACCTCCGAGGGATCGCCCAACAGGTTGAGATCGACTGGGACGGCGCGTGCTGCCCGCTCTGCCAAGAGGTCACCTGCGACGACGGATGTCCCCTCGAAGCGGTTCGCGCTGCCCTGGCCGAAGGCGTGGCCTCTGAGCGTTCGGGGGAGCGGTGGACGTCGGTGTTCTTCCGCTACCAGCGCGAGTTCGAAGAGACCCACGCCTCGCTCGAAGACGCGCTCGCCTTCCTGTACGACGGCTGGTGCACCGCTGAACGCTCCCCGGTCGCGGTCAAGGGGCCGGATGGGCAGATCGTCATGGACGCCGACCAGATCATCGTCGACCGCCAAAATCGGGCACCGAAGGAATCATGACCCTCTGCCCGCCTGAGACAATGGGGCGCATTGTGGTCGAGTCTCCGCTGTCTCTCGTCGTCTCTCACCCGCGCCTGCCCATTGAGGTCCACTGGGGTCCGCGCTCAGGTGAGGCGTACCTGATCGCGATGGCCGCACGGATGGACCGCCGAGACCTCGCCGACGCCGGGCGGTGGCTTCTGGAGCAAAGCGGGGAAGATCTCAGCCCCGCCGAGCGCTAGCAACGGCAACGGCCCTCCGCGCCCACGGAGGACCGCCCGCCAACATCGCCAGCCCCACCATCACCACGAGGCTTTCCCAAGAGTACGACCAAGGGGAGGCCATCATGCCCGCGTGGATTCACTCCGACCCGAACGCCGACGACGGCCACTGGAACGACGACGGCCTCCGCGAATGCGCCCGCGCCGGCCGATGCTCAGACCCGCGCATCGAGACCGCCAACGGTAAAACGGTCCGCCTCCCTGCTCTCACACCGCGGGCGTTCTGTGACTCAGACCGCGGCGTCATCGCCAAAGACCTCAACGACCTGCCCATGTTGTTCGTGCGCGTCCACATGGAGCTCGGAGGATCCCAACAGGCCACAGGCGGCCCGGTCGTGTCCGTCTCCAAGAGCGCCCCGGTCCCTGTGTCGCTCCAAGCTGACGAACTCATCCGGCTGCTCCTGTCGACGCTCGTCTCATGGGAAGAACGGGTTCGTCGCGTCGCCCGCTTGTCGGACTTGGACACCACCACCTCACGCCGACGCCGTGACGGAGCCATCCTCACGCAGGCGTACACGATCCTCGCCGCCCACCTCGACGCACTCCTCGCCCTGGAAGCGGAGCCGATGATGCGCGACGGGGAACTCGTCGAACTCGGCGGAGCAGACGCCGGCCTGGATGTGCTCAACCTCGCGTGGCGGTGCCGAGCGTTCCTCACTGAAACCACCAAAGGCGCCCGCCACCTGGAGGGCATCCCCTGCTACTGCGGGTTCTGTGAGCTGTACGAGATCCTCGAAGACGGCCAGTTCGTCGGCGCGAAGTGCCGCCAGTGTGGGCAGGACTACAACGCCGAGACGTACAGGGAGTTGACGGACGAGCAGTCCGCGGTCGTGAAGAAGTCCGGCGCCCGCCGCCGTACGGTCACGGCCTCGGCTAAGGATGATCTGCTGTCTCGGCGGGCATGAGAAGAGAGTCCCCACCCCCCACTTCGAAGTGAGAGATGATGGGCAACGTCGTCCTTGGTGGAGTGCTCGCTGTTCTCGCTGGCATTGTCGGTCACTTCGTCGCCCACCTGCTGCAGAGCAAACGTGATCAACGCGCCCGACAGGTCGAGCAGCGCAGCGCGGCCCACCTGGCATTCGCCCGAGCGGTTAAGGAACTCCGCGAGGCTGTCGAGGACTCCGACTACACGCGGGAGCCTCCTTCGGCTTACGACCATCGTGTGTTCGGCGAACTGCCCATACTGCTCATGACCATTGAAATGTTCGCCTTACCTGCCACTTTCCGAGCGGCGGAAACCGTCATGGATCGCCTCAAAGAGTGGGTGCGCACGGACGGCAAGGCGGACTCCGCTCCCGTGTCTGCTGCGTTCGACGCCTACATGGGGCAAGTCCGCAAGGAGCTGGGGTTGAACGATCCGGCGCGCCGAAATTGGCGTTCTGCCCGTTGACCTGTTATAAACGGCATTGATCGTGGAATTGCCAGCCCTCGGACACCTCAGGTGCCGGGGGCTTTTTGCATGTTCGGGGGTGGTCCACGTGGACAGGCCCGAGCGCATCACGATCGCTGACGCCGCGGCCCGGCTGCGTAAGCCGGAGTCCACCGTCCGCGTGTGGGCGTCTCGCCACCATGCCCGCAAGCTCCTCAAGCGAGGCAAGACCGCCTGGTACGACTGGCGTGACCTCGCCACCATCGCCCGGCAGCTCCACCTCGGCGAGCCGGTGCCGGCCACCCCGGAAGAGCGTGACGAGATCCGCTCCGCGGTTCGTGCCGGCGCAGCGGCCTAGAAACCCTTAGACATTCCGAGATGCGCCCCTCTGGCGAGGGCGCTGGCTCCGTGCGCGCTTCCCCGTGGCGCATGTCGAGCCTTGGTGGCGGTCTGGTTCCGGCGCGAGGCGCCAGACCGCCACCCCCAAGACGCACACCCTTCCTGGCGGGTGGGTGTGCCGCGCGACGCCGAACGTGGAGTCCCCCGACGAACACTGTTCGCCGCGCACCGTGGTCCGGCTCTCCTGTGCGGGGGGTCGCGGAGAAGAGCCGGGCCACAACCTCCCCCTCCAACCCCCTGGAGACCACCATGAAGGTCTACCTAGCTACCAGCGGATACCCCGGCGAGTACGGCTACCAGCTACTCCACGCCTTCGAGAACATGACGGACGCCGAGGCGTACGAACTCGCAGACAACGTTCTAGAGATGGACGTCCACCAAGGACCGGTTGAAGTGCGGCACCGCTACGTCGTGGCATGGGTCAAGGACCACAACCAGTCGCCGACCCTTCAGACCTACCCAGCCAGCTTCGATGATCGTCCTGACGAGGACGACACCTCCGGCTTCATGGTGCGGTTCAAGACATGGGACAAAGACCGGGCGAAGGCCAAGCACGATGAGCAGTTCGCGGCGTTCGTCGCGGAGCGGGAACGGCGCGCGGCTGAGGCTTGCGCACCCACGGGCCGATTCGATGTGCAGGTCTGGTACGAGCAGAACGACGGCACCGCCGTCCTGCGTACGCCGATGCACACCACGAAGGAGCACTTCGAGGTGCCGCGCGACCGCATCACCGATCAGGCGGGGCTCCCTCGCGGGGAGACGATCCACGGCAGGTGGTTCAGCGTGCAGACCTGCACGTTCACTGAGATGGACGGGTTCGTCGTGTGCACCGACCCAAACGTGGGCGCTCTCGCTACCGAGGAGACCTACGCGACCTTCGCCAAGCGGGTGATGAGCTGATGCGCATCCAGATCCTTCCCCTGCCCTCCGTCGTCGTCGGCGATGACGTCCAAGAGCCGTTCGCGCTCGTCATCGACCAGGCCGAGGACGACATCCACAAGGAGTTGCTGGGCGAGTTCGCCCGGCAGTGCGGCGCGAAGACGTTCGTCATCGTCCCTCAGACGGTTGAGGTCGTAGACCGGTATGCCGAGCCCGCCAAGCATGCGGCGGATGTGGCGGCTGAAAGCCTTCAGGCGCTCACCGAAGGCTGGCCTCGTTTGGACCCGTCGTGAGGTGGTTCCGCCGTCACCGGGGAAGCCAGACCCGCGACCTCGCGCCAGTCGTTCACATCTCCTCCTTCCCGGAAGGCGTAGACCCCGCCAAGGTGGCGCGAGTCTTCAGCTACGCCCTTGGCAGCAGGCGCCCACCCGAGCGGAGGACCGCCCGGCAGGTCATCGCCAGCACGCTCGCCCAAAACCCCGACATCGCTGCACAACCCGACTACCTCCAAACCCTCGTGGACTACATCCTGCTCGACCTCGACGAGGCAGGACTGGAGATCGTCGCCCGCGAGGGCGGCGAGGTGTTGCAGACCAGCCGAGACCGCCCAGACGGATGGTAGCGGGCAGCGACCCGCCCCCAAGAACCTCCGCGAAAGCGGATCAACGCTGCCGTGATGGCAGCGCCCACAACCCCCGTAATCACCCTGCGGCTTGATCACCGCAGGTAGAGCGCCCCGAGTCTCCAGGCTCGGGGCGTTCGCATTTCCTGGAGAACGCACATGGAATGGAAGTGCCGCAACTACATCAGCCACAGCAAGGCGCTCATCGACTTCTCGGGCACAGAGCCCAAGATCATAGGTTGCTTGGAATGCGACTGGCGCGAAGTGCGGGGAGATGCCGATGGCTGGAACCGTGAAGAGCGGTGCGTAGTCGCCCTCGCCAGTCGGCCAGGACGCTGCGACAACCTTGCCGTGATCGGGGGACATTGCTGGCGCCACCGCCAGGGCACACTCTCTGATCAGACGCTTTACCAGCACTTCCGGGCATGGCCTGAAGACCTTCCGCAGTTGTACCGCCTCCTTTTGGAGCAGGCGTTGAGAACTGCAGGAATCGCATACAGCGACCGCGACCTGGTCGAACAGATGATCGCCCGAGGGAACGAGATCCGGGTGACCCCGGAACGAGGCGCGTCCCTGGTCTACTTCGTGGAACGCGAAGGGCTCATCAAGATAGGCACGACGACCAACCTTGCCAACCGCCTGAAGTCGATCAGCAAGGGGTCGAGCATGCCAGCCGGAATGACGGTTGGCCCCGTCGAGCTGCTAGCCACCGAACCCGGTGGGCGTGCTGTTGAAGGTCGCTTGCATGGCAGGTTTCGCAAGACGCGCATCCACGGCACGGAGTGGTTCCGCCCATCGAAGGCGCTGCGGAACTACATCGATGACCTGGCTAGGTTCCAGAAGAACCCCGATCACTTCCTCCGCCGAGTGAGCGTGGCCTAAGACTGTGTAGGTTGCACAGCGACTCACCATTCACTTGAGCAGAGTGTCCACATATTCCCCTTCCGGGCGCCCTTTTTGCGCGCACGCCAATAACACATCTGGGACAATTGGGAAGCGAGTTCTTCAAATGAAGAACCCCGGCGAGTGCTCGACACACTCCCGGGGACGGCCGATCTACTGAGGAGATCGACAATGGACAACGGTACTTCCTTTGGTCCTGAAGGTGACAACCGGGGCTCGGATCTGGAGTTCCAGTTCTTCGACGGCCCGCCCCTCTGGGATGTCGCCCACTTCGATGGGCACCCTGTTCTGACCGCCACCGTCAACGGCACCACCTACGTGGAGTCGGTCGGGCTGTGTGGCGTCCTGCTCCACTCCAACCCCCGCAAGGCAGTCGCCGACTGGACGACCCCGGCGCAGCGGATCACGCTCAACGTGCGCGAAGCGGGTTCCGTCCTTCCCGGTTACGGAACCTCCCGCGCTGGCGGCAACCCGAACCGCACCTTCCTCACCCGCGAAGGCGCGAACCGACTCCTCATGAAGAGCAAGGCTCCCGGGGCCAACCGAGTCCACGAATGGCTCGCCGACGACGTCATGCCCAGCATCGACGACAAGGGAAGCTACACCGCCCCGGGGAAGGTGGCTGCTCCCGGCGCGTTCATCCCCGACCTGACGAACATGGACCCCACGGTCCTCGCACTGATCGCCCAGCTTGGGCAGGCGGTCACCGCCGCGAGTCAGGACGCGTTGGAGCAGCGGAAGCGCAACGCCGAGTTGGAGCCCGCCGCCGCGCTCGCTGAGACCTACGCCGGGGCTGGCGGCGTGGTGACGGTCCGGACCTTCGCCCGCAACGTGCAGCAGTGGGCGCAGCCTCGCGGGATCAAGGTGTTGCAGGATCAGGTCTTCGACTTCCTCGGCTACATCGGGATGATCATCCGGGCGAACACGTCGGAGAAGGGGCAGGCCACCGCGCACGCTCTCAAGGTCGGATGGTGCGAGAACAACACCAAGGACTACGAGACCAAGACGCGCGGCATGCTGCTGACGACGTACGCCCGCCTGACGCAGAAGGGCGTGGATCACGCGTGGAAGCGGGTCTATGCGGCACTCGGTGAGCACGGCACGCTGGACCTCGCGGTGATCAACCCGCCTCGTCCGCGCCGCTCCATCGAGTAGCCCACGACAGCGTGTACCCCGGGCGTGATCTTGCGGATGCCCACAAGATCACGTTGCCGGGTCCGGCAAGATCACAGAACTTCGGCCCGACCCTACAGGTCCACAACTTGCGCGGTCGGGCCGAGCACTACCCGGGCGGGCGGTCTTTTCGGCCAACTTATCCAGGAGAAGGCCTTCGCTGGAGGCGCGCCCGCCTGGCACCACCTCCTCAACCCCCACGGAGAGCCGCGTGCCTCGCTTCCGTAAGCGCCCCGTAGAGATCGAAGCCCTCCAGTGGACGGGCGACAACCTCTGCCAAATGATCGAGTTCACAGAGAACGCGTTCTTTCCGATCGCGCCCAAAGACCGGGGCACCAACCCTGACGCGACCGCTGAAGTGTTCGATCGGGTACGCAACGCGTGGGTGCCCGTCTACTCCGGCCAGTGGGTGGTCAAGGGTGTGAAGCGCGGCACGCGCGGGTTCTACCCGATCTCGGCCGACGACCTCGCTGATATCTACGACCCCGCCTGACCTCCTTCCCGTCCCCCAGGGAGCACGCCCATGACCACCGAGCACCCGATCGCCGTGTTCCTCCGCGCCCGCCAGGACGAGGCTGCCGCTGAGGCTCAGGAGACTCTCGACCGCAACGCTGCTGCCCGCGCCCGCCGTATGGGCTCCACGCTGTGGGACGAGGAAGACGCCCGCGCCCGCCAGGATCTCCGCGATATCGAGTCCAAGCGGCGCATCCTCAATGACGTGCTGCCTGAGATCGAGTACATGGAAAGCGTGATCGAAGGCGAGTGGGGACGCTGTATCCCTGTCGCTGACCGACTTCTGAAGGTCCTCGCGCGCCCGGCCTCCGATCACGACGACTTCGACCCGGCATGGAGCACCGAGTGACCGCCGAGAACCCGATCGCGGAGTTCTTCGGCGTATGGCTGGCGATGCTCGCGGCGGGCCTGCTGTGGGCGGTTGTCGTCGGCTGGCCGCTGGCCCGCCTGGACTTGCCCACGTGGGCATTCAACGCGCTGTTCCTGGTGTTGGTGATCCTCCCGTTCGGGGGAGTGACGGGCATCGTATGGCAGACGTTGGGGTGGTGGCCGTGAGCCCGTGGCGAGATGACGTCGGCGAGATCCTCGATTGGTCTGAAGAGATGGCCCGCCGCCCATGGACTCCCGCTCCGGCCGACGTCATCCCCGAGCGCTCATGGGTGTGGAGGCACGGCGCCGCTGAGCGCCCGACTTCGGACTTCGTCCCGCCATGGAGCACCGACTGACCCGCGCCATCAAATGACCGTCAAATAACTTTCCGCAGGCTAGAGCACTGAACGCCGCTCGCCCGCAGTTACTCATCAAATAAGCCGCACCCCTGAAGGGCCGTCCATCCGGGCGGCCCTTTCGCATGCCTGAACCTCGGAGATCTCTCGTTGAACCGTAAGCCTGTTCGTCTGCTGGCTGCCGCCGCCCTCATGCTGGGGTTGGCTCCGTGGGCTGGTGTGGCCCGCGCGGACACTGTGTGCCCGTCTGCGACGGTGACGGTGGCGACGCCTGGGCAGCTCGCCGCCGCGCTGGCTGGTGCGCAGCCGGGCGACGTGATCAGCGTCGAGGACGGCACGTACGACGGAAACTGGGCCGCGAGCACCCCGGGTACGGCCGAGGCGCCGATCTGGTTGTGCGGCGGCCTGGGAGCGCAGCTCACGAACGACGGCCACCAGGGCTCCTACGCGCTCCACTTGGACGGCGCCTCGTACTGGCATCTGTACGGCTTCACGGCGACCTGGGCCCAAAAGGGCGTGGTGGTCGACGACTCCCACCACGTCACCATCGAGGGCCTCACCGTCTATGACCTCGGCGACGAGGGCATCCACCTGAGGTCGAACACCACCGACTCGACCGTGATTGGAAACGAGATCTTCTCCACCGGGCACCGCCGCGACAAGTTCGGCGAGGGCGTCTACATCGGCTCCGCGCAAGCCAACTGGAGCGCGTTGACGGGCGGACAACCCGACCGCAGCGATCGCAACACCGTGATCGGCAACGTCATCCACAGCACTACGGCCGAGCCGATCGACGTCAAAGAGGGCACCACGAACGGCCTGGTCGCCGACAACCAGCTCGACGCCGCCTCGCTCACCGAGGACGGCGGCGACTCCTGCGCCGACATCAAGGGCAACGACTGGCTGATCTCCGGCAACACCTGCACCGGCTCGACCTACGACGGCTACCAGACGCACCGCAACAAGCTGACGAAACTCGGCCTGGGCGACTGGGGTTTCCGCGCTGAGTTCACTGGCAACACCGCGACCCTCGCGCCCGGTGCGACCGGGCTGGGGTTCCGCATCCATGACGCCGCCTACGTCTCCGCGATCGTGCGATGCAACAACACCGTCGTCGGCGGGACTGGGTTCGCCAACGTCCCCTGCACTCCCTGACCTACCTGCTCATTCCTGGGGCCACGCGGCCCTCAACTCTTACAGAGGAGGCCGCGGCCATGGCCGACGGTGTTTTCAATCTGGCTCTGGGCCGCATCGCCTACTACGGCTCTCTGCCTGCCACGAACGACGCTCTGATCGTCGTCCTGCTCAAGTCGTCCGGCCTCGAAGCCGACGCGACTCTGCGCGACCATGACACCCTGTCGGCGCTGCTGGCCTCGACGAATGACGAGTGCGACGCCACAAGCTACACCCGTAAGACGCTGAGTGGCGTCACGGTGACGGTGGACGACACGAACAACCGCGTCGACATCGACGCCGATGACTTCTCCTACACCAGCCTCGGCGGCGCCTCCAACAACACGCTCGCCAAGCTCATCATCGCCTACGATCCGGACACGACCGGCGGGGACGACACCACGATCATCCCGCTGACGTTCCACGACATCACCCTCACCACGGACGGCAACCCGGTCAACGCGACCATCCCGACCGGCGGATTCGCCCGCGCCTCGTAACACTCCTCCCCGCAGGAGGGCGACCGCGTGGCTATCTCCTACGTCTCCGGCGCGACCGCTGGCGCCAACACCGCCACCCTGAACGTCGCCTGGCCCGCCGGGGGTTCCGCTCCGGCTTCGGGCGATGTGGCGATCATCTTCTGGTCCTCCTCCAGCGGTAACACCGTCACTGACCCCGCCGGATGGACAGTAGAAGGCTCCCAGAACAGCGCCCAGGGCTCGTTGAGGTTCCGCGTCCTGTCGAAGGTGTGCACCGGCTCCGAGTCGGGCAACACCGGCTTGGTCATGAACGGCACGAACCGCCAGTCCGCGGTTCTGGTCATTTACCGGGGTTGCGCCTCCTCGGGTTACGTCAACGCGATCGCCTTCCGGCAGGAAACCTCAACCGCGGTCACCTCCCACGCCCACCCCGCGGTCACCCCTACGTCGGCTGGCTGCGTGATCCTGTCCGCGCTCGGGGAACGTCAATCGACCGGGTCGACGAACATCACCCCACCCTCGGGGTATACCGAACGCGGCGACACCGGGTCAGCAGCGACCGGGTCCGGCGGCACCATCACCGAGGCCGCCGACGACGGCCTCGCCACCACGAACACCTCCGGCAGCCCCGTCACCCCACCGAACTCGACCGCTTCAGTTGCGTCGTCCGGCGTGGTCACCGCGTCTGTCGCGCTGCTGGCCGCGTCCGGCGGCGGCGGGACCACCGTCAACCTCGCCCAAGCTGTCGAGGCGGACACGGCGCGAGCGCTGACCGTCACCAAAACCGTAGCCATCGGCCAGGCAGCGGAGACCGACACCGCAAGCGCGCTCACCGTCACCAAAACCCAGATCCTGGGCTTGGGCCGCGCCAGCGAAGCCGACACCGCCCACCCGCTCACCGTCACCAAAACCCTCACCCTGGGTCGGGCTAGCGAAACCGACACGGCTTCCGCCCTGGTCAGTGGTCAGGTCATTGCGCTGGGCCGCGCAACGGACACCAGCACCGCCCAGGCGCTGACCACAACCAAGGCGTTGGCCGTCGGCCGCGCCTCGGAGGCCGACACCGCGGGGACGGTCACGCCGGCCAAGGCGCTGACGGTTGGTCGTGCGGCCGAGACGACCGAGGCAAGGCCGCTCACCGTCGGCAAGTCGTTGGCGATCGGCCGGGCAAGCGAGACAGACGAGGCGCGACCGCTCACCGCCGGCAAGGCTCTGCCGGTCGGCCGCGCGGCTGAGGCAGACGAGGCGTCAGCACTCACCCTCGCCAAGACCATCACCCTCGGCCGCGCTGAGGAGACAGACACCGCTTCCGCGGTCACCGTGGGCGCCCCCTCCACCCTCGGACGGGCATCAGAGACGACCACCGCCCGCCCGTTGACCGTCTCCAAAACGCTCACGCTGGGCCGTGCTGGTGAGACCGACACGGCGTCTACTGTCGCGGTCGGCCAAGTCATCAACCTCGGCCGCGCCACCGAAACCGACTCTGGCAGGGCGCTGACCGTCTCCAAGGCGTTCACGCCCACCCAGGCCACGGAGACCAGCTCCGCTCGCGCCTTGGGCATCACCAAGACTGTCGCCCTCGGCAGGGCCACGGACACCACCACCGCCCAACCGTTCACCGCGGCCAAGACGGTCCTCTTCGGCCCGGCCACGGACACTGACTCCGCCCGGCTGGTGACGCTTTCCAAGAGCATCACCCTGGGGCGCGCTGTAGAGGCCGACACCGCGCGGACACTCACCGTCGATACCTCTCAGGCCGTCGTTCTCTCCGTGGCTTCAGAAGCCACTACAGCCCGCCCGCTGGCCCTCGCGAAAACCGTCACTCTCGGCAGGGCCACAGAAGCTAACACAGGGCGCATGCTGACCGTCACAGGCGGGGCGACTGGCGACGGCGACATCACCACCCACCTTGGGGGCTCGCTCGTCTCGGTCAACGAGCTGGGCGGCTCGCACATCTACTCCGCTGGTCTTGGTGGGCGACTCCTGTAGGAGGTGGCTGTGCCTGATGCGATCAACATCACGTTGACTGAGGACGACGATGGGGCAGCCACCTTCTCGATCACCTCGGACGGCAGCCTGTTCGACCTGAGCTCGGCCACGGTGTTCGCGATCGTGAAGCCCACCCAGCACGTCGAGGACGACGACGACACCGCTCACCTACTGGAGCAGGGCGACGGCGTCACGGTCGTGGACGCGGGAGAGGGAACCGTCCGCCTGGACTTTCCTGACGCGGTGATGGGGTCGCCGAGCACCTGGTTCTACAAGATCCGCGTCACCGTAGCGTCGAAGACCCGTACGGCCATCTGGGGATGGCTCACCATCTCGGACGCCTGATGGGCTCACGCAAGAGCCTCACGGTGTGCTCCAAGCCGGGCTGTGCATCCCTGACGGCGAATGGCCGTTGTGCGGCCTGTAGAAGTGAGGCCGAGGCTAGGCGCGGCAACCGCCACGAGCGCGGCTACGACTCCCGCTGGGAGAACACGCGGAACGCCTACCTTGCCCAGCACCCGCGCTGCGAGTGCGGCGAGTGCGAGGTCCTGCCGTGGACTGACAGGCCGCAGGCGACGGATGTGGACCACATTGACGGCCTCGGACCAAAGGGTCCACGTGGCCACGATCCGGCGAACCTGAGGGCCTTGTCCCACTCGCATCACTCACGCAGGACTGCCCGTGACCAACCAGGCGGATGGCACGCAAGCTGATCACACTCGGTGACATTTCCCGCTGAAAGTCTCCCGATCGTCGGACCTGATACCTACCGTACGTAATCAGTGCAGGAAACGGAGATGCACATGAACGCCCACAGCCTGTTCGTACTCCTTGCCCTCATCTGTTTCGGTGTCGCTTCCGTCGTCGCTGTCATCCACAAGTCGTGGGTCGCCGCACTGTTCTGCGCCGGCGTGTTCTGCCTCGTCCTCGCAGACGCTGGGCTTCTCGCCACCTGACCTCAGCCGCCACAACACAAGCCGCTGACCTGCGAAGACGTGGGGCATGTCCCCTGACCTGCGGAAACGCTAGAGGACCGCGGGGGAGATCTTTCGTCTGCCGGGCGGGTTCAGAAGTCCTCTCGCGTTTAATTAATGATCATCCCGTGGCTGATCCCCGCGGGTAGAAAGCCCCGACGTTCCTGAGCGTCGGGGCTTTCGCATTCCTCAGGAGATTCACAAGTGAAGACGCGTACTGCTCGCTGCGGCCATGAAGTCCCATCGCACCGGGGGAGGGCCAGGCGCGCGTGTGACGCCTGCGCGGTTCGGCTCGCATCTAAATGTCGCGGGTGCGCGGCTTCGATCTCCCCTCGGAAAGGTCCGCGAGTGTGGTGCTCCCGAGCCTGTTCGACCCGCTATTACAACGCTCTGGCAGCGACGGCTCGGCGGGAAGCGTCGCTGAGGTCGCGAGCGGAACGCCCGTGCATGCAATGCGAGGCAGATATGTCGGGCCGTAAGGGTGACGCGAAGTACTGCTCCAGCTTCTGCCGGGAAGTGGCGTACGGACAGCGCGTGGCGGAACCCTACCCTGAGCGCGTGTGCGCCCTCGAAGAGTGCGAGCAAGAGTTCACCCCCAAGTACAAGACTCAGCGCTGCTGCTGCGAGAAGCACGGCAAGTTGCTCTACAATCGCGAGTCGCGGGCCGATGGACGCCAGCAACGCGAGCCTTGGAATGACGCTCGCAAAGAGCGCTACCACCGCAGGCGGGCCCTCAAGAAGGCGGCATCGACTGGCAACCCCGTCCGCTTCTCCGAGATCGCCGAACGCGACCAATGGAACTGCGGCATCTGCGGGGGCTCCGTCGATGCGTCCACTGAGTGGCCGCACCCGCTGAGTCCGAGTCTCGACCATGTGGTGGCGCTCACTAAGGGCGGCATCCACGACCCGGCGAACGTTCAACTCGCGCACCTGAACTGCAACACCATCAAGAGCAACCGTGATGGTTTGCCCCTGCTACTTACCGGCTGAGCGCAAGGCTCGGTTGGACTCTGGACCGCGCAACGCGGCAAGAGGAGGAAGGCAATGCCTAGAGGTGGGGCCCGCGTGGTCTCTGGTCCACCGCCGGACCCGAATGCGCTTCGGCGTGATCGGCCGGCCGACAAGTCCGGTTGGACCACACTGCCCTGCGAGGGTCGGCCTGGCGATCCGCCAGAGTGGCCGCTACTCGAACCTGAGGGCCGCGAGTGGGAACTGTGGGCCGACCTATGGGCTAAGCCTCAGGCGCTCATGTGGGAGCGGATGGGGCAACTGTATGAGGTCGCGATGTGCGTTCGTATGCTTGCGCGTGCGGAGCAGCCGCGGAGCTCGATCGAGTTGCAGAAGGTTGTCCGCCAATACTTCGACTCGCTCGGCTTGTCGACTCAGGGCATGCTCCGCAATCGGTGGAAGCTAACGGACGGCCCGCAGGCTGCTGCTGTGAAGGCGGAGAAGGCTCCCGCTCGTAGGTCGGCGCGTAGCCGTCTGACGGTCATTCCAGGCGATGGCGCCAGCGACTGAGTACGTTGTCGACTTCCCCACCTTGTGGGTGGCCGCGGACTGGATCGAAGAGCACTGCAGCATCCCGGATGGTTTCAACAAGGGCCGCCGGTTCGAGCTGTATGACTGGCAGTTGTGGTGCACGGTCAACCACTACAGGGTCAAGCCGGGTGCCACGTTCGGCCAGTTGGCGCCTGCTTTTCATAACCGGCGCTCGCAGGTCATTGCCCCGCAGAAGACCGGTAAGGGCCCGTGGTCTGCTTCGATCATCTGCGTCGAGGCGGTCGGTCCGGCCGTGTTCGCCGGTTGGGCAACCGGCAGCGAGGTTTACGACTGCCGTAATCACGGCTGTGATTGCGGCTGGTTGTATGAGTACGAGCCAGGCGAGCCGATGGGCCGCCCATGGCCGACTCCGCTGATCCAACTGCTGGCCACGTCCGAGGACCAGGTAGACAACGTTTACCGCCCTTTGCAGGCCATGGCGAAAAGCGGGCCGCTCGGCGAGTTGATGCGGGTCGGCGAGGAGTTCATTCGCCTTCCCAATGATGGCCGCATAGACGTGGTCACTTCGTCGGCAACGTCTCGCCTGGGTAACCCGATCACGTTCGCCATGCAAGACGAGACGGGCTTGTACACCAAGACCAACAAGATGGTTCGGGTCGCTGAGACTCAGCGCCGCGGTGCTGCTGGTATGGGCGGTCGGACGATGGAGACGTCCAACGCGTGGGATCCGTCGGAGGAGTCAGTAGCTCAGCGGACGTCGGAGTCGCAGCGGCCGGACATCTTCAAGTTTCATCGGATCGCGCCGGCACATCTGTCGTACAAGAACAAGGCAGAGCGGGCCCGTATCCACCGGCATGTGTACCGGGGTTCAGTGCACGTTGACTTGGATGCGATCGAGGCTGAAGCGGCGGAGCTGCTGGAGAAAGACCCGGCGCAGGCTGAGCGATTCTTCGGCAACAGAGTGGTGTACGGCCAGGGCAGCTTCATCGAAGGCGACGTCTGGGATTCCCGCAGTGGCCAGCGCGACGTGCCGGACGGTACTGCGGTGGTGCTCGGTTTCGACGGTTCCGACTCCGACGACTGGACAGGCATCCGAGCCGAGACGGGCGACGGATACCAGTTCACGCCAACGTACGGGCCAGACCAGCGGCCTACGGTGTGGGATCCGGCGGAGTTCGGCGGCCAGGTGCCGCGGCTTGAAGTCGCCGCCGCGGTCGATGAACTGATGACCCGCTACAAGGTCATTCGCATGTACGGTGACCCGCCCGGGTGGGCATCCGAGCTCGACGCGTGGGTGGAGCAGTACGGAGAGAAGATCGTGCTGCGGTGGGCCACCTACCGGACAGTGCAGATGCACGCCGCGAACGAGCGGCTGCTGACCGATGTCACAAAAGCCGAGTCGTCGTTCTCTCACGATGGATGCCCGATCGCGGCGATCCACATCCGCAACACCCGCAAAGCGCCGCGACCTGGTCAGCGGTATGTGCTGGCCAAAGCGAGCCAAACCCAGAAGATCGACGTCACTGTCTGCTCCGTCCTCGCACATGAGGCGGCCGGTGACGCCCGCGCCGCGGGCCTGTTCACGGTCGTGCCCACCAGTGAGTCCTACTTGTACACAGCGTCATCAACCAGACGGAGGTGACGCCCGTGGCTGAGCCGCAGATGGATGATGAGGCGCGCGACGCAGTCAAGGTTCTTAACCGGTTGGCGGATGAGCTGCGGCTGCGGGAGACAGACACCCGGCGCCGCTTGGACTACTACCGGGGCGTTCACAAGCTCTGCTACGCGTCACCGGAGTTTCGGGACTACTTCGCCGACCGGTTCGCCGGCTTCAGCGACAACTGGTGCGCTCCGGTCGCTGCAGCTCCTGCCGAAAGAATGAACGTCCTCGGGATCCGGCTGGACTCTACGGAGACGAAGCCGGACGAGGAATTGTCGCGGGCGTGGCGTGCCGCGGACTGCGAACGGGGCTCGTCGGAGGCGTTCGTCGTCACCTTGGCGGCGGCTCGCTCGTACTGCCTGGTGTGGGCTGATCCGACCGATGATCAGACCCCGAGGGTGACGTGGGAGCGCCCGGATCAGGCGATCGTCGGCTACGACACGGACACGGGGGTGCGGTCGGCGGCTCTGAAACTGTGGTCGGACGACACAACGGAGTACGCGACCCTGTACACGCCGGACTGGGTGTGGAAGTTCTCCCGCCCCAGGTATGCGCGCACTGGGTACAGCGTGTCCGGCTTGTATGTGCCCGGGGATGGGCCGGTGCGTCACGCCAGCCCGGAGGGGTGGCAGCCGAGGTTGGGGTCCCGGGATGACACCTGGCCGATTCCGAACCCCATGGGCGTGGTGCCGATGGTGGAGCTACGCAACCAGACACTGCTGGACGACAATCCGATCAGCGACATCGACGGTGTGATCGCCATGCAGGACGCGATCAACCTGACCTGGGCCTACTTGATGAACAGCCTGGACTTCGCGTCGCTACCGCAGCGCGTCGTCATGGGCGCCGACGTCCCCAAGATCCCGATCCTCAACTCGGACGGCGTCAAGGTCGGCGAACGGCCCATCGAGCTGGACACGCTCGTCAAGGAACGCATCCTGTGGCTGACCGGGGACGCGAAGATTGGCAACTGGCCGGCCGCGGACCTCGGTGCTTACTCGAACGTGATCGAGCGGGCGATCGAGCACCTCGCTGCTCAGACGAGGACGCCGCCGCATTACCTGATCGGCAAGGTCGCCAACCTCAGCGCGGAAGCCCTGACCGCGGCGGAGACCGGCCTGGTGTCCAAGACGGGCGAGCGGATCGTCTACGTCAACTCCGGCATCCGCGAGGTGTACTCGCTGATGGCCAACGTCATGGGCGACGACGGGAAGGCCAGGGCTGCCCGGTCCGGGACGGTCATGTGGGGCGACGTGCAGTTCCGGGCGCTCGCACAGAAGGTCGACGCGCTCATGAAGCTCAAATCCATGGGCTTCCCGCTGGAGTGGATCGCCGAGCAGTACGGGCTTGAGCCGCCCGAGGTCGCCCGCGTTCTACGGATGCGTGAGGCAGAGATGGAGATGGACCCGATGGCGTTGATGCTCAATGGCAAGCCAGGCGTGTCTACCTCGCCGACCGCGCAACCGGGTGAGGACCCGTTCGCCGTCGGCCCGGAGCCGGTCACCGTTGGGGGGTAGGCCATGGCCACCCCCGAGGAGATCGCGCTCGCCTACCAGCGAGGCCAAAAAGGCATCATCCTCGGGACCGTCGCCGCGGTTCTCGCCCTGTGGAGGCGGCTGGACGAGGACAACCTCACCCGATCGTGGACTGCGGGTATCGGCCCGTCGCTGATAGAGGCGGTCACGCAGGCGCAACTCGCGGCGGCTGCCGCGGCTCCCACCTACCTGGAGGAGCTGGCCGCAGCGCAGGGTGTGCTTGCGGACATGAGCGCCTTGGTGCCGTCGACACTGTCAGGGGTCGCCTCTGACGGGCGTCCGCTGGAGTCGCTGCTGTACCAGCCGATCATCCTGCTCAAGCGGTTGCTGTCGGCGGGGCAATGGCCCGAGGACGCCATGCGGCAGGCCACGAACTTCATGGCGCTGCTCGCGGCTACGCAGGTCGCCGACGCCGGCAGAGGCGCTGTGAACGTCGGCATCACGGCGACCCGCCAGTGGGTGACGTACGTCCGTGTGGTGAACCTGCCCGCGTGCTCCAGGTGCATCATCCTGGCCGGCCGCGAATACTCATGGTCCACGGGGTTCCAGCGGCATCCGTCGTGTGACTGCTCGATGATTCCGCGCCGCGCCGGCGATGCTCCGCCAGCAACCCCAGAGCAGTTGTTCGCGCAGATGAGCTCCGAGGAGCAGGACCGCCGCTTCGGTAAGGCGGGTGCGGAGGCGCTACGGCTCGGTGGCGACATGGGCCAGATCGTCAACGCCCGCCGCGGCATGCAGACCGCTGGCGGCCGGCTGGTGACCACAGAGGGCACGACGCGCCGTGGTGTTGCTGGCCGGCGGATGGGTTCCGACTCCAGGCGCCGATCGGCGATTCGACCGATGCCTGAGCAGATCCTCGCGGACGCCAACGGTGACCGGGACCTCGCGATCCAGCTCCTGGAGCGCAACGGGTTTCTCGACGCATCGTCCACGCGCCGTTTCGCGGCTGCCCAAGGCCGGACGATGCAGGCGTCGGCGCCGACCCCATGAACTGACCCATCTCGCACTGGACCGCACCTGTGAGGCCGGTGCTTTCGCATGCCCTTCCGCAATGGGAGGGCTCCACCTTCCGCAACGGGAGATCACCAATGACGCTCGCTGACGAGTTGCCCACCCATCCGCGTACTGGCCTGAAGGCGCTCGGACTGCTCCGCAACGGACAGCCCATCTGGCCCGCTCTCGGCGGAGCTGAGGACGCCGATGACGTGGTCATCGAGGATGCGCCCGCGAATGACATCGACGACAAGGCCGATGACTCCGCTACCTCCGATGATGCGCAGCAGATCGACCAGCCCGATGATGACGAGCCGCTCCGCGAGGCGGGCACGAAGGCTCTGCAGGCGGAGAAGGACCGACGCCGTGAGTCGGACCGGCTGCGTCGCACCGCGGCCAGAGAGCGGGACGAGGCGCTTGCTGAACTTGCCCGGCTGAGGAAAGTGGCCGAAGGTGAAACTCCCGGCGCAGACGGTGACACCGAGGTCAAGGCGCCGGACCTGGACGCCATTCGCGCGGAGGCGCGCGAGAAGGCCAAGGCGGAACTGAAGGCGGAGGTCCTGAAGGACCGCGTCTCCGACAAGATCGAAGTTCTCGCTGCGAAGCGATTCCAGGACGCGGGCGACGCCGTCACGTACCTGATGCGCTCCGGTGAGATCGCTGACTTCCTCGACGGCGACAAGATCGACGCCGAGGCAATCAAGGAAGCTCTCGACGAGCTTCTGGAGAAGAAGCCCTACCTGGCTGTGGCTGCGCAAGGCGGCAAGCGGTTCCAGGGCTCAGGGGACGGCGGTGCCCGCAAGGGGCCCCAGAAGCCAGCCCAGCTTACCGAGGCCGACCTCAAACGGATGTCGCCCGAAGCCATCGTCCAGGCGCAGAAGGAAGGCCGTTTCGATGACCTTCTCGGCGCCTCCAGTTAACCCAGAAAAGGAGTGAAACGTGGCGATCACCCGTTTCCGCCCCGAAATCTGGAGCGCCAACCTGCTGGTTGCGCTCCGCAAGGCCCTCGTCTACGCGGGCCCCAGCATCGTCAACCGCGACTACGAGGGCGAGATCCAGGAGGCCGGCGACACCGTCCGGATCACCTCGATCTCCGACCCGACCATCGGCACCTACGTGCCCAACAGCACCACGATCACCCCCGAAGAGCTGACCGACGCCCAGCGGACGCTGCTCATCGACCAGGCGAAGTACTTCGCCTTCAAGGTCGACGACGTCGATGCCCGCCAGGCCAAGGGCAACGTCATCCCCGAGGCGATCTCCCGCGCCGCCTACAAGCTCGCTGACGTCGTTGACCAGTACGTGGCCAGCCTGTACACCGGCGTCGTGTCGGCCAACGCGCTCGGCACCGTCGCCGTCACCGCGACCACGCCGACCGACGCCTACGACAAGGTTCTGGTCCCGCTCAAGGTGAAGCTCGATGAGGCGAACGTCCCCAACGAGGGTCGCTACGCCGTCATCCCGCCGTGGTTCCACGGCCGCCTCCTGCTCGACGGCCGGTTCATCAAGCTGAACGAGTCCGGCACCCAGGACGGTCTGCGCAACGGCATGGTCGGTCGCGCCGCTGGCTTCGACATCCTCGTGTCGAACAACGCGATCAACGTCACCGGCGACGACTACATCGTGCAGGCCGGATCCCCGATGGCGATCTCCTTCGCGGAGCAGATCAATAAGACCGAGGCATACCGCCCCGAGGGCGGATTCAGCGACGCGGTGAAGGGGCTGGCGCTGTACGGCGCGAAGCTGGTTCGCCCGGACTGTATCGCCACTGCCGCCGCCTCGCAGACCTGATCAGGCACCTAATCCCTTCTGAGATCACGAGAAAGAGAGCCTGAATTATGGCTAGGACGGTAGTCCCCTATTCCAGCCTCGTCGCCAACGGCAGCCTCGCCCAGCCCGCAGGTACCACGATCGACCAGAGCAACGGCATGTACATCGCCGCGGCCCGGCCGGAGTTGACGATCCTGCGGGTCGCCAACACCAACGGCACCGACCGGGTCGTCACCATCAAAGCCGGCGACAACCCGCCTGCCCTGGCCGGGGGCCAGGGCGACCTGGCCGTCACCGTGGCAGCCACGTCCGGCGTGCAGTTCATCGGCCCGTTCGAGTCCGGCCGGTTCATTCAGGCCGACGGCACCATCGAGATCGACTTCGCGGCATCGTTCGCGGGCACCATCACCGCGTTCAGGGTTCCGCGGGGTACCTGATGGCAGACGGAACCGGCTTCTTTCGCGGCGCTGGCGGATCCGTCTGGGAGATGGATCTCCCGCTGGGAGCGAGCATGCAGGAGCAGCTCACGAAGGGCTACCTAGCTCGGGTCAACGAGGACGGTAGCCCTTTCACTGAGGAGCCGGAGGTTGAACAACCTCCGGCACCCAACGCATCCAAGGGCACCTGGGTGGGTTACGCCCACCGCGTGCACGGCGCGTCCATCGATGACGCCGAGGCGATGACGAAGACCGACCTCGTCGAGCGGTACGGCGCCAAGGCCTGAGGAGGTCACTGTGGCCTCTCTCGCGACGCTGCCCGACGCTGTCCGGCTCGGCTACACGCTGCCCGCCGGCGAGGAGGAAGCTCTTCTTGCCCGCGCTTCGGCGCGGATCAGGCGGGCTGCTGGGCAGCAGATCTCATCCATGACGTCCACCGTCCGGGTGCGGGTGGAGGACGGTACAGCGATCCTGCCAGGGGCGCCCATCACTGCGGTCACCACCGTCACACGCCTCGCCGAGGACGGCGGGGCGGCAGTGACGGGGTGGTGGTGGGACGGGCGAGAGCGCGTCCATGGCATCAACGTCTCCACGTCCGGTTCCCTGTACCCGCACCGGCGCTGGCCAGTGGACGTGAACATCACTCTTACCCACGGTCTCGTCACGCTGCCTGATGAGCTGGTCGAGCTGGTGTGCTCCGTCGCAGTACGGCTCGGCGCCACGGCTGATGCCGCAGGCATGGAGGCGGGGATCCGGTCGGAGTCGATCGATGACTACTCCGTCACCTACGCCAGTGACGCTCTCACCACGGCAGCGAACCTGCTGCCTGGCGAAGAAAGCGCGCTGCGGCAGATCCTTGGCGCTCCGCCGTCCGCGTACGTGGTGAGACCCCGGTGAGCGTCACCGGGATCCTCGCCCGAGGCCGTGCTGCGGCTCTGCAGCTCATGCGGGACACCTGCACGGTGGAGCGTAAAGACGGCGCCCCTGTCCTGGACGAGGCGACCGGCGAACTCGTCCAGGCGTGGGAAACCGTCTACACGGGAGCGTGCCGAGTCAAACCCCGATCCTCGCGTGAAGCCGAGTGGGGTGAACACGAAGTCACCTTGCACCAATACACGGTCGGATTCCCCTGGGATGTCGAACCGGAGTTCCGTCGCGAAGACCGGGTCACTATCACCGCCTCCGACGACGCATGGCTGATCGGCCGACACCTCAACGTCATCGGCGTCTCCCTCGCCGGCACTTCAACAACGCGGCGGATCCTCGCCGAGGACAACGAGGGGTGAGCGGTGGACATCGATGGCAGTGAACTCCTGGCCCTCGTTGACTACTTCGAGGACGCCAAACGCGAGGTAGCGGAGAAAACGTACACGCTGGTGAAACAGCACGCCCAAGAGCTGCGGGACGAATGGCGAGAAAACGCGAAACTTACCGCCCGCAGCCACGGCAAGCACTACCCAAAAGCGATCACCACCGAGCAGATCCCACGAGCGGACATGATCGAGTGGACGGTCGGCCCCGAAACCCGGCGCAAGCAGGGCGACATGGGCCCCGGATTCGAGTACGGATCCCGCAACCAGCCGCCGCACCTCGACGGCGCTCGCGCAGCCATTAAGCGTGAGCCTCTATTCCTGAAGGGCTTGGACGACATCATCCGGGGGCTGCTGTGACCCCATTGCCGTCTCGGCCTCTCGTGGGTGCGCTGCTGACGTTCGTACAGGCCGGGATCCCGGCAGCGTGCGACATCTACTGGGCCGAAGCTGACGCGGGCGCTACTCCGCCATTCGCGGTCTTCTACCCAGACAGCGGCATGAAATCGAGTTTCCACCGGACCCTCGTCAACGAGGGGCCGAACGAACTCCGCTACCAAGTCACCTCGGTCGGCGCAACACCGGATCAAGCCGCGTGGATGGCAGACAAGGTCGCCGCCGTCCTGCTCGGGGCAACGCCGACTGTGGCTGGCCGCCGGGTGTGGCCCGCCGTTGAGGAAGGCTCACAGCCTGTCCGTAGGGATGACGAGTCAACCGGCTTGTTCATTGCCACAGCCCAGTACCTGACGAGGTCCGACCCCGTCTGACCTTCCCCGTCTGCTCCAGCCCGCCAGTGTGCGGGCTTTTTTCATGCCGACGGGTCGTCGCTGTAGTGCTGTTGCCACCACTCGTAGGGCACCAGAACCGCTCTGGGTTCGCCGTTCTTCTCAATGACGGTGTGCTTCCCACGGAAGAACGCTTCGTCTATATGGCGCCCTACCTGGTCGCGGAGTTCACGTACTCCCAAATGCTCCATTACCCCAGGGTACAGATTGACCGCATGGCTCGCTATGTACTGTTGGTACAATGTGTACCATGAGTACCTTGGACGTCGCCGGTCGTGCCAACCCATCGCAACCTGTCTGCGCCTTCGCGCGGTGCTCGCGCCTAGCCATTGCCGACGGTGTATGTGGTTTTCATTCTCAGCGCTCCGCAATCTGCCCGGAAGAGACCTGCGACAGGCCAGTCAGTTGCCAGGGCCGGTGCGACGCTCACTATCGCCAGTTCCGTAAAACTGGAAAGACTCAGAAACTGCGGGATAGGTCGGGCAACGGGCGCATCGTGGACGGGAACGGCTACATCATCGTCAAGCGACCCGATCATCCGGAAGCCAGGAAGAACGGGTGGGTGTCCGAGCATCGGATGGTCATGTCCGATCACCTCGGTCGTCCGTTATGGCCCGATGAGTACGTCCACCACAAGAACGGCAACAGGGTCGATAACCGCCTTGAGAATCTTGAACTCTGGAGCGGATCACAACCTCCGGGCCAGCGCATCGTCGACAAGTTGATCTGGGCGCGAGAGATCATCGAGCGCTACGGTTCTCATCCCGAATTCAGTCCTTAGACGCGCCTTTCGGTCTGCGTCGCCCCACCAAAGCCCTGCCTCCCCGGCTGGGCTTTTTGTTTTGTCCGGAAGGAGCCCGTGTGGCCACCTACTCCGCCGACGCGATCACCATCGCCGGCGTTACACCGACCTCGCGCACCGCTGCGTCGGGGGACAAGCTCACCCCGGCTGACAACGCGTTCATCCGCGTCACCAACGGTGGTGGTTCGCCGATGACCGTGACGTTCGCCGTCCCCGGCAACAACGAGGACGGCGAGGCCAACCCCGACCCGGTCCGCACGATCACGAACGGCACCACCAAGTGCGTCCGCGTCAACCGGCGCTGGGCGGACCCGGCGGACGGCCTGATCGCCCTCACCTGGTCGTCGACGACCTCGGTGACTTTCACCTACGAGCGGGTGTGACCCGTGGCTCTTCGCGTCCGTGACCCGTACGGCAATGTCACCGAGATTCACCCGAGCGCCCGTCCCTTCTGGGAGGGCCGTGAGGGCCACACGATCCTCGACGACTCCGGCGAGACCGCCCAGTCCGTCGAGGTCGTCTCGCCGGAGTCCGGCACCACCAAGCGCATCACCAAGTCGGCGGCCACGCAGCCTGCCCAGAACGTAGAGGAGTAGGGCAATGGCCAAGCGGCTTACCGACGGCAACACTAAGGCGACGTTCGTTCCGGCGGTGGCGTCGATCTCCGCGCCGACTGTGGCGGAGCTGACCGATTCCGGCCTTGTGGCGCTGGAGAACACCGTCACTGACGACGGCCTGGACATCTCGTTCGACGAGGGCACCGTCGAGGGTAACGTGCTCGCGAGCACGCAGGACTTCGAGTCGCCGGGCCGGTCCAAGGCTGCGATCGAGCTCACCTACTACCGTGACAGCTCCCCCTCCTCGGACCGCATGTGGAGCGTGATGACCCGCGGTACTGCCGGGTTCCTCATTGTGCGCCGTGGTGTCGCCGCAGGTACCGGGTACGCGGCTGGCGACAAGGTCGAGGTGTATGAGGTGACCTGCGGTGAGCGCAAGCCTATGGCGCCTGAGCGGGAAAGCTACGAGAAGGTCCAGCTGAAGCTGTACGCGTCCGGCACCTACTCCGTCGAGTCTGTTGTGGCGGCCTGATGGCTACCAAGACGTCCGCGATCGCGGACATCATCGGCCAGGTCAAACGGCCCGAGAAGACCGTCCCGATCTGCCTGGCAGGAGACTTGCAGGCCGAGTTCGAGGACCTGGAGCGGGACCTGGCGATCGCCCGAGACAAGCCCGCCGAGGGCACCCTGGCCGGCGGATCCAACCCGATCGCCACCACGATCGCTCAGCAGATCGTTGAACTGCGGGAACGGATGCGCGAGCACACCACCGTGTTCCGGTTCCGCGGTCTGCCGCGCAAGGCGTGGTCTGACCTGGTGGCTGAATGCCCGCCAGGAGACGACGCGAAGGAAGGCGCTGACGTCGACTGGGAGACGTTCGGTGTCGCTCTCGTCGCCGCGTGCGTCGTCGAGCCCACGATGACCGTGGAGGACGCCGGGCAACTCGCGGAGGTCCTCACTCAGGCGCAGTGGGACAGCTTGTTCGCTGCGGCCTACAGCGTGAACAAGCGGGACGTGGACGTCCCTTTCTCCTACGCCGCCTCCGCAGTGCTCCAGACCTCCAAGAAGAACTCCAGGTAGCTCACGAGTGGGGTGTCCCACGCTCTGAAGTGCTCGGCCGTCAGGCCGTGGCGACGACGGAGTATGTGTATGAGGACGGGCAGCTTGTTCGTACCGTCACCACGTGGGAGCCCCGCTGGCTGGAGGAGGACGTCGGCTGGGCGAAGGCGTACCTGCGGTGGAAAGCCGGGCAGTGTCCTGGCTGTGGCCTGCAGTTAAGCGAGACCACAGCCATGGAGGACGGTACCCCAGTTCACCGGTACCGGGTGCCGGACCCGTTCCGGTGTTATGCGTGTGATGCCCGCATCAAGGCGCAAGATGAGCACTCCAAGAAGGGCTCGGTGCGGGAGCAGGCGCTGCTGTGGCAGATCGAGCAGGATGCCTAGCTCTTCTTGCGCGTGGCCAGTTTGACGCCGAGATAGACCGCGGCGACGACCGCGATGAACAGGATCAGGCCGATCAGCATCTGTGTGGGGCCGATGTTGGGCATGTCGAAGGTCTCCTTTAGCTGGCTGAGATCCCCCGATCCGCTCGTGATGATGACACGTTCCAACGCCGCATCTGCTCTGAATGGCCCAATTTGTGATCTGAGCGGTGGAGGTGAGTCCCATCGCGGATCGCAGCGTCAGCGTGAATTTGCGGGCCAGAGTGTCTGGGTTTGTCGCCGGGATGGGGCAAGCGAAGAAGGAAACAACGGATCTCGGCCGACGAATGACCGAGACCGGCGCGTCCGCGGACCGGCTGCGTCAGCGGCTGGAGGCTGCGACTCGCGCCCTACCGAAGATCGAAATCGACGCCGACTCAAGCCCCGCCGAGATTAAGTTCGCGCAGCTCCGCGCCCAGTTGGAGGCGCTGGCGGATAAGAAGATCGGCATTGACGTCAACGCCGACGCCGCGCGGGCCGAAATCGCACAGATCGAACAAGAACTGTCGGAACTCCAGCGCAATGAAACCAACATCGACGTCAAGGCGGACATCGGCACCGCCCTGTCGGAGTTGCGGTCACTCGACGGAGAGATCAGCCGAGTCGATGGCCGGACGGCGCACGTCAATGTCAACGCCGACGTCGGTGGCGCGTTGGCGAGTATCGCCCTGGTGGGGGCCGCTCTGGCGGCTCTGCCTGCGGTAACGACCATCGCGGTCGGTGTGACCGCCCTGGGGTCTGCGTTCGCTGCAGCAGGTATTGGAGCTGCCGCTTTCGGCGCGGTCGCGGTACCTAGCCTGACGAGAGTCAACGAAGCGCTGAAAGCGCAGGAAACCGCCGCTAAGGCGGCGGGCGGCGCAACCGGCGGGGCTGGCCAGTCCGCGGCTCAGGCAGCCCAGCAGGCGCTCCAACTGGAGCAGGCAGAAAAGCGCCTGAAGGACGCCCAGAACGACGAGCGCCAAGCACAGATGGATCTGACCAGGGCCCGCGAAGATGGCCGGCGAGCCCTCGAAGACATGAACTTCAGCCTGGACCGGTCGATCCTCTCCCAGAAAGACGCAGCTCTTGCGGTGAAGGAAGCCGCAGCCCGGCTGGCGGAAGTCAACGCGGATCCGGAGTCGTCCGACCTGGAACGCGAACGAGCCGCCCTGTCGTACGAGCAGGCGTTGCAGCGCGTCGAGGAGCAGGAAGTCAAGACCGCGCGGGCCAAGAAGGACACCGCCGCGGCGAACAAAGCCGGCGTTGAGGGCACGAAGGAGTACCAGCGCGGACTGGACGACCTGAAGTCCGCCCAGGACAAGGTCGCGCAGGCCGAAGCCCAGCTCAAGCAGTTGCATCTCCAGCAGGCCGCGGCCATGCAGTCTGGCGGCGGAGCAGCCGGCGGGCTCAAGGATGCCTTCGCGGACCTGTCGAAGCAGGAAAAAGAACTCGCCAAGGACATCAAGCACTTCAAGGACGAGTACGTCGCGTGGCAGAAGAGTGTCCAGCCGGACGTTCTGCCTGTCATCTCCCAAGGTCTTGGCCTGATGGAGCAGACGCTGCCGAAGCTGACACCGCTGGTGAAAAGCTCCTCGGCTGCTTTCTCGACCTTGTTGACGGACGCAGAGGCCGCTCTCGCTGGACCGTTCTGGAACGAATTCCTGTTCAACGTCAACACGCAAATCCCGACTGCGATCATCGGTTTGGGACGTTCCTTCGGCAACGTCACAACAGGTGTAGCGGGGATAATCGACGCGTTCCTGCCGTTCACGCCGACAGTCGTAGGTGGGGTTGAGGACGCGACGAAGGCGTTTTCCGAGTGGGGGCAGGAACTCAAGAACTCTCCCGAGTTTCACGAGTTCATCTTGTTCGTGAAGGAAAACGCGCCCGACGTGTGGGAGCTGATCAAGAACCTAGCGTCAGCGCTGGTCAACGTCGGCGAGGCGGTCGTGCCACTCGGCATCGGCTCCATGGCCGGCCTTAACCTGCTGGCGCAGATCGTCGCCGGAATGGATCCGCAGCACATCCAGCTCATCGCTTTGGCGATTGTGGCGATCAAGACCGCGCAGGCCGGGCTCGGGATCGCGTCGTTCTTCACTGAAATGCCCGGAAAGCTCGACAAGATGCGCGATGGATTCGATCGGGTCAAGGGCAAGGCCAGCGACTTCGGTGGCGCTGTCGCTGGCCTTGCTGGCGGGCTGGGTGGACTGGCTGGCGTCGTCGGTGGGGCTGCCCTTGTTGGCGGGCTGCTGATCCTGGAATCGCGACTCGCGGACAACGCAAAAGCGGCGGCGGAGTACCAGCAGAAGATTTCCGCCGTGGCGGGCGGCAACATCGATGCGGAGATCGCTGCGCTGACAAAAGCCATCGCTGACCAGCGGGCTCAGATCGGTTTCGCGATCTTCGACACGATCTACTTCAGCGACGCCCAGCGTGAGGCGGCCGACAAGGTCGAGTCGCTGGAGAGTCGCCTGGGCGAGCTGAAGCACCAGAAAGAGCTGGACGCAATCGCGTCCAAGGCTGCTGGCGACGCGGCGGGAGAGCACGGCAAGAAGGTTGGTGAACTCAACACCGCGCTTGACACGTTCGCCGGGAAAACCGACGCCTACCAGGCCATACGCAACATGGAGCAGGCGTACAAGGACACGGCTTCGGCGCTGCAGGCGAGCAACGGCAAGTTGTCGGTCAACAAGACCATGACTGACGAGCAGCGGGATGCGGTCATCGCCGCCCGCGAGAAGTTCTCTGGCTACATTCAGTCGATCAAGGATGCAGCGGACGGCGCGGCAACCTTGAGCGGCAAGACCAGCGACGGAACCAGGGCGGTGCTGGAGCAACTGCCGAAGCTGGGCGAGTTGGCGGGCAAGAGCGGGGAGGCTAAGGCTCAGATCCTGCTGCTCGCGCAGGCTTACGGCATCTCCGCGACGGACGCCCAAAAAGCGATGAAGGGCGGCAAGGATCTTAAGGAGGTCCTCGCTGACTTGAAGAGTAAGTCCATCAAGATCGATATGGATACCAAGCAAGCCCAGGCGAACTTGGACAACATCCGGCGAACTTTGATCGACATCGCCCGGCGAACCGACTTGCGCCTCAAGGGCGGCTTGAATCCGACCTCGGCACTCGGTAACGCGTGGGGCGGCATCCAGCACCGCAGCGGCTCCCGCCCGGACTACATGGCCTCAGGCGGCATCCGCTCGGTGGGGGCGAACCCTGCGGCGATGATCGCGAAGTCTCCGGCGTTGATTTCCGGCAGGTCAGGCACCGATGTCGTGTTTGGTGAGGCTGGCTGGGAAGCGTTCATCCCGCTCGACAGCAGCAAACGAGACCGGGGCTTGCAGATCCTTTCCGAGGCCGCATCAATCATGGGGATGGCGGTGGTAGCAGAAAAGACCGCTATCAGTGGTGCTGCTTCCGGAGCCTCAGGCGGAGGGTCGTACACGGGCGCACCTGGCGGGGCCATGGTCACCGTGACCGGTGTGGAGGCTCTGCGATCTGCGCTGACCACGACCACCGTTGGGCTCACCGACTCTCTCGGCGCCGCCACGACCACACTGGATGCGGCTCTGGGTGAGGCCGGCACGCTGACGGGTGCCGTCGATGGTCTCGGCCAAGCCGCGACCGGGTGGGGTGAGGTCATCGCCGAGGAGGTGCCGCCGCTGACGGAGGCGGTGACCCTGCTTGGGGATGCCATCTCTGCTGCGGCGTCTGGTGACTCCAAGGGGTCAACGGGCTCGAAGGGCGACGAACGGTCTCCCCGCGGAGGGTCGGGTAACTCCAAGGGCAACACCGGGTCCAAGGGAGACGAACGCTCCCCCCGCGACGCAGCAGCGAAGAAGCAGGCGGAGCCGAAGAAGACCGCGATCCTGGGGGCTGCGTCCGGCACAGCCGGTGTGGCCCTGTCTGGCGGCGCTACGAACTGGTCTCAGGTATCGAGGCCGGTCCAGTCGTACGGCAGCAGCGGCGGCGGGTCGTCGTCTACGGCGAGCAGCAGCCCCGCCCCGGCAGGAGGATCCGCCGGCCAAGGGGCGTCGGCGGTTCCGGCGGTGGCGTTCTACGGGGCCACGATCCGTTCTGAGGCGGACATTCCGGTGCTGGCGGCTCAGATCTCCATGAGGCGCCGCGGGCGCGGCTGAAACCGCCTCCCACATCCATCTAGATAGGAGGCGGTTTCGCCATGCCCTATGACTCGAAGATCCACGGCACGTACGGCGCGTATCTGCGCGGCGGGCAGCCGCTCGGCGGGCGAGGCCCGGACGTCATCACTCAGGAGCCGACCTGGCACACCCGCGACCAGGTCCACGAGGAACGGCGCGAGGACGGCTCCCGCATCCAAGCCCGCCAAGACCAGCTCGGCAACGTCGTCACCCGGGAAACCACCCCTGGCGGAGTCGAGCGCCAGCACGTCCACATCATCCTCAGATAAGGAGACCGTGCTGTGGCTTTGCAGGACGGCTGGTTCAGCGATACCTACATCAAGGCGTTCGCCAACGACATCGCTCTCGACTTGAGCGACACCACCCCGGGTGCTTTCAAGGGCGCCCTGTTCACCTCTTCAGTCGCCTCCGGGACGATCGACTTCGACCAGTCCAACCCCGCGTACAACAGCAGTCCGTTCGCGTCGAACGAGACCAGCGGGCCGGGCTACACGGCGGGCGGGACGGACATCACCGTCACCTCGTGGGCGGTGCTGGTCGGGTCGGCGAACAAGGTCGGGTGGAAGCTGTCTGACCTGTCGTGGACGTCCACCACGATCACCACATCGGGGCTGCTCATCTACGTGCCGGGCCTGTCGAATCGGGCTGTTCTGTACCGCTACTTCGGCCAGGACTACCCCACCAACGACGGTGACGTGGAAATTTCGTGGGCGGCTGATGGCGCGACCCGATTCAAGCTCCGCCCTGCTGCCTGACCACTGATTCGACCTTCCACCCTCGCCTGAGTGCGGGGGTTTTGTCATGTAAGGAGGCCGATCGTGGCCAAGGCTGGATACAGCGTCGTCACCGGCGGAGCCGTCGCCCTGACCGGCGGAACCGCTAAGACCGTGCTCGGCGTGAAGTCTCACGCGAACTTCGGGCTGGACCTGCTGCGGGTGTGGTGGGGGTTCGTTGACACCGTCGCCACCGAGGCGCCTGTGACGTGTGAGCTGTGCTACTGCACGTGGGTCACGAACAGCCCCGGCACCGCCAGCACCACCCTGTCAGCACCCGCCATTACCCAGGTGTACGGGCGGACCATCACGCCGGGGTTCACGGCGGCGAAGAACTGGACGACCGAGCCGACCGTGCTGACCCCGATCACGGAGGTGCCGCTCACCCCGAACGGTGGCCTGGTGCTGCACGACGGGTCGCTCGGTATGACGCCGGACTGCGACCTCGCGCATGGGTTCGCACTGAGGTTCACGGCGGCTTCCGGCGCGGACACCAGCGTCAGGGCCACTATGTGGGTTGAGCGCTGCTGAGATGGCGACTCCGACTCTGGTGGGGACGGTCACAAGCGCCGTTTCCTCCTCCACCTCCTACTCCTGCAACAAGCCCACCGGTGTGTCCGCGGGGCATCTGCTGCTGGCGTTGCAGTGGTCAGCGGGGACGATCGGCGCGGTGACCTCCGGCGGATGGGCGCAACTACAGGCCCAAAGCGGCGGCGCGACATCTCGTGTGACCTGGCTCGGCGCTGGCGGCAGCGAACCGGGCTCCTACACGTTCACGCAGACCGCACAGCCCGGCGGCGCCATCATCATCGCGGTCGCAGGCGCATCGCTCGCGGAGCCAGTATCGGCCTCGTCGAGCACCGCTGTTGGTTCAGCGGTGTCGACTCCCTCGGTGACTCCGTTCGGCGTCGATGACCTGGAGGTACGTTTCGCGGTCGCACTCAACTCCGGGCAAGCCTTCACCCCGGCGGCCGGATTCACCGAGCAGGCGGATGTCGCCGACGGCGGGGAGGGCGGCGCGATGTGCGCCACCCGCGTCCTGTCGTCCGGATCGGCAACCGGGACACACACCTTCGCAACCTCGGGCACGCCGTCGGCACCGCACGGCTACACCATCGCCATCACGGAGGCGCCCTCCGGTCGGCCCCGCATCGTCGTCGCCACCTTCGCTGCCCGTAACCGCGCCGCATCCTGGTAAAAAGGGGGTAGCGGGTGGCCCGCGCCGGACGTAGTTATCCCAACCGCCCGATCGTCGTTAAGGGCCGCTACTACCGCGCCGCTGACCTGGTCTTAGACCCGTTTGAAGTCGAAGCTGAATGGCCTGCACTGACGGTGGTCACGCCGTCGGCGCAAGTTCTGCTCGGCCCATTCGAGGTCGAAGCCGAGTGGCCACCGGTCACCCTCTTCTACGGGCAAAGCCTGTCTCTCGCCCCCTTCGAGGTCGAAGCTGAGTGGCCTGAGATCACGGTGTCCACACCGATCCGGCCCGGCGACTCGATCACCCAGGCTGGCCAAGTTGAGTGGAACGGCACCTTGTGGGGGCCGGGTACGGACGTCGCGGTGCTCATCCCCATCGAGGGGTGGCGCAGCACTCCGACGATCGACAACCTCAACGTGTCCAAGCCATCTGCCCACGGCGCATGGAACGCGAGGAAACTCGCGCAGCAGCGGCTCGTCACGATCCGCCTGCAACCCAACTCCGCATCCGACCCCGACATGATCGACGACCTCCTCGACGAGATCGACGCGGTCACCGGCATCGCCGACGACGACACACCATTGCCGCTGGTCGTGCGACTGCGAGGCGCCCCTCAACTGGCGTTCGGGCAGATCATCGACCGGGACCCGGACATCGGCGGCGACTACAACGCGGGCGTGCCGACCGTCACGATCCTCATCGCGTGCGGAGACGCCCGCCGGTACGGCATCGACCGGACGGGCGTGTCCATCCCGGTCGGCGGCACCGTGCAGGTCATCAACGCCGGCAACACCGGGACGCACCCGATCATCCGCATCCCGGGCCCGGTCGTAAATCCGACGCTCGTCAACGCCGCGACCGGCCGCATCCTCGGCTTCGCGACGACCGTGGAAGCTGGCGAACAGCTAGAGATCGACACCGACAAGGGCAACGCCACCGTGAACGGCGACTCCATCATGTCGACCCTCACCGGCGCCTCCGCACCCGTGCCCGGGTGGGTCATCAAGGCCGGCACCAACGCCATCACCTACACCGCGAGCAGTGGCGGCGACTCCCCGCTGACCCTCCTGTACCGGGACGCCTGGATCTAAGCCGAGGGGCGGGTGACTGGTGACCGCCTCCTACCGTTCCTCAACCTCCGCCGCCGGTGTCGACAACACCCTGCAAGTGACCCGCCCGCCCGGCACCACGGCCGGCGACCAGATCCTCGCGATCCATTTCAGCTTCAACACGACCCTCTCGGCGATGACCGCCCCGTCTGGGTGGGCGTCTGCAGGGAGCCGGGGCACAGGTCTGATCACGGTGAGGGTGTGGCGCAAAACCGCCACCGCCACCGAGTCCGGCTCCTACTCGTTCGGGCAGGACAACCACGGCGCCATCCACGTCGTGTGCCTGCGGGACGCCTCAACGGCCGTGAATGTGGCGATCACCGAGGGCGTTGCTCTCACCGCAGCCACACCCGGGGTCGCGCCGGCCGACGCCTCCGCGGTAGAGATCCGCGCGGCGGCCGTCTATACGTTCCCGACCACGATCACTGGCTGGTCTGGGCCGTCGGGGTACACGCTGCGCGGGCAGGTGCAGTCAGCGAATGTGCTTTCGTCGGCGGCGGCGACCCGGCAAACCAACTCCTCGGTGAGCAGTGGTGAGCAGCAGTTCAGCGAGACGCCTGCCGCTTTCCACGAGTTCATCGGCGTGTCCATCAGCGTCGGCTCCGGCTCCACCATCCCTGACACGGAACCGCCTCCGCCGTTCACGCCTGGCGTTGGTGAATCGCAGTACCGGTACAAGTTCCACCGGCTCCGCGACGGCCATTACCTGGGTGACCTGCCCCTGGTCAACGTCAATTTTGACAAGAGGATTCTGCAACCCGGAACTTTCAGCGCGACAATCCCGATCCCAGACCGGGACGTCGGCGCCCTCGTCAAGGAGATCATCCCCGAGGACGAAACCGTGCTCGATCGGGGCCCGGGTGTGATCACCTGCCAGATTCTCCGAGGTGGGGAGTACTGGGGCGAGTACTGGATCACCGGGGCCACACCGACCCGTAGCGGGCAGGGCACTCCGACGATCGCGTTGAGAGGGTCGACGCTGGACGCTTACTTCTTGCAGGTTGAGCTGCAGGAGACGCTGCCGACGTTCGCGGCCTACGACCAGATCGACATCGCCCGCGAACTCCTGAACCACATGCAAAGCCAGCCGTACGCGAACTTGGGCCTGGTGCTGCAGGGCGGCGTGTCTGGGGTGGAGCGGGACCGCACCTACAACGCGGATGAGGCCACGTACGGGCAGCGCCTGACCGAGCTGGCGCAGGTCGATGGCGGCTTCGAGTGGGCGATCAACATTCTGTCCGGTCCTGCCGGCCTGGAGCGCCACTGGGTGTGGGGCATGCCCCTCGGCGTCCAGGACCCCGCGCCGCACGTCTTCTCCGACGACCCGCATGGCGGCATCATCACCGGCTGGTCTGAGCAGATCGACGCCCTCCGAGGAGCCACCCGGTGGCGGGCCCGCGGCGACCGCATCTCCACGGACGCCTCCACCTCCTCGACGCCCCTGATCTCGGCCGCGGCTGAGGCGACCGCGCACCTGGAGGCGGGGTGGCCGCGGCTGGACCGCACCATCACCTACTCGTCCGTCACGGAGATGGGGACGTTGGAGGACTACGCGGCGTACTGGGCGGCGGTCGCCGCTGGCGCGCTCCGCGTCGACGCAGTCACCCTGACACTCGGCGCCGAACCGAGCTTCAGCATGAACTCGCTGGGCGACACCGCCCGCCTGTACTTCGACAACGAATGGCACACCCCGCACTGGCGGACACGGCGGATCATCGGCATCGGCATTACGCCGACCAGCCGAAACGACGGCAAAGAAACCGCGGAGCTCGTTTTGGAAGGGCAGGAGGTCGCCCCTTGAACCGGTTCCCCGCTGACGACGAGGGTGACTTCTCTGACCTGCGGACCGCGGTGGACGAGATCCAAGCGCTCCTGCGGACACGGGCGCCGCTCATCGAGGCGAGCCGCGGCTGGATTCTCCGCCAGATGAGCCAGCCGAGCATCCCGCCCAGCGGGGACGTCCACATCTACGCCTCCGGCGGCCGGTTGCGTGCGTTGTCGACGTTGGATGATGTGCCGCTCGTCAATCGCCAAGGTGCGGCGGTGGCGATCGCCGCGAACATGACGTCCGGCACGATCGCGGGCTCACCAACGATGGCGCAGTACAACGCCCTGTACAACGACGTCGTCGAAGTGCGGGCTCAGCTCAACGCGCTGATCAACAGTTTGCGCGCGGGCACCGTCATCCTCACCTAACCCGGAGGTGCCTGTGCGTACAGCTCTGGCTTTCCCCGAGGACCCGTACGAACACCTCCGCGGGGACATTGCCATGGTCCGAGCGCAGCTGAACGCGCTTATCGGCGCGCTCCGCGCCGAGGACGTCGTCGAGTCCTGAATCACCCATCTTGCCCCTCCGCAGGAAGGCTTCGCTGTGCCCAATCGCCCCACATGGTTGTGCAGGATCCGACATCGGGTCGGGGTCCGCGGTGAGTTCCTGCTCGCGCTGGCGCTTGTGGATATCGGCCAGTGCTACCGGCTGATGTTCCCGTCGGCTGAGACGTTGGCGTCGCCGACCAACCAGTCCCTCGCGTCATGGATGCCTCTGCCGGTGTGGGGTGCGGTGTGGGGAGTTGTTGGCCTGCTCTGCTTGGTGCAAGCGTTCATGGCTTCTGACCGGATTGCGTTCGCTGCGGCGTCGTTCCTGAAGGTCGGGTGGGCGCTCGCGAACCTCGCTGTGTGCGCGTGGGGGGTGTCACAGGCGTGGTGGTCAGTCGTGATTTGGTTGGTGTTCGCGCGGATTGTGCACGTTTTTGCGAAAGTCCCCGAGCAGCCTGACCCGGCTGCTTCTCCTACTCCTACTGGTGGTGCTCCCTGAACGCGTTCATGCTGCTGATCAAGCCTACGGAGTGGGCTCCGGGGGACACGGTCGCTATCGCAGTGGCGGTGGTGGCGCTGATCAGCGCAGTAGCGACAGGTGTCCTCGCGGGCCGGGCTTCGGTGAAGGCCAACAAGGTGACTGCGGAGTCCGCGGAGCGGGTCGCGGAGCAGAACGCGGCAGCGGACCGGGCCAAGGTCGAGTCCGAGGCGTTCGCCAGGGCGAAAGAGATTTACGATCACGCGATCAACGAGTTGCGTGAGGAACTCGAACGGGTCCGCACCCAGCATGAGCGGACACAGGAGCAGCTCGACAAGATCTCGGAAAAGCTCCTGTCTGAGCGCAACGCCTCTCAAGAGATGCGTGACCAGCTGCATCGGGCGCAGCGGGAGATGGCTGAGATGTCGTCCCGGATCGAGTTCATGGAACGCATGATCACGAACCTGCGTCAGCAGATCCTCACCGCGGGCTTGGAGCCCGCAGAGCACATCATCCACCGAGGAGGCTCACCGTGAAGCTCGTCTCTCGCTCCGGATGGGGTGCCGCACCGCCGCGCGGCTCCTACGGAACAGTGTCATCAACCCGCGGGGTGAAGGTTCATTACACCGGCGGATACGTCAATCCGAGAATCGTGGACGACCACGCTATCTGCGTGAAGCTCGTCAAGTCGTTCCAGGCGATGCACATGTCGGGCGGCAGAGAGCAGCCGTACATGGATCTCGGCTACAACTTGGTCGGATGTCCGCACCGGCAGGTTTTCATGGGCCGCGGCCCAGGCCACATCCCCGCAGCGAACGGCGCTGGCCTGAACACCGCGCACTACGCGGTGCTGGGCCTGGTCGGCTCGTCAGGGTTCGTGACGCCGAACGATGATCTGCTGCACGCAATTCGGGACGGCATCGAGTACCTGCGGCAGAAGGGCGGCGCTGGCAGCGAGATCAAGGGACACCGGGATGGATTTTCTACGTCGTGCCCAGGTGGGCCTCTGTACGCGTGGGTGAAGCGCGGAGCCCCTCGCCCGAAGGACGACAGCACTCCTGTGAAGCCTGAACCCGTCAACCCTACGGAGGTCGCTGTGAAGAAGCTGCCCACCCTGCGAATCGGTGACGGCAAGGACGGCAAGGATCCGATTCGCTGGCACGTGAAGACCATGCATTATCTGCTGCTCGCGAGGGACTACGGCGGCCTGGACGGGCTGAACGACACGGTGTTCTCCGAGGAGCACGAGAACGGTGTGAAGGGACTACAGGACGCTGCTGGGATGAAGCCGACCGGTGTTGTGGATGACGCCACGTGGGCTTTGCTGCTCCGCGTCGCCTGAGCGTGGACGTCCTGCACGCTCTCGTGTGGCCGTACCTGGTCCGCGCCGCCGCCTTGTGGCCGGAGCCCGAACCACCCCCTGAGGACGACGAACCCACGCCGCCCCTGACGCCCTGAGCCTTCCGGCCGGGGCTTTTTTGATGCCCGGATCCGGGCGCCCAACTTCCCGCTACCTCAGCGGGCTGTCCCCCAGGAGGGGCGTATGCACGGAGAGTCCATCGCGGAGAAGCGGCCAGTCGAGCGGAAGGTCACGGCGGCGTCGGCTGGCTCGTATCTGAGCCTGCTGGCGGGGCTGACGGTCCTTCAGGCGGTCAACGCTGACCTGGACCTGATCGCGTTCCTGCCGGACCCGGTCGAGACGTTCGTCATTCCGCTGCTGCCCGGTCTGATCGCGTACGTGTCGGGTTTCTGGGCCAGGCACACCGCGCGCCCGGATCTGCCGATGTCGCAGCGGTAGACGCACGAAGGGAGGTGGGGCGGGTGCGGTTTTGGCGGCTCCTTCTCAACCTCAGGCAGGCCCTCGAAGACATCCACGAACGGCTGTCCCTCATCGAGCAGGCGCAGTCACGTCTCAACAGGAAGGTAGACAAGATCATGGGTAAGCAGGCAGATCTCGACGCCATCGTCGTCCGTATCGACAACGCTGTGGCTGGAATCCGCCAGGACATCGCCGACATCAAGGCGGCCAACCCTGAGGTGGACTTCTCCGCTCTGGAGGCGAAGGTGGGTGCTCTGGAGGGTCTGGACGCGGAGTACCCGGCGGTCCCGCCGCAGGAGCCGGAGACCCCGGTCGAGCCGCAGTAGGCTGGTCGTTGCTTCCTGTCGTCCTCCGGGACTGGCAGGGGTCGGGGTGGCGGCACGTCCGGGTTGATCACCGGAGGTAGGACCGTCTAAGCACACCCGAGGGGGCGCCGGGATTACCGTCCGGCGGCGTGAGCCGAGGTGCAGAGCTGGGCGGCCCGCCCATGGCCTAGCGGCGCCCCCACCTCCGACTGAATCTGTATCAAGTCGTAAAAGCCTGCGCGTCACGTCCATGGCTGCGTCGCCCTTGTTAGGCTGAGTGCAGTCCTTCGGCTTGGTCTTGAGGACACGGATGGGTATTTGTGAGGGCCTCTCGCTGTCACGGTGGAGCGTGGAGAGGTCGCAGGGGTCGGGTCGCCTTCGGGCCGCTCGGCCCCTTTTCAACTGCCAGCCTGGCGCGAAATAGCAGCAACTGGTTGTTGGGAGGATGAGGGTATGTGCCGCATCCATGGCCGCCGCTGCGAGGTCCCGTGGGGCTACGACCGGGACCACACCGACTCGGACCGCCCGTACACCCTGGACGAGTTGGCTGTCCGTGCGGAGTGCCCGCACTTCTACGCCTACCCAACCCCTGACGACTACCTCGCAGGGTGGAACCTCTGGCGGGCGCTCCGACGAGACGACCGACTGACCGGCGCTGAGGCGGACGTGAAGTTCCAGCTCGTCGTGGAGCGTATAAGCGAGGCGGATCCGCGTCTGAGCGATCTTCGCCGAACCATGCTGGACGCTGGGCTGGATCTCACCTGGGAGATCCACCTACCTCCACTGTCTGAGGTTGCCGACGGCGCGGAGGCGTGATGGCTCGCATGCTTGGCCGTCAGGTCTGGTACGGCGTGGCCTGCTCCTGCTGCAACGGGCCAAGGACGGTGAAGGCGGAGCGCCAGCGGGAGAAGCGGGCGCTGGCTCGTGAACTGCTGCCCGCTGGGAAGGTGCCGACGCTGTTGGGCGACTCCTCGGACTGCCGCCACGGATGCAACGGCGACTGTCTCACGGGCGGGTCCGAGGTGTGCAACTTCACCTGCCACGCCGAAGTTTGATCACCCCTCGCGTCAGCGATTTGAACTACTCAAACTCGCTGGTCCTCCATACTGGTGGTGGAGTCCTGAACGTGCGGCCATGCCGATCGGGGCTCCCTGTTCGCCCGCTTCTCCTCAGGGAGAAGCGGGCGTTCTTCGTTTAAAGACCGGACTCCGCACGCGTAAGCCGCATACGCGAATCGTGGCGACAAATGCCCATTGGCCCGGTCCAAAGAGCCCGATTCTGCCAATCTGGTGCAGCCGCGCCACGGCTATCTCATCCCTCCCTGGAGCTCACATGCGTCTCAGAACGCCTCTTGCGATTGCCGCGACCGCTGTGCTCGCGGTCGGCCTGTCCAGCGTCACCACCGCCTCAGCCGCGCAGACTGCGGCCCCCGGCGACGTCATCACCGCGTGCGTCCACAAGCAGACCCGCTACACCCGGATCGTTAACGCGAGCGCGAAGTGCAGGCCGACCGAAGGGCGCATCACCTGGGGCGGTCAGGGCCAGACCGCGGTGAACGGCCCCGGCCCGCAGGGAGAGCGCGGCCCGCAGGGCGCCAAGGGCGACACCGGCCCCCAAGGACCCCAGGGGGTTCCCGGTGCGCGCGGTCTGCGCGGCGTTCCCGGCGTCAAGGGAGCCCAGGGAGAGCCCGGCAAGCCCGGAGCGGACGGCAAGGACGGTGGACTTCCCGCCGTCTACGCCTACAAGGTCGGCCCTGTCTGGACCACCTGCAAGCTCCTGCCCGGGTACGCGATCGCTGCCTATGACTGCAAAGTGACGCAGGCGCCGCCGAAGGCCCCCACCCAGACGCCGACTCCCACTCCGACGCCGTCGTCCTCCTCAACCGGAGGGCAGGGCACCCCCACCCCGGCCCCGTAGCCCCGTACACGAAAGAGCCCCGCACTCCCACCCGGGAGTGCGGGGCTCTTTCGCGTTGTATGAGCGGGGCGTCGCAGAGATCGCCTTTCGCCCCTCGTAGGATCTCTCCGGCACCACGCACCCCGGGGGAGAACATGGCCGACTACGACTTTCCGCCCGACCTGCTGGACCTCCAGCGCGCTTACTGGAAGACGGACGAGGAGGTGCAACGGGTAACCGCTGCCCTGCCGTCCTCTCAAGAGGTCCTGGAGGGTGCGATGACGGACGAGCAGCGCGAGGAACTCACCGCCGCCCGCAGCGCCCGACTGGACGCGTTGGAGGCTCTGAACCGGCACCCTTGGTGGGAGCAGCCCGAGCAGCGGCGAGACCGGCACGCGGCATGGATGGCTCTCCAGAAGGCGGCCAAAGCCTGAGCATGCGGACGCCCCGCTCGTTCTCCTCGCGGAGAGCGGCGGGGCTTTTCTACTGTCTGTGAGGCTTAGTTGGTGCGGTACTCCACCCAAGCCCGGCAGGCCGCTGCGGTGCGCAACCGCTTCCCGCGTAGGTGCGCTGGTCCGACGTCGGCCATCCGGGTGGCGAACAGGGTGCGGGTGGCGGCCAGCGCGGTGACTACGTCCGGAGGCGCTGAGCTCCACGCGGGCACCCGGGCGGCGATGTCCTCAGCGTCGGCGGGGGTGTGGCCAGCATCGACCAGCCTCGGCACCAGCAGGGCCACGTCCACCCATGCGGCGCCTCGGCAGGCCATTGACCAGTCGACAACCTGGCACCGGCCTCCGTCGACGAGCAGGTTGCCTGCGTGCAGGTCCGCGTGCAGCAGGGTCGGCCCGTCGAGCTCGTCGAGGTCGAGGGCTTTGACGAGCGGCCCGTAGCGGCCGTACTCGGCCGGGGAGTCCTCCAGCAGCTCCTCGGCGTGCCGGAGCAGCGCGGTGACCTTGACCGTCGCGGACGGCGCCTCAGCCCACGGGCACGGCACGGAGAGGGCTGCGACCGCGTCCACCACAGCGGAGATGTCCGGGGAGCCGGGCGCCAGGTCCGCCTCGTGGCCGGGTGCGTGCTCGAAGACGAGTAGGTGCCAGCCGGCCACGTCCGCAGCCCACAGCAACCGCGGCGCAGGGATGCCTGCGGGGAGTGCCCGGTTGGCGGTGCGCTCGCGCAGCAGATGAGCGGCGACCGGAGCAGCGGCGGGGGCCGCCTTCACGAAGAAGACGGCCCCCTCAGCGGTGGTGATGCTCGCGGCGAGTCCAGAGGTCAGCCCAACCTCGGCCGACCGAATACCGACAACCGGGCCAGTCTGTTCCTCGACAGCCGCACGGGCAGGTTCGGGCAGGTCAACCCACTGCCGTCTTCTTGGGCGAATCGGTGCACCCCGCATAGCATTGATTGCATTTGCCTCCGCCGCCGCTGCTGCAGTCGGCCGAGGTCGGCCACACGACCGGGTCGACCCGGTAGCCGGCGGCCTCCATCGCCTTGATGGTATCGGCGAGGCTGTTGCCCGTCCCGGAGTCGGCGGGGTTGTCGTCGGGGTTGTGGTGGATGAACCGGCCCGCGATCCGCTGGCAGAACTCGGCGTACTCGGGGGTGTAGAGGATGAAGGTGTGCCATCCGATGTCGACGGTGTCGGACGGGCCGAGGCCGGCGCCGGGGTTGGCGGCGCAGGTGGCGAGGAACGCGAGCGCCTGCTCCATGATGATGTCGGCCTGGTGGGCGTGCTCGGGGTGGTCGACGGCGATCCGCGCGGTCAGCCGCACGAACAAGGCGGGGCTGATCAGGGTGCGGGGGGTGGTGGCGGCCCGGTCGAGGATGAGAGTCATGGGGGTCCTCCAGTCGGTGGTGCCGGGTGGTTTGCTCCATTCACAGTGGGTGCTGCGGAGGTGCGCGGTCATTGAGGGGCGGGGTCAATGACCCTCACATCTCTTCACGGTGAGTGGCGATTCAGTTACGGTTCATCTGTCGGGTTCGCGATCCGCGGAGGCGGCCTCATGGGGCAGATCACCAGGTCAAGGCGTGCACAGATCCAACGTGAAGCGACCGCTCTGCGTATGCGCGGGCAGCGCGACGGATGGCCGGCGGAGCAGATCGTCACCGCCATTCGCAGCGCCTGCCCGGAGGTGCTGCCGCTGGAGGCGTGGCGGCTGGCATTGGGCTGGTCCCGAGCCCAGACCGTCACCAAGGTCGGCGACCTCTACCTCGCCGACGGGCTGCGGCCAACCGCTCTGTCGGAGGCGATGCTGTGCCGGTACGAGCACGGGCAGGACCGGCCGGGACCGGAGTACACGGTGATGCTCGCTCGCGCCTACGGGGCCCGCCCGGATCAGCTCGGGTTGCAGATTCATGCGCAACGGTGCTGCGCGGCCTCTCCGACGCCATTGAGTGACGACGAAAGGGAAGATCCCATGCGACGCCGAACATTGATCACTGCGGCAGGACTGTCAGTCCCGCTACACCTGTTGCTGAGGCTCGAAGACGCACTCGCGGTGCCCGTCGAGTCCGGCCGGCCTGCGGCCCTCGCCGAGATCCAGCAGCGGCTACAGGTCGCGCGAGGCCAGTTCGATGTCAGTGCGCTAGCGCCTCTCCTTGGCGCGTTCCCGGCGCTGCTGTCGGCTGCTCTCGACACCGCTAAGCGGGTGGACACCCCGGCAGGGTGGGCGACGTTGGCGTCCTGCTACAACCTGGCCACCGACGCGTTGAACAAGGTGGGTCGCAAGGACACGGCGCTCCGCACCGCCGACCGGGGGGTGTTGTACGCGCAGCGGTCTGAGGATGCGGTGGCTCAGGGTGCTTCTGCTCGCGCGATGGGGATGATGTTGAGGACCAGCGGACGCCACGACGCAGCCACGAAGGTAGTAGAACGGGCCGCCGACACCCTGGCGGTCATGGGGCTACGCAAAGCACCTCACCTGGGCACCTACCTGCGGCTGATGTGCACCTCCGCCTACACCGCAAGCCAGGCAGGCGACCGACAGCAGGCGTTCACGCGGCTCGCGGACGCCGAGCGCGCCGCGGAACGCCTGACCGCGCTGACCGGCAAGACGGATGCCGAGTTGTTCGTGAAGATGTACGGGGTGAACCTCAACTACGCCCTGGGAGACGCAGGGGCAGCAGTGCGCGCGGGGCAGGAACTGCGGCCGGACATGTATAAGACGCCGGAGCGGCGCGGCCGGTACCACACCGACATGGCGCGAGCCTGGTGGCAGTGGGGGAAACCAGAAGAAACCGCGTATGCGCTGCTCGCGGCTCACAAGGAGGCGCCGAGCGAGGTACGGGACCGGCCCAAGATTCGGCAGATCGCCACCGATCTCACTACTATGCACCCGCGTGTCTCAGGGGTGCGAGAACTCGCAACCGCGCTGACGTGACGGCGGGTCCCGGCTCCCCTCGCCGGAGCCGGGACACGACCGTGAGACGCCTCAGGAGCCCCACGGATCACAACCCATACCGGGAAGGTATGGGCAGCAGAAAGCCCTCGCCCGGATCCGGGCGAGGGCTTGGCTGCGTTCGAGATCAGGCGCGTGCTCTGAATTGCACCAGAACGCCGGGCGGCGAAGTATCTGCCAAAGGGGCTGAAGTCAGTTTTTGTATCTGCCGCGATGGTGTGTCCGCGTAACGATCGACCATCCGGTTCAGTTCAGTGACGTATAAGGGGAAATCCTCACCTAGCCGTCGGGTATCAACCGGATCCCCATACAGCAGTTCCATCATCTTCCGCAAGGCTCTGGGCCGCTCTGGCTCTCGGGCGTCGGCTCCCGGCTCCTGTTTCCGCCAACCGCGGGCCCCCAGCTGCACCTGCAGGCTGGTCTTCTGCTTCTGGTCAATCGCGCCCACCTCAAACGCGCGGAAGATCAACGATGCAATCGACATTCCCCATTTCAGTTTCAGCGGGGCAAGACGGCTCAAAGTCACCGTCTTGGAGAACTCCTCCTTGGCGTCCTCGCGAGGGAACAGGAACTCGCCGGCGAACTGGTCGGCTTCCTTCTCTAGCGCGTTCAGATCACCGCCCGGAGCTCGATGCATGACCAAATGCCCCAGCTCATGGCTGGAGGTGAAACGGATCCGATCCCAAGATGACCCTTCGCCAATCGAAACCAGCGGAAGGTCCAGTTCTGCGCCGTCCCATGTGCTGAACGCATCCAGCTTGCCGTCGACCCACGTTTCCAAGGCGATCACGATGACCCCGGCGCGCTCCAGGGCGTGCAGCACGCGGGGCACGGGTCCATGGGGAGGTAGCCCCAGGGCTGAGCGGGTGAGTTGTGCAGCCTCCTCGATGTCGTCCATGCCACGTAGGTCCGGCACCCGTAGCGACGGCGCCTGAAGCTGGCTCAGCATGTGACGGGCGATCTCGCGGGTGATCTCGGCCTCGCGCCGTACCCGCCGCAGCACGCCCGCGGGTAGCGATTTGCGGGCCCGGAACTGCATAGATCCTTCGGCCAGATCGTCGACCGGAGGCCGCTGCAGGAAGGCGACTGGCACCTTGAGTGTCTGTGCCAGGCGTTCAAGGTGCTCGTCGCCGATGTCCACCGATGAGGTGAGTTCGATCTGAGCGATCCGGCCTTGAGTGAGCCCAGCGCCCTGTGCGGTTCCGGTTTGCGTCAGGCCACGTAGTTCGCGTGCTTGCCGAACTCGTGCGCCGTAGATCACGACGATTCGCCGCCTTCTTCTTTGACGTCCTGCTTGGGCAGGGCGTATTCGTCTAGGTCTTGAGCTGCTGCGATGTCCACTACGCCAGCATCGACGCTGACCATGTCAAGGGACTCGGCGGGGTGAGGAATGAGTGCAGTCCAGTGCACGGTGGTGTGCTTGCTCTTCTCGCCGGATGCCTTGGGGTAGACGAGTTCCATCTCCACACCCTTAGCGGTGATCTCCCATAAGAGCAGGAGGGTCAAGTTCTTTAACTCGACGGGGAAGAGGGGCTGGGTGTACTCGCGGGCGCGTTTGCGTGAGGAGGCGCCAGGGGCCCTGCCGTCCTTGGAGCGCAGGCAGCGAATGCGGACAGAGTGGTACTTCAGGGAGAGTCCGTTGCGGTTGCCGGCCCTGATCTCCACGGTGTCTTTCTCGTCGCCGTCGCAGGCAAGGATGCCGCGGAAGGTGAGCTCGTCGACGAGGTAGAAGCGGAAGAAGTCCGCGAATGCCTGTCTCTGGCGCTTCTTCGTAGCGACGGAGCCGTCGAGTTGCTCAGCGGTGCGGGTCGCTGCAGCTTCAACGGCTTCTCTGAAGCCGGGGAAGGCGGCGATGAACTGATGGGCCGCCGTTTCGGGGTTCAGCCATCCCTGTATGATCATGACTAATAATATTAGCCATGATCATACTTTTTAGCTAGTCGACCGAGAGGGTTTTCGAAAGATCATTCCGCTCCCCGCCTGGGGAGGGGTAAGGGCACCCCGCATGATCTCCGCCGCGTCCTCCTCAGCCCCGCCCGCTGCGAGGTGGAGCCGAGCACGGGCAGCATCGGCGTCGAAGCGGGCCAGGGCGCGGATGGCGGCGCTCAGCTCAGGATCCATGCCGCCATGCTCACCCCGCCCGCTGATCGTCCGCAGGCAGACAGGGCAACGCCTTCGCCTGCCATGCTGATCTGATGGGACTCACGGAAGACATCGTCGAACGTCTCGTTACCGCCGTGCTTGACGCTGTCGACGTCGAGATGGAGGGGATCCCTGCCGGGCAGAAAGAGCGGATCCTGGCCGCGGCCCGTAGCCGCATGGTCGAGCCGCAGGCCGAAGCTGCTCGGGCGATTCGTGACGCGCGGTTCTCGGCCCAGCGGGTGGCCAGGAACCGTAGCCGGTGAGGCAGACACGGCAACGCCCCCACCCCGAAGGGCAGGGGCGACCGGCGGGCACGTCTCCTGTGATGTGAGTTAACAGCGAGAGTCATGCAATTTGCAGGACGGTAAGGACCGAATGAGGTTCGAGATGCGCTCAGCCTCAAGATCGCTGCGGCCCCTACATAATCCTCACGCGAGTCATCGCGCCTTTTTGTCCAGGTAGTCGGCGAGGGCTCTAAGGCGGATCGGGTTGTCTCCTGCATGGCCAATGGCTGCGTTGCATCCCCCGCACAACCATCCGCGGAAGTCGCCCGTTGTGTGGTCGTGGTCGAGTTGCAGCCCCCAATTGGGAGGCTGGGCTCCACACACTTCGCATCGACCGTCTTCCGCGAGGGGTGTCGCGGCGACTTCGGGTCTGAGCCCAAGTCGTCGTATCCGAGTCACGATGCGTTGGCAGACGCGGCAGTGCACTTCGCGCCCATCGCGCAAGTTTGTCTTGCGAGGCGCGAACATTTCTAGCGGCCAAGTAGTTTTGCATTTTCTGCAAGCCTTGGTGGCGGGTAAAGGTTGATCGACGGTCAAGACGGGGGGATTCCTTTGTCTGAAGAGTTTTGGTGCACACCTACAGGACATTAAATAATAAATTTCGAGGGGCGCGTCCGTATTCGGCGCTGTCTCGTTATGAAGGGGTTCGCTGCTCGACATCCGTTCGCTTCAGGTGGCCGTACGTCGTGGACCTCGGCACTCCGAACAGGTCAGCGATCTGCTGGACGGTTTTCTCCCGCTTGTCGTACAGCTCCTGCGCGAGCGCAGCCTGCTCCGGGGTGAGGCGGGGGCGACGCCCGCCGACTCGGCCGCGAGCTCGTGCTGCGGCCAGGCCGTCGCGGGTGTTGGCGATGATGAGCTCTCGCTGCAACTCGGCCAGGACTGAGAGCATGCCGAACATGGCCCGTCCTTCGGCGGTCGCGGTGTCGATGCCTTGCTCGATGACGTGCAGGCCGACTTCGCGCTCTCGGAGCTCGGCGCCGAGGGTCACCAAGTGAAGGACCGACCGCGATAGCCGATCGAGGCGAGTCACCTTCAACGTGTCGCCGGCGCGGAGCATTCGCAGCATCATGTCGAGCTGCGGGCGGGAGGACTTCGATCCGCTGATCTTGTCGAGGTGGATGTTCTCGATGGCGACTCCGGCTCGGGTGAGCGCGTCGATCTGATGATCGGGGTTCTGGTCGGCGGTCGAGACTCGCGCGTAACCGAAGAGCATGCCGGAAACTCCATTTCTTACCGTTAATCGACGTTGATTCTCGACACGAGTTGTCGACACCCGTGTCTTGCGGGTTCGCGTTTGGATCACATGTGTTGGCAGACGATCGTTTTCCGACACGGCCCAAGGTGGAGATGGCCCGGCGTCAACATGAACGGCCGACGCCGCAAACTGACCAGAGTGGGGTTCGGTTGACTCGACCCGTCAACTTCGCTCGGCAACGTGGAACCCTAACTTCCGCTCACGCCGCAGCCTCATATCGATCCCGGAGTGCTATAAGCCGCCGCCGTTCCCGCTCGGATAGTCCACCCCACACGCCGAACCGCTCCCCATGCTCCAGCGCGTACTCCAAACACTCGGCTCGGACCTCGCAGCGGCGGCACACGAGTTTCGCGGGCCGTGAGGATACGCCCTTCGGCGGGAACCAGGTTTCGTCGCCGCCGACCTCGTTGCATCGGCCGAGGGTCTGCCACGTGGCGGCGGGAAGCGGGTCGTCGTACTGGCGGGGCGGCCAGATGCCAGTCATGGTGTGGTCTCCTCTCCGGTTATCCACCGGCCGTCGTGCGGCATGACACGGCCCTGAGCGATCAGGGCGTACACCGCGGCGTAGGTGGAGCCGAGCTGGTAAGGGGCTGAGCTGAGGCGACGGGCGGCGTGCTGCAAGCGCGGCCGTAGCTCGCCGAGGATGTCGAGCGCTGTCGTGCAGTCCACGGCGATCGCGCGCCAGTGTGCTTTGACGTCGTCAGCGTCAGCGTTGACCGCCCGGGTGCGGGCCAGGGCTCGCTGGTTCGCTGCCGCGGTACAGAGCTTGGTGTGGGCGTCCCACTTGGCGGCGACTTCGTCGAGGAGGTCGAGGATTGCGCAGACGAGGTCGCGATCCTTGCCCCATGGGTCTCCGCCGGCAGCCATGGGGTGCGCGCCGAGAACGAGGGTCGCGGAGATCACCGCTCGGAAGGATCTTGAGTCGAGGCCCGTTGCTCGGCAGCGGCCGACGATCGCCGCCGCTTCGTAGCCGAGCTCTGAGGTGTCGGCGAGGACCTCAGCGCGGGCAGTCCAGTCACCCATGCGAGCCCCCGCTGTGGTCACGATCGGTGATGGAGTCGACGACGGGCAGCGGATTGTCTTTTGTCCCAGGGAAGTCCCCTATACGAGGGGCGGGGGAGGGGCTGGGGACAATTCCCGGAAGGGCCTGCCTGGGACAATTAATGTCACTCTTCGTGTCCATCGGGGTCCTCCTCCAGAGCGTCGGTGGCTGCCTCTTCGATGAGTTCGATGGCGCGTTCGTGCTCACCCTCGGAGTCGTCGACCACCCTCAGGGCGTCCTCGACAGGCGCCGGGGCGAGATGCCATTTGGCGCCGCGCCCCTTCCCGCGCAACTCCGCAACGCCTTCGAAGCGGAGCGCGTCCAAGCACCGCCACGCGCCGCTCTTCGATACCCCGCGTTCCTGGCCGAGCTCGGTCTCCAGCGCTGCCTCGGCCTGGCGGACTGTTGTCCCGTCCGGTTGCGCGAGAAGCCGCAGCAGCGTCCGCCGGACTTCGGGGCTCATCTGTGTCTGCTCGGCTGCCTGGCGGCGGCGCTCGATCGCCGCGGCGCGCATCTCCCCGGCGGTGAGGGTGCCGAGGGTGATGGCCGGTAGGGCGTTGAGGGTTGCTCGGGCTGCGGCGCGCTGCTCAGCAGCACGATCGGATGGGGCTTGGTCCACAGGCATGGAGGTCTCCACGGAGGGGGGAGGAGAGACAGGGCGCTGCAACGTGTACGAGGGAGAGGTGGTGCCGGTGAGGGCGGTCAGCTTGTCGCCGAGGTAAGCCACCAGGCCGGGCTCCAACGGGCAGGCTTCACGTCCGCGGACCAGCCGGTCGATGTCGGGCAGTTCCTTGAGCTTCCAGGCGCGTCCGGCCTGCCAATGCCCGGCCAGGTCGCTGACCAGTGCGACGCCGGCGTGGCCTTCGCCGTAGGTCATCATGTTGGGCATGGCGAGTCCGATGTCGCCGAGTACGTGCCGGATCTCGCTTTCACCAGCGGTTTTGAGGAGCACGAACTGGTTGAACATCTTTTTGATCTTGCCGTTGCCGAGGAACTCTACGGTGCCGCGGCCTCCGGCGACGACCACACCCACGCCTTCGCTGCGGCTCCTCATCATCAGATCACCGAACGCCTTGCGGGTCGCCATGCCGATCTGGTCGGACTCGCCGAGCAACGTGTCCACCTCATCGACATACACCGTGACGAGAGGCTGGGTACGGCGCGGGATCACGGTGACTTCGTCGGAGGGTTGAGCTGCCCGCCAATCAATGATCAGATTCGCGAGTTCCAGGATCCGCAACGCCTTGATCCGCTCCCCGGCTCCGACCGCCGACAGGCCCAGCGAGGGGCGCCACCGCCGCATCTCCTTGCCCTTGCCGACACTGATACCGATCGGGAACACGTTGTCGGCGGCGGTGTCACGCTCCAACATGTCCGACATGACGACGGTCTTACCGCCGCCCGACATCGCAACGATGAGGACCCGCATGGCGCCGTCTTCGTCCCACATCGGTACCTGCAGCGCCTTACCGGTCTCCGGGTCCATGCCGATGATCCGCGGCTCGCGGCCGTCAGCAACATCAGGCAGCGGAATCTCCGGCGTCGGGTCCAGCAGCGGGTGAGGCAGAGCCTCGGCCCACGGGTTCTTGTAGCGGATGCTGATGCTGAGGCGCCCCGCGATGGAACCAACCCGGGTCTTCACTCGCGTTTTCGGCAGCATCTCCTCTTCGGCGATCAGCTCTTCGAGCCTGCCTCCGACGAGTTCGGACGCCAGCCTGCCGGTGCCGCGGGTGTTGATGACCATCTGCTCACCCAGCCGGGTCTCGCGCCATTCCAGCAGGTGCGATCCGCCTAGCCCGTACAGGCCAGCTTTGTGATGCCAGTCGGCGCGGGCCTGCTCCTGCGCGAGCGCCTCAAGAATCTTGGGGTCCTGCCGGTAAGCCCAGTAGGTGAGGCCGTAGACGGCGGCTCCGAGCCACCCCATCAGCCCATACGGACCCGCAATCACACCCCATTCGGCGGCGGCGGTCATCCACGACCCGGCGGCGACGGTCGCAGCAGCAGCGCGCACAGGCTCACCAGGATCAACTGGGCGGTTCATCGACCGGGTGTACATGCCGATGCTCGCGAGGACTGTGAGGGGGATGCCGTAGGCGGCGGGCAGGTCCGCAGCGTGAGCGGCAGCAGCCAGGCCGACGGCGGCGGGGGCGAGGAGGTGGGGGCCGCGGCGGAGATGGTCAGCCTGCACCCAGCCGATCGCGCGTCCCAGCAGCCGCCCGCGCGGTACGGCCGGAGCAGCGGTGTCGTAATCGGTGTCGGTGACCATGAGGCAGTCCTTTCGGGTTGAGCAGGGGGTTAGGAGTCGGCTCCGCCGCCGGTCATCCACCGGCCATCGAACGGAAGCACCACACCGGAGGCGACGAGTTGCTGGACCTCGGAGTAGACGGTCATGAAGGTGTTCATTGCTTCGCTCATCCGGGCGGCGGTGTCGGCGGCTTGCTCGCTGAAGGCGGAGATGCCTGCCACGGCTGAGGGGTCCAGGCCGAGGACCGTCACGCACGTCTCCCGCACGGTGTCCACGCTTTCGGCGTAGCTCAGCACTCCGGCGGTTTCGCCCTTCATCCAGTCGATGAGTTCGACGTCGCTTTCCGGGGTGAACTCGGAGACGCGGGCGATCAGCGCAGCCCAATCACCCGGGGGAGCGATCGGCGCAGCATCCGCCGGAGCAGCGGCTTCAGGGGGCGAGGTGGTCATCGGGGCTCCCGGTGCGGGTTGAGGAGGAACAGGTGAGGGGGCAGGGCGGGAAGCGGCGGGGGGAGTCGTGTCCCCGCCAGCCGGGGGCGTCGGCGGAGGTTCTGGTTTGGGCTTGAGCCGGTCAGCGACCCCAGACAGGTCGGGCCGGCGGAACCGTATCGTTCGGCCTGGTCGCGGTTCGGCGGAGGCTCGACGGTTCTTCCACCGGTCCACGATCGTCTCCGGCGGGCGGGCCGCCACTCGCTTTTCCCAGCGAGAAGCAGCCCGATCAGCGAGCCGGTCGAGGCCGCGGCTCGCTGCGATGCTGAGTTCTGTACTGGCCCGCCCGCGTTCGGGTTTGCCACGAATCACCGCGGCGGCGGCTCGTCCGGCGAGTTCAGCGGTGGCGCCTTTCACGTCGCCGCTTTTCACGGGGGCGGCGCCGGTGTTGTTGTACATGGTCACCAGCCACGACCGCGGCGCCCCATTCCTCTGCGGCTTCGTCTTGCCGGGGCGGGAGCGTTTCGCTACAGCTGTGGCTACGCCGCCTACAGCGACGACGGCGAGCACCTCGACCGGCGTCACGGCTGCTCCTTGCGGAGGTCAATGTGCCGCGCCGGGTCCGGGGTAGGGGCGACGGCGAACGCTCCTCCCGCTGGCGCCTCCGCGCTCTCTTCGGTGTCCTCGTCGACATCTTCGGGGGCGGTCATGGAGTTGTAGAGCTCCACGTAGGCGAGCGCCGCGGACATAGCCGCAGCGACCACAATCACGATCGCGCCGACCGACCATGCGGGGCGACCACTGACTGCTGTGATGGCGAGCGTCACAGCGGTGTAGAAAAGCACGGCTTTCCAGGTGGGGCGCCAGTCCCACCAGCGGGTGAGGAAGTCGCGGAGCATCATCCGAACACCGCCGACCACAGCGACTGGAGGCTCAGGGCATCGAACGTCCGGGCGCCAGCCATGACGGCGCCGACCATCATCCCGAGACCACCGATGATCAGCAGCTCATACCACTTGGTGGTCCGGGTCCAGATCATGATGCCGACGGCGCCGGCAAGGAGAGCGAGAAGGAGCAGCATCGTGGGTCTCCGATCAGGTGTTGAGGGTGAGGTGGACGTCGAGCAGGGCCATGACGGCATAGAGGGAACGAGACATGAAGGTCTCCAGAGGCGAGAAAGATCAGTTGGAAGTGGACGGCGAAGAGCCGTTCACGGAAGGGGTGGACGCGACCAGTTCCGCGTCCACTTCGGCGGGGCCTACGGGGCGCCCGCGGTCGTCGAACGTCCAGCCCTTAGCGGCGAGGATCTGCTTGCCTTCGGTGATGCGGTCGCCGCACCAGGTCGGCTTGAATTTGGTCTTGTCCGCGAGAGCCCACTTGGAGAGGACCTCGCCTTTCTCCACGCGCTTTGCCCAGTACCTGGCGATACGGCCTTTGTCCTGCTCGGTGGGCTCTTTCTGGTCGCCGAACTGGTCGCCAGGTGGACGCGTCCTGTCGTCTCCAGCGTCGCTGTCGGCGTCCAGGTTCGCGTCCAAGATCGCGTCCAGCGGAGGCAGGAGGAGATCCCCTCTGAGTGGACGCGCTTCTGGACGCGTCCACGTCACGAACGGTGCCAGCGTGCCGACCGGTCGCGGGTCTCCAGGAGAGATCAGGATGCGGCGCTGCGGTGTGGGGATCGCGATGGTCGATGTGGTCGCGGAAGTGGACGCCGCTTTGGACGCGTCCTGGACGGGCGTCAAGCGCTGCCCAGTCAGGCTGGAGACGACCATGAGGATGTTCGCTTCCATCGCCCGCAGCTCGTCCTGGTTGACCAGGTCGGCGCGGAGCTGCTCGGTCCGGTCTGCCAGCCGGGCGAAGTCGCTTGGAGCCTCAACAGCGGCGGTCATCCACTCAGAGGCCGGGGTGATGTCGAGGAGGCCGGCGGCGCTGTACAGGGACGCGGTCTCGGCGCGCACGCGCTTTTGCACCTCGGGGTCGCGGGCAAGGCCAGCGTGCTCCGCTGCCCGCTCGAATGCGGTGTCTAGCTTGGCGAGGGCGGCGCGCTGCTTGCGGTCGGAGGCCCCGGCGTCGCGGAGCCTCCGGGCTTTCTTCGCGGCGAGGGAGACCTTTGTGAGGCGCCGCTGAGCGTCGACCTCCTCCGCGGTACGGTCCTGCGCCTCGGCCAAGCCGATGTAGACGAGGACCCGCTCCAGGGTGAACCGCCAGTGGATGCGCTTGCGGCCGGTCGCACGGTGGCGTTCGATCGCCATCCCGCGCTCCCACAACCAAGCGGCTACGAGAGGCGCAGCGAGACGGAACACGGCCTCAGGCAGGGAGGCGGCCTCCATGGCGGACAGGACCGCCGACAGGCCCGTGAGAGCCCACACGGCGACGCCGTCGATGCCTGCGGAGAAGTTCTCCCGCATGTTCTTACGGGCGCGTACGGCAGAGATGACGACCGCGACCTCGATGAACGCGAACATCAAGCCACGCAGCGACCAGTGGACATCGCCGATGATGCGGTCGAGGAACTGCCACATGCCCTGGGCAGAGACGATGGTGGCGATGCTCGCGGCGAGCCAGGTCAGCAGGTCCGCGCCCGTCGTCTTAGCCGTGCTGACCTTCGCCTTACGGAAGAGCGTCCTGCCCAGGAAGTAGAGCAGCACAGGCAAGGCGATCGAAGCGATGACGCCGAAGCCGATCGCGATGGCAGCCACGACGTCAGGCACCCATGACGGGATCGGCGGCAATGCGGGCCATTCGGGCATGGTCATCCCCGGACGCCCTTCCGTGCCTGCTGCCGGTCGCAGAGGTCGCGGCAGGAGACGCCAGGGGTGGAGCCGGGCCAACCGGAGGGCTGTTCCCCGTCAGGCCATCCGGCGGGCACCTGGTGGCGGGTGCGGCTACGGATCGGCGGGAGGCTGACCAAGTCAGCCCATGACGGGATTGGGGGAAATGCGGGCAAAAGATCAGCGGGGCTACCGCTGACCAGCACCGCAGCACTATCGTGGCGCATTGGGTCCTCTCAGACTTGCCCTTAGCAGTGGGGTCTGGTGGATCAAGTCGTCCCGGGTCGGTGTTGGTAGCACCGGCCTGGGGCGCGTTGGGGGTTATTCAGTTGGGTCCTGCTGGCGGCTCTTAGCTAGCCGCTTTGTTACCGCTTGGTGGGTGATGCCTGCCAGTTCCGCGATAGCTTCCCGTGTCCAGTCGCGTCGGCCGGCCTCGTCGATGAGCTTGGCTCGTTCGGCTCGTGCCTGCTCGCCTGCTTTGACTTTGGCTGCCGCTTCGCGGAGTCGGCGGGCAAGCATCTCGTCGCTCACCTCCGGCTCGTCCTTCACTTCCTCTGTCTACACGCCCCCGCCAGATCTTGCAACCGGGTTGCAGAATTTGGCAGGCAACCCTCTCCGTGTAGACACACGAAGGCGCCCCACTCCATCACGGAGTGGGGCGCCTGTTGCTTTTGCTACTTGCCTGGCGTCTCTGGCGGGTAGATCGAGTAGTTCTGCTCACTGAGATACAACAAGGCCGTCTCCATGTCGTTGCGGATCGCCGCCCTCAACTGCGTCTGCATGAACTTCTTACGACCTGGCTTGAGCACGTCCATCCAGTCCGCGCTATGAGGTGTCGCCAGCCCTTCACTGACCAGGAACTCCACAACGTCCTCAAGGATCCAGCGGAAGCGTCGATGGCCGGCAGGAAAGTGGAGACGGTGCAGGCCTCGGTCGGTGAACTCGTCGCCCCAGACCGCCAGCGCTTCAGACTCGCCATGAACCTGGACGTGAGATTCCGGGTACCCCGAGGTTTTGTCCCGCTCGTAGTCGAAGTGGCACAGAGGGGAACGATCTTCGTTTGCCGCATAGATGCCAACGAAGGCGTTGTCCACCGTGAGGTACTTGCCGGCCTCGTCGATGCGGCACATGTACTCGGCTTTGATCCAACCTCTGGGCTTGCCGCGGGCACCTATGGGGACCATCTCTCCCCGGATGGATCTTGCGGTCAGCCTGTTGCCTACGGCGATGAGACGAGGATCGGTCACGTTGCGTTGGGCATTGAAGCTGGCATTGTTGCAGACCGTGCCGTTGAGAACGTGCTGAATATCTGCGGCGAACTCTCGGGCTAGGTGAAAGGCTTTTTTCGGGTCAAGCTGGCTTGATCCTGAGCCAGAGGCTACGGGCGTCAGGGGAGGAAAACCTCCGCGTGCGGGCTTGCTCGGCGAGCTGCTCATACGTGAGCCCGATCTCGTCGAGCGCACGCTGACGTGCCTGTAAGTACTCCTCGTGCGTCAGATCGATGAGCACGAACCCGTCTTCTACGTCCTCGCTGTGTAGCACTGCCATGATGACCTCCTCCAAGACCCCCGATGTGGCGTTCGATTTGGTCTCTCGTTGTCAAGATAGCCTCGGTGTACGACAGGAAACAGGGCAGAAGCCGCCAGTTTTGCGTTCCTACCTTTTGTTGCCTGCTGGTTGACTGGTTACCTAGATGAGACGGCACCGTACGCCTTGGCGTTGCCCTCTGGCCGGTAACGGTCACGACAAGCTGGAGCCCCAACCCTGGGAAGTCGAAGGCCCCGCCGCCCGGTGAGGGTGGACGACGGGGCCTCGCGAGACCGGCCGGGTCGCAGTGGGTAAGCCCCTCCCGGCCGGGAGTCTGAGAGCTACCGATGAGCGGGGGGAGCGCCAGGCGTGTGGTCGGTCATGCGACACAGGATGCTCAAAGGCCCATGTACGTTGATCGCCTCGGGTATGGCCAGGCAACGACCCCGGATGTCGGTCACTGACAGTTCGATGTCCGGGTGTCCGTGCACCCACCACACGCGGCCGGTGTGCTCGGACATGACGACGTCGCCAGGCTGCACACGCGCGGACTCCGCCGACGTCTTCTCGGCGGGCGCGTACTCGGCCTGAAACTGCTCGATCAGACGGTCGGTGATGAGACCGCGGTCGGCGACGAACGCTTTCAGTCTGTCCCGGGCGGCGAACGGATCCTCGGCCGGCCCTGTGCTGTTCTCGCTCACCGCGCTTCTCCTCGGTCGTCGTGGTCGTTGAAGGGTGTCCGGCCCCCGCCCACCCGGACAGGCAGGGACCGGACGGCCCAGCGGTAGAGCACCGCGCCATCCCGCTGGGAGATGTGGTGGCCTCCGCCCGAAGGTGAATCGGGCGGGGCCACGGCGGCCTCGGGCCCTCCGATCCGAGACCGCCTATTCCGTCTCGGCTTCCCGGCGGAGGCCTTTCCGCTGAGGTATTCGCGCCGAGACGGAAGATTAGGAGCGCATGTGCAACGGGCGCAGACTCCGCCAGTAGTAGTCGAGGCGGTCGTCGAAGTCGGCCCAGCGCGCCATCGCTTCCACGCTGCCGCACTCAGCGAGCGCCTCTTGCCGCTGCTTCTCCAGCTTCTTCGGGTCGGCTCCGCGTTTCAGCGCCTCGGCGTGCAGCCGGTCAAGGTCTTCAGGCGTCACGACGATCGCGCTTCGGCTCGTTCCGCGCACTCCTCTTGATCGACGAGGAGTTGAGACAAGTCAGCGGGTGTGGCGGCGTTGATCGTGCGAGCGCATCCAGCGCGCCCTTCGGCTTCGGTGGGCCAGGCGTGACGGGTGGCGTACCAGCGGCCGGTGTTGCTCCGCCAGATTGTCCAGCCGGGAAACTTCTGGGCGAGTAGGTCTCGGGCGGTGACCTCCGCCGGTTCGATGGCAACGGTCATGGGGTGACTGTCCTTGAGATGTGGGTGGCGACCCCCACGGGGTGTCGTGCGGTAGGGCACGCATGGGGGCCGCCGGTCTCCAGGTTTGATTGTGCTATGTCACACATCAGTTCATGGCCTGCCATGAACGTCCACGGCCTGTCGTGGTCTTTCCTGACAGGGCATGCAAGGTAGTGACCCTCTACCGTTTCCTCATGATCCACTTCCCGTTCGCCAACGACGAGACTCGCCATGAGCAGATGTACGGCGAGCTCAAAAGGCGCATCCGGGGCGGAATCTACAAAGAGCGGTATCCGATCCCCAGCGTCGTGCACCTGGTGCAGGAGTTCGGGGTTTCGCGAGGTACTGCCTTGAAGGTGACCGGCCGTCTCGCGGATGAGGGGTACGTGCGCCCGATCCCTGGCCGGGGCACCTACGTGCTGCCCAGCGACCGGTGGCCTCAGGGGCAGGAGTAGGTTGCCGCCGCGTAGTGCGGCGGCACGTGCAGTTGCTGGCGTCATACTTGCCTCACTCCCGGTGACGGGGTCTAACCTCATGGTTGTACGATCGCCTCAGAAACGCAATACTGAAATCAGAAGTTTTAGATTGTCATGGTATGCGTATTTTGTCGGCCATTGAGAGCAGGGATGGCTTATGGCAGACCACAGCCCTACCGTCAAACGGCGGCAACTCTCGATGGCGCTACTGGAGCTCCGCAAGCAGCGCGGACTCACCGCCGCCGAGGTCACCAAACGACTCGACTGGACGCCGTCGAAACTGACACGCATCGAGCGCAACGACTGGAAGCTCCCCAACCCCAGAGACATCCGCGATCTGCTCGACGCCTACGACGTCCGCGACGAGGCCGAGCGCGAAGCACTCATCGACCTCGCGAAGCAGGCCCGCCAGCGCGGATGGTGGGCCGACTGCAAGGACGTGTTCCGCGGCCGGCTACCCGCATTCGAGGCTGGAGCCAGGGTGCTGCGCACCTTCGATCACAACATCCCTGGCCTGCTCCAGGGGCCGGACTACATGCGGGCCATCTTCGGCGCTGGATCTGATCTCAACGAGGCTGCCATCGAGCGTCACGTTGAGGCGCGGCTCGCCAGGCAGGAAATCCTGGAGCGAGACGATCCTCCGCAACTGATGACGGTGATCGACGAGGCCGCCTTGCACCGCCTCATCGGTGGGCCTGACGTCATGCAAGCCCAACTGGAACACCTGATCAAGATGGGCGAACGGCCCAACGTCACCATCCAGGTGCTGCCCTTCACTGCGGGCGCCCACGAGGCGTTGGCAGGCGGGTTCGTGATCCTAGATTTCGAGAGTGATGGCGCCTCATCGCTGGTCTACACGGAGACCCCGACGGACGATATCTACAGGGAGAAGCCACCAGACGTCCATCGGTATACCGTGATTTTCGGCACCGTGCAGGCGCAGGCACTCTCTGCAGAGGAGTCGGCCCAGCGGGTGCAGTCCAGGATCAGGGATCTACAGAAGAGGTAGGCGAGGACCGTGGAACGAAGCACCACAACGCCTCTCGCGTGGCGGAAGAGCACCCTCTCCGCTCAAGGCGACAACTGCGTCGAAGGGGCACCCCTCTCCGGCGGTGGCTGGGCAGTCCGAGACACCAAGGACCGAGGCGGCCCGACGCTGGCTTTCGGCCCCGATGAGTGGAGCGCTTTCATCGGCAAGGTGAAGGCCGGCGACTTCGACCAGTAGTCAACTCCAGTAACACGTCGGCCCCGCGCTCCCTTCCAGGGGGAGCACGGGGCCTTTCGTGTAACGAAGCTCTACGAGCCTAACCAGCGAGAGTCAAGGCGCGCGAGAGCAAGCGGCTGGTTGGTTATGGCGGTTTCGGCTAGCCGCTGGAAACTTCGCCAGGAACGACGAAGGGCCCCGGCGTCACAGCCGGGGCCCTTGGGAAGTTCGTCGCGGAGCCATCCTAGTGGAACCAGAATGGAAACAGAAGGTCGGGAATCAGTGAAGAATCGGCAGGATTTGCCCGGATTCTAGACAACCGATCCCGCGCTGGTCCCAGCGGTTTCCGGTGGTCGTAGGGGTGCCCTCAGCGGACAGCCACCTCGCTAGCCCAACTATGATCAACCATCGTTCGGACCACCTCCTTTCGGCGTGCCTGTACGTTATGAAATTCCGCGCCTCCAGG